>JBBCJA010000006.1:0-153832 GCA_037189585.1 Selenomonadaceae bacterium | reverse complement strand
CCCCAACCAGGACAAAAGTTGGCATGAATCGCTGTTCGATTTTCTCCAAGACCTTCGCAAAACGCCACAACCACGCCATTCATGGAGCAAAGCTCATGCCGTGGATCTCATACCTATGGTCTCCAAAACCGTAGGTCGCAGATCTGCGGTGAACGCAGAGCATTGGCAGTTCCGAGGCTGATGGGATATGATCAGCGTGAAGCACCCTGGTCTTCGCCTGGAACACCCTCCTACCAGGTGCCATCTCGATTCTCACTTCTTGTCCCTGGAAGCGTTCGCCGCGAAGACCAACACCAACCCGATGAGTATTGCACCGCCTGCTCCAAACCCGGCGCATACGCCTATCACGTCACCTAGATCGAAGCCGTTGGATTTGCCGCTGCTGTTCCATTTCAGGTAGCGGGCAAATACCTCCAAACATTTGAGTCCAAAAAGAACGCACACCGCGCCCATCACACGAAAAACTGTTACCAGACCTTGCTCCACAGACTTGTCCTCCGACCTCTAATTTTATTACGACGGGGCTTAACTCGTACAGGGGCGAGTGACCTAAAACGGTCGATATCGGTGTAGGCTCCGGCCCAGCGGAAGCAAGTACCAGCCGCTGGCGACCTATCGACTACTTCGGCAGACGGGTCAACTTCATCCGAGCCTATCACCGTTCAAACCTTCGTCCGAAAGCAGTTTGAGGCCGCAGTGAGGCAAAAGTTGACGAGCGAATCACCACGCCCTATTCTGATTGATGACTATAGTTATGACTAGAGGCATTTGGTAATGAAAAGTATTTCAAAGAGTCAGCTCAAAACTCATCTTCTGAGGATATGTCGGGAACTCGAGGCGAGTGGTGAAGAGTTGGTCATCACCGATCGCGACGTTCCTGTTTTGAAGATCACGCCTCTTCGACACCGATCCAATGTCGAAGAGGTCTTCGCCGACGTTGTAGGTCAGCTTGAATTCCTGGAGGACCCTGACGCGCCCACCGTGGAGGAATGGGAGGATGTCTGACTCACTGTTGCTGGACACTTCAGCGCTGCTCTACTGGACTCTGTCGCCTTCGACCCTTACTCCGGAGGCATCGAAAGCTCTGACTGGGGCAAAGGAAATATGCGTGAGCGGCATCTCGCTTTGGGAGATCGGAGTCAAGGAAGCCAAAGGTAAACTTCACCTTCCCCTCCCACTGAGAGAATTCGCCGCACGCCTGCAGTCCGTCGAGAAAGTCTTGCTCCTCGAAGTCGGAGTTGAGGAGTGGCTTGCGACAGTTGAGCTAGCTTGGGACCATCGCGACCCCGCTGATCGTGTCGTGGTGGCAACCGCAAAGCGACGAGGAGTGCCACTCATCACTTCCGATACCGAAATGCGCAAATTCTATCCCAACGTCATCTGGTAGGCATTGGGCATCACCTTCCTGTCCAGAGCCTCATCCCTAGCTGGTCGACTCTGCACGGAGTATGTTAGGACCCCACCAGCCGACAAGGTGTCGAAGGTGTCGGGTATGTATCCACGGACGCTTCGCCCTGGGCGCCTGCCCAAAGTCATCGCAAGCTTGTCGGGTGCCGTGGCGATCTTGAGGGTGATGCACACTTTGGATGCATCGATGCATCCAAAGTGTGCATCGCTCGCCTGTCCAGATCTTTTCCGCCCCCGCGCGAGGAAAGCTATCCCGACTTCCGCTGCATGGCGTCGAGGTACCGATCCATCTCTTCCTGACTCTCGAACACGGAAGTCGACGGTAGGGCCTTGATGATGTCGAAGACTTTCTTGACCTGGGGTTGCGGATGGACCAGCAGGAGTTGTCCGCCCGCGTCGCTGGCTGCCTTGCGCGCTTTGAACAGGGAGCGGACTCCGGCGCTGCTTAGGTACTCCAGGCGAGCTAGGTCGACCACCTGGATGGGGAACTCGGCATGCTCGACGGTGGCGATCTTGGTGTCGAAGTCGGGAGCGGTGTTCGTGTCCAACCGCCCGATCAACTCGACTTTGCACTTACCGTCATCGGACTTGTAAATCTCGATCTCTAAGGACATCTCGCCTCCAACTCTCCCCTGGTGAACTTCCCGCGCTCCTTCCGCCGGACGCTTAGGAATCCCTCTCGGAACGCTCTAACGTCAGCACGTTCTCGGAGCCAACTCGTGCGTATTCGACGTGATCGGTGAGGGTTTTGAGCATGGGGATCCCCCAACCGCCAAGGCGATCGTCGTCAATGTCGCGCTCCTCGGCGGCCAGCGGATTGAAGGGGATGGCGTCGTCGCGAATCTCCAGGCAAATCCTACGAGCCTCATCAATGGCCAGAACGACCTTGATCTCGCGCTCGCCCGCCTCGGACTCGGGGTAGCCGTAATGGACGATGTTGACGAGCATCTCCTCGGAAATCAGGGAGAGGTCGTGGATCAGATCGTCGCTGAAGGCATATCCGCGAAGCAGGGCCTCCAAACGCCTCTGGAACGACTCGACCTCAGGCAACTGGTTGCGCAGAACAAACCGCTCGGTCATCTTTCCCCTCCGGGGACGCGAAGGGCCAGCACGGTCAGGTCGTCGGACTGCTCGTGGAGACCAACGAACTCTTTGACGTCATCGGAAAGCCCTTGCAGAAACTCCTGAGGCGCCCGTCCGCGATGACGCTCGGCCGCCGCCAGCAGTCGCTCGGGCCCGTAGCAGGCAAGCGACGCATCCTCGGCCTCGGTGACGCCGTCGGTGTACATCAGCAAAGTAGACCCGGGGGCCATTCTTCCCTGGTGAACGGGAAACTCCGCATCCTCCATCAGGCCCAGGGCGGGCCCTGTTTCAAGCTCCAAATAACGCGCCATCCCGTCATCGAGCAATAAGGGTGGTTCGTGCCCACCGCTGGCGTACTGCCATTCCAGCGTGGACAGATCCACGACCCAACAAGCCAGGGTCACGAACATAAACGTCTCGTTCGCCCTACAAAGGGCGATGTTGACCTGCCGAAGCAGATCCCCCGGGTTGGCCACTTGGGAAGAGATCGAGCGCAGCAAGGTGAGCGCGCGTACCATGAAAAGGGCCGCCGGCACTCCTTTGTCGGAAACGTCGCCCATCACCAGCAGAAGCTTCTGGCCGTTGAGCAGCGCGTAGTCGTAAAGGTCGCCTCCAACGGCTCGGGCCGGGCGAAGCAGGGCCGCTAATTCTCCCCCACCGTCGCCGGGCAAGAAAAAACGCTCCTTGGCCAGCATGCTCTTCTGGAGATCGCGGGCCACGTCCAGCTCGTTCTCGAGCTTTTGGCGGGCCATGTTCGAGGCCAACAGCTCCTGGGTGCGACGCTGCACCTCCTCTTCAAGGTGATCGCGATGGCGTTTTAGCTCCAGCTGATTGCGCACCCTCGCTTTGACCAGAGCTGGGTGGAAAGGCTTGGTGATGAAGTCGAGCGCCCCCAACTCCAGACCTCTCTCCTCGTCACCCGCCTCGTGCAGCGCGGTAACGAAAATGACGGGGATCTTCTCCGTTAGGGGGTCCTTCTTGAGCTGCTCACAGACCTCATAGCCGCTCATCTCCGGCATCATCACGTCCAGCAGGATGAGGTCCGGCAGGGGGTCGCGGGAGGCCAACTGCAGGGCCTTCGCCCCACTGGTGGCCGCCACGATCCTGTAGCTATCCTTCAGGGTCTCCAGCAGAACATGGATGTTCTGGGGTGTGTCGTCGACGACGAGGACCGTCTGCTTTTCCATCAGGTCCCGGTACTTTATCAGCGGAGCGGAGTCGACCTCCAAACTGGCCGTCAGGCAGCAACGTAGGAAAGGCCTCCGAGGTCGCTGTCGCGTATCCTCCGGTGTTGTTTATTCGAAGGTCCTTCTTGAAACTCGCCTTGCTCCTTCCCTTGATCCTGGCCGGCTGCACAGACACCGCCCAACAGTCGCCGATCCGAGTCGGCATTCTCTATCCTCGCAGCGGAGCTTTGGCCGATAGCGAGCGCGCCATGACCCAGGCCACCACGTTGGCTCTAGAAGAGCTGCAGGCTCAGGGGGGATTGTTGGGCCACCCCATCGAGATCGTCATCTCGCGGGAGGCGCCCTATCTCGAGAATTTCGCTCAGGAAGCCGACAGGCTGATCGGAGAGGAGAAGGTGGATGTCCTTTTCGGCTGCTGGAGTTCGGCTTCGCGAAAAGTCGTTCTCCCCATCCTGCAACGCCATCGCCACCTGCTGTTCTATCCGCTTCAGTACGAAGGTCTAGAGCAGTCGCCCTACGTCGTCTACACGGGAGCGGTGCCAAATCAGCAACTGGTGCCGGCGGTGAAGTGGTCCTTGGACAATCTTGGAAGCCGTGTGTTCCTGGTCGGCTCCGACTACGTGTATCCGCACGTCGCCAACCAGATCGCTCGCGACCAGATCGACGCTTTGGGGGCCGAGGTGGTTGGGGAAGAGTACCTGCCCTTCGGTACTCAGCAGGTCGGCGCTGTGATCGAAAGTATCCGTTCGGCCAAGCCTGACTTCATCCTCAACACGATCAACGGGGACAGCAATCTGGCTTTTTTCCATGCCTTGAAGGCCGCCGGCTTGGATGGAATCCCCACCATGTCGACGAGTATCGCGGAACGAGAGTTTCGGGAGATGGGCCAGGCCATGCCGGTTGGACACTATGCGACTTGGAGCTATTTCGAGAGTCTCGACACCCCGCGCAATCGGAACTTCGTGAGTCACTACCAGAAGCGCTTCGGCGGTGATCGCGCGGTGACAGGACCGATGGAATCAGGGTACTTCAGCGTGCATCTCTGGGCCCAAGCGGTGATGGCGGCCAATTCGGCGGCTCCCGCTGAGGTAAGAAAGACGATCGGAGGGCAAAGTTGGGCCGCTCCAGAGGGGATCGTGTCGATCGACCCGAGCAACCAGCACACCTGGAAGTCGGTGCGTGTGGGGCGTCTGAACAGCCAGGGCCAGTTCGAGATACAGTGGAGCTCGGCTGGTCCGGTGCGCCCTCGTCCCTATCCGACGTACCAGAGCAAAGAAGTGTGGGACGCGAAGTTACAACGACTTCAGGAGGGTTGGGGCGGCCGGTGGATGGGAGAACCCGCCCCGTGAGACGACCCTTCACCAGCAGTATTTCGGCCAAACTGCTTCTCTGGTTCCTGGCCGTCTCACTTATCCCCCTGCTGGCCGTTACCACGCTGACCTATAAGAAAGCCGAGTCCGCCCTGCGGGAGGAGATCACCAGATCCCTTCAGTCGGTGGCCAACCGTCATCGCGACCGGATCGAGACGTTTTTTGACCAACAGGAGCGGGATATCCTCAACATCGCCAACTCCGCCGAGCTACGCCGTCAACTTGGGCAGCTGCGGGAAGGCACGTCCCGCCCCGGATATGAAGAGATCGCCGAAAAGGCCGTGAAGAGCCTCAAGCAGGAGTATGGGAACCGAGCGTTTCACGATCTCCTCGTCTTTTCTCCCCAGGGGAAACTGCTCGTCTCCACGGAGAGATCCCGGCCAGTGGGGCTGGATGTGAGCCAGTCTCCCGCTTCGGAAACACAGCTAGGCCGAGTGTTCGAGGAATCGTCGACCCTGCTGGGTGTTACACTCTCAGACTTCGCTTCCGATCGGCACAACTTGTTTTGGTATTTGGCCGCGCCGATTTGGGACCCTCAAGAGGGGATGCAGGGAGTCCTGGTGGCCGAACTTGACCCCTCCGGGGTGTTTGAACTGTTGGGCGACTACTCCGGCCTGGGCGATTCGGGGGAGACGGTGTTAGCCGCGCGTTTCGGCAACCAATTGGCGTTTCTCGTTCCGACCCGATTTGTGCCCGATGCTCCCAGCAGACTTGAAATCTCCATGAACGCGCCCCTGGCCTTGGACCTTCAGAAGGCCGTGGAGGGAATGCAAGGGGAGGGGCCGGCGGTGGATTATCGGGGCCGGGAAGTGCTGGCGGTCTGGCGTTATCTCCCACTGCTCCGGGCTGGACTGGTGACCAAGATCGATCACGCCGAAGCCTTCGCCGACATCGAGGACCTCCGCCAGGGAGTGATCTGGCTGGCCGGCGGAACCCTGATCATCGTGGCCCTATCGGCCGTGATGGTGGCCCGCTCTTTTAGTGCCCCCATCCGGCGTCTTACCTTGGCCACCCGGGGCCTGGCCGAGGGTAACACCACAACTCTGCCTATCGAGAGCAAGAACGAGATCGGAGAACTCGCCGCCTCTTTCAACGCCATGGCCCTCCAGCTCGAAGAGCGAGATGAGAAGATCCGGGACCTCGAGTCCCAGCGGTTCGAGGCGTTGGTGCGAAACATTCCCGGCGTCACCTTCCGCTATCTTTTGCAAGACCCCCCCCGCCTGCTTTCCCTCAACGGTCCGGTTGAGGAGCTCGCCGGCTATCCAGCAGAGGATTTCCTGTCTGGCCAACTTGATTACGAATCTTGCCTTGTCCGAAATGACTTTGACCGGAGGCAAGAGGTTGTTGACGACGCGGTGGCAAGGCAAGTCCCATGGCAGATGGAATATCGCCTTCTTCATCCGCGGCTTGGCATCCGCTGGGCCCAGGAACGTGGACAGCCGACTCTGTCCAAAGGCCGGCCCACCTTCCTCGACGGGATCGTTCTTGACATCACCGCTCAGAAGGAGGCCGAGGCTGAACTGAGAGAGGCACGCCTGGAAGCCGACGCGGCCAATCAAGCCAAGTCGGACTTTCTGGCCAACGTCAGCCATGAGATCAGGACCCCGATGAACGCCATCATCGGCTTGACTCATCTCGCGCTCCGCACCGATCTCAGCGAGAAACAACGAGACTACCTAAACAAGGTCAACACGGCGGCTCAATCTCTGCTGGGCATCATCAACGACGTGCTGGATTTCTCTAAGATCGAAGCCGGGATGCTGGACATCGAAGCGATCGACTTCTCGCTAGAAGAGGTTCTGCAGAACCTCTGCAGCCTCATGAGTCAACGAGCCGAAGAGAAAGGGTTGGAGCTCTTCCTTCACCGCTCGCCGGAGGTTCCGGATCGTCTGGTCGGCGACCCTCTGCGTCTAGGCCAGGTCCTCGTCAATCTGGTGGGCAACGCGCTCAAATTCACCCATCAGGGTGAGGTCGTGGTCAAGATCGAGACCCAGCAGCGGGAAGGCGACCAGGTCGGCCTGCACTTTAAGGTCAGTGATACCGGAATCGGGATGTCTCCCGAGCAGATGACGAGGCTGTTTCAATCCTTCTCGCAAGCGGACACCTCGACCACGCGTCATTATGGGGGGACCGGTCTGGGCCTTGCCATCTCCAAGAATCTGGTGGAGATGATGGGGGGAACCATCGATGTCACCAGCTTCGTCGGAGAGGGAAGCACGTTCTTCTTTTCTCTCCCCTTCACGATAGCCGGCGAGGCGGAAACGCGCACTGTCCACGAACTCAAGGGGCTCTCTGTTTTGATCGTCGACGACAACGCCACGGCCCGCGAAATATTGGGTGAGATGACCCGCTCTTTCTCCTTTCTTCCCGAGGCGGTGAGTTCTGGAGCCGAGGCCCTGGAAGCGGTGGGTAGGAAGCGCTACGATCTGATCTTCATGGATTGGAAGATGCCGGGGATGAGTGGTATCGAAACGGTCCAGAAGATCAAGGAGAAAGGGACCCCCGTCCCCCCCATCATCATGGTCACCAACTATGGGAGGGAAGAGGTCAGGGCGCAGGCCGAGAAGGTGGGCGTCGACGGGTTCCTCATCAAGCCGGTGACAGCCTCTCTTCTTTTTGACTCCGTCATTCGTCTGTTCCACAAAGAGCCCAGCCGGCGCTCGGCGGCCGGTTCGGAGTCACGTCCCCGCTTTCTCGACGCCTCTATCTTGCTGGTCGAAGATAACGAGATCAACCAGCAGGTGGCTCGCGAACTGCTCGAAGGCATGAATCTGAAGGTGACGGTAGCCGGCGACGGACGGGAGGCTCTCGCGCGCCTAGAGGAGGCGCACTTCGATCTGGTCTTGATGGACATTCAGATGCCGGTGATGGACGGTCACGCGGCCACCCGAAAGATTCGCGAGGAGGAGCGCTTCAAGGACCTCCCCGTCATCGCGATGACTGCCCACGCCATGGCCCGCGACCGGGAACGCTGCGCGGCGTCGGGGATGAACGACCATCTCACCAAGCCGATCGATCCCAATCAGTTAGTGCAGATCCTGTCCAACTGGATCGAGCGCACCACCGAGGAGGGCACGGCCCCCCAGGAGCAATCGCAGGAACTGCCCGCTCTGCGCTGCTTCCAAGTCGAGGCGGGTCTCTTGCGTCTCAACGGTAACAAGAAGCTCTATCGTAAGCTCCTGGTGAAGTTCCGAGAGGACTACCGGGAGACATCCAAACAGTTGGCCGATCTTGTCCGCAACGACCGTGCTCAGGCCGCCGCCGCGGTGCACACCTTGAAGGGGGTGTCCGGGAGTCTGGGAGCCGAGCGGCTGTACAAGGCGTGCATCGCCTTCGAGGGCGCCGGTGAGAAGAAGCTGGAGAAACGCCTGGTCTCCCTGCAAAGCGAGCTGGAGACGGCGGTGCTCGAATTGGAAGACATCACTCTGGAGGAGGCGGCCGTGGTGGCCGCACCGACCATCGAGCGCGAGAGTGTGATCGCCGAGCTTGGGGAGTTGCGGGAGGCTTTAAACGACGGGGACGCGCTGGCCGGTGAGAGGCTCGGGGCTCTGGAAGGAACCCTCAAGGAGATGGGCCATGAAGCCCTGTTGAACGAACTTCGCTCTCAGATCGAGATCTTTGAACTCGATGAAGCGTCCGCGACCGTCTCCACGATGCTCGAGCGATTGAGTTCAGACGAGCCCTAGCAAGGCGATCCGAGGAATGGTTTGAAGACGGGTTTATGACCAGTGGAATAGTGCTCATCACGGGAGCTACAGCGGGCATAGGTAAGGCCGTGGCCGAGCGATATCATCACTCGGGGGCTACCGTCGTCTTGGTGGGGCGTCGCAAGGAACGACTCGATGATGTGGTCTCACATTTGGGGGAACGTACCCACGCTTTCGAGTTAGACTTGACCGACCGAAGCGCGACCGAGCGTTTCTGGAATACGCTACCCGACGAGCTGAGGGCTGTCGATATTCTGGTCAACAATGCCGGCTGTGCCTTCGGAATGGCCCCGTCCTGGGAGGCCAGTCTCGAGGACTGGGACGGGATGGTGGAGCTTAACATCACTTCACTCCTAAGACTGACCCGGCTGGTCCTTCCCGGCATGGTGGAACGCGATCACTGCCATATCGTCAATCTGGGTTCAGTGGCGGGCACCTATCCTTATCCTGGTGGGAACGTCTACGGTGCGACGAAGGCGTTTGTAGAGCAGTTCTCTTTGAATCTTCGCTGCGATCTTCACGGCAAGAACATCCGTGTGACCAACATCGAGCCGGGGCTTGTGGAGACGGAATTCTCCATGGTCCGCTTCGGCGGGGACAAAGAAAAGGCGGCGGCCGTCTACCAAGGGATCGAGGCCATGACGGCTGAGGACATCGCGGAAACCGTGGTCTGGTGCACCAGCATGCCCCGTCGGGTCAACGTCAACAGGGTGGAGTTGATGGCCACCATGCAGACACCGGCGGGCTTTCGTTTTTATCGAGAGTCGTCGTAAGATTTTGCTGATCCTCAATTGCTCGATCGTCTATCAATTCATAGGTATGGTTTCCTATTCTGCACTCTGGGTCCCAAAGAATCCTACTTTTCTGAAGCCGTCCTGAAGTTGGCCTGAGCTAACGCTTTTTCGTATGCCATCCTGGTAGATCTGTCGGTATAGGGGGATGGGGAGGTGATGGGTCATAGGCTATATCCGCATTTTCGGGCCAATCTAAGCTCGGAGGTTCTTATGAGAAAGATAATGATCCTGGCCGCTGGCCTGGCTTTCGCGGCGGGTTGCTCTTCCCAGCCGAAGAGCGGAATAGGTGTGGTGCCTCTGGGAGGCGCCACAGTGACGGGCAAAGTCGTGGAGGCGGGCGAGCCTTCCGGAGTCTTGATGAAGACTCAGAGCGATCGCTCCTTCTTGCTTCCCGACAACTGGAAGTATCAACAGAACGGAAAGCCGGTCGAGGTTAAAGACCTGACTCCCGGCAGCACCGTCACGGCGATAGCTCCGGCCCAGGAAGCGCGCTTGGTGGCGGCTTCGGACAATAACCTTGTCCTGGAATCCGATCGAGGGTTCTTCTCTTTCCCGGCCGAGGGGCTCGCGCCGACGGCGAAGCAGGCCCCCGTGCAGGTTCAGACCTTAGGCGGCCAGTATCATGAGATGCCCTTGATGCAAGCCATGGAGACCTATCCCACCAGCATCCGATCACACCCGTATTACGAGGACTATGCTTTTCAGACGGCTTCCCCGTATTCGGTGGCCAAAGGCGTCCCGGTCGGGTCCTATATGAACTCCCCTTTGATGCTGGCACCCACCAGCCAGGGAATAGGCTTAGTTCAAGTACCACAGGCTTATCCCGTTCAAAGCTTCACCAACCACCAACCGGTTCGATTCACCTATCGTGACGACAATGTCGCGGTCTCCAGCTGGAATTCTCTGGGAGATAGTCAGTTCAACCTGAGTAACCTGCTGCTGGCCGGAACCCTGCTCGACATTCTTCCGGGTCAGGCGGTCATCCAGGTCGGACAGAGCCCGCTGACGGTTCCGTGGAACTACGTGACTTACCAAGGCGCCCCCGTCGGTGACCGACGCTTTCCGGTGGGCACGCCTCTCAATGTCGCGTACTATCCCGGGGCCTACGATCTGATCTCTTATGACAACTCGAATGTGACGTTTTTGTACGACCAGTACCCGGTTCAGGTTCCTATTTCCTACCTTCCCAACTACGTCTATGATCGTCCCGTGCGGGTCCGCGGGGGTCAGGGACAGTGGGTCAATATGCCGTTCCAGTCGGCCTGCCGGCTGGTCGATAGCGGGAACTACGTGATGGCTCCCAGCCCTGTGGCGATGCCGTACATGAACCAGTGGCGCCAGACTCCCACCTGGGCTCCCAGGCCGATCCGGGGAATGCCCGACTATCAACTCGTGGGGCTGGATGGGCGAGGTCCCGCGCGGGTCGTGCGGAAAAAGCCACGTCACCATCATCGCGAGGAGGGTTGGTGGGCCTATCGACCGGACTGGTCGTACACGCTGGCAGGTCTGGCGGGACCCGCGGCCTGGAATCTTTCTCACCAGTATCGCGACCGAGTCTATCAGCAGCCGACCTGGCCTGTGGCCGGACCGCGTCATGACCGGGGAAGGCATCTGGGATGGGCCGACAAGCCCGAGAAGTCCAAGAAGCGCCATCACTGGAAACAGGTCGCCCGGGAAGAGCGTTCCCAGCGACCCTGGTGGGTCGAAGGTGACCATCACCGGCGACCCAAAGCCGACCATCGCAAGCCTGGTCGGCGGGAGATTAGAGAATCCAAGCGTGAGCGCGATGGACGGGTGGCGCAGACTGGCTCGACCTGGTCGAAGGGGCCTGACCGGCATCACCAAGAGCGCCGAGAGAAGCCTCGATTCGGCAAAAACGAGCGTCGAGTCGAAAAACAACGACATGACGGCAGGCGGGACAAGCGTGACCACGCCCCTCTTGTCCGGCGCGAGGTGGGTCAGGCACCCAAGCGCGCTGAGGGAAGACCTCGCGTGTCTCAAGCGCCGCGCCAGCAGCGAAGAGAACGACAGGTATCGCACGCTCCAAAGCGGCAGGGACAGCACCACGTGGCTCAAGCGCCGCGCCAGCAGCGAAGAGAACGACAGGTATCGCACGCTCCAAAGCAGCAAGGACAGCACCGCGTGGCTCAGGCGCCCCGGCAGCGACAGGGGCGGGCCGAACAGGCGAGACCGAGCCGGCGGGCCGAATCCTGGTCACAAGGCCGCCCTGGTGGTCAGCAGGTCGCCCAACGAAGCCAACCCCGTTCTCAGCACCGGGACAGTGGACGGCGGGAAGGACGCCGAAGATGATAGCTTCCTAAAGGTTCACTAAAGACGAAAGGCGGCCCGCAACCTCGATCGAAGCGGGTCGCTCTTATAGATTATCCTCGCGGCCCTGGCGAAGGGGCTCTCCATCGGCCGCTGTCTCGGCAGGTATTGTTTGCAAGGAAAAGCGCGTTGGATCGCAATGGCCTTCGGCCTACTCTTAGTCACCCTGATCGGCTGGCGTTTCTATCAAATCCTGGGCGGGTCGGGAACCCCGACTCGGGGAGGGGGCGGCCGGCGAGGAGGCTCACAGAAAGTCGCCGTCAGCCCGGCGGTGATGGACACCATCACCCGACGCCTCGAGGTCGTCGGCAACGTCGAGTCGACACAGAACGTCGACATCGTCGCCCGTACCACCGGTATCGTCGTGGAGGTGAACTTTCGCCAGGGCGACGAGGTCAAGAAGGGCGATGTTCTGGCCCGCATCGATGATGCCGAGGTCAAGGCCAATCTGTACAAGGTTCAGAGCGATCTGGCAAACGCTAAGTTCAACTACTTCGAGCTTCAGTCTCAGCAGAATTTGACCAACGTGCAGGCCGACAGTTCGGTCGCCATCGCCCAGGCCGACCTGTCGGCAGCTCGGGCCAACCTGGATAAGGCCAAATCCGTCCACACGGCCACCGTCGCTCAGGGACAGACCTCGGTGATCCAGGCCCAGGCCAGTCTCTCCCAGGCCAGAGCTCAGCTTCGCCAAGCCGAGGTCGACTTCCAGCAGTCCAAAGTCCAATACGACCGCATGCTGGGGTTGCAGAGACAAGGGTTTGCTTCCAACGCCGATGCCCAGGACGCTTACGCCGACGTTCTCTCCAAAGCCGCCGCCGTCGACGCCCAGAAAGCGGCCGCCGCGGCGGCTGAGAAGGCGGTGGATAACGCCACCGAGCAATCCAAGAAGGACAATGTGTCGGCTCGGGCCGATATCGCCAACTCCCAGTTCAATACCGTTTCCGCTAAGGCCACCCTGGACGAGGCCCAGGCCGGGGTTTCCAAGACAGCGACCTTCCAGCAGCAGTTGATGGCCCGTCAAGCCTTAGTTGACGCGGCCCAAGCCGAGCTTCAAGCCGCCCAACTTCAGCTCCAACAGACCGTCTTGAAGTCTCCGGTGGATGGCTTCGTCAGCGACCGAAAGCTCGACCCCGGCGCGGTGGCCAGTGTCGGCAGCGTGCTCTTGACCGTGCAGGCCGGGGGAGAGGTCTGGGTGGTGTCGGCCCTACCCCAAGAGATCTATCGCTACGTGGATAAAGGCGAAGAGTGCAAGGTCGCCGTGGACGGCCTACGCGGACGTGAGTTCACCGCCCACGTGTTCGCCAAGGACGCCGCCGTCGACGCGGCCAGTCGCCAGTTCAACATCCGGGTCAAGATCGATGACGATGAGGGGCTGGTCAAGCCGGGGATGTTCGCTCGAGTTCGCCTGACCCTGGGTCCGCCCGGACCTCGCCTGGTCGTGCCGAGCTCGGCCTTGTATGAAAAAGACGACGAGGTGCGGACCGCAGTGGTCTACGTGGTCAAGGACGGCAAAGTCGATAAGAGAAAGGTCGACTACGGGCTGGCTAACGACAAAGTCACCATGATCCGCCAGGGGCTCTCCGAGGGAGAGCAGGTGGTGATCACGACCGCCACGGTTTTGACAGATGGCCAGGAAGTTCAGATTGGAGAGGTGGAGCCGACGACCGGTGCTTCCCCCACGTCCGAGACGGCCACCCCGGCGGAGCTTCAAACCGCGCCTTCGTCACGGGGGCGCGCCACCTCGCCCCCCGCGGCAGGACGGTAGGAAGCGATGGATATCGCCAAGTTTTCCGTCGAGCGGCCGGTGGCCACCTGGATGCGAATCCTGATCTTCGTGCTGCTCGGAGCCATCGCGTTCACCCAGCTTCCGGTCGAGCTTCTGCCAGACGTCTCTCCACCCTCGATGTTCGTCAGCACCAGTTGGTCGGGGGTCTCTCCAGAGGACCTGGAGTCTCAGATCACGCTTGCCGTCGAGGATGCGGTGGCGACCGTCCCGGGGATGGTCAACCTATCCTCTCAGACCTCCGAGGGCAGTTCTCGAGTCACCGTGGAGTTCCAGCAGGGCTACGACCTCGGCCAGGCGGCTCTCGACATCTTGCAGCAGGTGCAACGGGCTCAGAGAAGCTTTCCCACCGACGACGCTTCTCTCCAGGCCCCGACTCTGCAAAAGTTCGATCCGAATTCGATGCCCGTCTTGGTCCTGGGGGTCAGCGGAGTGGCCGACCCGGTCAGGCTGCGCTCTATTCTCTACGACGAGATCAAGCCGATCTTCGAGTCGGCCGAAGGGGTGGGCGCGGCCAATGTCAACGGCGGGCAAGAGCGCGCCATCATGGTGGAGTTCGACATCAGTTCGCTCCTGGCTCACAGTCTGAGCGCCGCCGATATCGTGTCGGCGCTGCAGAGCGAGAATCGTAACGTCCCGGGTGGGACGGCCTACGAGGGAAATCGACAACTGCTGGTACGCAGCTATGGCTGGATCAAAGACCTCGAACAGCTCCGCTATATTCCGGTGGGCTCGGCCAACGGCAACGTCATCCCGCTGCAAGATGTCGCCCGCATCAGAGACAGCCACGACGACGTCTCCAACATTCAGCGTCTCGACGGGGATGCCGCCGCTTCCATCGAGATTCAAAAGCAGAGCGGCGCCAATACCGTGGAGACGGTGGCGCAGGTTCTAGAAAAACTGGAGTCGGTCAAAGCCGTCTACCCTCAGCTCAAATTCGTGGAGATCTATAACCAGGCTCACTACGTTTCCGAAGCCGTTTACGCTCTCGAGGAGGCGGCTGTCCTGGGCGGGACGCTGGCCATGATGGTGGTCTTCTTTTTCTTGAGGAACTTCCGCTCCACGCTGGTTGTGGCGACATCCATTCCGGTATCCGTAATCTCCACCTTCGGTTTCATGTGGTGGTTCGACTATTCGCTCAACACTATGAGCCTGGTCGGTCTGGCCCTGGCCACGGGCCTTATCGTGGACGACGCGGTGGTGGTGATGGAGAACATTTACCGCAAGATGGAACACGAGGGGATGGACTCCCGCCAGGCGGCCGTCGAGGGCACGCGGCCGATCGTCTCGGCTGTCGTGAGCTCCACCCTGACCATCATGGTCGTTTTCTTTCCGCTGCTCTTGATTCCGGGACAGACCGGGCAGATGTTCAAGCAGTTCGCCCTGGTCGTGATCGTCTCGCTGGCCTTCTCACTCGTCGACGCGCTGACCGGCGTTCCTATGTTGTGTTCCCAGTATATCAGGGTGGAAAAGAAGTCCCGAGAGGAGCAAGGGTTTTGGGACCGCACCTTCGCCACCTGGGGGCGCTGGTTCGACAGTCTCGACCGCGGTTATCAGAATCTTCTCGCGAAAGCTCTTCATCGGCCCAAGGCGGTCCTCTTCGCTGGCTTCGCCATAACCGTTTCCAGTCTGATCTTCGTTCCCTTCATCGGCTACAACTTCATGCCCGGCACCGATACCGGAGTTCTTCGACTCAACATGAGCATGCCGAAAGGGACCTCACTGGAAGAGACCAACCGCGCCATGCTCAGGATCGAATCCATCATGGCCCAGGACCCTCACGTCGAGGCCTATCTGACCAGCGTGGGATCGGGTACCGGCTCTCGGGGCTCGCGCGATAGCGGCAGCGCCTGGATCAAGCTTGTCGAGGGCGACCGCCCCCCGGCCGATGTCATCAGTGCCCGGCTGGGCGCGGAGTTCTCCAAGATTCCCGCGGTGCGGGCTTTCCCGTCCACCATGGACATCGTCAGCCGCTTGATCGGTGGCGGGAATCAAGGTGAAGGCTTCGAGATCAACATCTTCGGGCCGGATCTGGAAGTGCTGACTCAGATCTCCGATCAGTTCGTGGAGGTTCTTCGGCCCATCCCCGGAGCGACCGACATTCGTAGTCAGGCCGGTGACCCGTCTCCAGAGATCCGCTGGATCATCGACCGGGCCAAGGCGACCAAGTTGGGGGTTAGCTTCTCCCAGGTCGCCACCGCCATTCAGACCGCCTCGGAAGGGACCACGGCTTCTTACCTCCAGACCGGAGGCCGGAGGGTTCCCATCGTGGTTCAGCTGTCCGCCGACCAGCGTCGAAGTACGGCTCAGCTTCATGATTTAGTGGTGGGAACCCCGGCTCGGGCTTCTCAGGGAGAGTCGACGCCCGGCGCCGTGACCGGCGCGGCCGAGGGGATCAAGTTGGGCCAGGTGGCCGAGGCGGTGACGGCCACGGGCTTTCCCACCATCTATCGACAGGCCCGCCAGCGCTACGGCGCTCTGGTCTCGGCCGGCCAGGGCAGGACCTTGAGTGAGCTGCAATCCGAGGTCAGCGCGACGCTCTCGGAGATCGAGCTACCCGACGGCTATCGTTGGGACTGGAGCCGCAGGATGAAACAACAGAGCGGAGAGTTCACGAAGCTTGCTTTTGCCGGTGCTCTGGCTGTGGTTCTCATCTACATGCTGCTCTGTATCCAGTTCGAGAACGTCCTCGTCCCCCTCGCCATCCTTCTCAGTGTCCCACTGTGTGTGATCGGGGTGATCCTATCGCTCTTTCTGGCGGCCATCCCGTTTAGCGTAATGGCCGGCGTGGGCTGTCTGTTGCTGGTGGGGATCGCGGTGAAGAACGGGATCTTGCTTATCGAGAACACTCTGCAAGCCAGAGATCGTGGGATGAATCGCGAGGAGGCGCTACTCCACGCCTGCCCTGAACGCCTACGCCCGATCTTGATGACGGCCTTCGCCGCGATCCTGGGCATGATCCCGATCGCCCTGAGGGGAGAGCTGGAGGCTCCCATGGCGGTGGCGGTGATCGGAGGCCTTTTCGCCTCCACCATGTTGACACTTCTGATCGTGCCTCTGGCTTACACCCTCCTCGACAATCTGCAACAGCGCCTCCAACGCCGAGGAGGCTCGGATGCGTAAGCTCCTTCTCGCGCTCTGGCTTCTGAGCGTCGCGGCGGCGGCCCAGATTCCGACCACGACCACGGCCCTTCCGGACCCTCCGCCGTTGGTGCCCATTCCGATACCGGGAGAGCCGGCCCCATTCAATCCGAGTCAGACGAAAGAAGCTGTTCCGGAACCTCCGTTGGAATTCCGCAATCCAGCCCCCGCGGCGCCGGAAGCTCCTCAGGGACCCATCGGACTTGTCGAAGCGGTGGAGTTGGCTTTGCGCCTGCAGCCCGACCTGCAAGCCGCGCGGGGTAGTCTGACGCAAGCGGAGGGAGCGGTCGTGCAGCAGCGAGCGAATCTTCTTCCGAGGCTCAATCTCTCCTCGACCTTCAGTCACACCTCCACCAGGCAGGATGGCGGCGGGGTCGATAGCGCCACGTTGGTGACGGTAGGAGGGGGAGGTTCGGTGGTGGCCGCGAGCGGCTCAACCACCGACAGGTTGTCAAGCAGTTTGGGCTTAACTCAGCTGCTCTTTGATTTTGGCCGAACGCGCAACCTGGTCAAGCAGGCGGACCTGCAACGCCAGGCCGCGGCCGCCACCGTCTTGCAAACGGAAAATGATGTTGCGCTCTCGGTCAAAGAGAGTTTTTATAACTTAATCCTGGCTCGCCGTCTGGTTCAGGTTCGCGAGGACGAACTGGCCAATCGCCAGGAGCAGCTTCGGTTGGCCAGAGCGCTTTATGAGGCGGGAGAGCTCGCCCCGGGCGATGTGGTACGAGCCCAAACCGCGGTCACCAACACCGTGGTCTCTTTGAACACAGCCCGACAAAATTATGAGCTGGCCCGCCAGGACCAGGCTCAGGCCCTGGGCCTTCCTCCCTTGACCGAGCTCTTCATCGCGGAATCGAGCGAACCTGACCTCATCAACAAAGACCTCGCCTATTTGTTAGAAAAGGCGGAGGATCGACGCCCCGACATGTTGGTGGCCCAGAAGAACGTGGAGGCGGGAGAGGCCGCTCTGGGAGCTGCTCATGCCCTCAATAGGCCGGCTTTGACTACTTTCACCGGTATCACCTATCAGGGTGATATCAACGGCGTGCAGCGACCGACCTTCAGCGCTCAGCTGCGGTTGGACTTTGACCTCTACGACGGCGGAGCCAGGGCCGGCACGGTCAAATCGGCCGAGGGAGCTTTGGAAGTGGTGAAGGCCGACTATCGGCGAACCCGTCTGGCGGTGGAAAGAGATGTCGGTGGGGCCGTGGCGCAGTTGGTTACGTCCGAACGCAACGTGGCCGCGGCCCAGGCCGGGGTCGACTCGGCTCGCGAGGGCGTGCGGATCGCTCAGGGGCGCTATCAGGTCGCGCTGGGCACATTGACCGACGTCTTCGACGCCCAGGCCACGCTGGTCACCGCTCAGACTAACCTGGCCAGCAGTTTGAGTAACCTGGACCTGGCCAGGGCCCGAGTGCGCCACGCGGTGGCCTCCCCGTTCGAAGAGGGGTTCATCCTTTAGTTGGCTAGAGCTCGGGCTTGAAGGCGCCAAGGAAAAGTTCGAGAACCTAGGTGTCTGTCGAAGTAGTCTCCCGTCGCCAGGCTTGTTCATTATCGTGCGGGCGAAAGCGGTCGAAAGCGAAGCGTTCACCGCAGGTGCCATGTCGTCAATATGTTCGGATATTACCTAAATCGCCCACTTCCGCCTGCCCGAAATGCTCTGCGCCTGACTCGGTCCGACTACTCCGACAGACTCCTAGAGCGTGACGCAGCGCGGACTCGAAAGGCGGCGAGAATGGAGCGAGCCATTGGCGCGCCAGCTGTCTTCTCAGCCCTCTGCTCGACCTCGTCATGACTGGCAGTCATGGGTCTCCCGGCAGACCTCGTCGCGAACGACTCGCGGGAGCCTCCGTGTGTCTAGCCTTGCTCGCCCTCGCTCCTTTTTCCCTAGAGCTCTCGCTCTCTTTAAAACTCTTCATCGACACCCTCACGGTGGGGATCTCCAATACGAAAACCTATCTCTTCCTCGCCTACCTGGGCGTTTGCTTGACTCTTTCGAGTTTCTCCACCGGTGAGAACGCTCGTGAGAGGAAAAAGCTAAAGGTACTCGGCACGCTCATCTTGCTACTCCACGTTGTGGTAGTGTTGGAACAGGTTTTTTTCACTCATCGACTAGGAATGCCGGTCAATCAGACCCTGATTGTATATCAGGATTATGATTATGCGAAGACTTCATTAAGTCACATTCACGTCGGCAAAGCCGTGCTTGGCCAGTGGTTTTCCGGGCCCAACCATACCTTTGACGGAGGCACTGCCTTCTTGGAGTTCTTCCCCAGGCCGCTGCTGGTTGCTCACTTTCTCTTGCTGCTCGGAACCGCGATATGGAGTCTTCGAGCTATTCGAGACGAAGTTTCCGGATTTCGGGGATGGGAACGGTCGACACTCCTACTCTCGATCTTCATTTTGATGGAGACCAGTTTCGACGGAGGACCGTTCAGTTCTCAGGCTATTCCGGCGACAGCGCTCTATCTCAGACTGGTCTTCGGCTACCGGCCTTTGTCTGTCGGGCTGACCACCCTCTGCCTTCTTCTTGGTATGTGCTGGCTCGCCTGGCCCCTGGCGGCCGAAAATCTCCTGCGCTCCCTAACCGCTCTCGCCGTCATCGGGCTAGCCGGAGCGCTGTTCGCGAGTCGAGGTCCAGGGCTCAAGCTCTTGTCCGTCTTCGCCATCGCGGTCGTGTCGGTATTGAGCGGATATCTTCTCAATCTTATCTCCCCACGAGTGCGGACTGTCGGGACGGCTTATAATATCGCCGCCTACGCGCTCACCTCGATCGCTCCCAATCAAGCCGTGGAGGTGGTGAGCTTGAGGCCGCTGCCGAGTGACGAGGCTTTTGAAAAACTCCGGGAGAGCAGGGTGGGACCTTTCGTCCTGAGCAAGCTCCGCTGTATAAAAGCCAATACGATTCTCGGCATATGTCGGCGGTTCTCCCTCAATATCGCTCGAAAACCTGTGAATGAGAGTCCGGGACCTCGGCTCTTCATCGCCACTCGGCTCAGCGAGAAGGAAGAACCACCGAAGTTCGAGCCGGTCCGCTATCTAGCTCCCGAAGGGGCTAATATTAACGCCGCCGCGGCCATTCTGGGGCCAGAAAGGCAGATTCTCGGCACGCTCTATCTCCGAGACGTGAGTCGAAACGAAGAGAAGAGACTTCGACAGTGAAGAAACGTTGGGAGAGCTGGCTAGGGGAAGCCTTCGGTCTCGATCTTCGTACCTTAGCCGTCGTCCGGGTCGGGTTCGCCTCGCTTATTCTCCTCGATCTCTTCCTACGTCTGAACGGTCTGGAAACTCATTACACCGGTCAGGGTCTCTACCCACTCTCGATCTTCCTTAGAAGTGGGTTCCCCAACACTCTCTCGTTGTATTCCCTGAATGATAGCGGCGCCTTCGTGACTTTCCTGTTCGCCCTCAACGCGCTGGCCGCTGTCGCCCTATTGACGGGATGGCGCACTCGCCTCGCGACCGTTGTCTGTTGGGTCTTTTTACACAGTCTTCACAACCGCAACTATCTACTGCTCAATGGCGGTGACACCTGGCTCCGCATGATGGTGTTCTGGAGCATGTTCCTGCCTCTCGGCTCGCGTTGGTCGCTAGATTCCGTTCTGGTTCGCTCCCACTCGGACCCTTCTGGCTCCAACCAGAGCTCAGGGCCGGAAAACGGTATCTGCAACTTGGCAACCCTCGCCTTTGTAAGCCAGGTCTTCCTGGTCTATCTCTTCGCCGGTCTGTACAAGACGGGACCCGCATGGTGGACGGATTTCACCGCGGTGGAGAAGACGATGATGGCCAAGGAATGGACCGGTGAACTGGCATACTATCTTCTCTTTTATCCGGACCTAATGGCCGCTTTCACCGCTTCCGTGCTTTGGCTGGAGCTTCTCGGTCCTTGGCTCTTTTTTTCGCCTCTCGCGACCGGTCCAGTCAGAACCGCGATGGTCTGGGGCTTCTTCGCTTTCCACCTGGGTCTCTATCTTTTCATGGAGCTTGGTATCTTCCCGGCGGTGGGAATGGTAGCGGTGCTTGGCCTTCTGCCCGGCTGGTTCTGGGAGCGGACTCCCGCCGCCAAAGTGGCTTGCCGCCTCGACGCCCTTGAGGCGGCGGCGAGAGTCCGCTGGGGCGAGACTCCGAAATCGCTCCCAATCAGACTCTCGCGGCCAGAACAGGCTCTTATCTGCTCCGCCTTCTTAATGGTCTTGGCTTGGAATGTTGATCGCGCGTACGACGAGAAGTGGCTCAATCGCAACGCTAAAATTCTCATTCGGATCGCGCGCCTAGACCAGTACTGGGGGCTCTTCGCGCCGAACGCTCCGGAGGTTCATTCCTGGTTCGTGGCTGTCGGAACCCTAGAGGGTGCCGACAAAGTCGACCTGTTGAGAGGCGGGGAGCGCCTGGATTGGTCGCCTCCTAGCTCCGCCGCGGTCTATCAAGATCAGCGGACCAAGAGGCTGCTCGTAGCGCTGAGTTCGGAAAGAACCGTCGCGGTGAAAGCTCGGCTGGCTGAGTACTATTTTCGGGGATGGCGCGAACGTTTCCCAAATCTCAAAAAAGTTGAAGTCTATAGACTCTATCGAACCTCTAGTTATCGGGACACACCTCCACGCAAGCAGCTCTACTCTGAGTACGAGGCCGACTGATGGCTGTCAGGCGCCAGGCTGTCAAATTCTGTCGCATGTGATAAACTTCATGCGTGGGGCCCAGACTCTCTAACTCTCGTCGTCCGGAAGGCATGGCTCTCTTTCTCGTCATGCTTGCCGCGCTCATGCTCATTTCGTTGGTGGGAGCTATCGGGATTCTTTCCAAACGCACCCTCAACGATGTCGGCGGCGAAGTTTTGTCAAAACGTGCGCAGTACGCCTCGCGCGCCGGACTGATGGCCGCTATCACGGCCCTTCAAGACGATCCGGAATGGGAAAGCGGAATTCCCTTAACCCCCTTACAGACGGACGCTGACGCGACCTATGTCGCGGATGTCGTCAACAACATGGGCGGCGATGCCGGACTTTGGGCTCCGGACGGCAGGACTTGGATTCCCGCCGGAACCGCTTGGGTTCGTTCGGTGGGCGTGGTCAACGGGGTCAGCCAAGGCGCCAACGGGGTGATCGCTCTCACGGGTTACTATCGTCCCCGGTTCGATTACGCGCTTTTTGCCACAGACCGCTTGACGGTCGATGGCTCCCGTGTCGAAGCTTACAGTTCGGACGGTACTCCGCCTGGGGCGATGAGTGCGTCCGTGGGCAGCAATGCCATAGGAAGTCCCGCGATCGACATCCGAAACGGTAGTGCGGTGGAGGGAGACGCGGTGATCGGTGTTACCGGAGATCCCAACTCCAGCTCGGCCCTGCGTGTGGTCGGTTCGACGCTCGGTGGCGAGAAAAAGTCGGCCGATGAGGCGCGAACGGTTCTACCGTTCGATGACAGTTTCTCCAATCCCCTGGTGGGAGCTCGGCCTCCACTCAACCTGGTCGGTGGACCCGGCTCCAGCTACGCCATTCCGCCCGGTGCCTACGGAGATGTCTCTGTGTCCGACGGGACACTCATTTTAGAACCAGGACGGCAAGATAGTCCTGTCTACGTTTTCGAGAGCCTCACCATCACAGGAAATAGCCGACTGGAGATTCAGTTTCCGCCGGGTTACGCGGAGGGTACCAATCCCGTCGTGATCTACGTTCGAGGAAACGTGAGATTCGAGAACGCCCAAGGTTTAGGGTTTGTGAAAGGGACCTCCACGCCGATCTCTCCCAGAGAGCTTCAGATCTATGTGGTCGGGGCCCACAATTTTGAAATGTCGAATTCCACCGGGTATTTCGTGACCGCGGGTCCAGAGACCGCCTATGCCATTCAGAATGGTGCCAAGCTTTATGGTGGGGTGATTGGGAAGACGATCGACTTAACAAACTCGGAGCTCTACTTCGACACGCGACTCAGAGGAGTTCTCCTTGAAGGGCGTGGTACCGTCACGATTTTGTCGGAAGTGGCCCTGCCTCCCCACGAGGCCGAGGCCATAGCTCGAGGCGAGACACCTCCTCCGCAACCCCCTCCACCAGCCCTTCCGGCCCCGGCCCCGCCCGCGCCTGTCGTCGGTGGTCCGGAAGGCGCTGTCGGAGATGTCGAGGCGGCCGATCCGGCCGCACCTCCAGCGGTCGACCCAGCACCTCCAGCAGTCGACCCGGCGCCTCCAGCGGTTGACCCCGAACCGGCGCCTGAGTCTGCTCCGGAACCAGCACCCGAGCCCGCTCCGGAACCAGCACCCGAGCCCGCTCCTGAACCGGCACCCGAGCCCGCTCCTGAACCGGCGCCCGAACCCGCTCCTGAACCGGCACCCGAGCCCGCTCCGGAACCGGCGCCCGAGCCTGCTCCTGAACCGGCACCCGAGCCTGCTCCTGAACCAGCACCCGATCCTGCTCCCGGAGGCGACGGCGGAGCCGTTGGATATTAACCTGATCGGATCAGACTGTGGATAAGGAATCACTCTTAGATCTGCGCGACGACTTTGTCGATTTTTGTCGGCGCGGTCCCTGGTGGCAGCGACTGACCGCCCTCTGTCTCTTGCTGGGGGCGGCGTTCTTTCTGTTGTGGGTGCGACCGCTTCCGCGAGAGGTGAAAGAGCGCCTCAAGTATATGCAGGACTCGGTGGGAGTTCTTTTCGCCGACGGAGCCGTTCGTTTCTATAGCGATGTGTACGTTGTGATTCTTCCTAACGGCACCACTGAAAGCTGGTCTCGCGAACGCTTCAAGGAGCGTCTCGTCAAACAATTTGAAAGGCATAAACGTTTACGAGAGCAACCTCATCGCACCACTCGGATGGTCCGCTTCCGTTGGATAGGCTGGCGTCGACTTGCTCAGACAGTGCACATGCGCGGAACCCTCTACGGAAGGCAGGGAGTGGTCTTAGATAACCTCAACGAGATCGATCTCACTTGGGAGAAACGGAGCAATGGTTGGGTTATCACACAAATGCACATTAAGGGCACTCCTAGGAGTGCCGAAAAAGCCGGCGAGGCCCAATAGGGGCGTTATAGCTTTCCTGCTGTCCAACCGTATTCCGGCCGGGCCCGAGGAGCGGTTACGTTGTCCCCTTCTCATTCCAGTGCTAGACTTTATGCAATGCGAAGAAAAGGCCGAGGGTTCTGGTTGAGTGAGGTCATGATGTCCCTCTGGCTCGTAGCCTTTATCGCCGCCACGCTCTTGGGCCTCTTTGTCTATCTGGCCAAAACTTCCAAGCTTGCCAACGAGAGAGCCTCGGCGGAGTTTCTCGCCGACCGTGTTTTGGAGCAGGCGATTGCCGTGGGTCCTCCGGTATGGGGGCTCGAGGATGAAAGCGACCTGGCCGAGGTCTTGGAAAGTCCACCAGGCGAGGACGCTACACCGCTGACCTACCAGTTGGTTGTGAGGGAGGTCGGCCGAGCACGCCTCGGGAGACTGTTCTCTCTGGAGGTGAACGTCTGGTGGGCACCTGGCGGAGACGCCACCCGTGGCGTGGAAAGGGGACGCGGTACTCTCTTTCGCGAGAGAAAGGTCTACGTCGAGGACCTCTCAGAGGATCTCCCATGAGCTCTCAAAGGGGGATGTCTCTTACCGAGCTGCTCTTGGCTCTAGGGATCTTCTCTATCTTTTTGGTGGGAATGTTCGGTCTCTTCACCCGAGGCTATCAGGCTTTTCACTTTCTCAACACCCGGCAGTCACTCCAGAATCAGATCCTCCACCTGAAGGCTATCCTGAGCGACGACTTCGCACGGACTCACTATCGCTCCTTTGGTTTTCTAGCTCGGACGGTCACCGTCAGCGGAAGGGAAGTCTCCCGCGACAACGCCTGCTGTCTCGGCCTCAATGACTGGAACGACCCCGAGAACTTTCGCGAGCCAGCGGCCGTACCGCTCTGGAATCGGTACGCGGTTTATCAAACCTCGCTTGAGAATGAGGGCCGGCTCGAAAGGCTAGCTGTGAGCCCGACGGACCCCCCACCTCTGAGAATTCGCCCTCTCGCCGGTTTAGACGCGTTCGCAGACCCCATAGTCCACCGCCAACTGCTCTCCGACAACCTTCTCTCCTTTGAAGCTCGAGGAGACCGCTACTTGGAGAAGGTCAACATTCGCCTCGAGCTGCTGAAGGAGGGTGGAAAAAGAGGCTTGGACGGCAACAAGGCGAATGAATCTTTTAAGGTTGACTTTCAGTTCAACCCCCGGAACACCATCCCCAGGTTATAGAGTGCATGCTGCCACGACCCCCACGCATATCCAGAGGCATCGCGCTTATCACCTCACTCTGCGCTATCGCGGTGGTCATCATGTTGGTCGGTGCGTTCTTGTCGACTCAACAGAACTCCATCTCACTGTCGCGCTATTCACAAGAAAAGAGAATCTGTCGAGATGTCTCCGAGTCCCTGGCTCAGGCCTGCCGCTTCCAGCTCGAGAGACAGCGGACCTGGGGGCTTGTGCCCGGTCATGCCGACGACGCCCTGGAGTTTAGAGACGCAGCCGGTCATGTCACCCTAAAGCTTACCCCGATCGGGGTTGACGAGGCGGGGGCTCCGGAGTTCGTCGGCATGACCGGACGGGCGTTTTTTAAGGGAGAGGCGCCAAAGGTCGGGGTTGACATTCGGGTGACTGTCGTCAACAACCTCGAGAATCCCAATGAGGACGAGGCGATGGGTGTGGGAGCCAAGTCGTGTCGCCTCCAGTTTCGGACCGGCCTGGCTCGCTTCTCGGAACGGATTGAGATTTCGTTGCGCCGCGCCGCGTTCTTCGACTCGACGGTGGTCGCGGCCAAGGACATCAACATCGCGGCCACCAAGATCACGTTCTCGAGTCGCGACCCGTTGCGAAACCAGATCCGGTCCCTGGAGAACATTCAGCTCCCGAACATCCAGCTCCCGGACGGGGAGGATGGGATCGTCTTCGAGCCCAGTGAAGACTCCCTGACCACGGAAAAGGGCACCGTGTGGGCTAAAGGCCTCATCGCCGTGGCCCCAGAGGTCATCCCACCGGGCTCGTCTCTCGACAGACTGGAGGCGGTCGCGGAGCATACCCAAGGAGAGTTTCTGCCCGAGGCTCCGTCCCATTTTTCTGTCCCGAACCTCGAATGGGGGGACGTAGACTTCGACGATACGACGACCGAGACCCTCATCGGACCGGGAGACTTCCGTTTCGGTAATCTCCGGGTCAGAGTCAAGGGCGCCGACGGGGTTTGGTACCCGCGTTTTGCCCCTTCTCTCACCGTCGACGACGGTACCGGTGGTGACCCGTCTCACTATTACTATAAGTCGCCTGAGCTCTTTGCTCTTCCACCGAATGTGGAGGACCCCGATTTCTTCGAGAACGCGTCGGTCGAGCTCATGGATCCGGAGCCGCCCAACGCCACCCTTATTGACGGGCCGGCCTGCAGGTTCTGCAACATCGACTTCGATCTCAAGGAGAGAACGGCCACGGTGGACGCCCTGGCCAAGAACCGCTCCCTCGGAAGCCTGAGCATTTCCGGAGGTAGCCTCGTCTTCTTCGCTCCCGAGCCCTCTAGCCCCGACGAGCCTCCGGCGCGAGGCCACCTCTCCGTCGAGGGAAGCTTCCGTATGGAAGGTCCGATTCTCAATTGTGGCAAGCTCCTCGCCTCCGGGGACGTGGAGCTCTCCCCTCAAGACCTTATCATCGAGAATCTCGATGAGGCGGAAGACATCGCCGTTTTCGCGGGGAAGAAGGTGACCATTTCGCCTCCCCCCTCCGGCGACGGCGACTTCATCAACGCTTCCAACAGGTCCTTTGTATTCAGAGGTCTCGTCTACGCGGGCAAGGATTTTTTGTTCTCCTCGACGTTCCAAAGCCAAGGTCAGGAAGTACCGTACCAGCGCCAACTGTACGTCGAAGGTGCTCTGATATCCAAAACCGGTAGAGTCACGGTCAACAGTAACAAGGGCGTCGAGTTGAAGTACAACAGAGACTACCTCGATGACCTTTTGGAAAATCCCGATCCTGAGGAGAGGAAAATTCTTCAGATCGAAGAGGTCTCCTGGCGAACTTTTTAGGCTGGAGCACGATGCGCCATCCCGTGCCCGACGATGTTGGCGTCGGGCGTGCCCCCTTATCGCAACAGGTTGGTAAACTTTTGTTCATAACCTGGTCCCATGATCTTGGGCGAAGCCCTGAGACTTAGCGGATCTCGAAAATCTCCCAGAGATGTTCGTTTCTCATCCACACTGCGTTCATAGGCCGATGGTACACTTGGAGTAGAGGAAAACAAAACTCATAGAGGTGACCATTTATGCTCGGAATCAACTTTCAACAGCAGTCCATGAATCAGCATCAGCAGCTCAACTCGCTAAGGAACAATGGACAGTACCAAGCCGCCGTGGCCGAACAAAAGAGCGCCGCCGGCCAGTTTTCTCAAGTCGGCACGGGGGAGGTGAGTCTCGACACCTTCAGCCAAGGTATCAACCAGATGCAGCAGTTCATGAATCAACAGCAGCAGCTAGCCTCGCTGAGGAACAATGGACAGTATCAAGCCGCCGTGGCCGAACAAAAGAGCGCCGCCGGTCAGTTTTCTCAAGCCGGCTCGGGAAATGTGGGCCTCAACCCTTTCAGCCAAGGTATCAACCAGATGCAGCAGTTCATGAATCAACAGCAGCAGCTAGTCTCGCTGAGGAACAATGGACAGTACCAAGCTGCCGTGGCCGAGCAAAAGAGCGATGCCGGTCAGTTTTCTCAAGCCGGCTCGGGAAATGTGGGCCTCAATCCCTTCAGCCAAGGTATCAACCAGATGCAGCAGTCCATGAATCAGCAGCAGCAGCTAGCCTCGCTGAGGAACCAGCAGCAGCTACAAAAGGCACTTCATGAACAGGAGGAGTTCCGCCTTGGGCGGTAGAGCTTAAGTCGAGCTAACCTACTGTGTATTGACCCGTCCAGCAATTCGGCACGGGTCCCTTCGCTCTAGCGTTGTTGCACCTCGCTTAGGGAGCACCAGTCTAACGCGCTCGGTGCGCCTAGCTGACGCGGTGCCTCCGCGCCGCATTAGGGCGGGTCAATGCATAATAGGTTGGCAGCACTAGGGTCGGTGGAAGTCGTGATCGTAAATGTAGATCATGGCGTAAGCGACGCCGGTGATGGGCTCATCGGTCGGGTTGGCATAGGTCGCCTGAATCCTGTAGTGATGGGTCGGCTCGAGGGTAAACCCCTGATGATCGCTGAACTGCTCGATGCTTAAGACCTGGCCGGTCTTTTTATCGGTTTCGGCTTTGAGTTCATGGATTTTCTCCTCTGAGGTGGAGTCCCAGAGTTCGAATTTTTCCGCCCACGAGTGCATGGTCACCGTCAGTCCGTGCACGGTTGAGCGGTGCTTTAAATGAAGGCTCTTGGTGATATCGGCCTCGAAGCTGGCCCCTCCGGGAGGCACCGTCCAGGAAGACTTTCCATCTTTCTTGATGGAACAGTGGCGGGATAAGAGCGGAAGGTAGTCTGTCGGGACGCCGCGCTCGCGAGTGACGTGGAGAGAGCAGCGTGGAATCACGATCGAGGCGGGGAAGTAAGGGTCGAGGTTCATGACTCTCGCCGACCACCAAAATGGTTCATGACTACGCACCGGTAGTCCAAACCCTCGGGGAAAGTGAAACTGAGAAACCCCTTGGCCAAGACTGAACAGACGCGCGCTTTGGGTTGTCTGAAACTGTTCATTGTGCCATTTAGGCCAGCGGAAATCGATGGTGGAGTCGGTCAATAGCTCGGGACGAGCTTCTCCCGTCAGGCTGTCGACAACCTCGAGAGAGCAGCCTGTGACCCATACGAGTTCGGGCGGTTGTCGGTCGAAAGTCACGAACTCCGTCCCTACTCTGAGCGCGTCGAGTGGCTCGACCCGACGATCCACTCTGAGGGGGCTAGCGGAGACCACGATCTCGGCCGTTCCCGTGGGTAAACAGCCGATCAGACACAAGGCTAGTAGAGAAAGGACCGAGCGGAAGTCTGGCCTCATTGATCGCGATGCAAAGAGGTGGTATAGGTCACGCTGTTGGGGCCGGTAGAATCGGTGTAAGCGACCTTAACAGTGACAAAGATCTGAGGATCTGAGGGAAAATTAACGTGCCTCTCCGTGGTCGCCGTGGCTAGGTAAACGGTTTCCTTTTCGCCCGCCCGAGTCCGGGATCTCACACGAAGCTCGACAGGAACCTGATAGAGCGGCTCATAGTCGTCTTCCCCCGCCATGACTTGATATCCGGCGGCGACGCAGTCCTCCATGACACGTTCGGCCAAATAAGACGCGACAACCATCTCCTTGGATTTCGACATCGCTCTGAACTGCATATCCCACACGCCCATGAGCAGTACCGTGACAATGGAAAAGAGCATCGCGGCCAAAACAGCTTCCAGAAGACTATGTCCTTTGTTGTTATGTTGAAATCGCGGAGATGACATGGCTAATTCTTTGGGACGATGGTCGTGTCCACGTCCATCTCGAGCCAATTCCGGCCCTCCTTCACCTCGGCGGTCACCGTCACGCGAACCGCGTCCGTCAATTTCTCGGCTTTCACGTTCGTCACCCCAGCCGCCATAATACGACCCGGGTCGGGCTGAGCTCGGAAAGTGGCCACCATAAGTAGGCTTACATCCGGAATGTGGGCGGAACCGTCCACGATCGGTATTTCCTTTCGGATCAGGGTTGGTCGTTCATTGACGGTATCGACGTAGTAGCTGATCCATCGGCTCCAGACCAGACGGCCGGAAACGTCCCGGCTTAAGCCTCCGGTGGGGGCCGCCGCCGAGGCGAATATCAAGCCGGGATTGGGGCCGCCATCCTCCTTGACGGTGTTGATGTTGCTAAACGACAGCTCTTGAGTCAGTAAGTTTAAACTCAGCAGCGAGCGACGTTGGACTTCGATCTGATCGTTGGAGTAAAAGTAGTAGTCCACGGAAACTCGAATGAGCGTGCCCACGCTGACGACAACGATAGACAGAATACCCGACACGATGATCAACTCCAGGAGGGTCGCCCCCCGCCGCCTGCGCTTGCCACCCATGATGGCATGATATCAGATGGCCTGGCTCATCGCCAGCATGGCGCGGTGACTGCTCTTTAGCGACCCGTCAGGAGAGTCAACTCCTCCCACTTTGACCCGGTGACCTGGTAGGCCGAGCCGAAGCCGAGGACCAGACGGATATCCTCGGGAGCGAGGCGGAACATGTGGAAGTCGGGTAGCCCACTGAGCATGTCGAAGAACTTGCCGAAGCGTTCTCGATAGCAAGTCGAGGCGGGCTGCCAGTGCTCCGAGTCACGATGGATCAGTTCGACCTTCCCATTGAGAGTCAGCCGATTCCGGGCGAACAGTTGACCGCTTTTGCCCTCGTCCTCGATCAGCATCAGCGAAGCCAGCGGATTGGCCTTGAGGTTGCCGGTGTGTTCGGAGAGTTCGGAGACGAAAAAAAGAAAGCGGCGCTTTTCATCAACGGCGACGGGAACATAGCTGACTTGGGGAGCGCCGGAGGGTGTGACGGTCGCCAGACTCGCCGTCTGATAGCTCTCCAGCAGTCTAGCCAGCTCTTGCTCGGGAGTCGGCTTGTCCTGACTCATCTATTTCCAGGTCGCGATTTGGGCTAAGACGTCGTCTGCCTGTTTGTCGGTGGAGGCGGAACTGTCGTGCCAGACGACCTGGCCGTCTCGGATCAGAAAGGCCTCTCGGTTGGCCATTCCTAGGTGGGAGCTCACTCCGAAGGCTTGAAGGACCTTTTTCTCCGGATCGGGGATCAGGACGAAAGGCAGCTTGTACTTTTCTTGAAAAGCCTTCTGAGAAGCGGGATCGTCCGTACTCACACCCACCACGGTTAGCCCCGCGTCGGTCAGCTTTTGATAGGAATCCCGCAGCGAGCAGGCTTGAGCGGTGCATCCGGGAGTGTCGGCTTTGGGATAAAAGTAAATCAGGACCGGGCCTTTTTTATACAGAGCGGCCAGGTCCACGGCCGCGCCGGTGTGGTCGATGGCACGGGGGGTCGGCGCGGGACTGACCAGGGCCGTGGCCGAGACCGCGGGAGTACCCGCTTGTGTCGGTTGCGGCGAGGACGTCGCCTGGGAGGAGACGGGGGCGCATCCCAGGCATCCCAGGATGACAAGGCCGAGAGAAAACATTTTCATGCCGGGGATTTGTCGACTTTTTTTCCAAACTCCTCCACCGCCAGGCGGGAACCGAAGAACCGAGTGAGAAGTGTATGAGGTAAGAACGGAGGCTCTGTGAAACGTAAATTTTCTTCCATGGCTGTGATCTTCTTGTCCACGGCGTTCACTCTTCAACTGACCGACCAGGCGGCTCGCCACGTTCAAGAGTCGTCACTTTTCGTCAAGCCGGCCCAGCGCGTCGCTTGTCCCGGCTTGGCCCAGGCCGACCTTTCCAGCTACCTTCCCAGTGGCGGCTTGGGAGCGATGATCGAGGCGGAGCCTCGCGGCGGGCGGTTGATCTCGTTGATGCCCGGACACGCGGCCGATAAGGCGGGTTTGCAGCTGGGCGACCGTATCGTCGCTGTCGACGGCGTGAGCGCTCAGGGTCAGGATACCAACTGGCTGGTGTCGCACTTGCGAGGTAAGATTGGAACCACGGTGAACCTTGAGGTCGAGCGGGGTGACGGGATCTGGCAGCGGACTTTCAGTCTGAATCTCCAGCGCGGGAACATCGACTCCTCCCACTCCGTCTACTCCCGTATCCGTGACGGAGAGCTGACGCTGAAAGTGCTCTGGATCGACGGCTCGACCGTTGGCCAGCTCTCCGAGCACCTGGCACAGGCGACTCGAGGTGATGTTCGCTCCGTGGTGCTGGACTTGCGGAACGTTTCTCACGGCTCGGTCTCGGACATGGCCGATTGCGCCTCGCTCTTTTTGCCTCAGGGGACAAATCTAGGTAAAGTCGTGAGCTCCTATGGAACCGTGCGCGCGGTCTCCTCGGACATCGTGACCAATGGCCATCCGGTGACTGACCAGTTGACCGCGGTGGAGGTCGGCCCGTACACGGCGCGAGCCGGTGAGATGTTGGCTAAGGGCCTGGTGCAGAATGCCGATGTCGAAATCAGAGGTAGCCAAAGCGCGGGACTTGGCATTCTGGACGGACGTACGATTCGCTCGCGGGAAAGTGCGAAAGCAGATCGGATGGAACTGCTTGACTCGAAGGGGCGCACCCTTGAGGGACGGCCGCTGAAGCCAGGTTTCTGGACCTGGTCCAATCTGCTCAGTTCGGTGCCCACTGTACTGGATTAGATTGCCGTTAAACATAGCGGCCTTGGCCGTGATGGCGTGAAAAAGAGAGGGAGACCTCTCTTTTTCACGTAGCGCCATCGGGATGTTTTTAACCGCGGAGATCATCGTGGTGGGGAGCGAGTTCTTCACCCGTTTCAAAAGAGATTCCAACAGCGTCTGGTTGACGGAGCAGCTGGAGAGGCGTGGCGTGAGGGTGGTGGCCAAGCGCACCGTGGCCGACGACCTCGAAGCTTTGACCGCGGCCTATCGCGAAGCTGCCGCTAGGGTTGACCTGGTGATCTCCACGGGCGGTCTCGGCCCCACGGAAGATGACCGGACTCGAGAAGCGGTAGCGTTGGCCAGCGGTCGGGAATTGGTCTTGTGGCCGGAACTAGTGGAGCAGATCGCCGCTCGTTTCGCGGCTCGAGGCCGCGCCATGTCTCCTAACAACGAGCGGCAAGCTCTGATCCCCGAAGGCGCCGAGGCCCTGGAAAATCCTAACGGAACGGCGCCGGGTTTTTACCTGAGGCTTGACCAGGCGTGCCTGTTGGTCTTGCCAGGACCGCCTCGAGAGATGACTCACCTGTACAAGGTCTTCTCCGAACGTTCTCAGGAAGCGTATCCCTCGGGAACCGTATTGACGGCGGGACGAATTTTGAAGGTGACGGGATTGGGCGAATCCGACATGGATGCTCTGATCTCGGACCTTTACAAGGACGTGGCTAATCCTGAAGTGACTATCAACTTCACCTCCTCCGACCTGGAGATCCACTTGACGGCGCGGGCTGACACCATGGAACTCGCCGAGAACCTTTTGCAGCCGATGGTGACCCAGATGGTCGAAAGGCTCGAAGGCTATCTGTTCTCCTCGGAAGGGGCGAGTCTGGCCGAGGTGGTCAGCGCGCTGTTACGAGAGCGCGGCTTAAAGTTGGCTTTAGGCGAGAGTTTGACCGGCGGGCTCGCGGCTCATCGCCTGGCTTCCATACCCGGAGCCAGTGAGTTCCTCAAGGGTGGGATTGTAGCTTACACTGCTGAGGCCAAGAGAAATCTTTTAAAGGTCAGCTCCGAAGCCATCGAGCGGCACTCGGTGGTCTCCGAAGGTGTGGCGAGGGAGATGGCTCAGGGCGCGCGTCAGGCGCTGGACGCCGATATCGGATTGTCGTGCACAGGCTATGCCGGTCCTGGCGGCGGAACGCCCGAGGACCCGGTAGGAACGGCTTATCTCGGATTGTGTTGGGGAAGTGAGGCAGTCTCGCGTCGAGTCAGCGTCCCGGGGGATCGGAATCTGATCCGTTCGCGAATCGCTCAAGCGATGTTCTACTGGCTCTTCACTGAGTTACGGTCTCGGTCGTAGGACGTGAAAAGCCGACGCCGAAGGCTTGAGGGCCATCGGCGTCGGCTTTGGATGCAGTTCGAGAATCAGACTTTCTGTAGAGAGGAGCGGAGTTTGTCGCACAAGGCGATAAGTTGCTCTTGTTCTCTTGTGTCCAAGGCTTTTAGGGCCTTCTCGACCTTCTTCACGTGGTGGGGAAAATAGGACTCGATCGTCTCTCGTCCTTCGTCGGTCAACGCGACATGCACCACGCGGCGGTCTTGTTGCCATCGGTTTCGTTCAACCAGATTTCTCTTCTGCAGGTTGTCGACAACCATAGTAACATTGCCGCCCGTGACCAAGAGGTTCTTGGCTATCTCTTTTTGTGGTAGAGGTCCCACTTGCAAGAGGAGTTCCAGGACATTGAGCTGGCTCTCCGTGAGGCGGGTGTCACTCAGCCCCGAGTAGACCTTCCTCCGCAGTTGTCCCGCGGCCTTGGAAAGCCTGGTAAAGGTGGAGAGCGCGAGGGAATCCTCGGCGGTCTCCTTGGGTGACTTGGACATCGTGAATCCTTTCTTGTCTCCTCCCCCCCAGCGCTTCGCTGACAGCCCTCATTGCAAGGTTGTGTCGCGGATTCCTCCTCGACTATCCCTAATGGTCAGATGTTAGATACTGTCAGCAAAATCCTAAGGTATTCGCTTATTTTTGAGAGATATGTAGGAAACCCATAGTAGATCAGAGCTATCGTTTGTTTCCTTCGAGATGATTAAAGTCCGAAAGGTCTAAAACGTTGCGCAAATTTTTCTCGCAAGAAAAAGAAACTAGAGAGGGCATCCCGAAGCGGCCGGTACCCTCCGCCGAAGTCCTCTCCGGGACCACTTGCGAGGGGGAATTTCTGGAGGACTAAAGTGAGCAACAAGCTAGAAAAACTCGAGGAGCACGTCGCGAAACGAGTGGCTTCCGAGGAGATTGAGTTTCACAAGGCCCTCGTTCGCGAAGTTTTTGGTAAGGCGAATCCGGCTTTCCTAGAAGGGCTCGATTTCGAGAGCTTGGCCGCTATCTTAGCTGGCGCGGTTAAGTTCATGGACAACAAGCTGCCGGACGAGATCAAAGTTCGCGCCACGAATCCTCGCTACGACGCCGATGGTTGGGAGTCCGAGGGCACGGCTCTCGAGGTGAGCCTTTCGGACCGGCCTTTCATTGTCGATTCCGTCATTCACGAACTCAAGCGCCAGGGGCTGGACCTGCAACATTACATCCATCCGATTCTTAATGTCTCCCGCGACGTCAAGGGACGCTTGGTGCGTGAATTGTCTCCGGATAAAGGCCATTCGGAGGTTTATGAGCTTTATCTCATCGAGCGCGTCGCCGATGAGGACCTGGCTGTTCTAGAAGAACGGATCGCCAAGATTTTGAGCGACGTCAAAGTCGCCACCGACGACTACAAAGCCATGCGCGAGGTCGTCAAGCAGCTCTGCTTGGAACTTGACGCGGTGGCCGACGACCATCCCAACGATCCCATGGCCGATCAGATTCGAGAGTGTGAAGACTTCCTTCACTGGCTCGAGAGTCATAACTTTGTCTTTCTGGGTTATCGCGAGTATGATTTCGTCGACACTCCCGAAGGTCTGGCCTTGAAGGTGGTTCCCGAGACAGCCCTGGGTATTCTACGAGATCTTTCCAGTAGCGCCTACATTCAGCCTGTGCCCCTGGACAAACTGCCCGACAATCTGCGCTCGCGCGTGACCGCGGGGCCTCCCGTCATCGTCACCAAGTCAAATCAGGAAGCCACCGTTCATCGACCGGTGCGGATGGATTATGTGGGGCTCAAGAAGTTGGACAAGAACCTGAAGGTGGTAGGCGAGCGACGCTTCTTCGGCCTTTTCACTTCCAGCGCTTTGAATACTCCGGTGAAGGATATTCCCATCCTCCGCAAGCGTCTGGAAGCTGTGCTGGAACTCGATGGAGCTAAGGAAGGTTCCCACGCCTTCAAGCAGTTTGTGACCATCTTCAACTCCATCCCTCGCGAGGAGCTGTTCTGGTCGGAGCCCGCGCAACTGCATCGGGACATTCGCACCATCATGACCATGCAGCAGGAACATGACGTGCGTGTGACCTTGCGTCCCGACCCCCTCCATCGTGGAGCGCTGGTCATGGTGATCATGCCTCGCGACCGGTTTAGCACCGAGGTCCGCCATAAGGTGCAGGAGCTTCTGGAAGAGACATTTCAGGCCCGGCATATCGACTATCAGCTAGCCATGGGGGAGGAAGAGGAACAGGTTCGTTTCCACTTTTTTCTCACCACCGATGTCGACTTTTCCAGTATCGACATGCGGGAATTGGAAACCCTGGTGGTCGACATGACGCGGACCTGGAGCGACCGATTGACCGAGCGACTGGTCACCGAACACGGCGAGGCGACCGGGCATCGCCTGGGAGAGCAGTTCCATCGTGCCTTCCCCGACGGCTATATGGACACGACCTCGTTCGGTATGGCCGTGCGCGACATCGACCTTCTGGCGGCACGAGTGGAAGCCGGCGAGCTTTATAGCGTCGGCATCTTCAACCCGACTAATGAGCCGTATGCCGAGGAAGCCACCTCGGTTCGCATCTATCACGACCGCGACAGTTTGGTGCTTTCCGATGTTTTGCCCATTTTAGAGAACCTCGGACTGAGGGTCTTGCTACAGAGTTCGTACAAGGTATCGTTCACCTTTAACGGCGAGCAACGCACTTCCACCATCGATAGTTTTCGGGTCCAGAACGCTTGGACCGGGCAGCCGCTCGACATGCGTAAGGACCGGGAACGCTTGGTGGAGGCCGTGACCGCGCTCTTGGGTCGCGACGCGGAGAGCCATCGTCTGAACGGCCTGGTTGTATCCGGGGGGTTGACCTGGCGGGAGGTTAGTCTGTTGCGCAGTTACCAGACCCATCTCTCCCAGGTCTCTATCGCAACCTCGCGCAACTTTATCACCGACACGATGCTCGCGCATCCCGAGCCGGCGGTCTTGATCTATCGCTACTTTGAAGCGAAATTTCAACCCGGATTTCCCGATCGGGAGAAGGCCATGGCGGACCGCGGGGAAGCCTTCTACGACTCCCTAAACAAGGTGAGCTCGTTGGCCTTCGACCGAACTTTGCGGGCGCTCTTTAATCTTGTGGAAGCGACCGTTCGCACCAACTATTACCTCGGGAAGACTTACATTTCCCACAAGGTGAGCTCGCGCGAGGTCAGCGAGATGCCGGAGCCTCGCCCGCTGTACGAGATTATGGTGGTCGGACCGGGCGTGGAAGGTATCCACTTGCGAGGCGGTATGGTCGCCCGTGGCGGTCTGCGCTGGTCAGACCGACCGGACGACTTCCGCACCGAAGTTTTGGGACTGATGAAGACCCAGATGACCAAGAACGCAGTGATCGTCCCCGTCGGTTCCAAGGGCGGATTTTACGTGAAAAAGCCGCCGGCCGAACGCGAAGCGTTGATGGTGTATGTCAAGGAGCAGTACAAAACGTATCTCCGCGGACTTTTGGACCTCACCGACAATAACAAGGGTGGTAAAGTTCTTCACCCCGAAGGCCTGGTTATCTACGACGGCCCAGACCCTTATCTCGTGGTGGCCGCCGATAAGGGAACGGCGACTTTCTCCGACACGGCCAACTCCGTTTCCGCGGAATACGACTTCTGGTTGGGCGACGCGTTCGCCTCGGGCGGTTCTCACGGCTACGACCACAAGAAGGAAGGGATCACGGCGCGTGGCGCCTGGGAGTGCGTCAAGCGTCACTTCTTTGAAATGGGTGTCGACGTTATGTCGCAGGATTTCACCTGCGCGGGTATCGGCGACATGTCGGGAGACGTGTTTGGAAACGGCCTGACTTACACGGACAAAACTCGACTTCAGGCCGCTTTCAACCACCTGCATATCTTTCTCGACCCCGACCCGGACGCGGCATCTTCCTACACTGAGCGCAAGCGGCTGTTCAATCTTCCCCGCTCCACCTGGGATGACTACGACAAGTCGCTTATCTCCAAGGGCGGTGGCGTGTTTCTGCGCGCTGCCAAGTCGATTCCGTTGAGCGAGGAAATTCGCGCCATGCTCGATGTCGAGGCCGTGGAGATGAGCGGTCAGGACCTGGTTCGCGCCATCTTAAAGATGCCGGTCGATCTCTTGTGGAACGGCGGCATCGGAAACTACGTGAGGGCCTCCACCGAAACTAACGCCGACGCCGGCGACTCCTCTAACGACGCGGTCCGAATCATCGCGCCGGAATTGCGAGCCAAAGTGATAGGGGAGGGCGGTAACGGAGGGCTCACGCAACTGGCTCGTATCGAGTACGCTCGCGCGGGTGGACGGATCAACACCGACGCCATCGACAACTCCGCCGGCGTGGATATGAGCGACCACGAGGTGAATATCAAGATCCTGCTCCAGCCGCTGGTCTCTCATGGAGACATGGCTTTCGAGGAGCGCAACGACATCCTCGAGAAGATGACCGAAGAGGTCAACGCCCTGGTTCTCAAGGACAACTACTGGCAATCGCTCTGCTTGTCCATCGGAGAGAAGCGCTCGAAGGATGACCCACTACTCATGGCTTCGTTGATGGACTATCTGGCGGAACGAGGTCTGTTGAACAAAGCTGTCGAGTACTTGCCGGATCGTAAGGCCGTGCAGGAGCGCGTGCGAGCTGGTGAAGGCTTCACCAGGCCGGAGCTTGCCATTATCCTGGCTTATACAAAAATGGGCCTCTATCGGCGAATTTTGGAAACGGACTTCCCGGATGAGCCGCTGTTCCAACACTATCTCGACGACTATTTCCCCTCATTGTTGAAAACCAAATACGCCGACCGGATCAAGAAGCATTCGCTACGTCGCGAGATCATCGCTACCCAGTTCACCAATGTGGTGATCGACCTGCTGGGCATCACCTTCGTCCATCGCACCATCCGCGATACCGGAGCCACGCCCATTCAGGTCATCCGGGCGGCCTTGGCGGCGCTGGAGATGACCGATGCTAAAACCTTGTTGAAGAAACTCGCCGAGTTCGACACCAAGGTCTCGGCCGACAGCTTCTACTACGTGCTCTCAGGCCTGGTGAAGGCTTTGGAGAACGTGGTCAACTGGATGCTTTTGACCGACGCCGACCTGTCGTCGCTTTCCAACTTCATCGAAAGTTACAGAGAGCGTCTCAAGGAGTTGCGAGGAGACCTTTTCAACATCTTGCCTCCTGAGCAGGTCCAGCGCCTCATGGGACTCGAGAAGCGCTTCGAGGAGATGGGCTTCGGCAAGGAGTTCTCCCGCTACGTGGCCTCGCTCGACTACGTGCCCAGCGGCATCGGCATTGTGGACAACGCCCGCATCGCCGGCGTTCCCCTAGGAGAAGCCGCTCGTCGATACTACCTGGTGGGCGAGAAGTTGCGCATCGCATGGCTGCGAGAACAGCTCCGCTCGGTGGAGACCAGGGATCGATGGTCCACCATCGCCAACGTCGGCTTGATTCAGGACTTGCGTCAGATTCAGTTGCGTCTGTCTTTGACTGATGTGGATCTCGACGCTCTGCCGGGCAACCCGGTCTCGCGCTACATCCAGTTCGTGCGGGACGTGGAGGCGGAAGAAGCTTTCGGTCAAGCTTCGGGTGACGTTTTGGCGAGGCTGCTCGCGCAGATCGCCGAGGGAGCTCGTCGCAAGGCGATCGAAGGCTCCGTCGAGGGTATACCTCCGGTTCCCGCGATTGAACCGGTGGGAACCGTCGGGTAAATCAGATTCTAGAGGCTCTGGCCGTCGTTGCCGGCGACGACCAGACCCTCCAGGTGAGCGTGGTCATTGACTCGTAGAATTCGGGCTCGGAGCGCGGGAACGCCTCCGGGCCTGATTTCGTTGTAGGAGATGATGGTCAAGCTGGTGTTGTCCACCTGAAAGCTCCAGCTTCCATCCGGAGGAGGCGAGGTTTCTCGCCAGAGAGCGTCCCGGATCACACCTCCGTGGGTGAAGACGGCGATATTTTTGTCGGTGAGTTCGCCTCTCCAGGCGTCCACTCGCTGACGAAGCGAAGCCATCGACTCTCCGCCACCCGAGAGTACGGTCTCGTAAGGGGAGGCCCACCAACGGGTGAACTCCTGGCTCTCCTCGGGAGAGAGTTGCTCGAGGGCGCGCCCTTCCAAGGCTCCGAAGTGGATCTCTCTCAAACGGGGGTCTACGATGATCCTGCTGTCGGGTAAGGCGAGCTGTGCTGTTTCAAGAGCCCGACCGAGGTCGGAACTGTAGACTCGGTCGAAGCGATATCCGACTTGGGCAAGTCGACCTCCCAGAGCCTCGGCCTGAGCCTTGCCCAGGGCTGACAGAGGGCTCTCCGAATGCCCCTGCCAGATACGGCGGGCGTTCCATTCCGATTCTCCATGGCGGATCCAGGTGATGGTGAGTGACATGGTCTGAACAGGTGCGCCGCCTCCTGGGGAATCTCCCGCGAAGCCATCGGCGAAGGATGGCTTTCAACGGAGGCGAAACCAAGCCGAGATATGGCATCCCACCGTTTGCCTCTACCTGTGGCGATCTCAGTTCTGTTAGAGGACATCCTGGCTGTGCGGCATCGACAGCCGAGACCCACCATCAAGGTCGGGCTACAGGACCGTCTGCAGGCCCTGGACATTTTCGAGATGATGATCCGAGTCGACGATCTCTCGCAGCAGACGGGACTGTCAGGGAGCTGCCCCGAGCTTGAGCGTTGGGCTGAACTCGATGTGGGCTCGCTGGGCCGGCGGCTTTCCAAGGAGCGTGGAGGGATCGTTCTCGCGACCTTGCTGCTTCTGTCTCCTCAGGCACTGGGGGCGGTCGCTCCGGAAATATCCTTTCTCCGTTGGATGGAAGTTGCCAGAGCTCTCAATCATATCACGCAAGAACAGCTTCGGATGCTGCGGGGGGACTGCGGTTTGCAGGGCTATCTGATGGGAACGGCGCGCATACCCGAGTTGAACTTTCCCTGGGTTTTCCCTCTACCTCTACCCTCCGTCCTTCGAGTCGTCCAGAGCACGAGATTTCGCCTGGGGCTTATGAAGCCGGAGGGGCAGGCGGAGGCCAGACGGCGGCACGCTCGCTTTTTTTTGGGCTACCAATAGGCTAGAAAGAAGCGTGGGTGGCGAGCCATTCCTCCAAGGGCTGCTCGACCTGCTCGCCGGTAGCCAGATTCTTGATCTCGACCTGGGGGGCGTCCTCGCTGTAGCGATGAGGGAAGAGAACCTGAGGGATGCCCTTGCGGTCGGCGTAACGGATCTGCTTTTGCATCTTCTGAGCCTGGTGAAAGATCTCGGTGGGGATTCCTCGGGCGCGAAGCTTCTTGGCGATGGAGTTGCATTTCGCCCGGCTGTCTTCGTCGGGTAAGATGATGAGAACTTCGGTCGGGCAGTGCCGGTCGGTCGGAAGTCCCTGGGACTTGAAAAGATGGGAGATGAGGCGGCTGACCCCGATGGAGATTCCCACGCCAGGGAGCTTTTTGTTGATGAAACCGCTGGCCAGGTCTTCGTAACGTCCACCCGAGCAGACGCTGCCAAGTTCCGGATAGCTGGGCAGAAAAGTTTCGTAGATCGTCCCGGTGTAATAGTCGAGCCCTCGCACGATACCGAGGTCTAGACACCATTCGTCGGCCGGGAGATCGGTCAGGTCTCGGGCCACCGAGGAGAGCTCTTCCCAGCCTTCTCCCTCGGCTTTGAGACCTAGCTCCTCGAGGGACTGGCCGATCCTGTCCAGCCCTCCACGAGTCGCCGCTAAGCGCAAGCAGCGGCCGGAGAGTTCAGAGCTAAGTCCCAGCCCTTGGAGTTGACAGCCTAGCTCCTCGGCTCCGATCTTGTCGAGTTTGTCCGCTTCTCGTAGGACGTCGGCCATCAACTCCTCGGCTACACCGAGTTGGCGAAAGAGGTCGAGTAGGAGTTTGCGATTGTTCATCCGCACCTGAGCTTTGACCCCGATGCGTTCAAAGATCTCCAGGATCACGCGCGGCATCTCCGCGTCGAAATGCAGCGGCAGAGTCTCCTCGGCGATGACGTCGATGTCGGCTTGATAGAACTCTCGAAATCGTCCCTCCTGGGGGCGCTCGCCTCTCCAGACCTTGCCGACTTGATACCTTTTGAAGGGGAAGTGTAGCTCGCCGTAGTGCAGGCCGACGTAGCGCGCCAATGGGATGGTGTGGTCGAAACGAAGGCCCAGTTCGGGTAGCACTCCCTCTTTGCGAGATTCGGCTTTGAGTCGTTCCAAGGCGTAGATCTCTTTGTCCACCACGCCCTTGGCGGCCAGAACTTCGACCCTTTCCACCGACGGAGTATCCAGCGGAGTGTATCCGTAGCTCTCATAGACGGAGATAGCGCCGCGCAAAAAGGTCTGCTCGGCCAGGGTTTGGGCGGGAGTCCATTCGGGAAATCCGCTGATCGATCTCGGTTTCGGCATGGCCTCCGGTTTGCCACCGCCAGTCTCCGACCTTCATCGAAAGTCTTCCGGTCTACGGAAGGCTTGATCGTGTTCAGGATGAATGGCTTACGTCTTGGGAGGGCCGGGTGAGGTCGAGGAACCTTTCACGGGCTGTCGAACGCGGAAGGCTATACGCATGGATATGACCACTGAGCAAACTGATGGTGAGAAAGTCTTGACGGAGAAGGACTTTCGCGATCTGGAAAAGCGCCTTCAGAAAGCTGAAGACAAGTTGGCCAAGGCCAAGACCCGTGCCCAGGCGACCATGCAAGAGATCTGGCAGCTCGATGTCCGACTCAAGGAAGAGGAAGACAGGGCCAAGCGCGCCGAGACTCGTTTAGCCGAACTCGGACAAGGCGTGGTTGAAACCGCTCCCGAGGTAGGGGAGCTCACCCGCCAGCTTCAGGCGGCTGAAGCCCGGGCGGCTCAGGCCGACGATCTCGAGGACGAGCTGGAGACTCTGCGTGAGCAGTTGGAGACTTTGCGAGCCGAGCGGGAAGAGCTTCGCCAGGCTCAAGAGCGGGTCACCCAGACCGGCGATGAAGAGCTCTCCCGGGCCCGACTTGATGGCCTCAGAATTCAACTCCACGAAGCTGAGGAGAAAGCGCTGGAAGCCGAGCGTAAACTTTCCGAACTTGGCTCCTCGGCGGGTGTCTTCTCGGACCAGCTTCTAGAAATTCAGAGTAAAGTGCGCGAGGCGGAGGAGCGGGCTCTAGAGTGGGAAGAGCGCTTCCATCGCTCCCAAGAGCGCGCGGAAGCGACTGAACAGGCCTTCATTCGCGAGCCGTCCGGCGATCGACCGGAAGGCGTTCCGTCCGACCTCGGCGCCCGAATCCGGGAACTCGAGGACGAGGTCGAACACTGGAAGCAAGTGGTGGCCTCCCAGGAGATCGAGGATCTGGGTCAGGATGAAGAGCTGACCAGACTTCGTCTGGAGTTGGCCGAGGTCACTGAAAAACTGCTCGAGTACGAGACCAGGCCTGATGGTGAGGCCTCTCCAGAGCTAGAGAGTTTACGCGCTCAGCTTGAAGAGGCTTTGGACCAGGCCGAGAAATGGGAGCGGGAAGCCCAGGCCGCTGGAGCTTCCGTTTTCGAGCCCGACAAGGCCGAAGAACTTTCGGGATATAAAGAGCGGTTGGAGTTGGCTGAGGAGAGGGCCGATCTGCTTCAGCAAAAGGCCGAACAAGCCATCGCCCAGCTGGCCGAACTTCAAGCCGCCGATGCGGAAAGGCAAGAACTGCGTCATCGCCTGACCCGCACGGAGGCGTTACTGGCCGATACCGAGGAGCGTCTGACCAAGGCTCAGCAAGCCGCCACCAGCGCGGCCGAGGCTTCCTACGCCCACTCTCCTGACGAAGCCGTCAGGGCAATGGAGGGCAAACTCCAGGAGGCTTATAAGAAGGCGAGAGAGTCCGACCTCAAGGCTGGCCAGGCGGAGATTCAGTTACACAAAGCGATGGTCTCGCTCAAAGAATACGAGCAGAGAGCCAACGAGTCTGACCGGGAGACCCAGCGCCTGGCCTTTCAGGATTCCCTAACCGGGCTTCCGAATCTGAATCTGATCCGCCAGTACCTCGATTTCACGGTCAAACAGGTACAACGCTATCAGCGTGCCTCGGCGCTTTTGATCGTCGACATCGACCGCTTCAAGCTGATTAACGATTCCATGGGAATGAAGGCGGGCGACGAACTGCTGATGCGAGTAGCCGAACGCCTTCAGTCGGCCATTCGCGAATCCGATGCCTTGGGCCGAAAAGGAGAGGACGAATTCCTCATCCTTCTCTCCGAACTCTTCACCGGCGATGACAGTGTGAGCGCCGAGCAGAAGACGCAAATGATTCGTCAAAACATAGCCATCGTGGTGAACAGGATCAGCGAGGGTCTGTCTCGCCCTTTTGTGATCCAAGGTCAGAAGTTTTACGTTAGAGCCAGTATCGGTGTCTCCGTCTGTCCCAACGACGCTGACACCTCACAGGCCATGCTCGAGCACGCTGACAGCGCCATGTATCACGCCAAAGAGAGCGGGCGTGGTCGCTGCGTGTTCTACAATAACGAGCTGCACAAGCGGCAGGAGCGGCGTCTGGCCATGGACTCACAGCTACGGCTGGCCATGGAAAGAGGCGAGTTTGTTCTACTCTATCAACCGATCATCGAGATCACCAAAGGGAAAGGTCAGATCGTCGGAGTGGAAGCGTTGCTGCGTTGGAATCATCGTATCGATGGATTGCTTGCTCCGGCCTCGTTCTTGGGGATCGCCGAGGAGACCGGCGTGATCGTGCAGCTCGGACAGTGGGTCTGCCGCCAAGCCTGCTGGCAGCTGCGCCAGTGGCTCTCTCAGGGTGCCAACGTCTTTGTGGCTTTTAACGTCTCCACTCGCCAGATGCTGCAGGCCGACCTGGCCGAGATTATCCTGGGTTCGGTGGAAGAGTTCGGCTTGCAGCCAGGCCTCGTCTTCGTGGAGCTTCGGGAAGGCAGCAACGTGGAAGAGGTCGATCTGATCGAGCGGGTTGTCTCGGGACTTGGGAAGTCCGGCATTCGGGTGGCGATCGACGACTTCGGAGTAGGCTACTCATCCTTGTCGCGCCTGGACCTGCAGCACATCCAGTTTCTCAAGATCGATCCCAGTCTCGTCAGCGGTTCTCAGCAGGATAAGACCAAGGCCAATATCTGCGAGGCGGCTGTACGCCTGGCTCAGTCGCTAGAGATTAAGCCGTTGGCTGAAGGTGTCGAGACTTTGGCTCAGGCGAAGTTCATGGCTAAGATCGGCTGCCAGTTTATGCAGGGGTATCACATCCACGAACCTTGCACCGCCGAAGAGATGACTCGTCTTCTAGCCGAACGACGCTCTTGGAAGTTTTAAGGTCATAGCTTTTCCTATAGGAAAACTCGTGGTCGAGTCGAAATAGTTGAAATGGAAACTCCTACTGACGATCACCTCCAGATGTTCCGAGCCAGATCAGACCAGGCCTTTCTGACTATGCAGGTAACGGCTGACAAGGCCATGATGCAGTTCCTGCAGTCTTACGGTGAGGGAACTCCGATGTCGAGCTTTCAGACCCCCGATATGGCCTGGGGTCAATCTTCCGTGAGTGGCCTGACCGCCGCCACCACCTCAATCTCCAAGGCCAAAGTACGCCAGGAAAAAGGTAAGGAGGCCCCGCGCCGGACTCGGAGTGAGGCTGTGGGCGGGCAGGCTTTCAACGACTTTGGAGAGTTAGGGGACGGACTCAAGCAAGAGTTCGCCGAGCACACGCATCAGGCCGTGGATGAGGGGAAAGGATTTCTTCGCAGCCTCACTATGGACCTGGGTCAACGAGCTAAGAGAGAAGCTGCCGCGCTGGCCGAGGCCACGCGTCGCGCCATGCAGGAAGAGACCAGTCTCCGCGGCCTCAAGGAGCGCGCGCAGGCCGAGTTGCAAGCCGCTAAGCAACGTGTCGCGGCCGAGCTGACGGATGCTCGAGCTGACGCTTTCCAGGACCTTGAAGGGATGGCCGTCCAGAAGATAGGAACGCTCCACAACGAAGGCATGGAAGCCGCCGAGAGCGCCGGCCGCACGGCTCAAAAGAAGCTCGACGACATCCTCCTGGGTGGCCCACCGGTGGAGTAACCGGATCCATTATTTCGATGAGTGGTTCCTTTCCCAACGGCATGGTAAGCTGCCCGAGTGGACATCGGAAAGTTCATATCGCGATCTCATCAGAAGCTGGGTAAACGCTTCTCAGGCGGCACTTCCTCTAAACCGGCCGACCAGGTGACGATTTCCGATCGCGGACGTAAAATCGCGATCCTTAGTCGCCAGCTCAGCTCCATGATGGAGGGCGGCGTTCCCCTGGTGCGTTGTCTGGACGTTCTTTCCGAGCAGAATGAAGACGCCACCCTGGGTCGGGTTCTGGAAGACCTGGCGTGCAAGCTTGGGCAGGGATTTGCTTTCTCCAAAACGCTCTCCCTGTATCCTCGTGTCTTTCCCGGGGTGATGGTCCACCTGGTGGCCACGGGAGAAAGTACCGGTCTGTTGACAAAAGTCGTCCGTCGTCTCGCCGAACTTTTGGAAGCCGAGGAAAATTTGGTCAAGCAAGTTCGAGGCGCGCTTTCCTATCCCATCTTCATTCTGGTTCTCACCTTCGTGCTCGCCATGGGGCTGTTCTCCACGGTGCTTCCGGGCTTTGCCGACTTTTATCGTGACTTTGATGTAGAACTGCCGATGTTGACTCAGACCCTCATGGGCATCACGGCTATAATTAGGAACCCTTGGTCCTGGATTCTCAGCGTACCCACGATCTACGGCGTGGTCTGGCTCGTTCGCCGCAGTTGGAACATTCCGGAGCACCGACTGGTGATGTTTCGCGGTTTGATCGCTATTCCACTCTGCGGACCGATTGTCGAGATAACATGTCTGGCGCGTTACTGCTGGGTCATGGAACTCACACAGGAGTCTGGATTAGACCTTCTGCGCTCGCTTCGCCTGGCCGGCGAGGCCAGTGGCGCTCCCACTTTGTCCACGGACGCGCATCGATTGGTTCGAGGTATTACCGACGGCGAGGGCCTCTCCGACTTGATAGCGTTGCGTCCGGACTTCTATACTCCCCTGCTCCACCAGATGGTCATGATGGGGGAGGAGAGTAGCCGCTTGCCGGAGTCTTTCGCGAGATCCGCCGAATGGTTCGCCCAGGACGTGGAGGGTAGGGTTCAGTCGCTGCAGGCTGCTTTGGAGCCCGTCATGATGGGAGCTATCGCGTTTTTTGTGGGTGGAATCATCCTGGCCGTTTTCCTTCCGCTTTATGGCCTGCTCGACAAATTGGGCGTCTGAGAAAGTTTAACATCAAGTCCCCCTGAAAGGACAGAACTTCTGCTATACTTTTAGTGGTGTCTCGTGTTCGCCTCAATCACGCCGGTTTTAGTTTCACGGAAGTCGTCATCGCCGTATTTCTGCTTGCTTTTGTGGCTTTAACCGTGCTGTCAATGACACAAACGGGCTTTCTGGCACAACGGCGCAATCAGGAACTTGGGGAAGCAACTCTCGTCGCCCAATCCATCATCGCGGAGATGCGGGTGTGGGGTAGCGATATCAACAACTATCAGGGCTCGTGGGGTCCTTACAACCGGACTTTCACCTATCCAGGAACCAAGTATGAGGTTTCTGTTCGCGCCCGAGCCGCGGGTAGGCCCATCGCCTCACCCTCGCTGGAGATGGAGTCGCAGTGGGCTGATACCCTCAGAGGGGCTCGCGTGTTACCCAAGGGCGTGGTTCCTGTTGAATTGGTGATATCTTGGTCGAATCGAATTAAGGATAGACTCAAGGTCGTCACCTACGTGGCCGAACCATGGCGGGATGTGTCCGGCGCGCGCTTCGACGTGGTCGGTCCGGCTCCACCGTCAATCGCCATGAGTCAGACTTCGCGTTACCAGGTCGCCGGTTTCGACGGAGCGGGTAGACCCTTGGAGAATTTGATGTACGAATGGCTTCCCGACTCGCGTTTCGTGTCACCAGCGTCGGACGGTGCTCGAGATGGGCGGAGTTACAAGATGGTTCGCGACAAAGTGATCACCCCGCCTCAGACACCGCCTCCGTCCGGCGGCGTGCCGAGTCCCGTTCAGTGCTACGCGATGTACGCCGGCTCACCGGTGGAAGTCAGAGTCAGGGGGATTCTGCTACCTTACCCATGAGAAACCTCTCAAACAAAGGCTTCGGAATCCTGGAGTCCCTGCTCTCGCTGGTCTTGATCGGGATTGTCCTTGCCATTGTGGCTCGTGCCTATCAGGCTCTCAATCGACTTTCGGTGGCCTCTTATGAGATGTCCCAGAAGCTTGAGCTCAGCACGTTTTTACGACACTTCAGCTACGAAGTCTCCGACGCGCTTGAGATCGAAGACATCTCCTCTGGTAGCGTGACGTTTCGCAGAACTCGCCCCGGACTGCACGCCAGGCGAGAAGAGCCGAGCCTTCGCCTCCCCTGGGAGTTACCGAATCCCCGACCAGCCAACCGGGACCTGACCATCGATGTCATCCCCGTGCATTATTTTTTCGATGACGCTGAAAAGCGGGTCATGCGCCAACAGGAGACTCTAGCCGCGGAGACGGTCTGCAGGGATGTCGGACTTTTCACACCGAGTGTTTCGGGGAGGATTTTGACTATTGAAGCCAAGCCGAAAAACATGACCGCCTCATTGATCACGTCGATCTACCTTCCGGCGGTGAGCCCTTGAGAAGACGCGGTTCGATTCTGGTGGCGGTGCTGTTTCTTTCGATTCTGCTATTCATCATGTGCGCCGGCTTCTTGTCTACAAAGTCTCATGAGGCCAAAGTGGGATATCTCGCGGGAGAGTCTTTCCAGGCCCGAGAATTGGCTTACTCGGGGCTGGAAACGGCGAGAGTGAAGCTGCTCAACGACGCGAATTTCCCCCCGGCGAGTATGAGCGTTTCGCACGAGGTGTTCAGTTACACGGAAGTTTTAGAGGGGCTGGACCCCGATGACGAGATCGGCCGGTATCACCTTCACTGTGACAGGCGTTGGGTGGACCCTCCGTATTTCGTCCTGCGGGTGACCTCCATCGGGCAGGTCGGGGATGACGATGGGAATCCCATTCGACACAAGTTGGTGGGAGAATTTGATATGACACCAGGGCAGAGGGGTACGCTGCTCAATTTTGTGGATCAGGGAGCCTACTGATGACGAACATGAAAAGACAGCCTCGGGGCATGAGTCTGATGGAACTTGTCGTTGTCTTCGGCTTGGCGCTGCTCGGACTGGCGCTCGTCGTGCCGAGGGCTCGCTCCAACGAGGCCACGCTGTCGACTAAGGCTACCGCGGAGGAGCTGGTGTCGCGCCTACGACGGGCACGCCAGACGGCGATAACCAAGGGTGTCCCCGTGGCGCTCGCGATTCCGACCAGCGCGGCCAGACCTTACAGCGATACCGCCTTCCAATTGGAGGGAGAGCTTAATCCGAAGCACACCTTAGTCTGGAAGATCCAGCAGAAACATTACGAAACGGTACTTTTCGCCGGCGAATGGCCTGGTTTGGCATGGGCGGAGGCGCAACCGCTCCTTAGCGCCAGCAAAGAGTTCGACCCCGGGCGCTGGTGGGATGGGGCGCCCCCGGAAGCGGCGCTGTTCATCTTCACGCCTTCGGGCAATGCCGTCTCCAACCAGAACGCGGGTGATGGCAAATTTCGCATCGTGGTGGCTCAGGGCGTGGCCTCGAGCGGACGAACGTTAGTTCAGGCGAAGTCGCCCTGGACAGTCTCGATCTCGAGTAGCGGGGAGTGCAATCTCGAGCAGGGCGTCACCAACGGTGCTTCGGTCCTTAGTTCCATCAGCTCCTCGACTCTCCAAGGGGCGGAATACACACCTCCCACGGAAAGTGGCAACTCCGCTCCGGTGGTGGTGGGAGAGCCCGAGGCCATACCTGACGCCAACAATCCCATCCGACCCGGGAAACAGATCGACCTGGAGAAGGTTCTCAACCTCAAAGTCGAGGTTACCGATGCCGACGGTGATCCACCTTATTTTGAATGGCGCTGCAAAAGCGCTAGGCGCCGCACTGGAGCCAGCACCTACGACAATCTCACTCCCCTGGAAGAGTGGGGAGGGCGATTCTCTAGCAAAGGGCCCAACAGAATGGAGTGGGACCCGGAGACTCGCCGCTGGGTCGGGCGGATCACCTGGACCCCGGCTCCGGGAGACAAAGGCGGTAACGGCTATCAGCTCGAGTGCGAAATTACCGACCGCAAGGGTGGTCAGGCTTTTACCGGATTTCCCGTTCGGCCCGGCCATTGGCTGGAGACCATCGAGCAGGATTGGATCCTTTATCGGACCACGAACAGATCGTCGAATCGCGTCGAGGTGTGGAAGATGTCGGTTCGGGGGGATGAGCATCAGCGTCTGATAGGATTCACAGATCGTGATGTCATCTATTCCTCCTGGTCGGCCTCCGGTGACGAGATCGTGTTCGCGACCCCCGAGGGGATCTATCGCGCCAACCGGGACGGAGCCAATGTTCGCCGGCTAACGAACAACGCTTTGGGGGGGCTCGATGGCATCGCGATGTCGCCACGAGGCGAGTACATCTATTACACCGGGGGCGGTCGGGAAAATAAGCGGCTATATCGCGTTAACATCGTCGGCGATACTCCGGTCTCGGAGCTATGCAGGGATTTTGGCGATACCGATTGGATCTATGGATTGACCATGTATGAGCGCCCTACCGGCGAGATTCTGGCTGTCATGGGCTATTACCGTAAGTACACCACAACCCTCGGTCTCAATACCAGACATAGACATGGACTCTTTGTTTCCGACGCCAGGCCCGGATTCTCCGGAGATTCGGGTAACGGCAATAACGACCAGCCTTGGAAGTCGGCTCAGTATCGTGACAAAACTTATGGTCCCACCTTTTACAGGACCGCCGACGGTCAAGACCGCGCCATGTGGGGCAGCGATTCCGGTGCCATTATGCGTTACAATGTAAGTATGGCGGGCGGGACCCACTTTGGTATCACGTTGACAGCGGATCCCCGCGGAAATGTGAACACAGGGGTGGGCGGCTACGTGACTTCGCCGCGACCCGGCCCCGACGGCAAATCTATGATTTGTAGCGGAGGGGGCGGACTGGTCTACGTTAAGGATATGGACGACGCGAGCTCGGAACGTCGAATTCTGAGTCCCTCTGTGGATACGACCGGCGCTTACGACGGAATGATCTCCCGACCGTTTTAAGTTAGATCGGTTGAAGCTCTATAGCTTGACGTAGTCGAGCGAACGGGCGGTATGGAGAAACTGCTCCTCACTTAGACCCTCACCGACCAGACTGTAGGCGGGGAGCCCGTTGGACATTTCGGATAGCCAGCCGGTGGCGATCTGTGTCTCCTCGATTTCAATGAGACCGTTGCCGAAAGTGGGATGTTGGAACTCGAGAGTTTTCTCTCCGGGAAGTCGATCCCCGATCCCTCCGCTGGCTCCGAACAGCCTCAGGCTTCCGCTGGGAGAATTCCATTCTATGGAATACCCGTCACCAGTTTCATCGGGCATGGGCGTGACATGCTTGAGAACGAAACCTGCTGGAATCGAACGTGGAACCACGATAGGGAGGCCTAGATTCTTGAGCTTTTCAAAGTCGGAGATATTCATGGCCGAGTTTACTCTTCGAGGCTAGGAGCTTCCTTTTTCCAACATGCTCTTGAGTTTCTTGCGCGCATTGAACAGTCGCGAGCGTACGGTTCCTTCTGCTAAAAATAGAACCTCCGCTAACTCCTCATAAGACAAACCTAGATATTCCCTCAAGATCAAAATGTCACGATCGTTTTTGGGTAGCTCCTCCAAAGCGGCCTTGAGCCCTATCCGGGTCTCCGAGGGCGCCATGTCGGTCACGGCGTGCTCGGCCGAGAGTTCCTCGGTCGGCTTTGCCTTTCGTCGCCAACCGTAGCAGACGTGGAGAGCGATTCGGGAGAGCCAGGAACGAAAGGCTCCAGGGTTTTGCAGATGATGCAGCTTTTGTAGGACGATGAGATAGGTCTCCTGGACAGCGTCGTCGACCGCCCAGGGCGGCAACAAAGGAGTGGCCACTTTGCGGACGAGACGATAGGTGGCGGCGACCAGGCCGTCGAGAGCCTGAGATTCACCCTTTTGGGCCCGTCGAACTAAAGACTCTAGCTCTTCGTCCGAGAATCGTGCTAGTTCGGGTTGATTCATGGCAGCTTGATTTCAACCAGATACATTTCGTCAATGAGGGTCGCGTTGGAGAGCTCACCAACAACGTAGTGAGTGGCTACCGGGAGGTTTTCGATCTGCTCGGGATAGCGCCCGTTCTTGGCCTTGTCGGTTCGGAGTTTGACAATAAGGTCAAGAAGTTCACGATTGCGAAGATAGTCGTGGTCTTGGGCCCCGGGCAGTTCGCGAAGGCTCGTAATGATGGGTCTGAAGAGGGAGTCCCAGGATTCATCGAGAGGCCAGATGTAGTCGTTGCGAAATAGGCGCTTCACCAATTCACTCGGCGTTCTCCGATGGCGGGCGTGAATGTAGAGGAGCAGTTGGGGGGTGGTCTCGACCCTCCAGATCAGCGTCCCGGTATTGAAGGGAGTTTCCATTCCGAATAGGCGCAGGTTCGGTCGATGGCGAGCGCTACGGTCACCAGTTTCTTTGATGTCTTTGGCCAGAGCGCTATCGAGTTGGCTCCACTGGTAGGTGGTGGTCGGTGGCAGGGCGGCTATCTTCTTTTTCCAGCTGGACAGTTCCGAGCTCTGGCCAAGGGGGACCAGAACGTGCTTAGCAAACGCTTTATGAAGTCTGTTGTTGCTCATTCCTCCGCGGGCTTGATGGGTGAAACCGGCCCAGGCGAAGTCGGTGAGGTCGGAGTCCTGTGCCTCCGTTTGTCTTCCGTAGTCCGCCAGAGCGTTTATTAGGTTATAGTCGGCTCGAGTCAAAGTGATCGAGGTGTCGAGTCGATGTGTGGCGGCCTTTAACTTCTCTCGGATCGACTGCTCGGACTCGGGGACGCTGTCGATGCGGTACAGGGGGAACTGATCTCCTAGGTCTCCCGGCTCGGAGTTTTTGATGGGTGGAAAATTTGCCTCGGCTGGCATCGGAGCATTCATCCACGACTGGCCCCAGGCGACTTTGTAGGCTATTGGGACGGTGGCAAGTGAGCCAAACATCAGCCCGAGCAGCAACAGGCTCGTGACTTTTCTCCATCGCGGCGGATTGAAACTCCCGTCCAGCCAGGGATTTCGAGTAGCTAAAAAGCGACCCAGGATCAAAAGACCCAGAGCGGCCGCCACGATCGAGAGCGCGACCTTCGGCTCGGTAGCTGCCTCCACGACATTGATTCCAACACGTGTGAAATAAACCAGGGGATTTTTGAATAGCTCCACATTCTCGATGCCGCAGCGAACGATGATCACGGAAGTGCCCAGCATGAGAAAGGCTGGAAGGAGCAGCCCGGCGACACGTAGAGGGTGGGCCAGAGGTCGTTTCCCCAAAAGTGGGGAGACGACCCACAGGGTCAATAGCACACCGACCAGATTGAGCCCCATCTCCGGCTCTTTGGCGATGGAATAGATAAAGAACAAGAAAAAGATCAATAACAGTCCGGGGCCTTGCACCAACCAGCGCGAAAGCCGGTCCCACGCCCCCAAGCCGCGCGTCCGTGTGTAGACAAAACTCTCCGGCACCTCTGGAGGTGGGCCCGCTTCCACCGCACCGTCAAACTCGGCGAACAGACTCTCGAACTCATTTTCTTCAGACATTTCTAGGCTCCCTCGATGTGGTCGTTCACCAGATGCACCGAGTGTCGGAAAAGTTCATTCGGGTGGAAAATTATTTTCTTCCGGAAGATCCAGTGGCAAGTACACTTCGTTGGGGCTCCGATAGAGCTTTTCGGGGCATTCAAAGCGGAAGTGAAGGATCGGTTTGGCTAAAAGGGGTTGGCCGGGCAAAGGTGTGGGCTCGGCCACGAAGATAATGGTGACGGTCTTGACCGCCCGAGGACCTCGGTGGGTCGTGTTCCATTGTTTGGCAAGCCAGGTCGCGTAAGAGGCGTTGACCAGAGGGTCGTTGCGCTCTCGCAAGTTGAGAAGCCAGAGTCTCCAACGCTGATTGGGAAAGGTAGAGGCCACTGATGCCGGCTTTTCAAAGCTTATCTTTTCGCCTTCACGGAGGAGATTGACCTCGCTTTCGTCGACGCACGTCCCCTTGATGACAAACCATCCGTCGGCCGTCCCGGGATGGGGAGCGAAGAGTTTCCATTCTTGCTGAAGCCTGAGAAAGTAGCCGAAATACTTTAGGGGCTTGGGGACGATCGTCTCGGTGTAAACGGCGTGGTTGAGATAGACGACATAAACACAGACAAAGGCCAGAAAGCCTTTAGTCACTTGGGAGAGCTGGTCTCCGGGGCAAGGCCCCGGCCGGCTCCAGGAGGCGGGTAGCCGGTCGAACAGTCCGGACAGCCGGGTGAAGAGACGGCCAGGCCACAAGGCTATGGTCACTCCGATGTTGATCGCGACCATCAAACCGAGGTTGAGAGTTAAGGCGATGGCCAGGTGCAGGATTACGATGGCGGCACATCCCATCACGCGAAAGAAAGAGCGTCGCCATGGCATCCAGAGCATCACCGGGATGGCGGATTCCAAGGCCAGAGCGGCGAAGGTGGGATACTTGAGGGACAGCGGGTTTTGCGAAAGCGTTTGGGCCAGCGGAGTCGCGAAGATGTCGTAGCTGAAACAGTAGTAGAGAGCGAGCCCCGTGTCCCACCAGACAGGATCGGATTTGTGCAGACAGGCTATGAGATAAACCAGGCTGAGCTGGAGCAAGTATCCCGTGGTAGCCACGCTCGAATAACTGTCGGGCATCCGGCTCCACTCGGGATTGGCTCTGGCGTCTAGCGAATATCGGGCTCCCAGGGGAAGAAAAAAAGCCCACCAGAGGATCAGGCCCAGCTCGAGATCACCGGCGTGGAGAATCAGAGGGTTACGCGCTTTCACGGCGACGTGCAGCACCCAGGCCGCCAGGGTGCACCACCGTGTCCTCCACCCTAAAATCATGCCGATCGAGCTTGCCGCCAGCGCCGACATCCAGAATGTCGCTCCCAGCCAGGTTTCGGCCGTCAACAAGAAATTGAGATAAGTGGGGTGGGGGATCTGAAGAAGCGTGATCCTGGGAAGCAATCCGTCATCGGTATAGAAGGCGGAAAGGTCTCGGCATCGGAACAGGACGTCGAGGAGTAGCAATGAGCCCAGGGAGATACGAAGGGCCGCGAGCGCTCTAAGATCGAGTTCGACCCGGAAGAATCTCGCGATCAATTGCGGGGGCCGGTTTCAGATTCGAGCTCGATACCGTAGGTACTGGTGTCCGCCATCGATCCCACGGTGAGCCGGACGGACCAGAGCGAGGGGACACTGGAGGTCTGAGTGACGGTGAATCTGGAGATGTTGGTGCCGAGTACTTTCGCGATAGGAGCGGGAGAAAAAGAGCTCGGGGCCGGTGGCGTACCGGGATCGCTCGGTGTGGAAATGGGTCGTTCCCGGCGGGTGACGTCTTGACCGTCGTAATAGTAACAGACCCAGGATTGCCATCTGATTCCCGAATTCGTCAGGTCAAATTCCACCGAACGATCCTGATTGAAAGGAGTGGCCAGGACGATGCCCTGTCCTGAGGTGGAGATCAGATTCGGCTTGGTAGCCTGAAGGTCGGCACCCAGGGAGCTGAGGATTGCCAGGCCGCTTCGTTGCGCGTCTACCGCCATCTGGTTGGCCGTGAGATACTTGCTTCCCTCGGCCAAAATGACAAAGGCTCCAACTGAGATCAAGGCCATGATCGAGGTTGCCACTAAAAGCTCTATAAAGCTTATCCCACTATTCGGTTTTGAACAGACAGCTCTCATAGGTCAGAGACTTCTTTCCTGAATCTTCGGTCCACGCGACTTTGACCACGAGGCGGCGAAAGACCGGGGTCGCCTGGGTGGCTAGAAATTCCACCGAGCATTGGAATCCCGACGAACGCCCACGAACTTGTCCACGCGAGGTGAAACTCTGGATCTGGGGGGTGTTCAGGATTGGGGTTAGGGCACCGTAGCCGCCAGCCAGGTGTTGCTCCATGACCGAACGTGCCAAGCTGGAGGCGATAAGGCGGTTCTTGGATTGAGTTAAGGCGGAATGATAGATCCGCCAAAGCCCCAACATCATGATAAGGACGGTGGCGAAAATGGTCGCCGCCAAGATCACCTCGAGAAGATTGTGTCCTCGCGAAGGCTTTAGAACAGCATGCATCGGGGAGGACCGCATGAATAGTCGAGACAGCATTGGGGGGGTCTCGTAGGAGTGCCAGTCCCAGTGCCGGTTCCAGTTCCAGTGCCGGTTCCAGTCCCAGTCCCAGTTCCAGTCCCAGTGCCGGTTCCAGTTCCAGTGCCGGTTCCAGTTCCAGTTCCAGTTCCAGTTCCAGTGCCGGTTCCAGAACCGCCGGATTCGGGGTCGGCGGGAGGGCCGTCCTCGGGCGGGGTGACCGCCAGCCGGCTTGTTGTCGCTCGATTGATGAAGCTGTCGGAGACCCAGGCCGAAGAGCCCATGGCCTGCCCCTTGACCGCGATGTCGTAGTGAAGCTGGGAGTTTTGAGCTTTGAACTTGTCGGCCACTACCGCCCCGAACAGCTCGCTGCCGACCATGGTGGCTTCCGCGTCGGGGGCGGAGAGGAGAAGACTTGCCTGGCTAGAGTCGAGATGTACCGAGCCGCCCGCTCCTCCTGTGACGTAGATCTGAAGATCCCGGGGGTTTCCGGTAATATTGAGCTGTGCCCCCGTGGCGCTGACATTGCCCTCGACGTAGATGACTGTGGGCCCGGTGACGAAAAGCTCCGAGCCGGCCAAGAAGTTCAGGTCCCCCGAGACTTTGTAAGTTCCAGCTGAGAGCGTCGTTGATCCGGAGCCGTAAGTCACGCTACCGCCGCCTAGAGTCGTTGCCGTGGTCGGGGGCAAGAGTGTGTTCAATTCTTTCAAGCTACTCAGTGTCCCGTCGGTTCCGGTGATGGTAGCCCCGTAGTATCCGATGGCTCCGGGGGTAGAACTGGGACCGCTATAAACGTTTCCGTCGAGAATCGAGCCATTGTCGAAGGTGATGGAGTCGTGAACGCTGTTGTTGCTGGCGACCGTGGCGTCCTTGCTGGGCGCCACGGTCACGTCGTAAGGGGCGTAGGAGGCTGGAGTCCACCCCGCGTTTCTAGAATCCACGCTATCGATCCGCGTTCCCTCAATGATCACCTGGGTGTTGCCAAAGGCTGCCTCGTCGAAGGTCACTCCCGCCGGCTTGGCCAGCGCGGCGACCGTGGTGCTGGAACGGGCCCCCCTGGCGTCGCCTTCCACGATGCCGGTGGAGATGATCAAAACCCGACCGCTGGGGATATCGATCTGATCGGGGCCTCGAGAGGTTCGGTGAAAGGCGTGGGAAGTGTTGTTATAGACAAGAATTTGCGCGTGAAGATTAGGATTCGTGGTCGACCATAACCCCAAATGGTCTTCCTCGTAGTGGAAGTTGACGCAGGACCAGACGTTTCCCTGGGCTGACGGCTCGGCCGCGCTGGGCCAACTCCTCGGCTCTGATAAGCGAGCTAGTGCGGCTTGGATACCCGCGTCGGCTATGAAACGGGCCTGGTCGTCCTGGGTCTCCTGGGACATGCTTTGGAGATTGCCGACGGCTCCAAGACCGACGGCTCCGGTAAAAACGGCCAGGACGCCACAAATAGCGAGAATGAGGAGAAGACCGCTACCGCGAGTGAGCCACTGAAGACGCTGCATAGTTTCATCTTAGCGAAGTTTTTCCGGATGAGCCAGTTTCTCTACCCACGTTGTGAGAGTCTCTCGGCGAATGAACGCGTCATTGGAAGGCCAGCCAGACTGCTTGTGGAATTTATTATAGGAAACAAGCTTTGGGGGAGGTCACGATTGAAAAATCGGAAGCTAACTCTAAGTGGCGATGAGGCTGGAATCTTTGAGGTTCTGGAGTCCATAAAGTCGGCCGACAAAACGGCTGAGAGGACTTGGAAGATGGGGGGCTGCCTTAGCGCGATCGGGGGGATAGGCGCGTTCGCCCATCTGATCGCTTTCGTGAATAACCCGCTACTACTGTTTCCTATGCGGGCGATAGTCATTTGTGGAGTGATTCTGGTCGTGGGGATCGTTATGGTCTACCGTGGAAAGGGCGGAGACATCGAGAATGAACGGTACGAATTGGCCTTGGAGATACACAAGTTCCTGTCTCACGATTGCGCGAAGTATGCTCAGTACGAGTACTGTCTAGACCTCCGGTCCTACTTTGCCTCTTCTCTTTGTCTAAGGTCAGAGAAGTTGGCGAGCGGCTCCATCTCTTACTACCAGATACCGCTCTTGAGCGCGCGCTTCAAGCTACGGGACGGAACCGCGTTGGCCATCCAGGTCGAACGGGCTAGCACTCGCAAGACTGTGACAAAACTCAGTTGCAGTGGAAAGCTGAAAACCAAGACTAAGGAAAAATTCCGCGACATCTATCAAATCAAGGTCAAAACCCCCGAAGGCGCCCCTCCCCTCCCGGAGAGAATTCAGCCGGCAAATTTTTCGCGCGACCCTAGCTATAGGACGCGTGGGCCGAGGGCGAGCGTTGTTCTGGTACAAAAAGACGCTGCCAGAGGTGGACCGGATCCGACTTTGCTGCTCAAACTCCTTTGTCTCCTGTTCTACTCCATCCACCAGGACCGCCAGAAGGCTGCGTGATAAGATTTTGCTGGTAAGCCGGACATGGTCTGATCGTGAAGAGGGGGGAGCTATTCAGGCGTGGAATTCTCTATAGGGAAATTGCCGAAGGGAAAGGTGGCAGATGAGAAGAGAAAAGCTCACCTTGCGGGGCGATAGTAGCGAGATCCATAGTGCCCTAAATGCGATCAAAGAGGCTGACAAGGCTGCCGAGAAGCGAGGGAGTACCGGCTGTTGGATGATCGCCTTATCCGTGTTGGGACTGTTCGGTTCGCTAGTGCTATCTGACAGTAACCCCACGCTCGGGATGTCCGGGCTAGGAGTTGCTGGAGCAGTCTTAGTTGTCGGCATTGTGCAGAGTGTCCGGGGTCGCATAGGCAACATCGAGGATGAACGATATGAGCTGGTGATGGAACTGCACCGATGTCTTTCCGTTGATTGCGACAGGGACACTCAGTACGAATATCAACTCGACCTTCGCCCTTACACCCACTCCTCATTTTATCTCCGTCGCCAGGGGATGCTTTCAATTTTCCCCGGGGGAAAGACCTCATTTTATCGGACGCCGTTGGTCTCCACGCGTCTCCGTCTGCGCGATGGGACCTCGCTCTCGATTCAAGTCGACCGTGCCACGTCCGAGCGGACACGGACGGGCTTTAGCGCTCGAGGGAAGATCAAGACGAAGACCAAGAGAAAGTATCGGGATATCTACCAGATCAAGGTGAAGCTTCCCTCAGGCTCCGCTCCACCTGAGAAGCTGATGCCTATTTCTAGACCGGCGTCTTCCTCGGCGCTTGAGTATGACGGATTCGTCGCACGTCAGCCCGTGTCTAGTTTCATGGCTGAGCCGAAGTATAAGGCCCAAGGTACCCGGGCTAGTGTCGTGTACGTAAAAAAGACGTCCGCCGCTGGCGGACCTGACCCGACGATTCTCTTACGACTTCTCTGCCTGACCTTTTTCTCTATCCATCAAGAGCGCCAGAAGTCAGCGTGAGGCTACTTTTCGTCACTCACAAGTATCCGCCTCAGAAAGGCGGCGTGGGTGTGTCCGCGCGGCGTATCACCCGTGGTCTTTCGACCTGGTGCGAGATAGTCGATGTGCTTCACTGCACTCGCGAGGGCGAGCCAGGAATGGTGTCCCATCGTGAGGAGGATGGGACCACCGTCTTCACCGCGGCCGAGAGCGACCGCGCGGCCGAGAGCGGACAGTTGCTGGAGAGTACCATTCGAGCGCTCCACGAGGCCAGGGGGTACGACGCCGTGGTCGGATTTTACGCGGTCCCGACCGGCTACGTGGCGGTTTTCACCGCGGCGCTGCTGGGACTGCCCAGTCTGCTCTGCCTTCGTGGTAACGATCTCGACCGGGCGCTCTACCATCCCGGCCAACTGGCGGCATTGCAATGGGCACTTTCCCACAGCGACAAGGTGGTGGCGGTCAGTCGGGAGCTGGCGGCCAAAGCGCGATTGGTCTGTGGACGCTCCGATATCGCTTTCGTCGGAAATTCCGTGAACCCGCGAGAGTTTTTCCCGGCCCAGGAGGACAAGACGGAGCCGGGACATCTCTTGTTCACCGGTGAAATGCGCTTAAAGAAGGGAAGCACACCTCTTTTGTCTTGTCTGTGCGAGCTGGAGGGAGACTGGAGATTGACCATCGCGGGCGGCTTTCGAGGGCAAGCCGAGGCGGAATTTCGGCGTTTTCTGCTGGGCTCTCCGCATCTAGCCGAGAGAATCCACACGCTGCCCTACAGTCGCGACCTGACTCAGCTCCGAGAGCTTTACCATCAGGCCGATTTGGTTCTCAGTCCGGCTCTCTGGGACGGTATGCCGAACTCGGTTTTAGAGGCGATGGCCTGCGGCAAACCGGTGCTGGCGACCGACGTCGGAGGGGTTCGAGATCTGATCGAAGATGGGCGGACCGGCTATCTGATCAAGCTGTCGGAACTCGATTCTCTGAGCCGGAAAATAGCTTCGGTTCTGTCCGACCCCCAACGTCGCGAGGTGGGACGGCGGGCCCGGGATCTGATCGCGACCAACTTCCGACCCGAGCACGAGCAGGCCGCTTATCGGGAGATCTTAAGTGAGCTGCTCAATCGTTCTAGTTCCCGCGTTAGATCGTGAAGTTGTCGTCGGAATCGCTGACGAGGAAAGTGATTTTCCAGTCGCTCTTTGGCTCGTGAAGCCATGATTTTTGATTGATCGTAGTCCGAAACCAGGCGCTCCAGGCCCCGGGCCAGCCACGAGGCGCTGTTGGGAGGCACCAGGCAGGCCGTCTCCGCGTCGGTCAATATCTCCTCGACCGGTGGGATCCGGGTGGAGAGGATGGGTCTCTGGCAAGCCATGTACTCGAGAATCTTGATGGGACAGCAGCCCTGCATTCCGTTACGCGGATCATCGGGAAGCGGTGCGGCCAGCACGTGGCAAGAGCCTAGTAGGGTGAAGAGTTGCTCCTTCGGCAGAGGGCCGTGGAGCTCCAAAACTTCCTTGAGACGCAGATGGGCCGCGAGTTCGCGCAGGCGGCGAGACCAACGCCCCTTGCGCGTGCCGGCGAGAACTAAGCGGTACTTTCTCCCCCTGCGCCGCGACAAGGCCAGCGCCTCCAGCAGTGTTTCCAAGCCCTGCCAGGGCGCCAGTGTGCCCATGTACCCGATGCGGATCACCTCCTCCAACTCGGGAGGCGGACCGAGAGCACCGACTTCCTGAGCATCGAAGCTGTTGGGGATAACACGAATCTTGTCGGGGTGAACCCCGCGTCGCATGAGATACCGGCGGCTGGTTTGAGAGGGAGTCAGTAGGAGCCGAGCGTGGGCCAGGCAGAGGTTCTCCTCGCCGATCAGCCGATCCATGATCTCGGGACGGTTTCGGATCGCCGGAAAGTGGGATGACAGCTCGGTTGAAGGGAAACCGTGCACCTCATAAACGGGAAGCGGCACGGCCTTGAGAAGCGGCACGCCTTCCCAGGGTGAACGAAAGATCGCGGCCTCAAAGCGCTCCGCTTTCGCCACCAACTCGACCGAACGTCGAAAATGGAGAACCCGGTCCAGGAAGTTCTCCTCGTCTATCTCGACCGGCCGGTGGTCGATGTTGGGGCCTTCCAGACGGGTTGGAAAGCCTTCCACGGGTCGGGCTTGAGCCGGAGTGTGAAGGACCACGTGAGCAGCGGCGTCGGCCAGGGCTCGGACGGTCGCTTCGATTCGGCTTCCGGACCCCTTAGGATAAGGAACCGGGTCGAAGGCGCAGTAAAGGATCTTCATCGGGCCACTCCCGCCAACCGTTGAAGTCGTTCGGCTATCATCATCGCTCCCTGGGGGGTCGGAGGAGTTTGGCTAGGGTCCACGGGCTTTCGAGGTAGCAGTGCCTCCATTTGGGTTTCCGTCGGCTCTCCCTGGCAGATTCCCTGAGGCGCTGTGTTTCTGAAATCGAAGGCTCCAGAGGCTCGCAAGGCCTGGTCGTCGGTCTTGCGAGGCTGAGGAACCCAGAGGGCCGGCCTGTGATGCTTGGTGACTTCGTAATAAGCGTTGTATCCACTGGCCGAAAGCACGAGGTCGGCGCCACTGAGGTAGCGATCCGCTCGCGAGAAATCGTAAGGAGACCCGGTACCCGCCACCCGCAGCTCCCAGCCGCGTCGTGAGCAGAGAGCTCTCAGGGATTCCTCCGAGCGTCTCCAGGGGAGGCCTTCGGTCCAGGGTAGGGCTAAGATCAGGGGGTTCTCTCCCACACCCAAGGCTTGACGAGCCTCGGCCCGGGACAGCACGGGGCGGTCATCCACCACGGGCTCGGTGAGCTCTCCGGGGAAGGAGGGGTCGGACTTGGGTTCGGTCCAAAAGACGGCCTCGAAGCTCTCGAGAGCTCGACGGACCGGCGGATGCTGATAGTAGGCGGGTGCGACCCAGCGGGTGATAAGAACCGAAGGAGCCTTGAAGCGCAGACCGCTCATCTCTCCCAGGACGCCTCTGGGAAAGGTGTCGACTAAAAAGAGATGGGGTCGATACCGCTCCAAGATCGTGGCTATCCAGTCGGTCAGCGCTTTCGGTTCGCGAGACGGCGGCACCAGCATGGTCAATCCAGGCTCGACTTGCGCCACGCGGTCCTCTGGGACACATAGAAATGTTTGGACAGCGGGCTCAAGGCGCTTGAGAGCGCGGTGCAGGTTTCGGGCCCGGGTCTGATGCCCACGCCCACCCCCCATGGCATAGGCCACACATCGCATCAGGAGCCGTCGTAGTCGTTTTCCCAGCCGTCGTCGGTCCAGTCTTCCTGGTCTTCGGCGGCGAAGGCCCCGCGGTCTTCGCTCCAGTCCCGGGCCGCGCTAGCAGCCGCGAGCCCCGCGGCTGTTCCGGTGGCGGCGTAGGCGTAATACTCGGGATGATGGATGCCCGAATAGAGATAAGGGTCGTCGTTGCTCTGTCCGTAGGCGGCACCAGACTGGCGATAGCAGGTGATGCAGACCTTGCCCGGAGCTCTCGCGCCCTCCCGGGTATGGCGTCCACAGATCGGTTTACCACATTGCCCGCACTTGAAATCGGCGGATTCCGAGCAAGCGGCCGAGATCAGAAATCCCGCCGTTTCCTGACACTTAGCCATGGTGAGATCCTCGAGTCAGATAGGCCATAGCGAGGCGAACCTCCAAGGGGAGCGCTTCGATGGAAAGCCAGGTGTAGACCAGGCTGGAGCCGTCGTCGGAGAGCTTGTTGATCTCCTGTCCTTTAGCGTCCTTGACCTTAATGTGCCCTTTCTCGACACGCGTCTTGTAAAGCTCCTCCTCTTGGGCTCCCGTGACCTTCCATCCGTAGTCTTTCGATTTCACTTTGACCAGGGTTTGATCACCGGGTGAAACGACTTTGAAATCGTCATTGCCGCGGAACTTCAGCTTGGCGACCGGTTGGCCGTCGACCCGGTCGACGAACCAGTCGTCTTTTTTCTCTTTCTTCCGGACCCTGGCGAAGGCTTTCCCGTCGATAAGGATCTCGATAGTGCCGTCTTTGGCGCGAGCTTCCCACTGGTCGACCCGCACCGCGCCGTTAGGCTGGATACTGACCTTAGCCCGCGGCGACAGACCCGGAACGTTGAGCGTTGCCGACCCCGTAGCGGGGTGACTGGTCGTCGCGGCGTCCACGCTCGTCGATGCCGTCACGGGCGCGACCGATGAAGAGGTCGTCGGGTCGGTGGCTTGGCAGCCAGAGAGCAACAATAGGAAAAGGAGGATGGGTAAAACTTTCACGTTAGGAAATATTAGAGATAGGTGACAGACCTCCTTCGACCTCTCCGCGGAGCTTTCCAGGATAAACGAAGTTGATCGTAAACAAGGGTTTCATGCCTGACCATCCCTACCTGGACCTGCGCGGATTTGAACTCAGTCGTGAGGCGGGACAGCTCTTGCGCAAGGATATCAGTTTGAAGATCGAGGGTGTCTGCGTGGGCAGCCCTGACCAGGGGCTGCTGACCATCGTCTGCTCAGATCCCGAAGAAACGTATATTTACGACCTGGTGGAGCTGTCCACCGAGCACCGCTGTAAGGCGACACTCTTGCGCGGAGACGCCGACACCATTCGGCTGGCCATTGAATACATCTACGACGTCCCGACCGCCCTGCAGGATGAACCCTGGCGGAACTGGCTGGAATCGAAGAAGTTCACGGGGACTTCTCTAGGTTTGGTGGGGACGGGTGAAGCGCAGGACCAGTCGGTGGAGGTCACAGGCGCCGCGGTGGAGACCGCGGACACTCTGATCAAAGAAGCGATCTCTTCCCGGGCTAGCGACATTCACTTGGAAGCTTTCGAGGACGGTTTGATCGTGCGCTACCGTCAGGATGGAGTTCTGCGAGTGGTCAACCAGATCACCGATCTGCCTCTGGCCAGGGCCGTGGTCAAACGCCTGAAGGTCATGGCCAAGATGGACATCACCCAGGACAGAGCTTGCCAGGGAGGACGCATCTCCGTACAGATAGGCGAGCTGGGATACGATCTGCGCGTGAGCGTGGTCCCGGTGGCCGCGGGAGAGAGCGTCGTGATGCGTTTGCTCAACAAGGGGGCGTTCTCCACCGAACTCCCTGACCTGGGGATGGCCGAGCATCAACTAGTCCGGTATCAGCACTTGATCGACGCACCCTTTGGGCTGATCTTGACTTGCGGGCCGACCGGTTCTGGCAAGTCGACGACGCTGTACGCCTCGTTGAAGTCGATCGCGCGTCCCGACCGCAAGATCCTCACGGTCGAGGACCCGGTGGAATACCAGATGCCCGGCATCATTCAGGTCCAGGTCAACACGACACCGAAAGACCCGAGTCGCCGAGTCACCTTCTCCACCGCTCTGCGTGAGTTCTTGCGCCAGGACCCGGACGTTATTCTGGTGGGAGAGATTCGCGATCAAGAGACGGCCGAGATCGCCATTCAGGCGGCTTTGACCGGACATCTGGTGCTATCGACCATTCACACCAACGACGCCGTGGGAGTGGTGAATCGGCTCCGGGACATGAAGGTGCCCAGCTATCTCATCGCCTCGACACTGCTCGGTAGCGTGGCCCAGCGACTGGTACGCCGGCTCTGCCCGAGCTGCAAAGTCAGCGATGATCCCCTTCCCGACGAGGCCGCCCTCTTTCGCCGCTCGAATCTTGAGCCTGGACCGGTCTTTCGAGCGGGCGGGTGCGAGAAATGCCGCAACACCGGCTACAAAGGTCGAGTCGGGTTGTACGAGGTGATGGTCAACTCCGACACCTTACGCGAACAGATCGAACAAGAGGATACCGCCCTGAAACTCGCCGCCACGGCTAAAGCTCAGGGGATGGTCAGCCTTCTGGTGGACGGATTGAACAAAGCGCTGCAAGGCCTGACCTCGTTGGAAGAGGTCAAGCGGGTCTGCCGCGACGATCTGGTTTCCTGAAGCCGGTTTTCGATGACTCGCTCGTCGGCAACTATATAGGCCACGAGCTGAGCTCCCTCCTTAGTTCGGCGCCCCGGCGTAAGCCTTCCCTTCATGCGAGCAACCATACGTCATGGGGCTCCTCCGCGTAGCCTTGCTCGCGGAGCCATTGAGAGATCCCTGGGGTGACCGGGCCCATGTGACGAACCTCGTCTCGGTCAACCTGGTTCTCAAAGAACTCACGGGTCTTCTCGTCCGCGCTCGTCGTGATAAGCGTGCGCAAACGTTCCCGCTCTGTGCCGCCGGCTAAGACCCGCAACCAAGATGCCTTGCGGTCCTCAGGGAGCGTCGCCAGGTTCTGCTGAAAATAGGCGAAGGCTTCGTCTCGCACCGAGCGTTCCCCGCTACTGGTGATGGCCCAGAGCGCGACCTCTTTCTCCGGTGGAGCCGACAGAATCCAATCGAGCACCTCACCTTGGGCCGCGGGAGACCGTAGCAGGAAGGAGACTTTCTCCAGGAGCTGCACACCCGAGGGTGTGTCGGCCTGGCCAGACTTAAGTTGAGAGAGTCCCCGTCGCACCGAGGCCTCGTCACCGAGCATGACGCCCCATCGGTCGGCCTGCTCTGGGTCGCCGACCAGCTCGTTGGGTTCGCCGGCCCTAAAAGCGGCCAGGCTTTCACGGATATGCGCCGTGGCCTTGGGGTCGGCGGCGGCGACCAACAGTTCCAAACATTCCACTCGCAAAGCTTGCCGGTGTCGTGGCTCGCCTTCGGCGCGATTAAATCCGAGACGGATCATACCGGGCCCGAGGATGTCCCGCACGGCCCTATCGAATGCGGGCCGGTCCTCAGGGGTCACACGGTAGGAGGAGAGGTAGCGAACTTCAGTTTTTAAGAGGGCGAGCATGTCATCGTCGGCTCCTTGAGCCGCCTTCCTGGCCAAGCTCAGGAAGCTTCCAACCGAGACTTCGCCGTGACGGACCAGCCGCCACTGGTTGGCCACGAAAGCAAATTTCTCCGAGGAGGTGAGATGAGCCAAGCCCTGGCCTTCCAGCGCGCGATAGTCCTTTTCCGAGAGTCCGGTTCGGAAAACACCCGTTCCTCCTCCGTTGGGGTAGAACCAACGGACTTTTCCCTTGGCCGGCAAGGAGATTTCATGCTCTGTCGGATCTAGGACCGTGGAGACGACCTTGACACCCTCGTCGTCCTGGAACTTAATAGCCAGGGGGATCGACCAGCTCTGCTCGAAGCCCCCTTTAGTGTCGGGATAAAGTTTCCAGCTCTTCTGGCGGACTTCAAGCTTGGTTCCGGAGGAGTCTTCTCGGAGATATGAATCGATTTTGGGGAAGTGCGGCTGGTCGAGCCACCCTGCCATGACTTCCCGCGCTGAACGCCCGTGTACCGGTGGAAGTGCCGCGAACAGGTCCCAAGCGCTGGTGGCCTGTCCGGCGCGATTGGCCACGAATCGATCGAAAGCTTCCACCAGTCTGGCTTCACCCACCTGGCCGGCCAACATCCCCATCAAGGCTTTGGCTTGATTAGGCAACACTGCTTGGTGCCAACCCGGATAAGGGACCTGGTGGACGGATTCGTCTCTCAAGGCATAGGTTTCATCGGCCAGAGCCCACATGGTGCGAGCATTCGTGATCGCGTCTTGCCCACGTACGCCCCATTCAGACTTCGCCTGGTCGAGACTGATGCCGGCTCTCCAGTCGGCCAGCCCTTCCCAGAGAAGTGTCTCCTTGTCGTCCGCGGCGGGAGCGTTCTTGGCCATCCAAGCGGCGATGGTCTCCTTGACCCGAGCTCGCGGGTTGGGGTCGGAAAGTTGAGCGGCCTTGGGGCTGGGAATCGGACGGGAAGGCCGCTCAACGCTGTGGCTGAGCGAGACGGACTCCGTCGCGACCTCTGTTCGGAGGGTGGGAGTATCGACAGCCTGAGGGGACTGAAGTCCACGAACGGGGAGGAGGCTGAAGAACGGTTTGTTTTTGTTGGCCTGAATCATCATGGGTGGTGCTATCCCAATTCTCCCGCGTCGCCGTCACAAATTAGTTAAGGGCCGAGTTCTTCTCTCCGGCTGCTTAGCCTGGTTTCCTGAAGCCGTTTTCAGTGGTGGCCACCGGATACGGTTGCTATAACCCGGCGGATTGCCGTCGGAGTTCCCATACCCCGGGACGGTGAATCACGCCGTGCACTCACCGTAACAGATTCTGTTTGCTCGGTAAGCGAATTTACACAACGTTTACTTTTTCGCCGTTGAGGCTCACGACATGTTCATATTCCACCGCCTCCCGTGAGATTCGCGGAAGATGGCGCTGCTAACGTTGGGGACCAGGAAAAGCTAAGAAGGAGGCCAAATTCGGCATGATGTCGGGGGACACGGTGGAGCCTATCCATATCCTCATCCTAGAGGACGATCCGGTCATGCGCGGCACTCTGCTGGAGACTCTGCAGGAGGAAGGCTACCAGGCCACCGCGGTGGGTTCGGGCGTGGAAGCGCTCGAACACGCCCGATCGGAAAACTTCGACCTGATCGTGGCCGATGTGCGGATGGAGGGGATCGACGGTTTGACCGCCATCGAGCAGGTCAAAGAGCACTCTCCCGGCATCCGCAGTCTGGTCGTCAGCGGTTACTGCGACGAGGCCGACACCTTGCGCGCGCTACGCCTGGGCGTCGGCGACTTCCTCAAGAAGCCGTTCCGTATCCAGGACCTGCTGGACTCGGTCCGCCGCCAGGCTATGCAGAAAAAGCTGGAAAGCGAGAAGCAAGCCGACCGTGAGGCTCTGCTGATGGCCGCCTTCTTGGCCTTGGAGGCGCGCGCCCGCCTGTTCGACAGCGACTCGCCAGGACTTTACCCGCGCACTTCGGGAGTAGCCGGATTGGCCGAATGGGCAAGGGCGACCGCTCTCGATCAAGGGATGAGCGACGAGGAGTGTCGGCAGGCGGCGGTCCTGGCTCTGCTGATGGCTCTGCCGGAGGAGCCGCGCTTTAGTACCGTGGAAGCGGGTTTCCCCGACAGTCTTCGACAGACCATTCAGCAGCTGCGCGAAGCGCCTCTCAGCCCATTGGCCCATCTGGTCTGGGGCGTTCTTTGTTACGCTCGTTGGCAAGGCGAGGTGGAAAGCTTGATAGCCCAGGGCCTAAAACCGGACCTGGTGGAGACTTTGCAACGCTTGGAAGAGCACGGCTTGTCATCGGCCGGTCGGGGTGGGGGAGAGCGCGCCCGAGGCCAGCAACGGCGAGGTCTATTAGCTCTGGCCGGCGCCCTGGAAGGGAAGGGCGACCTGGAGGCCGCGCGGGCCGCCTTCTCGGCCGTGTTGGAAGAGGAGGTCTCCCCCGAGGGGGTTCAGGCCCAACTGGGCTTGGCCCGCCTTCTCAAGGCGCGGGGCGACGGCGCGGGCGTGTTGGCCCGCTGTCGCCAGGCGGTGGAGATGGCCGCCAGGCTGGGCCCTCACAGCTTGGCCTCGACCAAGGTGGAAAGCGCCTTTCTAGCTTTTCCTTACGACCGCCAAGGCGGCCTGGAAGGCCTGCGCGAGGCCTGTGAGGCTTTTCAGCGCTTTGGCCGCTCGGCGGAATACGCCAAGGCCCGTCTGGCCTTATGGGTGGTCAGTGGAGAGCAAGGGGAAGTGGCCGAAGTTTTGGCCGAGCTGTGCCAGCCGACCAATAGCGACGAACTGGCCCTCTCCGCCCGCTGGCTGACTCCGGCTCTGTTGGAGCGCTGTCCCACTTTGCCCGAGGCGGAGAACGCCCTCTTCCAGATCGCGCGGCTGTTTCCAGGAGAGCTGCAACGTCTGCTGTTGCGCGGCCGCCTCTCCCCCGGGGCGCGGGCCAACCTGGTGCCGATCCTGGCTCGCGCCGACAGCCATCAACTGCTCAAGCTGCTGGGCCAGGATCCTGACCCCGGGGTGAAGGTGGCTCTACAGCGCGCTCGTTCAGGCGGCGGAGCCGAGCGCGTGCTGTTCCGCCTGTTCACCCTGGGTAACTTCGCCATCTATCGCGGGGAGGAGCGACTGTCCGACAAACTCTGGCACCGCTCTAAAAACCGCCTCTTGTTCGCCCGCATCGCCGCCGTCAGGGGGGCGATCTCCGAGGACCGCCTGATCGAGGAGTTTTGGCCCGGCGACCTGCGCAAGGGGAAGCAGAATATCTATGCCGCGGCCTCCACTATCAAGCGCTGTCTGGGTGGCGAAGAGGGGGAGAAGACGGAATGGCTGCAACGCGCCGAGATGGGCTTGACGATCTCCTCCGAGTTACCCCTTTGGCACGACCTGCACGAGGTGGAGTCGGGCTTTGCCAAGGCCGACTCGAGCTTCGGCAAGGGGTTCCCACAGGAAGCCTACGAGGCTCTCGAGAGGGTCCACAAGCTCTATCGCGGACCTTACCTGGAAGGCTGTTACGAGGATTGGGCCTGCACCATTCGTGGCACGCTGGAGAACCAGATGGTCTCCTCTTTCGGAAAGCTATGCGCCTGGCTGGAAGGCCAGGGACGAGGGGAGGAGTTGGGGGAGTTCGCCCAGCGCATTCTCTCCGTCGATCCCTGCTGCCAACAAGCCCACGTCTTTGTCATGCGTTCTCTGCTTTTGACCGAGCGTCCGGAGGAGGCCGCCCGCCACTTTGAACGAGCTCGTCTTTTGCTGACTCAAGAACTCGCCATGGAGCCCAGCATCGAGATGATGCGCGAGCACCAGCGGGCCTTGCTGGCTATCGCCTGATGGGCGCGCGGGGGGTCGTGGTGGCGGGCTTGGCCCTCCTGCTGCTGGCCTTGGAACAGCCTCAGCCGCCGGGCTCACCCGTCTTGGCCGGGGCGCTCGCGGTGCTCGCGCTTCTCCTGGAAGCAGCCGCTCCGCACGTCCAAAAAGTGGGGTTCATCTCTGCCTCGGGCGGACTCTACCTGGCTCTGGCCCTGTCTCCGGAAGGGGCGCCGGCCCTGGCCTCGCTGACCGCCCTGCTGGCCCTAGTCTTACGCACTCTGGCTCGCGGCTCGTGCGATCCGGCGACCCGCTGGGCCGAGTTGCTCCCGGACCTGATGGGTGTGGCGGTGGCTCTGACTCTGCTCCGCTCTCTCGCCGGCACCGACCTGGCCCAGGAGGCGCGTTTAGCCTTGGCCCTGTTGGGCTACCTGGGCGGTCAGACTCTGGCGCTGTCCGCCGGTTCGCGGGTGACCTCGCGGGTCATGGAGGTGCGTGGGGTGTCGCTACTGATCACCTGCGCCATCGCCGCTTCGGCCTTGCAAGGAGGCCTGGCCGTTCCGCCTCTGCTCGCTCTCTGCTACCTATTGGCTCCCCGACTGGGTCAGGCCCACCACGTGACGGAGCTGGTGGAGCGGGAGAAACGTTTGGCCCAGCGCGACGTGGAGAGTATCAGTGAGCGTATGGACCTGCTGCGGCAACAGCACCATCAACGCACCTTAGAGCGCGAACTGTTCTCTAGTTTCGCCCACGCCTTCGCCCGCGAGCCCAGTTTGCAATCCACTCACGAGCTGGTCGTGAGCCAGGTGGTGCGCGCCGTGACGCCGGACACGGCTTACCTTTTCATACCTCGAGAGGGTCGCTTGCACCCGGTGGCCGGCCACGACCGGGAGGCGCTAAAACGTCTCCAAGAAAACGCGTCCTCCGGGCAGAGCGAGCCGGTCGTGAGGGAGTGCTTCAAGCGGGGGCACCATTTGCGCAAGAAGGCTAAGCCTCGGGCGGGAGTCACACTGCTCCCTCCTGGCGAGAACGCGCTGGCCCTCCCTCTCGGCGGGCGGGGTGTGCTTTATCTGGGTTGGAACCGACCTCCCTCCCTCTCCTCTGAAGTCTTGGAAGCGCTCTTGACGCTGTCGGAGCTCGCCGGAATCGCCATGGGGACGGCCCAGGAGTTGGCCGAGGTGGAGCGTGAACTGCTTTCCGAGGCCACCGGGCACCAAGAGGCGCGAGCTTGGGTGGAGCGCTTCGACATCTTGCTGGCGGCGGTACGCTCGTTGGCCGGCCACCTCTCCACCCAGGAGGTTCTGGAAACCCTGCGCCAGTTGGCGGGCCACCTGGTTCGCCATGACGGAGGTCTCATCGTGGTCCGTCTAGGAGAGGGAGAGCGCGTGCTGGCCTGGCCCGACCCGCCTCCCGAGGGGTCGCTGACGGCCTACCTCGAGGCGGTGCTGGAAGAAGGGCGTCCCCTGGAGGGCCGTCCTCCGGGTGCCCCTGTTCTCTGGCCGGTCACACTCACGGCTCCCATCGCGGCCGACGAATCAGCCCTGGGCGCCATCATCCTGGGCCGCCGGGAAGGCCAGTTCACGGCCCAGGAGCAGGAGTCACTCTCGCTGGGCGCGGTGCAGATGGCCATGATGCTGGAAAAGGCGCGACTCTATGAAGAGGTGTTGGATTCCCGCCGCCGCCTTCAGGAGTCGCAGGCACAACTGGTCAGCAGCAGCAAGCTAGCCGCGGTGGGTCAACTGGCGGCCGGAGTGGCCCACGAGCTGAACACTCCACTCGGAGCTCTCTTGCTGCGCTTGGAGGCGGCCCAGCGAAGCCTGGATAAGGGGAATTCGGAAGGCGTTCGTAAGAACCTGAAGGTAGCCGACACCGCCTTGATGTCGGCCAAGGAGATCGTGGCCAAGCTCCTGGCCTACAGTCACGACAAGCCTAGTAAGCCTGTTCCGGTCCTGGTGAGCTCGGTGGTCGACCAGGCCGTGTTGTTGGTGGGCGGGCAGTTGGAGACTCAGCAAGTGAGCTTGAGTCTCGGCCTCGTGCCGGAGTGTCGTGTCTTGGGAAACCCCAACGAGCTCAGCCAGGTGCTCATCAATCTGCTGCTCAACGCGCGTGACGCTATCCTGTCGGCTGCCCCCCGAGGAGAGGTCTCGGTGCGCGTTCGGCGCTTGGAGCGAGAGGTTCAGCTCGAGGTAGAGGACTCTGGACCAGGTCTCCCCGAGTCGATCCGAGAGCGGGTTTTCGAGCCTTTCTTCACCACCAAGCCGGTGGGCGTGGGAACCGGCTTGGGGTTGTCCGTGTCGCGCCAGATCGTGGCCGCCCATCAAGGAGAGCTCCGACTTCTTGAGGGTTCGCCGACCCGCTTTCGCGTCAGTCTGCCTTTGCTGGAGGAGACCCGTGACAGCACCGACAGCTGATGCCCCCGCCGTGGGGGCGGGGATACGAATGGGGCGCGTGGAGGGGAGGCTTTTCACGCTGCAGTTGAGCGTGCTGCTCTCATCGGGGGTGCCCATCTTACCCGGACTGCACGCCATGGCCAAGTCGGACTCTCCAGGCATGAGTCACAGCGCCGACTTTCTGGCCCAGAGGCTGGCCGGCGGTCAGCCCTTGTCTCAGGCTATGAAAAGCTTGCCGGACGCCTTCGACCCGGCCACGGTGGGTTTGGTGAAGGTGGGCGAAGCGACCGGTAAACTTCACGTCGTGCTGGCCGAGGCCAGTAAGCGTGACGAACGCCTGCTACAGTCGGCTCAGAAGCTACAGGCCGCTCTGCTCTACCCGGCGGTGGTGATGGGCGTGGCTCTCCTGATGCTGGCTTTCATGGCAGGCTATCTTCTGCCCCGCTTTCTGGTGGTCTTCGAGTCTTTCGACTTGGAGATGCCGTTGGCTACCCGCCTCGTCATGGGGCTGGGTCACTCCCGGCCGTTCACCTGGATGTTATTGGCACTGGGTGTAACCGGATTGCTGATCCCGATGATGGGGAACCACCCCAGGGCCGTGGCGGCACGCTCCTACCTGCTCTTCGACAGTCCTTTTCTGGGCTTTTACAACCGCACCACCATGCTGTCCGATCTTTGTCTGGATCTGTCTTTGATGCTGACCGTGGGACTGAGCCTGACCGAGTCGCTGGCTCTGTGTCGTGTCTCGCTAAAAGACCCTCGTTTGGCGGAGGTGTTGCGCCTTATCCAGGAGCGGATCAAGGAGGGACAAAGCTTCTTGGAGGCTCTGGCCTCTCAGGACCGCCTCCCCGGCGTCTTCGTGAGTACCATCAAGGCGGGAGCCGACAGCGGGCGGCTGCCCGGCCTACTGAGCTGTCTGGGGCGTCTGCTGGCCGAGGAGGCGGACTTTCAACGCGATCGCCTGACCACGCTCTTGGAGGTGGCGATGCTCGCTTTCATGGGCGTGGTCGTGGGCTTCATCCTACTGGCCTGCTTCCTCCCCATCTTCACCGTGATCGGATCTCAATTGTAAGACCGAAACAACGAGCGGAGAAGTTTACAATTCCTTAACAGCCCTGGATGGTCCGTGAGATGGTCGTAAAGCGTGTCCGGTATCTTGAGCTCAAGAACAAGACACCAACGCTCAATGGAGGAAACGACTAATGTACTCACTCAATGTCAACTTCGGATACTGCCTACCCCCCGTCCCCGCCGTCCGCCCCAGGCGCCGCTGCCACGGCGGTCAGGGTAACGGAGGTTCACATCAGGGCTACGGATACGGCGGATGCCACCGCGCGCGCCCTTACTACCTCCAGGACAGAGCCTGCAACGCCAGCGCTCAGGCGGGGCTACTCCTGGCTTACGGCGACCAACCGGCCCTGAGCGCCCAACAGAACGACGCCCTTAGCCAGTTTGAAGATAAGGAGAACAAGGTGGCGGAAGCCAAGAGCCGCTTGCAAAAGATGGGATTCAACCCGGGCGATGGGCATCCTCATCAGCTCGGAGACGTTGAATTTCCGCCCAGTGGCTCGACCATTTGGACCAAGCAAAACGGCAACGGACAAAAAGTCGTGATGTACCTGTCGCCCGACGGCACCATTACCCCGAGCAAGAGAAACCCCTAGGAGTCTGTCGAAGTTGTCTCCCGTCGCCAGGCTTGTTCATTATCGTGCAGACGAAAGCAGTCGAAAGCGAAGCGTTCACCGCAGGTGCCATGCCGTCAATATGTTCGGATATGACCTAAATAGCCCACTGCCGCCTACCCGAAATGCTCTGCGCCTGACTCGGTCCGACTACTCCGGCAGACTCCTAAGTCGTTCCAAGCGCCCGACACCGGCTTCGTTGGGCGCCTGTTATCGGCCGAGAGTGCCACGGCCCCCAAAGTTGTGCTAAATTAGGGTGTTCATCATGCGTTCGCGTGGATTCGCTCTCATAACGGCTGTCAGCTTCGCCCTGCTCTGCTTCGTCATAGCTAGCTCTATTCTGGCCTTGAGCCAGTTCGAGATGCGCACTTCCAGCGGGCGCTCCAAGCAGGCGCGCGACTACTTCCTGGCCCGTGGGCAGGTGCACGAGTTGCTGGCTAGAGTCCGCGCGGGTGAAGACTTGGAGGCCTACACGCAAAGCTCTCCTCTTCTCCATACCGTGGACGGGGTGAAGGTCGAGGCCTGGGTGGAGGAGGACCCGACCTATCCGAACGTGTACCGCGTGCGCGCCCGTGCCGGACGGGAGCTCTCCGAGATGATCGTCTCGAGGGGCAACTCTTCCGGGGGAGGCGCCTATCTTGGCCTACTGGGTGGGCCGGTGATCTTCGGAGAGAAATATCCGGTGACGTTCTTGACCCAGTCGGGGATCGGAGGCTGGTATCCCATCGTCGATCCCCCGATGGTCGCTTACAACGCGGTCAAGGGCCCGGTGACGGCGGACTACCTCAGCAAGGAGTACCAGACCGACGATCAGGGGCGTTTTTTGGTGCAGACCATTTCCCAGGACAATCCCGGCATCGGCCTTCACCTGTTCACCCCCTCCTTGTTGTCTAACCCGACGGCCTGGGAAGACCTGGGTCCGGTCCCCAAGGCCGTGGACCCCGCCGCGGGCCCGCCCTTTCTGGATACCGGCCAGGGCGAGACCGAGCCGCTGACGGCTTGGAGCCTGAGCCGCTCGGGCGCCTTCATGTATGACGTTTTGAACTACCCCGCGGGGGAAGGTCGGGGTGGAGCCGACGGCTCCTCGGTGGTGCGCTGCCTGAAGGTCGACGGGGGCGTTTGGAGTTTGTCGGATGGGCCACCTGCCTGGGAGTATCGAGCTGACGGCAGCTTAGGGAGTCGCACTTTGGACCCTTCGAGCAACGGTTGGATCAGTCGTTTGGCCGGCCGTGCCGAGGAGGGCTTGGTGGCGGTGGTCTCGAGCGCCGACGGTACAGGCCCTCGCAACGTGGTGGCCAGTTTTGACGGTCACGATTGGTCCGCTCTTCCTCCCGTCCCTAAACAGTATTACGATACCACCGGCACTCTGCGCAGCGAGCCGGGATACCTTTGGGCGATCGACTCGGTGGCGGTGGGACCCGACAACGAAGTCTACGCGGCAGGCGACGTCTCAGGCTATTTGACGATACTGAAGTTGTCGACTCAAGGGGGGGGCGGTTGGGCCCCGGTGAAGCCCCCTCTGGGCGCTCCGTTGGCGAGCTTTGTCGCCACGCGCACCCCTCCGCCCCGCTTGCTTTCGGTGGAAAGCGACGGAGCATTGCTGGCTATCACCTCGCTCGACATGACCTACGCCCGCCTCAAAGATGCGGTGTGGACCGACCTGCCTTCGGCTCCTCTGGCCAACGGCCAGTCGCCTTGGTCCTGTGTGGGTGGGGCGGCCAACCCCGGCGCCGCGACGGCTTTGGTCCGCCGTGTCAGCCAATAGGCCTTGCTCCTCGACCAAGGGGGTAACTTTGGCTGAAGTGCTGCTGGCTCTGGTTTTCACCGCTTTCGTGGTTCTCGCCGTGGTCGGAGCCGGACTCTTCGCCGGCAAGGCTCGAGGAAAGTCCGAACTCCATAGCCAGGCGAGTTGGCTCGCGACCTCCTTGATACATCGCTGCTTGGAACAGTTAGAGGGCGACTTCGAGGCCGAGGTGGCCGTCCCCGAGGGCACGCCGGTAGGCCCACCCTTGGACAGTACGGGGCGCTTCGTCTACGGCGTGGAGGAGAGTTTTATCCATCCGCCGGAGGCCGACGACTTGAAGCGGATTCGGGTCACGGTGCGCTGGACCGACGCCCAGGGAGAGCAGACTTACCAGCTCAGCACTAAGGTCAGCCGATGAGGAGCCATCGAGGAGTGACTTTGATCGAGGTGATGGTGGCCGCCTCGCTTTTTCTTATGCTCAGCATGGTCTTGTACTGGGTAACGCGCTATGCCGGCGCGGCTCAGCGCAAGCACACAGCCGCCACCACCGGCCAGCGGGCCGTGGCCCTGGCTTTGCAGCGCATCGAGCGGCGCCTTTTGACGGCCCGCGTGATAGAGCCCGCGGTGGGCGACAGCGCCGACAAGTTGACCTTTCGCCAGGCGACCGCCGACGCTGGTGGAAACCTGGTCACCGAACCTGACGGACGCCCCGTCTGGGGAGACCCATCCACTTTGGAATTGGAGTCGGCTAGCGGTTTGCTTCGGGTGATCCGGAACGGTCAACCTCCGGAAGTCGTGGCCAACCTGGGGCCGGAGGGGGAGAGCGAGTTCACTCGTCTGTCCACGCGCTCGCTGCAAGTCCGCATCCTGGCCCAAGAATCCAATCCTGGAGACCTCTCGCGCGGCTATCGTCAGGAAAGAGTGGTTCAGCTCTACATTCAAAACCAGGACTCGTAAGAGGGAAATCGGGTTGGTAGTTTGACCCGGAAGCGACGCGTTGACCTTTATGGGGCCTCGGACCGTCGCCTACTGCGAGAAAACCCCGCGGAAGATCTCTTGCATGGCATGGAAGCGGCCGGGATGAGCGTTCTTCAGGGCGGCCAACGCCTGTGGTCCCCGCTCGCGCGCATTAAAGTAGGCGGTATAGAATTCAGCGAAGTCTTCCTGTAGGTTGTTGGTGCCGTATTTGCTGACACCCGGACTGAAAGCCGCAGCCGTATCGTAGGCGCTGGGCCTGACCTGCAGAGGATGAAACTGCACTCTTTCCCGATTCCAGGAGGCGTCGACACCATGCCCCACCTCGTGGTTGAAAAGAGCCTGATTGAGGTTCTGTAGCCCATCGAGATCCTTCTTATTGGCCGGAAAGATCCGAATCTTGCCATTGTCGAACTCAGCGGGAACCGTGCCTTCCTCAAGCGGATGCTTCTTGAGCTCTCGAGAGAACTCCACTTCCTTGACAGACGAACGCAGGTGTTTGGGTGTTTGCGAGAAGTAGTCCGTCAGCTTCGCCAGCGACTCGGCACGCTGTTTGCGGTCACTGTCCATCGTCACCACCAGATCGTTCCCCTCTCGGTCCTTGATCCGGTACTGCCTCTTGCCCTCCGGGACGGCGTCTCCCTTCACTCTCGAGATCTTAAACGACTCCTTGTTTCCCTTGGAGTTGCCGAAGTTGATCCACTGGTCGCGGTCGACACTGTCCCGAACCGAGCGGCGCTGTGACCGGGCAACCTTCTCGCCGCGATTGGCTTCTCCTCGGTCGCGTCTGCCTCCGTACTCGCCCTCGTAGGGGTAAAGACCACCTCCGAGGTTCTCGGAGGTCGGGGCGGCGTATCTTCCAGTGATCGGGTTACCTCTCTCTTTATCGATGCGTCTGCGACCGTCGCGCTCGACAGTTTTCACCACACCGGAAAAACCGTCGCCGTTGACCCTGTCTGGCTTTTTCTTACGATCCTTGATGGTGTAGTTGGAAACTCCATCCCCCTCGCTGTCGTAGGTGATGATAGGACGCCCACCGGCCCCCCGCTCGAGCTTTACCTTATCGGCATGGCGACCGCGGACGCTGGCCTTGCCCGTCTTGTCGAAGACCAAGCGAGCGTCGGCCTTGCCATCGCGGTTCTCATCGAAAGCCACGTCCTTGAGGTCCGTCTTGAACTTCAGCCCAGTGGAGCCCGAGCCATAGTTGTCCACCAGCCCGGAGAGAAGACTCCCTAGCCCACCCTTCCCGGAGCTCTCCCCGACTTCGCGAGACATGCTGACCGAATCTCGCCGAGTACCGACCGAAGAGCGACTGCCGGAGGAGGGTCGGGAAATCATCCCCTTGTTCGAGGGCCGGACCCTCTCCATCTTGCTTGAGGTATGAGATCGTATTTTCATCGCAGCCGGCCTTTCTTGTCTTCTTGCTAGAAGTCTAAGAAAGACCAGTCCCCTCAAGGCCACGGCGGACGAGATCATGTTTCCAATGTGTAAACTCTTGGTTTGCTCGGGATTAACGAGGAGATTATCGCCGGCAGTGACTGGACTCGATCATCGTCCAACTTGGTTCGGTCAATATCTGCTGTCGGCGCTGGCCAACAAGTTATCGACGGCCAGGTGCAGGTGGTCGAGCTCTCCCTCCACCAGATATCGTTTCACTTCGACTAGGCCGGGCAGTGGACGTCCCGCTTCCTCCTGGCAGAACTGGACAAAGTCGGCCATAATGAGGTCGGGCACGGTTTGTCGCAGCACACCGGAGATAGCCTGCAGGAGAGCTTCCTCGTTGGAGGGTAGCGCGGGCCTTCTGGCATGCTCGATGCTGGCCGAGCGCCAAACTTTTTCTACCTGGTCCAGCCAGGGTGAGGCCTCAGACCATGTCGCGCTATCGAGCTCCACCAACTGCTCAAGCAACTCGTCCATCTTCTCCTGTAGTTGGTCTCGTTGGGCCAGGGGAAGCAATAAGGTGTCCAGATGCTCTTGCCAACGCCGAGCCAGGTCGTCGAGCTCCTCGGGAATGGCTTCCGTCTCGAGGTCAGTGCGGCCTAGTCGCAGGAGGTCGGGCCCCTCGGTCTCGGCTTGAGATGAGGCTGAAGGGCTGAGGGCCGTTTCGATCCCTTGGGCTCCAACTCGCAGCCAGCTAAAGACCGCTTCCCAGGTTTCTCGATCGGGGCGCGGAGCCTGAAGTTGCTCCTTCCACTCTCGAATGCCCTGGGCGAAAGCGGTAGGCCCGCTCTCCGAGGCGGGAAGCCCCACCCTGACGACTCGCTCCCAAGCTGCGTCCAGATAGGCTTCCAATTGGGCCAGCCAGGTGGTGAGCGCGGCCGGATCGGCCCTCCCTTCTAGAAACGCTTGCCCAGCCAAGATGGCGCTGTTGACCCTCTCGTCCGCGGCCAAGCCACGAGCCGCGCGCTCCGCTCGCAGGTCGGCGCGAGCGGCATAGGCTTCGACCAGGAGCCGTGTCAGTTCCCAGGTTTCACCCGACGTCAGGGCGGCATCGATCTTTGTCCATAGGAGGCGTAGGTTTTCAAAGCCCGCCTCCTCGCTGGAATCTAGCGTGAAGGTGGCGTGCAAGTCTATCCATTCCAGGAACTGCCGGCGCTCGGCCTGGAATTCCTGAAGCTCGTGGTCTATCTCCTCCAGCTCGGCGCGAAGGACGTTCAATAGCCGCGTGACGGCTGGTGGGAGCGGCTGAATGGTCATGCTTTCATAGCCTGACTTCGACTTCGAAAGTTCTCTCTAGAACGCACACCCATTCCAAGATTTTCCTTCGCGTTGGAAACAAGCCGCCCTGCGTTTCGCGTGAGACGTGACTTTCGAAGCTCAGCCTCCCCCTTCGGCCGCTCTCCTATCCGATGGTGACGCGGCGTCCCTGGCTCTTGGCCTCAGCCAAGCGAGGAATGGTTACACGCAGCACTCCGTCGTCCATCTTGGCGATGACGTTTTCCTGGTCAGCGTCCGGGGGCAAGTTGAGAATTCGTTGGAATGAGCCGAAGGAGCGCTCGATTCGGTGATAGTGACGACCTGTATCCTCGCTTTTGCGCTCATGCCGTCCGTGGATGACAAGCGCGTCGTCCTCCACCAGCAGTTCGACCTCATCTCTCGTGAGGCCGGGTAGTTCCAGCTCGATCTGATACTCTTTCTCCGATTCCGAAAGATCCAACTTAGGATAGGCGGCCAACAGACGTTGGTTACCGGGGAAGCCTTGGAGCAGTTGGTCGAAAAGTCTGTCCATGTCGCGCTGCACTCGCAGGATGGGGCTAAGCGCTTCCGTGGAACCGTCCTCGCGGGGCCGCAACACTGTGCCGGACCGCTGGGCGTCTTCTTTTTTGAACCAATTCCAAGGATTCAATTTCTCGAGATTCATCGTCAACAACTCCTTTCCAGGTGATATGAGGTTGTTTACATCGTAAAGTGTAAAAACCTTGAGTTAATGTTGCGTTAGAGCAATGTTCCTCGAGCGTTAGAAGAACTATGAGAGATCGAACCTTCTCCAGGCATTCTAAGACGGTTTGAGAAATTCTTCGAATGAGTCTTTGGAAGCGTCTCTTCAGGGGAGTCGATCGGGGGCGCTCGGTGCCCGATGCAGTCTCCACTCGCGGACGGGTGGATGAGGGGACGGAGACTCCCGTCTTTGTCCCTTACCAGAGTTTCGAGATTGAGTTGTCTGGAATGGCTTCGGAATTTCTCTCCAGGCCGGGCGACTCGAGCTCTCCGACTGGCCGTTACCTCGCGGGCCTTCAAGCCTTCGTGCATGCCGGCGATCTCTTTCTTCTCGACGGTGAGGCGCGGCGTTTTTCTTCTGGGCCGCGCGGACTTTGGCAGGGTACAAGACAGGCTAAGCCCACTCACCATCCCTTCCCGTCGGCACCTCCGGACCGAGGAAGATTCTCGGTCAAAGGGGAGGCCGAGGGTGACCTCGTCATCGCTTATAGTGTCGACCATACCGAGGTGCTATATCGCTGGGAGGGACGGTGGGCTTGGCAAGAATGGACCGGAGACGTTACGCCTTTGATGACGACCCCGTCCTTGGGTTCATCAACTTGGCATCCCAAAGCCATCGAGTACGGAGAATTGATCCTGGGGCCGATTGAGAATGGACGGCGTCCTGGATACTTTGGACACTTCAGTCCTTGTCGCGGTTTCATGATTCGTTGCTCGACCGTGGGCGACCAGATGATCGGGGTCTGCTGCGAGCCGGGACGGGCTCGAGCCTTGCGTTGGACTTTAGATCACGACCCTCTCTTGATGTGCCTACCCGCTCAAGACTCTGTTCAGTTTACAGGAAGAGTCACGGAGAGACTTTTCGCCCGGAGCGAGGATGGTACGATGGTGATGATGGCCGACGAAGTCGAGGTCGGAGGCTCCTCAGGACGAAATCGCTCCGTCTATCGACTGCGTACGAAGGATCGCGTTTTCACCGTTGATCAAAGCGGTAACTCCCGACAGCCCTCTTATCGGGGAGCCCCCTACCTTCAGAGCTCGGAGCTAGACGCGCATCTCCCCTTGAATCTGACCTGGGAGTCTCCAGGGATCGCGACCTGGGCTTTTGCAAAGACAGAGGAATTCTCTCGGTATGACCACGTTTGGAACTTTAAGGTTCGAGTGGACTGCAAAGCTGGCACGGCCTCCTTCGTACTTCAATCTTTCACGGACTCTTAGGATCGGGGAGGCTGTAACGCTCCGTTTACAATCTTTTGACGCTAGCTTCCTATACTCTGATGAGATTATAGATAAACCTCACCAAGGGGACACTCATGAATATTTTACCCGCATTCGGCAGTGCGCAAGTTCCAGTCAAGCCGCTCGCCGTACCCACCGCTAAGACCGAAGAGGCCGCCGTCGCGCCCGCGACGAGTGACGATGCCGTTGTACTCAACGGCGATCAGCCCGAGAAGGAATGGACCGTTCTGGTCTGGGCCAACGGCAAAGCCGATGGTGCCGACCGCTTGGTTCCGTCCGTGATGCGCGAGCTCGAGGTCGCCGGTTCCGACGAACGCATGAACATCGTGGCCCAGGTCGGTCGCAAAAAGCGCGTCTACGACAAAGTTACCAAGGACTGGAGCGGTGTGCGTCGCTACCACGTGCAGCAGAACCCCGAGCCGCTACCCTTGCAGAAGGAGATCATGAAGTGGTTCCTCCCTCCCTACACCGAGGGGATCATTTCGCCGGTTCTTCACGATATGGGCAACGCCGACATGGGCAGCTCTTCTTCTATGTCAGAGTTCTTGCAGTGGGGAATGAAAGAGTACCCGGCCAAGAACTACGCCCTGGTCGTTTACGGTGAGAGTGGCGGATTCTCCGGCGTCTCCATCGACGAGACCACCGGTCAGAAGACCACCTACAAAGGCTTGGCTCAGGCCATCCGCGAGGGCGAGAAAGCCTCCGGCGGCGACATCAGCGTGGTGGCCATCGACGGCTCCTACGGCGCTGGCTTGGAAGCCGCGCACGAGCTCAAAGACGTGGCTGACATCCTGGTTGGCTCGCAGGCTCCGGTCAAGTTGGGCTCGCTGCAACTCGACCAGATCATGAAAGACCTCAAGTTCGAACTGGCCGAGAAGGGCACTGTCTCCCCCGAGGCTTTCGCCAAATGGATGGTGTTCGAGACCCACGCCCAGCCCGGACCTCTAGCCGCGCTGGTCAACCCGACCTTGACCGCCATCGACCTCAAGAAGATCGACGGAGTGAAGGAAGCCTACAACAAGCTAGGCTCCGAGATTTCCAAGGCGCTGGCTGACAATCCGACGGCCAAGGATGCCTTGCGCCAGGCCATCGGCGACACCCAGAACTTCAATCAGGAGAAGAGCGCCAGCAACTTCTACGGCGACTTCCGCGACATCGGACACTTCGCCAAGAACCTACAGTCCGACGTTCGCTTCGGTGAAGGCGTCCATAAGGCCGCTGAAGCTGTCCTGAAGGCCTCGGGCGAATCCATCATCGACGAGACTCACTCCGGTCCGCAGTTCACCAACGCCACCGGAATCTCGGCTTACCTGCCACTCGACGCCGGTTACGACCTGCACAGCACCTGGAAAGCTCCTCGCGGCTTCGACCCGCTGCATGGCTACAACGACACCTCGGTCGCTCACGGCAGCGAGTGGACCAACGTTTTCAAGGGCATCGCTCAAGAGGACAAGTGGAACGCCAAGCTGCGCGGATGGGGCCTGGGCAACGTGGGCATCGTGCGGGCCAACAAGGCCTTGGGCTGGGCCAAGCGGGCGGGCGCCTTCGCCCTGGGCACCGCGTCGAACGCCGGTAACTACAACGCCTACAAGTTCGCTCGCAATCAAGAGCCGGGACGCTACTTCTTCCTCCCTCCGGGGGTCAACGTTCCACTGTCGGTCCTGGGCGGCGCGCGTACCGCGTTCCTCGGCGGCAAGCAGCTGGTCACCTCCATCGGCAACGATGAATTGAAGAACAAGAAGCAGGCCATCATCGACGGAGCCCTCTCCACCGTGGGAGGGGTGGGCGTCACCACCGCAGCCGTCGGTCACCTGTGGGACAAAGCCGCCTTCCTCAAGCGCCCCGCCGCCATCACCGCGGTCGGTACGCAGATCGGCAAACAGGTCTACGGTGTTGTCGCGACGCGCAACGCCCAGGCGAAAGCCAAGGAAGCGACTCTGAACATGACTCCCGAGGAGCGCTTGGCTCAGGTCCAGTCCAACGAGGGCAAGAGCTACTACCTGCCTCCCATCGTCCGCTTCCTGTCCGAAGTCGGCTCGGCCGGCGACCTCGACCACTCCAAGGCCTAGAAGAGCCTGGTTCACTCAAAGAAGAGATAAAAGGATAAAGACATGCATATCAGCAGCAACGCATTCCAGATTTCACAGTCCCTTCGCCAGGCTAACCCCGGCGCCGACCTCAACGAGCTGGCCGCTCAGGTTAAGAACGAGAAGGGGATGATCCCCGTCATCGTGCGGGCTAACGACGGCGACGAGGTGAAGGCCTCCAACGACTTCGTCAGCTTGACCGGAGCCAACAAGACCGCCGACCTCGAGCTGATCGACGCTTTCGCGGCCGAGCTCACTCCGGAAGCCTTCGCTAAGCTTGCCCAGAAGGCTCCAGAGGGTGTGACCATCCATCTCGACGAGCAGGTTCACGCCTTTCAGCCGGTCGAGCTCGACCGCCCCGAGACGCTGGATCCCAAGCAGCCTGTTCTGGCTCAGGACAACGCCATCGCTACCCTCGGGATCGACAAGATCTGGGAGCAGGGCTACAAGGGGAAGGGCGTCGGGATAGCCGTGCTCGATACCGGTATCTATCCTCACGCCGACTACAAGGACCGCATCGTCGGCTGGAAGAGCTGGACCGACGGTAAGACCGAGCCGAACGACCCGCAGGGTCACGGAACCCACGTGGCCGGTGACGCCCTGGGCGACGGTACGCTGTCCGACGGCAAGTTCATGGGTCCGGCCCCCGAGGCTCACCTGATCGGTATCGCGGTGCTGGACAAGCATGGATCGGGACGCCTCTCCGACATCATCAAGGGCGTGCAGTGGGCGGTTTCTAAGAAGGACGAGCTCGACATCGACATCATCAACATGTCGCTGGGCGGACCGGTCTTCGACTCCTACAAGAACGACCCCGTCGCTCTGTCGGTCGGAAAGGCCGTGGAAGCCGGTATCGTGGCTGCTGTGGCCGGTGGAAACTCCGGTCCCAAGCCCTCCACCATCGGAACCCCCGGAAACCACCCCGACGCCTTCACCGTGGGCGCCTTGAACGACAAGGGCACGCTGACCCGCGCCGATGACGATGTGGCTGCTTTCTCCTCCCGTGGGCCCACCTCGGTGGACGGTTTGGTCAAGCCCGATATCCTCTCGCCCGGCGTGAACATCACCGCCGCCAACTCCCCTGGATCGGCGTTGGACAAAGCTAACGTTCCGCATGTCGGAACAGGCTATATCACCATCTCGGGGACCTCGATGGCTACTCCGATCATGGCCGGCGTCATCGCCACCATCCTTTCGGCCAACCCGAATCTGACGCCCGCGCAGGTCAAGGAGATCTTCATGAGCACCGCCGACCCGCTGGCCGGCGTTGACGCCAATACTCAGGGTTCCGGAGTGGTCGACGCTCAGGAAGCTCTCCAACGCGCGCTGGCACTCAAAAAGACCGCCGCATAGCGGACCGGCTGATTTGGGGCAAAAGAGAGAGCCGAGTTTCTTTGGAGGAACTCGGCTCTCTCTTTGGGCTTGTGTTCTCTTTGCTCAGAGAGTATCACCATTTTAGGAGCGCGTTTTTCTTGATAGCGCGACCTTTCGCGCGGGCAGTGCTATCGGTTTTCTTTGATAGCGCGACGGAAGGCTTTGACCAGCCGAGAGGCGGGTAATTCACCAGCCTGTCCGAGATACTTATTGAACAAGCCGAGCGGCAATCCGGGAAAGCTGGGACTCTCCTCACTTTGCCGGTAGGCTCCGTCGACCAGGCACCAGATAGAGATCGACCCTTCCTCGCTGACCCGCCATAGCTCGGGGACGCCGAGAGCGGCGTAGATGGACAGGCGGTCGAGGACGCTACGACTGACCTCCACCTCGATGGCTAGATCCGGGGCGGGCATGGTATCCGCATCCCACTGTCCGAGAGCCTCTCGCCAAGAGGCGATCCAGTAGCACTCATCCGGCTCTAGCCCCTTTTTCTTGAAGACTCGCTTGAACGTGGTGTTGCCACCGGGCTCGAAGTCGACCTCCCATTCGTCCATCATGCATTCCAGGAGAACCCCCAAAACTTTTTTCAGGTGTTCATGGCGGCGACTGGGGAGTCATGAACTCCACCATCGTTCCGTCATAGGTCACGCGGATCCTCCGGTCACCCACGGCGTCCAAAAAGCGGTTATAGCCGTCCCTGTCAGTATCGGTCACGAAACGATTCTCGAAGGGCGCTGTAGAGACTATCATAACTCCATTGTAGCATACCCCCCAGCTGTCTCTACTCTGGCAACTTCCAGACGCAATCCTGGAGCCTTCACCCGCCAAACCAACGACGATAGGGCCGACTATCTATTTGGGGGAAGCGTAGTCCTTGAAAGTCTCGTTGAACCAGTTCCGCCACCTGGGTTCGCTCGATGCGGCACGCTGCTCGGCCTCGTCGCCGTAGAGGTAGAAGGCCATGCTGACGTTGGTGACGTCATCGAGGCCATAGGTTCCAAGCAGCGCGATGCCGGGAGCAGGCGAGTTTAACCGCAGTAGGATATAGCGTTGCTTATTATCCTGCTTCACGCACTCGACAATGCCCGATAGCCGCTCTGGCGTTCGCGGGGCCGTTCTTTCCTCGCCGACGTCGGCACCGGCGAGGCCGAGTCCTTCAGTCAGTTGCTTCCAGACATCGAGGTGGGGTGCCTCGGCGCGGGCCATGACGAAGGCCACGGCCGCCTTCATGCCAGGGAAGTGCGAGAGGTAGAGGCGCAGCACCTCGAAGAAGCCTGGCCAACCGCCCTCAAAACCTTCCATCTGGTCATCCCAGTCATCCGTCGAGGCGAACAGCGAATGGACCATGCGGACGACGCACTGGTCGCCTGTCCTGGCCGTCACGGTGATCTCCGTCGCGAGTGGAGGCGCTCCCTCGGCCCATTCGCGCTCGACATAGCCGAATCGCGAGGGCGGTTCCCAGACCGTCACCTCTCCTTTGGATTCTCCGTGCGCGCCTAGGTCGAAATTGAGCGCGCCACCTACGCGCTCGTCGATCGTCGTCGGGGTGAACCAGGCGGTGTAGCCGGGGCCGGTGGCGATGGCCTGCCAGACCAGCTCGGGCGTGCCGGGGACGACCAGTTCCATTTCGACCCAGCGCTTTCCAGTGTCGTCTTTTTTCACTGACATTCTGTTTCTCCTTTGCTCTCTTCAGTCGCCGGCAAGGGATACGATGCCAGGACCAAACGATGGGGACGACCGCCCGGAGTGGTGTTGTCGTGGTAGCGAGCCGCCAGCGTCGTCACCGCTTCCGTTAGCTCGCGGGTGAAGCTCGCACGCTCCTCCGGGGAGCGGAAGCGAATCGTCGTGTCGAGTGATAGCGTCGCTAGTCGCTTGTGAGCTTTCCGCGCCGCGGACCACAACTCACCGACCTCGCGAACGGCTCTGGCCGCGAGAGCGATAAGGTAGCTCGCCGAGAGACGATCGGAGGTTCGGCTAGGATCCGCCGCGATACTCCCCAACGCGCCTGGGGACACGACGTAGGAGGACGCGCTTGCAACCAGCAGGCGCTCGGTGAGACCACCCCACCGCCTTTCCTCGGCAACCGACACTAGCTTGTGCTCTTCCAGCGCGCGAAGGTGATAGTTCACCTTTTGCCGCGCGAGACCAAGACGCGAGGCCAGAGCGGCTGCCGAAGCGGGAGCCTTCAGCTCGGCCAGAAGCCGTCTCCGAATCGGATCCAGGGCACTCGCCGCGGCAGCGGGGCTTGTGATGACTTCGACTTCTGTCATACTCCGCATTTACATTGACAAATATATTTGTCAATGAGCGATAGCCTCTTCGAGATAGTCTCGCTATCTCAAGAAGGCGTGCGTCGTGAAAATTCTGACGCGGGGGTCTACCCGGCAGCGTCAACAAACTTTTAACTTCATGTTCCAAGGTTGCACGTGACGACCCACCTATAAGGCATCATCTTCTTTTTGATAGGAGCGATGCCGTGGCTAAAACTAAAGAATCCCCACGAGACAATCATGATTCGGCCTGGAAGGCGGCCCTACTGGACTACCTACCGAGGTTCTTCGAGTTTTTCTTTCCAGAGTTGTTCCTCAAGATTGACTGGAGCAAGAAGCCGAGATTCAAAGACCGCGAGTTGCAATCCATCGCTCCTAAGATGAAGGGACGCAAAGGGGGAGGAAAGAGACTGGTTGACCTCCTTGTAGAGCTCCGCTGGAAGGACGGAGAATCTTTCTGGGTCCTCGTCCACATCGAGGTCCAGGCTCAAAAGATTGAGTTTCTGGCCAAGCGACTCTTTTTCTACCACGCCCGCATCGTGGAACTTTACGACAAGCCTTTGTGCACTTTGGTGATACTGGCCGACAAGAATCCCAACTGGAGGCCAGATTCGTACAACGCGGAGTTTGGTGGGAACAGCCTGCGGTTCACCTACCCTGTGGTCAAACTGCTGGACTTTAAAGTCCGGCTGGCGGAACTGGAAAGATCCACCAACCCATTCGCTCTGCTGGTGGCCGCGACATTACATGCCCAGGCCAGCCGACCCCATTCTAGGGACCGTGAGGAACGAAAGTTCCGCCTGTCCAGTGGACTCTACTATTTAGGCTTGAGTCGGCGGGAGATCTTAGACTTCTTGAGCTTGGTGGAACACGTCTTGAAACTCTCCGCTCCTCGCCAGCGGGAGTTTGATTCTAGGATGAAGAAACTTAAGAAGGAGAAAGAGATGCGTCTACTGACCAACATAGAACGAACCGCACTTGAGAAAGGTCGAGAGGAGGGCCTTGAAAAGGGTCTCGAAAAGGGCCGGCTTCAAGCTCTAAAGGTAGTTTTGGAAGCTCGATTTGGGACTCTTCCCGAAGGGTTGGAGAAGCATCTCGACTCACTAACTACCGACCGGCTCGAGTCTCTCCTTCCGTTGGCGGCGACGGTATCTTCCTTGAAAGAATTTTCCTCTCGGTTGACGCTGGATTAGGAGCCTTGGATCCGCTTGATGAATTCCCTAATGGTGGGTTGCTGAATCAGGCGGGCGCGGAAGTTCTCCACCGTGACTTCTTGAAACTCCAGATCGAGCTCCCGGAAAAATTCGAGAACTTCAGCTTGTGGCGTCGAAAACTCGGGAGAGACCTGTTCTAAAGCGAGTCCCGCGAGAGCTTCACGCGCAGCCTCCAGCGGGACCTCCTCGCACCGTAGCAACGCGATATACAGATGGGCGAATTCTAAGTGGTGCCGCGCATGTCTTGCTTCCTCACGCGCGCTGGCCAGCAACGCCCAAACATCAGCCGAGAATCTCTCTCCGAAGGAGGCCCCTAATTGCTTGAGCGACGGCCGTTTCCGGAGGAATCTTGGAAGAGGTTGTCCTCTTCCTCTTTCTCCGAAGTCGCCCACCAGGAACGTGTCGTTTTCGAGTATGTCGCCGGTTCGGTATAGCTCGGCCAACAAACGTCCGTAGGCAAGTCCGCAGTCTCTAAGGATAGTCTCGACCTCGTCCTGTACCAGGCAAGCCACCAGAAGCTCTCCAGGGCCGGCACTCGCGCGTTCGCCGCGATGGGCAAGCTCTAAGCTGAAGCTAAAAACTTTCCGCGTCGATTCCTCAAATTCGACCGGACCTTCCGGTCCTGACTCGAGGCGCTCTTGGAAACGAACCGAATGGAGCCCGCATTTCCAGAGCGGTTTCGCCAATTCGGCTTCTTCGCGCATGAGCCCAGAGAGCAGAGAGAGGGGATCGATGGAGCGTTTCCAGACCTGGCACTCCCGAATGGCCGCTTCAATAACGGCACGACAGCGCGCGTCAAAACGATACTGGGCTTCGTCCTCGAAAGAAAGCTCGGCGTGAGAACGGCTGGCGACTGCCAGAACACGCCGACCCGCGAGCGTCGCTCTAGCACAGGCCGCCTGAGCTAGCTCTTTGACGGCGAAATGGTGGCCGTCTTCAGGGAAGAGGGCGAGTCCGGCGGAAAGAGTCAGGTTGTGGAGCCGGGCGATGCCGTGAGCTTCAAACTCTCTCAGCATTTGCCGCCAGACGGCGGTGAGTTGACGCCTTTCTTCAGGCTCGGTGAGAATGAGGAACTCGCCGGGGTGGCAGCGGGCTAGGAGATCTCGAGTTTTCAATCTTTGGGCGAAGAAAGCCACCACCTCCCGAAGAGCGCTCTCGGCGACCTCCCATCCTCTCAAGCTTTTGAACTTCTCGAAGCCGTCTATCTCCACGGAGACCACCGCGAATTTGTCGTATTCGTGGAGTCGATTGTTGAACCAGGTTTCGTTGGGCAGCTGCTTGAGTGTGTCCCGTTCGGACTTGACCAGGCTGAAGTCGGCTCCCCCCAGATTGGCGACGAGCTGGTGACAGACCATACCCACCACCGAGACGGTCTCGGCGGAGAAAGGCTCTCGGGAATCGAGGTAGAGTAGACCTCCGCGAAAAGGAACGACACAGCATTGTATTCGTGCGGGATCCACCCCTCGGGAATCAACGATCGCCCGACCAAAGTCTCGTGCCTCTTGGAGGACCTTGTCCTGCTCTCTTTCGAGAAGAACAAATCGAGATTCCAGCCCACAAGACTCGATCCGGTGGGTCAATTCGTAGCTCTGGGGAACGACGCGCGCGCGGCATCCCGTGATGACATCCTCTAGGCCTAACAGAGCCGCCCTGAAGACCGCGTCCAGTCCGGGAGCGCGATTCATCTCCCGGAAGATTTTCTCCAGACGTTCCAACATGGTGGTCAGGTTTAAGGCTGCCAGAGCCCTGGATGATCTTTTCGCAGTTGACGCAGTAACTCGGAGTAGGGCCCGTGACCCTGGTTGGCCTCGGCGATGAGCTGACCCAGGGGTGGGTAGGATTTGCGAGCTTCCACCGCCCGGAACGTCTGCAGCTGCTCTTCTTTCGAGAGCTCGCCGAGATGGTCGCGCAGGTAGGTTGAGCCTAGCAGGTCCGCGAGCGGCCTTCCCTCGCGCTCCGGAGATTCGGGATTGGCCCGCTGGACAGCGCGGCGCGTGCGGTCATCGAGCTCTCGACGATAGAGGTTGGCGAACGTGGAGGGGTAGCGCTGGGAGAAGGCCTGGTAGAGCTTGCCCACGTCGGTGTTCTCCTCGAAGGAGCCACGTAGCAGCCAGGACCAGAGGTGTTGAGACGACAGCTCGACCTCGCGTCCAAGTCTGGCCACTTCCACCAGGTCGGGGGTGTCTGCGAACGCCTTCAAAATCGTAGAAACGTTTCGCGAGAGCCAACGTTCGTGAAGGCTACTGAGCGGAACCTGTCCTTGCCGGCGCACGGTCAAGCCCAGACGCCTGGCTTCCCCGTACCGACCGTCTCCGGAGAAGAGCTCTTGCGTCCTTCCTTGGGAGTGAAGCCGGAGCCGCTCGGCGACAAAGTCAGGACGCTTCTCGAGTTCCTTATGAGCGGTGGTCCGATAACAGGTCGAGAGGAACTTCTCCCACTGCTCTTCTTTGGCGACCACTCCGGCTTCGTTGGCGTCGCGGGCGCGAAGTTCGAAGATCGGGACTCCGTTGAGATAGTAGTAAGCGCTCGGGATGGAGGCTTCCACCGTGGTGGGCCAGTTCTCGTAAGCGAGCTCCTTGAAGTGCTCCACCGCGGCGTCGGGATATCCCAGCATAATCCCCTCGGCAAAATGGAAGGCGTCTTTTTCCCGCTCTTTCGGAAGTGCCTGATAGATCGATTTTTTCCAGGCGTAGTAGCCCTGCCAGCCGGTGTTTCGATCGTAACGAGGAACCCAGTTCAGGTGACTCTCCCGAGTGCGCTTCTCCAACCCGGCGAGGCTGCGCAAGCTGAAGGCCTGGACACGACCTTTTTCATCGGCTTTGCGCGGATGGATTGAGTACCCCCGGGGCACAAGGTAAGCGTTCAGCTTCTCGATGACGGCATCGTCCTCCGGTTGCGGGTCGACCATGAATCCGTTCCAGGCCCCATAGGGGCGCTGATCGCCCAGAACCAGAAGATAAACCGGTTCGACGAATCGGCATCCGATCTTAGGCCCGGCGATACGGTAGAGCTCCCGTACCAGATCCATGGTCTTCTCCGGGTCTCCGGATAGGGATGCCGCCAGCTTTGAGCCATCCGGGGCCAGTTGGGTCTCGAACTCTTTATCAAAGCTCGTCGGGTTGGCCCAGGCGAGGCTTGTCAGCAGAAGCAGCAGGCAGAGGATTCTCATAGCCACCCTGATTCGGTCGCAGGAGAGAGGCTCCCCCTCGTTTTGTGCTATCCGAAGTCGCCCGCGTAGGTCGCCCCATTCCACCCCTGACTTCGCCAGTAACTTCGTGCGTCCAATTCCTCGGCCACGAAGGTCGCCACCGTCGCTCCGATAGCGGCCAGGGCCGAGCCACAACCTAACGCGAGACCGGGAGAGCCCTCCACCATTCCGGCGGTAATTCCCAAACCGGCTCCTGCTAAGCCAACGACGGTTCCCACCTTCTCCCCGAAGGAGGTACTTTTGCTGGTTAAAAGGCTCGCGCCGCATGCTCCTGTGAGAGCTCCGATAGATCCTCCGACGAGACTACCGCCGAGACCCAAGCCCAGTCCCCCGTGCGCGCAGAGTGTTCCAATCGCGACTCCCGCGACGCTACCCAAGATCCAGGCGGCGGGGAGCTGCAAGGGCCGACTGGGCTGGAATGTGTCGACAGTTAAGGTCTCGATGGCCGGCTCTTGGACCTTAGCGGCGATACCCGCGACTCGACTTTGAGATTGAAGGAGGGTCACGTTCGAGGTCTGGATTTGCATAAGTGGCTTCTTTCTGGAATATTTCTCTTGGAGAATATCTGAAACAGCTTGGAAGCTTACTTGGAATCATCAGCTCGCTACGCTCGAAGATGTGAACAGGCTATAGATCTTCGAGCGCATTGAAGAGTTCATGAGCGTCGAGCTCAAGCTGGATCTCCGCGACTTTACCACCTTCCATCCGGATTCTTCCCGAAGAGGCGGGAGTGCACCAGCCGTTCTCCGGCGATACGTTGTCTTTGGGGTTTGGGCCAAACGCTCGCGGAGCTTGTCCCACCTCGAAAGTTACGCTGAAGTCGTGATAACCAACACGGTGAATCAGAAGAGCCTCGAGCGGAGCTTTAACCGCTTGCACAAAGCCACCAAGATAGACTACATCGAGGTCTCCGGCCAGCTTGCGAGCTTTCTCCTCCGGCATTCCCAGCTCCACGTCATCGGCAAGCCAGGACATCTGCTCGTCATCCACCCAGGGCTCAAATTCGGAGTATCGTCGACCATCCGGGAGCTCGAACCAGCGTAAAGGGAAGGTCGGATCGCGAAGGGCGATAGGTGACTTTAACTCTTCCTCGGGCCAGATGTTGTTCGAGCCGGCTAAGACCACACCCGACTCCGGCCACCAACGGGCGAAGACGTGGAGGTCTTGAGTCAGACCGAAGCGCTCGGCCAAGATGGTGCCGGGCAAGCCGAAGAGATGAAGTGGCTCTCCGTCTTCCTCAAGGGTGTATCCGCTGCAGTAGACGACCTTGCCTTGCGAGAACCAAATGGCGGTATCCTGCGGCCGGTGCGGCGGGGCCGGATAGACAAGAACCACCAGGCCACGTTTCTCTCTCAGGACTTTAGGCCGTCCCACAGTCTTGAGAACCTCGGCGTAACCCATGCCGATAGCGATTCCGTCAACGGTAAGCCTTGGCTCTGCTCGAGCCTCGCCAAGAGTGAGGAAGAAGAGAGCGAGAAGTGCGAAGAGGCCGATTCGAGGCATGCGGTCGTTACCTAAAGCCGCGACTCACGGCTTAGTCTCGCTCCTGGCTCCATAAGCCGGCCAGTTCCAGCAAAACCTTGACCGAGGACTCCATCTCGTTAAGGCAAGCGAACTCGAGCTCGGAGTGGAAATTGTGCATCCCGGCGAAAAGATTGGGAGTGGGTAGGCCCTTTTCGCTCAGGCGGCTGCCGTCGGTGCCGCCCCGGATGGAGCGAAAGCGCGGTTCGATCCCGACCTTCCGGTAGGCGGCCTCGGCCAGCCCCACGGCGCGCGGCTCCTTAGAGAGATACTCGGCCATGTTGCGATACTGCTCGTGGATATCGATCGTCACGGTCGCTTCGGGCATGGTGGCCATGGTGGCCTCGGCGGCCTGCCGCAGTCGGTCGGCGAGGCCATCTAGCTCCGCGGTGACGAAGCTTCTCAGGATAATGCGAACCTTCACCTCACTGACGCCCCCTTCGATGACGTAGGGGTGAAGGAACGCCTCGCGGTCCTTGGTGCGCTCGGGAGATAGCTCGGGAGGGAGCTGCTCGAGAAATTTTCCGCAGGCGCGAATGGCGTTGCACATCTTTCCGTAAGCTAGGCCCGGATGGATGTTCTTGCCGGAGATGGTGACCACGGCGAGATCCGCCGAGAAGGTTTCGTTCTCTAAAATCCCCTCGCTCTCACCGTCGAGAGTGTAGGCGCAGACGGCGTCGATAGCCGCCAGGTCGAGCTTGTCGGTACCTCGTCCGATCTCCTCATCACAGGTAAAGACGACCCGCACGGGACATCGGGGACGATCGGGGTCGGCCAACAATCGCTCGACGGCCGTCATGATGATGGCGACTCCCGACTTGTCGTCGGCTCCCAAAAGCGTGTTGCCGTCGGTGGTGACCAGCGTCTTGCCCTGATACCCCTCCAGATCCGAGGCTGGGATAACTTTGCCGTTCTTAAGCGGCAGGTTTCCGCCGGAATAGCTCTCCACTACTTGCGGATCGACGTTTTTTCCGCTGGCCTCCGGAGAGGTGTCCATGTGGGCAAGCCATGCGATCGTGGGCGCGCCCTCGACGTTCCCCGGAACCAGGGCCGACACGATGGCGTTCTCGTCGATAGTGGCTTCCAGCCCCAGCTCGAGAAGCTCCGCGTGCAGCACCTTGGCCAGATCGCGCTGACACTCCGTACTGGGATAGGTGGAGGAATTCTCATCGGCGGTCGTCTCGATGCGAACATAGCGGCAGAAGCGATCTAGCAGAGTACTCATGGCGGGCGGCTTCGCAGCGACAGCTTTTCAAGCCTTGCCTGGATGGCAATTTTTCTTTCTAGAATCCACTCTCATACTTCTTGACGGCCTTCTGATTTCCGTCTCTAATCTTGGAGATATGAAAGTGGGAACAACACTGGAGTTCGACTTCTACGACCGCGTTCTTCAGAAAGCCACGGAGGATGGGCTTCACGTTAACGAGATCTTCGAGCAAGCGTTGAGAGCTTATTTGAGCGGTGACAAATCTGAGACAGACTACGTCGCGAAGTCTTTCGGAAGCTATCGGGTTTCTCAGGAGGCCTTGGAGGAGATTGTCGGGAGCGATATCTATGGAGCTTAGCGAGCGACCTTGGTTTCGGCTCTCGAGCGGGTTAGTTCTCTACGGAAGACATCGAACTTCGACCTTCTCGGGGTCAACAGGACGGTTGAGCTCGACTCCGAACTTGCCCGGATGAAAAAGCTTGGTCGCTGTCTGTTGGGAATGCTAATACTGATCGCTCCGGTATGGGCCGCGCCCACAGCCGAGGAAGCCAAGGCCTTGGTCGACTCCGTGGTGGAGTGGAGCCTGGTCGACTCGCCACGGGGGAAAACTCCGGCCGAGTGGAGCGTGGTGGAGCAGCATCCCGAGCCGTTCGCCTCCGACTTTTTCGAGTTGATGCACTGGGTCGGCACTCCCCATCTCGATGCCAAAGGTGTGCAGTGGCATTATGGCGTGGACCCTCTGTGGCAGACCCAGGGGGGCTACGTGACGGATCTCCAGGTCAGCTCCCCTGTCTCTGAAGGAGAGACCCAGTTGGTCTTCCTGGACTACATCGTCCCCTCCACCGTCTCGGCGGACCGGGCGTCGAGCAAATACCAGACGACCTGGATTGTCGGACAGAATGCGGAAGGCAAGCCGGTGGTGAAAGACGTGCGCTATCGCATCACCTATCCTAGTGGAATGAGAAGCGGGACCGTGTTGGTGGAGATGCTCGAAGTTCGCGCGCGTTTCCAGGCTCCGCAAACCTCGGGCACTCGCTGAGAACCTGCTGGAGACCTATTCTTGATTTTCGAGGCTTCAGGCAGCCGGTCGTTCTCTGTTCAGAACACCCCTCACCAACTTGGAAGCAGTGTCAGGAATGGCTACCGGCTTCTGAAAATGAGTATTCCCGACCCTCGCGACTGGCTCGGCATCTGAGTCCACGTCATTGGACTGACCCGAGCTGAACCTGCGCTGCATCACGGCATCGATGGTCTGCAAGAAATCGAGTCCTCCCTCTTGGCCCTCGAGGGCGGACTCGAGAAGTGGCCTGATTCCTTGGTACTCGGGCTCAGAGATATCTTCCCAGTCACGGGAAGCGCTGTTATGAAAGTAACGCTGTGCCCAGAAGTCGCTGAGAGAATAGCCGATCCCGTTGTGCTGCAGCGAGACGCCTTTGATGACGCCTTCCTTATCGACCCCAACCTGCACCGGCTGTTCTTCGAGCACACTTTGTTCTTGCAACTCTAAGATGGGAAGCCCCCTGTGCTTGGCGATCGCCCGCAAACGGTCGGAATCCGCCGGCGTATCTATTCTGCCGTCGGGCAGAACCATGTGCTTGACGGCGACGGCCTGTATCTTCAGGTGCTCACCACGCAGCGCCACCTCATTGTAGTCTCCTGGACTCGTCATGGCCAATAGTTGTTTTGGAGTCAGAGTGGGTCCGGGAGGATTCGCTAAAATTTCTTTCTCCTTACCATTGACGTATGCGTCCCCGGGGGAGGTCACCAGAATATCGCGAGGGTCGAATCCGAGGATGAAGAGAAGCCGACCGAATGTAGGCAGCTGCTCCGCGGCGATGATACTGGCCGAGACGATGCTTTTTTCTTTCAGCCTTTCCGGCTCGTCCAAGAGATTGGCACCCCTCTTCGGGTCGTAAGTTCCATTCTTTTTGGCGTCTTCAATGAAGCTTCTGTGCATCACCGGATTAAAGGCGTGGACCATGAACCTAAAGTCGTTCTTCGTGAATTTTTCGACCGGGGTGATCTCGGTGCGATAAGCCTCCGCTATGGAATCACCCGTGTCTCCATGGGACTTCATCGGCTGAGCGGGCCGGATCGGTGCCTTACCCATGAAGGTGTGATTGGTGATTCTAGTGGCGTTTACGTTCATTTCGACCACTCTAGGCTAGGTTCGTCAAGAAAACGTCACAGTCCCGACCTGCCGATGAGACCGACTTGGTAGAGCCTTGACGGATAGCCATGAACGAGTTAGGTTGATGGTGTAGTCTGGATGATATGGTGGAAGGTGTATGGCTCTCAACATCAAGAATTCTCGGACGGAGCAACTGGCCAAAATGGTGGCCAAGGAGACTGGCGAAACGTTGACCGAAGCAGTGACGCGAGCTTTGGAAGAGCGGCTTGAGCGGCTTTCTGGGCGGCGCCAGACGCCCAATCTCTTGGAGACATTGAGAGAGATCTCCAAGCGGTGCAGCAGTTTGCCGGATTTGGATTCTCGACCCGCCGATGAGATCTTAGGGTACGATGAGAATGGCTCTTTTGGCCATGGTGATTGATTCATCGGCTCTTCTCTCCATTTTGCTGGGAGAGGAGGATGCAGAGAAGATGGTCCTGGCCATAGCCGGCGATCCCAAGCGCTTGGTGAGTTCTGTCACGCTTCTTGAAACCTCCATTGTTGTCGAAGCAAGAAAGGGAGCGGCCGGCGGTCGAGAGCTGGACCTCTTGATCCACTCAGCTCAAATAGAGGTGGTGAGTCTAACTTCATCACAAACGGAGTTAGCCCGTGAGGCCTATCGTCGTTATGGGAAAGGGCGTCACCCCGCCAAACTGAACATGGGGGATTGCTGTTCTTACGCGTTGGCTCGGCACTCTGGGGAGCGGTTGCTTTACAAGGGCGAGGACTTTGGGAAAACTGACATCCCTACAGCTCTAGCTCATTTCCAGTAAAGGGCACCCGACCTCGACCTGGTCGCCGACGGAGAAAGGAAGCGCGGTCACGGTGCCCGAGGCAGGCGCGCAGATGAGATGCTCCATCTTCATCGCTTCCAACTTCAGCAGGGGCTGGCCTGATTCCACCTGTTGTCCGACTTTCACCATGACCTCGACCACGCTCCCGGGCATGGGGGCTTTCAATGAGCCCTGTGGATTCGAGGCCTGAGGGACCGGATGACGCGGAAGCAGGGTCAGGCTCGCGGTGCCCTCGGGGGTGTGGACCCACCAGCGGTCGAGGTGGCCGGCCACTTCGCAGGATTGGCGTAAGCCGTCGACCTCTAATCCCGCGCGACTGACGCGGACTTGATAGAATCGATCGTCGGTCTGGTATCGCCCATCCCGCACTTGCACGTGCCTACCATCCTCGAAGCGATATTCCACGGGAAATGTGGGCAGGGGATGAGGTGAGCTTGGAGGCTCCGCCTGTGAAGCGACGACGGCGAGTCGCTGGTAGTCGGAGACCTCGGGGCGAGACAGCTCCAGACTCTCCACTAGTTCGGTGTGCTGCCGTCCAGAGACGACCTCGGGATGAGCCAGCAGTGAGCGTAGAAAGTCGATGTTGTGGGGCAGCCCGAGAAGTACGGTGGACTGTAGAGATAGAGCCAGCCGGCGCAGGGCGCTCGGGCGGTCCTCGGCCCAGGAGACGACCTTGGCCACCATGCTGTCGTAGTGGGGACCGACCTCACCGCCGGTCTCTAACCCTGCATCCACTCGGGCGTTCGAACAGGGCCTCCAGAGAAGTACCGGTCCGGTGGCGGGAAGGAAGCCGTTGTAAGGATCCTCGCAAGTGACGCGAGCCTCGATGGCGTGACCTCGGCAGGGGACCTGCTCTTGGCGAAAGGGCAAGGGTCGCCCCTCGGCGATTCCCAACTGAAGCTCCACCAGGTCGAGTCCGGTCACGGCTTCGGTGACCGGATGCTCCACCTGAAGGCGCGTGTTCATCTCTAAAAAATAGTACTCGTCGCCGGAGACCAGGTACTCCACTGTGCCCAGGCTGGTGTACTTCACCTCGCGGGCCAGGCGCAAGGCCGACTGAGTGAGCCCTTGCAGCATGGTGGGAGAAACGTTGGCGGGAGGAGATTCCTCGATGAGCTTTTGATGGCGGCGCTGCAACGAGCACTCCCGTACCCCCAGGTGGAGAATCTGCCCATGATGGTCGCCCACCACCTGAACCTCCAGGTGGCGCGGTTGGACCAGAGCGCGCTCGAGATACAGCTCTCCGCTGCCGAACGCTTTCTCGGCCTCGCGCCGCGCCGAGGGGAGAGCGCTCTCCAGCGTGGTTCGGCTCTCGAGTCGCCGCATCCCCTTGCCGCCTCCTCCAGCGGAAGCCTTGAGCATCACGGGGTAGCCGAACTGCTCGGCCCACTCCAAGAGCTCACCATCATTTCCGGCTCCGGAGCCGGGAACCGTCGGCACACCCGTGAGACGACACAGCTCGCGCGCGGCCACCTTGGAGCCCATGGAGGCGATCACTTCGGGAGTGGGACCTACGAAGTTGAGTCCCGTCTCTCGCACCCGACGGGCAAAGTCGGAACTTTCGGCCAGGAATCCGTAGCCCGGATGGACGGAGTCGGCACCGGTTCGCTCGGCCGCTTCGAGGATGGCCTCGACCTTAAGATACGACTCGGAAGCAGGAGCGGGCCCCAGCAACACCGCCTGGTCGGCCAAGCGAACGTGCAAGGCGTCCCGGTCGGCCTCGGAGTAGACCGCCACGCTGGAAAGACCCATCCGCCGAGCGGTCGCCATGATGCGCACCGCCACCTCGCCTCGGTTGGCGATCAAAAGCTTTCGAAGCCCGAGATGGGAGCGCTCAGATTTCACGCCGGTCCGAAGCCTTCGAGCTTGGCGATGATCTCCAGCATCACCTCATCGGCGCCGGCCCCGATGGAGAGAAGTCGCGCGTCGCGATAGTAGCGGGCCAGGGGATACTCCTCGGCGTAGCCCATTCCGCCGTGGAACTGCACACAGGTGTCGGTGACCTGGCGGACCAGGCGACCCGCCTTCAACTTGGCCATCGAGATCTCGCGAGTGATGTCGACGCCCGCCATCAACCGTTCGGTGCAGTGATAGATGAACTGCCGCAGGATGGTAAGCTCCGTGCGCAGCTCGGCCAGGTGGAAGTAGATCCACTGTTTGTCCAACAGTCGTTGGCCGAAGAGCTGGCGGTCGCGGCAGTACTCGATGGTCCGGCGCACCGCGTCGTCACCTAAAGAGACGCCCAGCATCGAGCCGAGTAGCCGCTCCTTTTGGAACTGCTCCATCTGGTAGTAGAAGCCTTTGCCCTCCTGTCCCACGCAGTGGGAGCGGGGGACGCGCACTTTGTCGTAGACCAACAGACCGGTGTCGGAGCTGTGGTTGCCCATCTTTTCGAGCTTCTTGCCGACAGAGAATCCCTCGTTCGCGGTGGGCACCACGATGAGGGACATGCCGCGATAGCCCCCTTCCTCGGATGTGCGGCACAGCGTGACCACGAAGTCGGCCTGCACTCCGTTGGTGATCCACATCTTGCTCCCACTGATCACATAATCGTCCCCATCGACCACCGCGCGGGTAGAGAGACTGGCCACGTCCGACCCGATGTCGGGCTCGCTCACCCCCAACGCTCCCACCATCCGGCCGGCAATGGCCGGAGCCAGGAACTTCTCCTTGAGCTCGTGGGAGCCGTACTGGGCCAGACCCGAGACGGCGATGTCGGTCTGCACCAGCGTGGCCATGGGAACGCCCATACATCCACAGGAGCCGAGCTCGTCGGCTAAGATCACGTGGAAGAGATAGTCCCCTCCCACTCCCCCGTACTCTTCCGAATAGGAGGGGCCGAGCATCCCAAGCTCTCCCATCTTGGGGAAAAGCTCGTGGGCGGGGAACTGTTTGGCCGCTTCCCACTCCTCCACGTGAGGCGCGATCTCGTCTTTGACGAAGCGCCGGACCATGGCGCGAAATTGCTCGTGCTCGGGGGTTAAGGTGTTCAAGGCAAACTCTCCTTTGGCGTCTCCAACAAGGTTTGTCCAGGGGGAGTGAAGTCCTGGTCTTCGAGTGGACTGGAGGGTTAAACCGTAACTTCCTACGGCCCCAGCGCCGATAGAAGCGATTGCAGGTCTCCGTGACGAGTGTCTAGCTTGTGGAAAAGCTCGGCACAGGCCGAACAAGCTCCGCGGGTGAAAAGATATAGCTCTTCTTCCAGTCGATCAAGCTGCGTGGAGTCGACTCCTTCGAGCGTCTCCACGAGGTCGAGAGCTTGGTTGAAGTGCTCCACGGCGTCTTCAAGCTTGTCGAGCTCCTTGCCGTACACGCTTCGAAGTTCGCGTCGGATATCGAGCGCCTGAGAAACGGTTTGCTCGTTGAGGTCCCAGCGCGCCATAAACGACTCCCACACCTCTTCCAGGGCGAAGAAACGCTCTTTGAGTAGGGGCAAAGAAAGCTGTCCCAGGCGGAACTTACCCAAGGCATCGAGCAGCTGGCTGGGATGGTTAACACCGAAAATTCCAGGGACAGGCGAATAAACCTCACCGCACTCCGAGCACTCCTGAGATTCCTGTCCGTGCAGTCTCTGTCCGCAAGCCAGGCAGATCACGGTGAATTCATCTCCATACCTAGAACTTCGGTCACGAACGCGGTGAGAAATTTTTCCAGTCGCGCCAGGGTTTCATCGGTATCCTGTGAGTGGTCTTCCATAACGTTTCGATTCCCGATTCGTCGAGAGGTTCCCGCCGACGCGGGCAAGGCCCGGTCCATGACCGAGCCTTGCCGTCAACGCTCCGAGGGCTCCAACTAGTTGCCGAACAGGCTGTTCCAGGCGCCGGTGACCTTGTTCCAGCCGGCTTCGGCGACATCTCCCACAGCGCCGGCGGCCTTCCCGGCGTAGTGGCCGGCCGTATCGATTCCGTTGGACACGGTCTCTCCGACTTGAGTCGCGACTTGTCCGGCGATCTTGACTCCGGCTTTGGTTACGTCGACCACATCTTGAATCCGCTCGTCGCCCCACTCACCGGCGCGCTCGAGGAGCGTGTCGTCGGTATCTCCGGCGGTGCGAAGGAGTTCTTCCGTTTTCCCGTTGGTGGTGCTGCTGACCGAGGTCTCACCCTCTTTCCCACGGTTGATGTTGATTTCACCAGCTCCCTCGAAGCTGGCCGAGCCGCTCTCTTGACCCTTGTAGCCAAAGAATTCCGCCACATCGCGTCCCATGTTTTCCAGGAATCCGTCGGTGGAGCGCTCGGAGATATCGACCTTGGAGGTCACGTCGCCAGAGTTTCCGGTTCCGGGATTCGTCACCTGGACGCTGTTGGCGTCAGCGGTTCCGTGAAGATTGTCGCCGGTCCGGTCGATGTCTTTGATTTTGACGTCAGTCCCGTCCGCAGTGGCGTCGATACGCTCTTGAGTGACGGCCGACCCATTCTTGTTCATCGCTACCGTGTTGGTCTCGACGCCTTTGTCCGTACCGGTAGAGTTGGTGTCGATACGTCCACCCTCGCCAACTTTGGTTTCGGTGGAAAGGCCCGCATCTTTAGAATTGTCGTTGTTGACCTTGACGTCAAGCGTACTGTTGCCGTCTTTGTCCTTGCTCATCTCGGACTCGGTGGTGACTCCAGCCTGCTCGCTGCTCACTTCCGACTTTTGCGACTCTCCGTTTTGGAGATCCATGCTCGAGAGCGACTCGGAATTAGCGCGGCTAGGGATACGCAACTCGGCTCCATCGCGAATGAGATTAGGATTCCTCAGGTTGTTGGCTTGGGCCACGTGATCGATGAGGGTCTTTCCATCCTTGTCCTTATTGTAGATGTCTTGGAGCGAGTAACCCTGGTTGCGTAGCATCCCTTCGACGGTATCGTTCTTGCCTTTCTTCCAGGGGTCAACCGTGACGGTGCTAAATCCATCGGCGACGCCTTCGTAGGGATTGGGAGCGGCTTGCTGCCCGCCCTGGGCTTCCTTGGAGACCTGCACGGAATCGCCGGCCTGGGCCTGAGGTGTGGCGGCGGAGTCACCCGCCGGCTTCGCGTCTTTGGCGGTATTGGCCGTGGCGGTGTTGTTGGTTCCGCCCGTCTTGACGCGATTGAGGGTGTCTCTGGAAGTGCTGGTATCGACGTTCATCGTTTTGTCTATCTCCAATCTCTTGTCTTTAGCTTGATTGGAGTTTGCCACGAGGAGAAAGCCGGTGTCTCGCAGTTTTCTCAAGTTTAACCTGGAACGGCTATATTTTAAGAATCCTCGCTCGACTGAAAACTCGGGACAGATAGACGGTGGGAAGTTAACATCTCGTTCACAATTGGCGGGAGACGACAGTCTTGCAGTCGGACTCGATGCTTTGAACTCGTCAGAAGCGAAAGACTCCGTGGGCGGGGACGCCGGAGGAGACGAAGTCTACGTTGTGAGCCACCGAGAGGGCCACGGCAAGAGCCGCCCGGGTGTGGCGAGGGTCGAGGATACCGTCGTCCCAAAGGCGTGCGGTGGCATAGTAAGGGGAAGATTCATCCTCGAACTTCGCTAGGAGCCCCGAGCGCTGCTTGGCGATCTTTTCCGTGTCCGGCTCCAAACCGCGAGCCCGAGCTTGCTCCTCGGCGACTAGAGCCAGAACTCCAGCCGCCTGTTCCCCACCCATGACGGCGATGCGAGAGTTGGGCCAGGTGAAGAGAAAGCGCGGATCATAGGCCCGCCCGCACATCCCGTAGTTGCCCGCGCCGTACGATCCGCCAACGATGACGGTGAACTGGGGCACGGTGGAGGTGGCCACGGCTTTGACCATCTGCGAACCGTGTTTGACGATCCCACCCCGTTCATACTCGCTTCCCACCATAAATCCGGTGATGTTTTGCAGGTAGAGCAGCGGCGTCCGGGATTGGTTGCATAGCTCGATGAAGTGAGCCGCCTTCTGGGCCGACTCGGAGAACAAGACGCCGTTGTTGGCGATCACTCCCAGAGGATATCCATCCAGGTGACCCCAGGCGGTGACCAGGGTGGTGCCGTAGTCCGGCTTGAACTCCAGCCACTCCGAGTCGTCGAGAAGGCGCGCCATGACCTCACGAATGTCGAAGGGTCGGCGAGGATCCGAAGGGATGACTCCGAGTAGCTCTTCTACCTCGTAACGGGGAGCCAGGGGGGCGCGTCGTCGCCCGGCCAGCGGTTTCGTGAAGGGGAGTCGGGCTATCAGCTCTCGTCCGATGCGGATGGCGTCGGCGTCGTCGGCGGCTAAAAAATCGCTCACACCCGAGACGGTGCTGTGCATCAAGGCGCCGCCCAGGGTCTCGTCGTCCACTTCCTCCCCGGTAGCCATCTTGACTAGGGGAGGACCGCCGAGGAACACTTTGGCTTGCTCCTTGACCATCACCGACAGGTCGCTCATCCCCGGCATGTAAGCTCCGCCCGCGGTGGAGCTACCAAAGACCAGGGCTAGTTGAGTTAGCCCCAAGGCCGACATGCGTGCCTGGTTGGCGAAGACGCGCCCCCCGTGCTGGGCGAAGAATTCGGCTTGATGGGCCAGGTTGGCTCCGGCCGACTCCACCAGCATGATGGTGGGAAGACGATTCTCCTCGGCGATCTCCTGAGCTCGTAGAAGCTTGCGCACGGTTAAAGGATAGATGGCTCCTCCTTTGACCGTGGGGTCGCTGACACTGACCATGCACTCCCGGCCCGAGACCCAACCAATGCCGTTGATCTGCGACGCTCCCGGCGACTCATCGTCGTACACGCCGTAAGCGGCCAGTGCCGACAGTTCGAGGAAAGGGGAGCCCGGGTCGAGCAGTAGCGCCAGGCGTTCCCGTGGAAGCAGTTTGCCTCGCCCTTGATGCCGCTGGGAAGCTTTGGGGCCGCCACCGGCTCGAACCGTTGCCAAGCGCTCCTCGAGCTCGTCCAGGAGAGCTAACATCGCGCGCTGATTGGACACATAGGTCGCGTCGCGGACGTTGAGCTTGGATTCGAAGGCGGGCACTTGGCTAAGCTCCCGGTGCTGCGACTCCGAACCTGATCCCGTGCGGGTCGCGGGCGACGATGATCATGTCGCCACCCGGAACCTCCATGGGTCCCTGCAGCACTTCACCGCCTCCGGCCTTGACCTTCTCGGCCGTGGGCTGGATGTCGGGAGCGCGGAAATAGAACTGCCAACCGGCGGGCTGCTCCGAGTTGGCGGTCATAACCGCGCCGATAGTCTCACCGGCGACTTCGATGAAAGTGTAGTCGCCGAGGCCTCCCGGCATCTCCATCTTGTTGGGATAGCTCCATCCAAACACCTCGGTGTAGAAATCCTGGCCGGCTTTCTGGTCGGTTGTCGCTAGCTCGTTCCAGTTGCACTTGCCCATGCCCGCTCGCTGCCACGAAGTGCTGGCTTCAGGACTCGAGCCCCGCATGATATAGAAAGGATTGCCCTGAGGATCCGTCACCATGGCGGCCCGGCCCGCTTCGGGAATATCGAAGGGCGGGAGGTGAATCGCGCCTCCTAAGGCCTCGATCCGTTTGGCGGTCTCATCGACATCGTCAACCCCCAGGTAGACGAGCCAGGTAGGTCTGGCGCCGCCGGCTTTCATCTCTTCCGTAAGCGGCAGCATCCCGCCCACGAACTCGCCGCTGGATGTGGTGATCATGCGATAGTCCATACCTTGGGAGATCGACTCCGTTCCGATGTTCCAGCCGATGACGTCGTCGTAGAAAGCTTTGGACACAGCGCCGTTGTCGCTGAGAAGTTCATACCAGATGGGAGTACCGTGGGGATTGGACATAGTCATCGGAGTTTGTCGCGCCACTTGAAGTCCCTTCGTCGGCGCCTGAACTGGGAGTTCAGGAGGCCCAGGAGCCTTAGTCAAAGGCTAACCCTGTAAGCCTAGCATGGCGCGCGCCTGCTCGGGGCTGGCCACGCTACCGCCGAGGTCTTCCACTATGCGGGCGGCCTTTTCCACCAGTTCACCGTTACTTCGGGCCATCACCCCGGGCTTGAGATAGAGGTTGTCCTCCAACCCGACCCGAACATTACCGCCCATACTGACAGCGGCGCCGATGAGGGGCCATTGAACCCGTCCGATTCCGATCACTTGCCAGAGGGCTCCCTTCGGCAGACTTTCCACCATATGTAAAAGGTTGCGCGTGGTAGCGGGGATACCGCCGAGGACGCCCATCACCATCGAGTAGCAGGAGGGCTCCGGAATGAGCCCCAGGTCCCGTAAAGGCTCGGCATTGTTGATGTGTCCGAGGTCGAAGCACTCCATCTCGGGCCGAGTTCCGGCATCATTCATGGCTTCGAGATAGAAGCGGATATCCTCGAAGCGATTCTCGAAGATATGGTCGTGATAAAAGCGCTTTTTCTCCACCGAATACATGGCGTAGTTCATCGAGCCCATGTTCAGAGCCGCCATGTGGGGGGTGAGCTCTCGGATGTGAGCGATGCGAGTTTCCCGATCGATCCCCACCGCGCCGGTGGAATAGTTGATGATAGCTTCCGGGCAGAGGCGGCGTACGGCTTCGTCGATATGCCGGTAGCTCTCCACGTCGAAGGCGGGTTTCCCGTTATCTTGGCGGGCGTGGATGTGCACGATGGAAGCTCCGGCCTCGACGCTGCGTCGAGCCTCCAGGGCTATCTCCTCGGCCGTGTAAGGGATGGCTGGGCACTGATCTCGAGTGGCCAGGACTCCGGTCAAAGCAGCGGTTAGGATAGTTTTCATAGGTTATGAAAGGATGCCGTCGACGTCTTCTTCGTCTAACGGCTGTGCTACCGCCGAGCCTTGTGCCATATCGAACCCCGCCTTCTTCAACGCTTTGGGGTCAAAGCGGGTCTGGATCCGCTTGGCCACGTATTGCACGCTCTTATGCGCCGCGGGGGCTGGAGTGCAGACAGGGTTCTTCTCATCGATAGTCGTCTTCGCTTGGACGAATCCCGAGAAGGCCAGGGTTCCAAAGAGTGAGGATTTGGCCGCGTAGTCGTCGAGGACCAGACCAAAACCGGCTCTTTGGAGTGCCGAGAGAATGGTCCACCAACTGCTGGAGCTTCGCAGGCGGCTGGCGTCACGCACCTCGAAAAGAATGGCTGATGTCTCCACTCCGGCGATTTTGGCCCATTCGGTCGCCCGATCGACGAGTTTGGGGTTGAGCAACTCGCGGTCGCTCAAGTTGATCGACAAGGTGACTCCCGGGCGACGTTTCCTCCAACGGGCGAGGGCTTTGAAGGCTTGAGGCCAGGTGGCCTCGGCGATGGAGAAAATAAGGCCGGAAGAGAGAGCCACGTCGAGAAACTCTTCGGGCTTTAGGACTCTCTGGTCTCGATGATGCCAGCGCAATAAGAGCTCGAGTCCCATGACCAGACCCTTGTTGAGATTGAAGATCGGTTGGTAGACATTCTGAAACTCCTGGCGAGCGATGGCGTATTCCATCTGTCGCAGGTACATCAGGTCGCGCTGAGCTTTTTGGGCTAATCCGTCGCTATACACGACGTAGGTTCCCGGACCAAGGCTCTTAGCGTTTTCCAGTGCGGTCTCGGCTTGAGGCAACAGGTCCTTGAAGTCATCCGAGCGACCGGGGCCTACCGAGATCCCCAGCGAGCCTGTCAGCTTGATAGATTCTCCCTTGACGTCGAACGGATGGGCTAAGGCGTCGAGAAGAGCGCGGGCGGCCTCGGAAAGAAAGCCCGTGACCGTGTTGGGAAGAAGATCGCCGGCCAGGAGAAGGAATCGGTCCTGACTGTGCCGGGCCACGATGTGATTTTTTCCCCGCATGCCGGAGAGACGTTCGGCGATGGCTAGCAGCAGAGCGTCGCCCCAGTCGCGACCAAAAGTGTCGTTCAAGACGCGAAAACCGTCGACGTCGATCAGAAAGAGGGCGTAATTTTTGCCCGTCGACTTGGCTTGTTTGTGAGAAAAGTCGAGAAAACGATCCACGATGTGTCTGTTGGGTAGCCCGGTCAAACTGTCCTGAAAGGCGAGTTTTTCCGTCTCTTTAGCCGACTGTGCGTCAGCCTGAGCCTTCTTGAGCGCGGCCCGAGCTTCGTCGAGCTGTTTCTCGGTTTCGCGCAACCGATTCTGGGCGAACTCCAGCTGGCTTTTAACCGTGCTCGAGGCGCTCTCTCCGGCCCCGCTCGGTAGGCGCAAGGACAGTCCGCCGCTTCCCGAGCCTGCCGATTTGGCTTCGGAGAGTTCGCGACGGCTCTCGATAAGTTTGTTCTCCAGTTTTTCCGTCGCCTCACGAAGAGCCAGAGCCTCTTCCCGGTACTGTCTGGCTTCCGCGCGTGCCTGTTCGAGCTCCTCACGAAAGTCGCCGTAGAGACGAAGGGTCTCGCGCAACTCCTTCTCGCGCCGCCGCAGCTCTCCCAACTCGTCTTTGACCAGGGCCAGTACCTTGGCTTGCTCTTCCTTGAGCTCTTGGGCGCTTTCGAGTTTCTCGTTGAGGCGCGTCTCGCGCTTGGTCGACTCGACGAGAGCCAGACGCGCTTCTTCCAAGTCCTCACGTAGGTCCGTGAGCTCTCGAGAGGGGTCACGGGGCCTCTCCTGGCTGGTGCCGGAGACGGTGTCGCGCAGCTTGACGAACTCGACCTCTTGTTCGGTCAGGCGGCTTTCCAGGTCAAGCTTTTGCTGTAGGAAAGCCTTCTGCTCGTCCTCAAAGGAGCGCTCGAGCTCCTCAAACTCTCGGACTTTGGCGGCGAGCTGCTCCTCGAGCTGGCGGCGTGACTCTTCCTCTTCGACTTCTTGCCGGTAGGCGTCAAACTCTACCTGAAGCTCCACGTATCGAGCCGCCGCCGCGTCGAGCCGCCCTTGGAGGGAGCGAAGTTGGCTCTCTAGTTCGACTCTCTCGGAACTCCACGTCGCCCGCGAGGCTTCTACCTTCGAAAGTCGCTCTTGGAGCTCTTCTCTGGCTCGCTCTGAGGCCCGGAGCTGTTCCTGGAGATCGATCAGAGTCTTGCTATCGGCCGCTTCTACGGAAACGTCAACTTTGCCCTTGGACTTCGACTTGGCCTTGGCTTTGGTCTTAGATTTTTTCGACTTGTCCTTACCCTTGGTAGCGGCCGCCGGAAGGTCCACCTCGAGTTCAGCGATCCTTTTTTCCGCGGCTTCCAACTGATCTCGTAGTTTGCGTTCGCGCTTTTCGAACTCGTCAGCGGCTTTTTCCGTTTGCTTGGCGCTATCTTCAGCCTTTTTCTTGCGCCGGGCCGTCTGCTTCTGGTGGCGGCGCAGACGTTCGTTTTCCGCCTCCAGTTCAGCGATCACTGGAGAGGGGGGAGATTCCGCCGCCTGGGCGATGGCTAAGACCGCCTTCTTACCTTGCCAGCTGGTCGTCTGTTGGGACCATTGGGTCTCTTCGGGTGAGGTTTCAGCGGCCTGGTTTTGCCACAAGATGGCTCCAGTGTTATCGAGGACCCGCACGGGGTGAGGGAGCCGCAGGACCAGATCGCGCATCTCCTGATTTCGGGGTTTGCGATAGTCTCCAGGCGCCGCCATGAAGGGGGGCCTTCGTGAGAAGGTTAGCCTCGCCCCTCTTCAGACTTCAAATTCACTGACCTTTCACAATTCGCTCATCCTCGGTGCGATGGGTCCATCCTTGAGCGTCCATCCACTCCAGCACGGGGATGATGAATTTGCGGGAGATATCTAGCCACTCTTTAGCTTGGGAAGCGGTGAAAGGAGCTCCCTGAGAACGCTCTCGTAAGATCTCCCGCGCGTCGCTCAAAGCCTTGGGAACAAAAACCAGCTTCTCCGTGAGCTGAGTCAGGCGCCCTAGTCCCAGCAGATGCTCGGAGAGTATGGTGAAGCCTTTGGAATCGGAACAAACTTCGGAGAGCGCGACCTCCCAGTCTCTGGGAGCGACTCCGTCGGAGAGGAGATTCCGCTCCAGTTGGTCAGCCGCCGCCTGGAGGTGTTGGGGCAAGGCCGGACGGTAGTCGGCGGTGGTGAAAACCGCGCCTCGGCGGACCAGTATTCCGTCGGCGACAAGGGTCTCCAGCAGATCGAAAAATCCGTCGTCTCGACCAGACTTGACGCCCAACAGCTTGCCTAGCTCCTCGCGTCTCCAGCCTGGTTTCCAACCCGCCGCGGACTGCAGTTTTTCCAGCAACGCGACGGTCCTCTCCTGTCGCACCTGGAACTCGGCTCTGTCCCAGATCTTGTCTCCGGTAAAACGAAGATGTCCGGACTCGGTAAAAACAGCGACCTGATTGTCCCAGTCGGGCCGGCTCCAGCCCAGGGTTTTGAGCAGCACGGTCAACTTGGCCACGCCCTGGTGGTCGCGCAGCGCTTGCAAAACCGAACCCAGAGCTCCCCCGCCGGCCAGGGTCTGATAGCGTCGCAGCCAGGCTTTCCCTTGGCGACGTTGCAGCGCCCGCTCGTCGGGTGCCAGGACCCGTCCTCCGGCCAACAGATGGCTGTCGGTTTCGTCGCGCAACAAGAAGCGGTCGCCGGGGCAGAGGAAGGTCTCCTCCTCGAATTCGAGTTGGCCAAAGACCTCGATATCGCTATCGGAGCCGGCGAGGAGGCGGAGCGAGACGGTGGCGTGCCCGGTCCCCTGGAAGAAGGTCGCTCGGCTTTTGCGGGCCAGCCGCTCGGGAAGAGGCTCGAGCGGGCGAAGGGCGACCCCATAACGTTGAGAAGTTGGGAGAGCTTTGGGCGGGGAGACCACGCTGACCCCCCGTCCCAGTCGGTCCGAGTCAAGTCCGGAGAGATTCACCGCCACCCGTTGTCCGGCCACAGCCCTTGCCACCGATTCACCGTGAACCTGGAGCCCTCGGACTCTTCCCAGATGGTGTCCGGGTAGCAGCTCGACCTCGTCTCCCACTTTCAGAGTGCCGTTCCAAAGGCTGCCGGTCACCACGTCACCAAACCCCGTCTTGGAAAAGGTCCGATCGATCGGCAGGCGGGCCACGCCTGAGGCGCTTCGTGGCTCAGCCCGCGCCAGAAGGTTGTAGAGACTCGATTTGAGTTTTTCCAGACTCTCGGGAAGCGAGACCGAGGTGGTCACGATATCAGCCCCCTCCAAGAAGGTGCCTTGGAGTAACTCTTGGACTTCCCAGCGGGCGAGCTCCACGCTGTCCTCATCGTAGCGGTCGATTTTGCTCAGCACCACCAGGCCACGCGGGGTCTCCAGCAGCTCCAGGATGGTCAGGTGCTCGCGGGTTTGCGGCTTGACTCCTTCGCCGGGGTCGATGATCAGCATGGCGGCGTCGAATCCACCCACGCCGGCGATCATATTGCGCAGAAACTTTTGATGTCCAGGAACGTCCACGATACCGAGCGAGAGCGCTTCATCGGTGGAGGAGGGTCCGGAGAGGGGCAGAGGGGCGAAGCCCAGATCGATGGAGAGGCCCCGCTCTTTCTCCTCGGGAAGCCGATCCGTATCCACCTGGGTCAGGGCATGGATCAGACTGGTTTTTCCATGGTCGACGTGTCCGGCGGTTCCGACTAGAAAATGTTTCACGTGAAGCTCTCTTTCAAGCGTTGAAAAATCAAAAGGTCATCTTCGGCTTCCACAGCCAAAAGATCCAGGACCAGCCGGCCTTTCTCCAGCCGCCCCAAAAGAGGAGGCGTACCCCGACGTAGCCGAACAGCGAGTTCCGAGAGGCCGGCATCCATCACGACGATCCCCCAGGACTCAAGGGGGTATTCGGGCGCCGAACCGCCCCCAACCTGTCCCTGGCTGGGAAACGCTTCCACCGGCAGGCCCGAGTCGCGCAATCGACTTGCCAGTTTCTCGGCCCGAACCTTGAGGCTTTCCGGCGACTGTTTCAAGAAGTTCGCGACCGGGATCGAACTGGGAGCGGCCGAGTGTCGCCGCAACGTCTCTTCCAACAGAGCCAGGGTCACCTTGTCGCAACGGAAGGCTCGATAGAGCGGATGACTACGGCAGTCTTCGATTAGCTTGGAGCTCCCCAGTAGAATCCCGCATTGGGGACCTCCGAACAGTTTGTCTCCGGAAAAGGCGCAGAGGGGAAAACGCGCGGCCTGGGCCACCTCGGGCTCTTCGGGCAGAAGACGGGTCAGCATCCCCGAGCCGAGATCGTAGGCCACCGGAATTTCGAATTCGCGTCCCAACCCGAGAAGCTCGTCGTGACTTGGGGATTCGGTGAATCCGACCAAGCGAAAGTTGGAGGGGTGGGTGGACAGAAAAAGCGCCGTCTCGGAAGTGACCGCTTCGCGGTAGTCGCGAATGCGAGTCCGATTGGTCGTCCCCACTTCCACCAGGCGAGCGCCCGAAACTGTCAAGATCTCGGGGATGCGAAAGCCGCCTCCAATCTCGACGAGCTCTCCTCGGCTGACGATCACCTCGCGGCCCTTAGCGTGAGCGCTCAAAAGTAAGACCATGGCGGCGGCGCAGTTGTTGACCACCAAGGCCGCTTCGGAGCCGCTCAACCAGCGCAGGCGCTCTTCCACGGTCGCGCCGCGCCGACCCCGTTTCCCCTCTCCCAGGTCGAATTCGAGAGGGGAGTAGCCGTGAAGCTCCTGGGCCACCTCGTGCAGGATCGAGCCTAGAGGGGCACGTCCCAGGTTGGTGTGAAGAACCGTGCCGGTGGCGTTGAGCACTCGGCGGTAGCTGGGAGCCAGTCGGGCGGAGATCTCTTCTCGAAGGTTCAGCCTCACACCCTTGCCCTCTCGCAGTTGGGCGCGACGACACTCCAGAGCTTCCCGTAGGGCGGCCTTGACCAGTGCGTCGCCGTGACGGTCACGAAGGTCGGAGAACTCCGGGCTATCCCAGAGAGCACCCAGGGAGGGGAGTTGGCGAAGCTCGGTGATCACAGCTCCACGGTAAGGCCGGCCTGAGACGAGTCGGTCCTGGCCTCGACCCGGCCGATGACGGTCAGCTCTTCAGGAATGGGCCGCTCTGAGGGCCAACTCATCAGAAGGCCTCCCGAGGTTTGGGCGTCGGTCATCAGACCTTTTTGCCACTCGGCCACCTCTGGGTGCCACTCCACCGCTCCCGCCTCCTCCAACCAGGCGCGATTGGCCCGCGAGCCGCCGGGGAAGGCGTCCTGCCTGGCCATCTCCTCGGCGTGAGGATAGAGGGGGAGCTGAGAAGCTTGGAGGATGAATCGGACCTGAGTGCCCCGCACCATCTCCCAGCTGTGTCCCAGCAGTCCGTATCCGGTGACGTCGGTGGCGCCCCGCACCCCGGCTTCGTTCATCAAAGCGCACGCGGCGGAGTTGAGAGTTCTCATCCCCTGGTAGGCCGGCGAGAGCGCTTCGACAGAGAGGAGTCCGCGCTTGGAGGCGGCGCAAAGGACGCCTGTGCCCAGCGGTTTGCTCAAAACCAGAATGTCTCCCGGACGCGATCCGTCCTTGGTGGTCAGGTGTTGGTCCAAGACGAGTCCGGTGACGGAGAGGCCGAACTTCGGCTCCGCGTCTTCCACCGTGTGTCCGCCGGCCGCGATGGCCCCTGCTTCCTTGACCTTGTCAGCCCCTCCCCGCAGGATCTCACCCAGGATTTCCGGACCCACCGAGGACAAAGGGAAGCAGCAGATATTCATGGCGGTGAAGGGCTGTCCGCCCATGGCGTAGACATCGGAAAGAGCATTGGCCGCGGCGATCTGCCCAAAAAGATACGGATCGTCACAGACAGGAGGAAAGAAATCCAGTGTCTGCACGATCAAATCACCACCAGGGGTGCGCGCCACCACGGCGTCGTCAGGTGTGGCGCGACCGGCTAAAACGCGCGGCTCCGCCTCCTGGAAAAGTCCCAGGTGGCCTAACAGGCGTTCAAGATCTCGGGCCCGGATCTTGGCCGCGCATCCGGCATTTTTCACCAGTTGCGTTAGGCGCGCGGTAGAAGGCGAGGACATGCGCGAAGCTCTGAATTAAAGCTGCTCTTTGAGCGTTTTTCCGGCCTTTTCCAAGCCATAACGAACCATCCCGAGGGAGATGTCGTTACTGGTTAGCACCATCAGGTAAGTGACCTCGTTGATGCTGCGTAGGAAGATATGTCCGTCGTCAGCTTCCAGGGAGATCGTCTTGAGCTCTCCTCGAGAGAACTTGTCCCGCATGCTCGACTCGGCGCTTTGTAGCAGCTCGGCCGTTTCGGCACCCAGGAAGTCGGGATCCGGCTCGGCATCACCTAAAGCCGTGATCAGCAGACCGTCCTTGCCCACGATTAACGAAGCTTGGACTCCCGGAATTGCGTTGAGATTCTCCAGGACCTCATCCATATCTGTACCCTTTTCTCCGCGTGATCCGTACGACGCGGCCCCTAATATATGTTTTGCTACTATGCGAAAACCGAGGACAGCATCGCCGAAGCGCCACTGAGGCGATTCTGCCATACCTCACGAGGTACGTCGGTTTTCAAGAACGAGATGAGATAGGCTTCCCCGTCGATCGGCATGACGCTGTAGCTGCGTTCAGGGCCGATCAGAAGGTATTGTCGCACCGGCGAAAGCCCGAGGAATTCGATCTCTTGAGCGCAATCGCCGATGGCCTGGGTCAAGATCACTCCGACTAGTTCGGGATTGACGTCGTCAGGAACTTGCATGTCTATGGGCAGGCCGTCACTCAAGGTGACCACGTTGCCCAGCATACCCTCGACCTGCGACAGTTCGTCGAGAACCTTCTTCATGATGGCCTCGCGCAGAACAGTCTCGCCGGGAAGATCCGCCGAGCCCAGGCTGTCGGCGGCCACGCTGCTCGGACCGACAGCGAGAAGGCTGAGCGATTGAGGCAGCGAGGTCACCGAGAGAGCGGAGTCCCCGGCTTCCAAGACGAGACGATGAAGCTGCCCAAGCTCGGCTTCCTCCAGGCCTCGACCGAGAACCTCCATGAAGGTGTGATGTACGGCGGCGGCGCGTTCAAAGACTTCGTCGTCTTGACCCTGGCGCGTGTATTCCAAGCCCTCCGCGGTGACCAGTCCGACCACTTTGACCTCCTCGGAGGTGGCGGAAGCGACTCGGCTTTCCAACGCGGCGGTATCCCACCTGGGTTGTTCGAGGAGGCTTCTCAGCTCCTCGGCCAGGCCGTCCAAGGCTTTGTTGGCTCTCGGTTTATCGACCGGACTTTCCACCTCTGGAAGCATCTCGGCGATGTCGTCGATATCCTCGATTTCGGGGATATCGGGGATTTCATCCACGACATCCTCGAAATCGGGTGTACTGTCAATGGGATCGACCATCGGGAGAGCTTCCGCGATTTCGGGAGGATCGGGCAGATGTGTGGAACTAGGGCCGCCGATGTCGAGATCTCCCAGATCGAGGTCGAGATCCAGATCGAGGTCCAGATCCAGATCCAGGTCCAGGTCGTCTCCGGCGGTAACGCCCAGGCTCCCGAGATCGCTCTGAAAGTCGTCGAGAGGAAGGTCAACCCCGGGAATGCTAGGCACGTTGAGGTCAGTGGAGTCTTCGGCCACGTCTAAGCCCAGCGCGCTGTCGACCACCTCGTCGGCGCTCGATCCGAGATCGAGATCAAGGTCGAGATTGAGAAGAGAGCCGATGCCGCCTTCGTCCACGGGTTCGGGTTCAGGACCCAGAAGATGCTCGCCCACGATGCCGCCGACGTCAATCCTGGTCAGGCTCTCGAAACGAGCCAGGATGTCCTCCACGCTCTTGTATGAGGTTCCGTGGAGAACTTCGGAGATCTTTTGGCCCAAGGTCCCCAGATCGTTGATCAGATCCAAAGCGATCCCGTTCTCGCTTCGTGCGATCACTTGCTGGGCCTCGCTGTTGCGACCGGTCGGCGCGACCAGGAAGGCGGCGTCCGGTTCGAAGTAGCGGGCTCGTGAGACGAAGCGAAAGGCTTTGTCGGGTGTCACTTCGTCTTCTTGGACCTCGAACATGAAGACGGAGCCCTCGTAGATGGCGAAGAGATCCACCGTCTCGTAGTCGTTTTCTAAGGACCAGCGCAGGCTTTTCTCCGACACGCCGTGATGAGAAAGCGCCTCGGCCAGCGACAGGGCCAGCCAGAGATTCCGGTGGGCCAGTCGTTTCCCGAGCGGCGTGGGGCGCAGTAGTTGGTCGACCCTCTCCTCGGAGATCAATCGGTTGGAGAAGGGGCTGCGAAACCCCCGCTCGGCGGCGTCCTGGAGTGCTTCGAAGTTGGGGAAGCGGGCCAGCTCTCGACCGGTGTCGCGGTCGAACACTTCGAATTCCCGCTCCAATAGGCCTTGTTGGACCAAGCCGTCAACATGGACGCTCAGCTCCTCCTCACGTCCGTTGGCGAACTTGCTCAGCATGAGCCCGGGCTGCTCGGCTACAGTGTGAAGAAGCTCGCGGCAAGAGGGGGCGGTGAGAACTCGGGCCGCTTCCAGCTGGCCTTTGGCCACGGGGAACGGGTCCGACTCTTCGGCCACCAGCCGAAAGCGGCGAGAAAGAACCGACATGGGGGTCCAACGCCAGGCGTCCACCACCGAGGCGATGGAAGAGCGAAACTCCTCGAAAGGCTCGATAGGGGCCTCTTCGGAGTAGATGACTCCGGCCTCGATGGAATCTCTTTCGGGCGAGACCCAGTAGAAGAAGATATCGTTTTCATTGCCGAGGAACAGTTCGCCCCCCTTGCCCGCGTCTAACGCTTCCAGGGTTAACTGGCGGCGAAACTCACCGGGCACATCGCTGACCAGGGGTTTATATAGGCCTTTGAGACGATGCCACAGCTCTCGCTCTAGCTCCTGGCCGATTCGGACGCGCAATACTTCGCGAAGGACCTGCATGTGAATTTATTCTCCTCCTCCGATGGCGACCCCAAGTCGCTGCAACTCATGGGCAAATTTTTGATGAAAGGCAGTGGACCTCTTTTGTTGGGCCACTTGATACCCCGCCTTGAGCTGTTCAATGCCCTCTTCGGGCATTCGCATCCTCTCGTAGATCAGGGCGATGTTGTAACGTGCGTTGAGATCCTCGGGGTCGAGGTCCAAACAGCGTCGGTAGCTCTCGATCACTTGGTCCCACTGCCTCTTTTTGGAGTAGGCTACTCCAAGGTTGTAATGGGTCTTCGGGTCGAGAGGGTTGAGAGTGATGGCCTTCCGATAGGCCACGATCGCCTCGTCGAGGTGGCCGGCCGCGGCGTAGGCGATGCCCAGATGACTCTGAGCATCGGAAAGGGTGGGATCGATCTCGACGGCTCGATTGAGAACCTTGATGGCTTTTTCGAAATCTCCCAAGCGAAAGGCCACCAGCCCCAGCTTGGCGGGATGGTCCGGGTTCTTCGGCTCCAACTGAGAGGCTTCATCGTAAGATTGAGCGGCTTCGTCCCACTTGCCCAACTGCATGAATACCAGGCCCAGGTCGGCGTACGGCTTGGCCCAGTTGGGAGCCAGTTGGGTGGCCGAGCGTAAGCAGGACAACGAGTCCTCGAAGCGGCCTCGGCGCATCAAGACGGCGCCCAGTCCGGCTTGAGCTCGAGCGTTGTCGGGAGAGATCCCCAGGGCTTTTCGGTACTGGGTTTCGGCTTCGTCGATCCGATTGGTGCCGAAAAGCGCGTCGCCCAGCAAGGCCGCTGTCTCGGGGCCGGGTTTGAGCTTGGCCGCCTGCTCCATAGCCTTGATGGCCAGTTCATGATCGCCCCGCTCGGAGTAGGCTTTGCCCAGCGCCAGATGGAGGTCCACGTTGTGAGGCTGGAGATCGAGGGCGGCTTGGAATTCCTCGATGGCAAGATCCACCTGCTCGTTGGCCTTGTAAAGCCTTCCGAGCTCGATGCGGGCCTTGGTCAGGTCGGGAACTTCCGCGAGAACCGCCTTGAGGTCGGCGATGGCCTCCTTGGGTTCGTTGACCTGAGCGGAACAGAGCGCCTTTTGCAAGCGGATGACCAGGCGGTCCGGTCGGAGCCGGAAAGCCTCCAGAGTCTCCTGATAGGCCAGCTCCACCTTGTGCTGCAGAAGATACAGACGACCGCGCTGGTATCGGAGCTCGGCTTCATCCTGGTAATGCACGGCGGCCACCGCCAGCTCTTGCTCGGCCTCATCCCAGCTCTGGCTGTCGATCAAAAGCAGGGCACGCCGATAGGCGATGTCCGAGTTTTTCGCTCCGGCGGCTTCCGCGTCGCGCAACGCCTTGAGCGCGGGTTTGACATAGTGCAGAGCCTGCAGAGCACAACCGAGATGATAATAAAGGTCGGGACGCTCCTCCTCGGGAGCTCCCAGCTGCAAGGAAGCTTGGAGATTGTCCACCGCCTCCGTGTACATCTTGTCGGTGGTGAGAACTTTCCCCAGGTATCCGGTGATATCCCAACGGCCGGGCTCGATGGCGGCCGCTTGACGGAAGTACTCTTCGGCTCCGCGGTAGTCGCCCAGCATCATCAGCGAGCGGCCTAAATAGTAGAGCGCGTCGCAGTGTCCGGGGTCGATGCCGAAACAGGCGGCCAAGCTCTCTCGAGCTTCCTCGTGGCGATCGGCCAAAAATAGCGTGTAACCTAACTCGAAATGAGTCTCGGCTCGACGGGGCTTGAGTTCGACGGCAACTCGATAGCTTTCCACCGCTGCATCCAGTTGGCCCAGCTCTCGTTGCACTTCGGCCAGGTCCAAGAGGTATTCGAGATTACCCTCGTCGAGCTCCACCGCGCGGCGAAGCAGCTCTCCGGCTTGCGAGGAGTTGCCCAGATCGCGCTCGACCGAGGCGGCTTCGTGAAAATAGACGGATTGTCGAGTGTCGAGTTGGGCGGCTTCCCGTAGCGAGTCTCGAGCTTCCGAATCGCGTCCCAGGCGACGTAGCGCCATCCCCAGGCGATGATGGGCCTCGGCCCAGTGGGGATAGAGGGCGATGGCGGCCCGAAAACTATCGCCGGCTGGCTCATCGAGTTTGAGTTTTTCGTAGATCTCACCCAGTCCGAATTGGTAGTCTTGCTGCTCCGGCTCCAGCGCCGCGGCTTGTTGGATCTCCTCGGCGGCCCGGTCGTAGAGGCCAAGCTCGAGGTAGGCCATGCCCAGCGAATAGCGGACATGCCCGTTGAGCGGGTTGGTCTCCAGCGCTCGCTCGAAAGACTCCGCCGCCTCCTCGGTTCGCCCCATTCCGGCCTGAGCGCTACCGGTCAGATACCAAAGGTGGCTACCCTTGGGTGAGAATGAAAGTGCCTTTTTGTAGTGAGAAACCGCCAGATCCAGCTTGTCGAGTTCGGCGTAGGCCTGACCGATGGCGATGTAAAAGTCGGCGTTCTCGGGATCAAGCGACAGGGCTTTCTGATATCTTTTGATGGCGAGATCGATACGGTCCAGCCGTACGTAGGAGAGTCCCAAGCGGTAGTGAGCTTCACCCATCTCGGGGTCGAGCTCGATGGCTCTCTGGTATTCGGCGTTGGCCTCATCAAAGTCGCCCAGCCGGATGAAGACGTTCCCCATTTCGTAGTGGACCTTGGGGAGGTTGGGGTCGAGCGAGATGGAGGTCTGAAATTCGCGACGAGCGGCCGAGAGGCGGCCTTGCCGGCTGTAAACTCGGCCCAGGTGATAGTGAACGAGAGTGTCGTTCGGGTCCAGATCGATCGCCTTGTGGAACTCCTGAATGGCAAGGTCCAGGCGATCGGTTTGAAAGTAGGCCAAACCCAGGTTGTTGTGAGTGTAAGGATCGTTGGGGTCGAGATTGATCGCTTCTTTGTACTCGGCGATGCAGGCCTCGAGATCGCCCAGCCGCGCGTAGGCGCGTCCCAGGCTGTAGTGGTAGTACGAGTCCATCGGCTCGAGGGCGATGGCCGCCTGGAAGTGACGGATGGCGTCGGCGATGTTGTCGCCGGCCGAGAGAGCTAAACCTAAATGATAGTGAGCCCGATGATGTTCCGGAGAGAGCTCTAGGACGCGCCGGTATCGCTCGACGGCACGCTCCCCGTGTCCAAGCTTCCAAAAGGCTTGCCCGAGTTGGAAGTGGGCCTCGGTGTGATCCGATTCGAGTTCGATGGTTTTTTCGAATTCCTCGATCGCTTGCTCGGTCTTCCCCTGACGAGCGTAGACCAGTCCGAGATTGAAGCGGGCATCGACGTTGGCTGGATTGGCCTGCACCTGGCGAAGATAGTCTTCCGTTCCCTGAAGCCGCTCCAGCTCTTGCTGGATTCGCCGTTCACCGGCTGAATCGTTCTGGTTCTGCACCACCTTGAGGGCGACCTGAAGCTCGGTGATGGCTTTGTCGCGTTTGCCCAGGCGCTCGTAGGCTAGACCGAGGTTGTAGTGGGCGCGAACGAAGTTCGGGACCAGAGCGCACACCTCTTGCCAGGCGCGCACGGCCATCTCCAGGCTGCCCTGACGGAAGTAGGCGGTCCCCATCTCGAAGTGGGCTTGAACGTGTCCAGGATTGAGCAGCACCACCCGCTGATATTCGCGGATGGCGGCATCCAGGCGGTTTTCGTACAGGTGTTGATTGCCTAGACGATAGTGGTAACCCACCTCGTCATTGGAAGCAAACGTGCCTAGATTCCCCTGTGAGTGGGTTGGATGATCCAAAACTGCTCCTATTCCGATTTCGGTGCCAGGGATTTGCCCTTGCGGCAAGAGATTCCTGGTTGGCCTCGCTCACCATCAGAAGAGTCGTCTCATTGCACCAACCGGGCGCTATCCGCTATCCTCTGGGGAGGTGAAAGGTTCTCCGTTCCGGCCTGGTCGGTTTGGGAAAGAGTTCGTGCTACTCTTTCTCGCCGGCTTCTACTTTCTTATCGCCACCAACACACAGAGTGGGTGGCTCTTTCTCTTGAGCGCGTTTTTGTTGGGACTGCTGGCGTTGTCCTGGCTGCCGCCCCGTCGCGCCGCTCGATCGGTTGTTCTGAAAAAAGAGATCGTGAGCGCTATTCAGCGAGGCCTTCCACTGGTGGTGAGGATCACTTTAACCAATGTTGGCAAGAGCGTGGTGCGTGAGGTTCTGGTGGTGGAACCGGCGAACGAGTGGTCGCGGGAAGACCGTGATTTCCGTTGGGTCGTCCCGAAGCTCGCCGCCGGAGCAGGAGTTTCCACGGAGTACACTTTGCTTCCGGCGCGTCGCGGTGAGCACGTCCTGAGAGGAAGCCGGCTTCGTTTTGGGGCGCCTTTTGGTCTCTTCATGGCCGAGCACGTCTGTCCGGACGGAGAGCCTTTTCTTGTTTTTCCCCGGCTGGTAACGTTGAGCTCGGCTCGGCGACGGTCTCGATTGGCCGGAATTCTGACCGAGTTCGTCTCGCCCCGCTCCAAAGGAGATAGCCGCTCTCTACGTTCGCTTCGCGACTATCGAGCCGGTGACGACCTGAGGATGGTTCACTGGAAGTCGAGCGCCAAGACCGGAGGGACCACCCTGATGGTACGGGAGTACCATGCCCCCTCCAGGCAACTCGGCCTTCTCTTCTTGGACACCAGCGGGCGGAGCGACCAAAGTGGAGAGGAAGATTTCGAGAATGCCGTGACTTTGACGGCTTCGTTGCTATGGTCGGCTCACCGAGCGGGAACTCAGAGCACCCTGATGATTACCACGGATTCAGGTTGGAGCAGACTGACCCGATGGGACGATCAGTTTCTGGCCCTGGCCAAAGTCCAGCGTGGGGACCAGGAGATCGGCGATTGGTTGGAAGCCGTGAAGCAGGCGGTATCGGGGCTGCCGGGGTCGCGAAGCGGTGGGGTTCGGCCGTTTCTGGTCGTGGCGGCGAAGTCGGCCGAGGAGCTTGGTCCGACCGAGTTGTGGCGCGGCTTGGGACAAACTCTCCTACTCACCTCCGGCTCGCCGGAGGAATTCGCCGCCTATCCCTTGAGGAGCGTCGAGCTCGAGGAGGGACACGCGATGGAGGTCACGAGCGATGTTTAGCCGGTGGAAAAGTTTTTTGGCCAAGCATATCTCCACGGCGGAAGAATCGGGACTTTACCGAGTGTCGGTCACCGTGCTGGTGATGTACGCTCTGGTTTTGACCCTTCATCAGATCGAGTGGCCGGGCTACTGGGGGGCTGTCTTGACTTTGACTCCCGCGGCTTCCTACCTGAGCTATCGTCGTCGTCACTCAGCTAATCTCGAGATCAAGATCTTCTTGTCGTTCGCCATGGTGGCGCTACTCTTCTGGTTTTTCACCAGACTTCGTCTCACGGCCTATGATCCGCGTATTCCTCTGGCCGAGCTTTTGATCTGGCTGCAGACGCTTCATTCTTTCGACCTTCCGGCCAAAAAGGATCTTCGCTATACTATTCTGGTCGCTCTGATATTGATGGCCCTGGCCTCGGTTTTGACCTTCTCTTCTTATTTCGCGCTCTTTATTCTACTTTTCTGCGTACTTTTTCTAGCCGTGGGAGCTCTCGATTTCTGGTCGGAGAACCGCCTGCCCGGAACTCGGGAAGAAAGAGACGGCCTCGAACCAGTACAAGGCGAAAAATTTCGGCTCGACCGCAAGTGGTTGGGGGGTACCCTGGGCCTGGCTCTGCCCGCCTGTCTTGTCGCCGCCTCCGTCATCTTTGTTTTCATGCCGAGATTTCGAGGGCTCACGGTTCGCACCATGCCGATGAACTGGGACCTACAGTTTAGCCTGGCTCACGTCTCGACGGGCGAGATTCTCAATTCCGGATTGGGGAACGCGGCTCGCGATCGTAGCGGCAAGCCCCGTCGGGTGGACGGAGATTCCTATTTCGGATTTGATTCCGAGGTCAACTTGAACACGCGGGGAAAACTGAGCAACCGCTTGGTGCTCAAAGTGAGAACCTCGGACTGGCAATATCATCGAGCGGTGACTTTCGCCGAGTATACCGGAACGGGTTGGCGTTCGGGTCTAGCCGACCCGGGTCCGATGACGGTGCGCCAGCCCCCTTACTATTTCCAGGCGGCTAGCGGCGAGAAGGATCGCCTGACGATCTACTACAGTGAAGTTGATCTTCCCAACGTCATCTTCACACCGCTGTATCCGCGCCAGCTTTTCTTTCCTTCCGACGAGCTCTACCGGGTGAACTCTTTCCACCGCCCGGGTCGCGACGTGGTCAACTCTCCCGCGGTATTGGTCGCCCCCTTCGCCCTGGAGACCGGACTAGTCTATTCGGTGCTCAACCGGGTTCCCGACGTGCCTCCTTCCGAGTATAAGAATTTGAAGGCTTGGCCGCTCGACGATCCCCGCTGGATGGCCATGGTCCCCTATCTTCGTCTACCGGAAGACCAACCTCCCAGGGTGCGGGAGAAGGCAGCCGAGATCGTGGGCGACAGAACGGGTCCCTGGGAGCAAGCCAATGCGCTTTGTATGTATCTTCAGCAGAACTATGACTACGATCTCGACGTGGGGTTCTATCCGGAAGGTGTCGATACCGCCGACCACTTTCTGTTCGAGGCAAAGCAAGGCTACTGTGAACAGTTCGCCACGGCTTTGTGCGTGATGGCTCGAAGCGTCAATCTGCCGGCGCGCTACGTGACGGGCTACCTTCCGGGCGAATACAATCCGTTCTCGGGTTTTTATGAGATCCGAGCCAAGGACGCTCACGCCTGGGTCGAGATCTACATCCCTGGAGCGGGTTGGACAATTTTCGATCCGGTTCCCGGCGAAAATCCGACCCCGACTCTGGGAGAAGAGAAGGCTGATAAATGGCTGTTCGACTCGCTGCTCGGTTACCTGGGCTTACCCGAATGGGTCAAGCGATTCGCCCCAATCGCTGTCAGAGTTTTTATCTTACTCGCGCTAGGCGCACTGGGAGTGGGGTTTTTTCAAGGCGGGAATAGCAAGCGGCTGCAAAGTCGTCGTACGTCGCGTCTGGAGCCCTATCTTCAGAGAGCCGAGACTCTGACGTCGCCTCGGGAGCCAGGAGAGACGGTCAGGAACTGGGCGAGACGTCTGAACAGGGAAGAACTCCTGCGTCTGGCCGATGTGTACGAGGCGACTTTGTATCGAGACCGGATGATCGGAGCTCGGGACTATGAGGCGCTCGAGGGGATATTGCGAGACTTGAAGAGCTCTACTGTTGGTACCCCGAGGGCACGTGGTAGTCTTGGTAAAGGGACTTAAGTTTGGACCACTGGTGAGCGCGCGGAATCAGTTTGCGAGCCAGGGGACGCTGGACGGGAGTAAGAATTCCGTCGACTCTCCTCAGAGCTTCAGGGACCAGCATGAAATGCCCACCGGGAGCGTTCGCGGCCTGTTCCACACGAGGCAGAAACTCTTGAGCGGCCACACGCAGCCGGCTGAGCTGGTCAGGGGTCAGGTCAAGTTCCTGATAGGCTCTCACTTGATCGGGATCGGCGATCGCTAGAAGTCTTCCCAGAAGGTCTCCCTGGCTTGGCCCGGCTGTGGCGGGCATCAGGGCTAGAAGAACCCCTAGGCCCACGGTTAGGAAAAAAGCTTTCATGCTCGATTGTCAGTAGTGAAGAAGTTCCGCCGGCATTCCCATTTTGACGGCGCAGCATTGGCAAACGCCGTGGGACTCGGGAACCTCGTCGTGGCAGTAGCGCTCGGGTGAGCGAATGATGGTGTTACACCAGGCACAGATCAATCTCAGGTCAGCAACTGTATAGTTCATTGTGGTTATCCTCTGGCCTGAAAATATCCTAAAACGCCTCCGCGAATGTTGGCGAATTGTTGCCAACAAACCGAAAAGGTTAACGGCGAGGTGGCGGTTGAGGAGGACTGACATCACCGGGGAGAACCACACGTCCACGAGGGCTTGGAGGCACCGGAAGGCCGGCGGTGGGTGGTGCCGGAAATCTCGGCTTTCCAGGCGGCAGGGGACGGGGGGGCTTGGGAGGTTTCGGCCTGGGAGTGGGCTTTGGCGTCGGTCCGGACGATGGTTTGTTGAGGTCTGGCAGGGTCCAGCCATCGGTGGGATTTTGCTGCGCTTCGGCGCTCTGGAGTCCCGCCAGTGTCACCACGCTTCCCGCGAAAAGCAGGTTGGCGATGAACTGGCGTCTGGGAAGGCGAATTTCGGAGGGCTGGTTGTCCATAACGTCTTTCTTCGTCGCGCGCTTTGTAGACTTATTCCCCAGAGTGATGACGGCAATCAAAAAAGGGCCCGCCGTCCTTGGCGAGCCCTTTCTTTGGAGCTGGTGGTATCTAATCGGCCAGCTCAACAAGCAGGACGTTGACGTCGGCGGCTCCGGTCTGTTCGGTGCCACGGATATCCAAAGTCGCGGTGACAGTGGTTTCCCCAGGGTCCACGGCGGTTACCACACCGGTCGCCGACACGGTGGCGATGGCGTCATTGCCGGTGTCGTATTCGGGGTCGCCTACCGGAACGGAAACGGTATCACCATTGGAGAACCCGGCGGATACTCCAACCTGGCGAGTTTGACCGTCCTGAAGATTGATAGGGTTGGGAGAGATGATCACGTTCTCGAAGGAGACAGATTGATTGTTAGCGTCGGACAGATCTTCGGTGGTTTCACTCCCGGCCACGACTTCCACGGTGTCGGCGATGGTGGAGATGGGGTATCCCTTGGCATCATAGGTGGTGATAACCACGAAGGCCGCGCTGGTGGGCACGCCGCTTACGCTAACCTCCTCGGAAAAGCCGACTTCGTCGCCATAGATGAAGTTGGTGTCAGAAATTCCGTCCTCATCAAAAAAGGCGAAGTCGAGGGTCGTGGTATCGGCGGGGACGTTGGCGGAAAGGTTCACGGTTGTTTGAGCGTTGGCTAGAAGCCGCCGAAACTGAAAGCGAACGGCTCCGGTGTTACCGGGGTTCACGTTATTTCCCGTGTAGACGAAATCGGTGTTGCCGCTGATGTTGGAGTTCCCACAGCCTAGGGTCAAGGCCGAGATAAAGCCGATGGCGGCCATGGTCAGGGCTGAAGGTTTGCGATTCTTTACGAACAAAGTAGTGTTCCTCTCTCCAGGTAGATTCTCGCGGAAGACCTTCTTCCGCCTGGGCCGTGGGGCATTATCCGCCGCTGGAGTCATTCCTGCGGATCCGATGGCAAAAATGGGATGTCTAAAGGTTGAGGTATTCCCGACTTTGGCTGAACACCTCGGGAGGAACGCCGAGAGCGGCTTTGAGCTTCACGCTCCGATCCCAGGGATTTGGGGTTGTCGCGATTTCCCAGATCTGTGAGAGACTCAAGCGGAAAAGGAATTGCCACGCCGTGACAAGCGGCGTGTTCGTCAGCGGATGGTCGGTGCCGAAAAGAAGCCGGCCCTTAAGGCGTTCATCGGTAAGGACCTTGGGTAGGTGATGGCTGCGATTGAGCTGGGTCAGAGTGGAAATATCGGCCACCAGGTTGGGATAGTGGGGCATCATCTCCAAAAGTCGATCGATATTGAGTTGCCCCTGGTTGCTGCCGGAACTGGCCACATGGGCCGCGATAACTCTAACTCCGCACTCCAACGGGAAGCGCAACAGGTGGGGGTCTCCCAGGCGGTCGTCGGCTTTAGAGAAGGAGTCTTCGGCCCCCACGTGGGTCAATAGCGGGAGGTCGAGTTCGACCAGCGTTCGGTAGTAATCGCGATACTGCTCTTGGGAAGGATCGATAGCCTGGATGTTGGGTAACCATTTGACCAGGACAGCGCCGTTGGCCTTGGACCAGCGTAGCTCTTCGATAGCGTCGGCCCGACTGGGATGGACGCTGGCCCCAAAGTGAAGCTCGGGATACTCCTTGAGGGTCTCTCCCAGCCACCGGTTGCAGACATGAAGCTCACCCGCGCTCGGATTGACCTGACCTTCGGCGGTGTAAGGGGCGTCCATGGCGATGATGACCGCGTCATCAACATGGTGCGACTCGCGCAAGCGCCGCGTGATCTTGTCCAGCACATCCCTGTCACCGCGCTCTTGAAGCTCTCTAAGACTTGTCTCGAAGATTTTCAGGTAGAGTGGGAATTTCCAACTGCCCCGTAAGCTTTCACTGACCCAGGCTCCGCTGCCGCAGTGCCCGATTCCGGCGGTGTGACAGTGAATGTCGAGAATGCCTCGGGGAGGAGGGCTGACGGGATGGGCTATCGGGCCTTTGTGGAAGAGTTGACGGGCTAATGCTAGGGCGCCGGTAAGACCCGCCGCCATCTTCAGTGATCGCATGCGCGCCGCTTCGGTCTTTAGGCTCAGGCTCCTATACCAGCCGGAGTTCGGCTCTCTCCGGGCTTTGGCTAACCAGGATCAGGTTGGCCGAGGCGGGGACAGGGAAGGCCCATGAGATCTCCCTTGATTCTCGACCCAGGCTTGTCCGTTGTCCACTGACCAGGTCCTCTCGCCGCAGCTCGGTTCCAGATGCGACGATCAAGCTACGACCCCAACCTCCGAGAAGGCGGCCGGTCTCATAGCGAACTCCGTCGTGATTGGAGTCAAAGACGGCGTATCCATCGACCGGTTCGTTAACTTCACTCACGCTTTCTCCCACGACGCGGTAGACGCTGCGACGCAGGTCGAGGGCGTAACGGTAATTGGGATCGGGCCCCAGAACGATGACAGGCCTCAGGTCTCGAGCATCACCGTCCTCGGCTTCCCGGGGATCCCCTGTCCCGGCCGAGCCGTCATGGGTGAAAAAGAGTGCGCGGGTCGGGTCCAGCGCGGGTTCGTTCAGGGCGGTCCAGACGGTTCCGAAGGAGCGCCAGCCGACGGGTAAGGACGCGGATATGACGGCGTCTTTTTGATAAACCGAAAGATAAGCGTCGTAGATAGGGGAGAGGTGGACCCAGCACGGCTCGTTATCGAGATACCCGTACTGCTTCTTTTCGTGTCCGCAGGGCCAGTCGTGGTCGCAGGCGGAAAGGGTTCCACCGGTCCTCTGCTGGAGGTGGAGCCAGTTGAAAGTGCAGCGATGCCCACTCCAACCGATCTCCTGGCCCGGCCAAATCCCGATCGGGAACCCGGACGGCCCCTGGAACGTCTGAAGCCCTCCGCTGTGGAGGTCGAGAATGGAGAATTGACCTCGAAAATTAGAGCTCAAGAGGCGTTGGCCATCGGGAGCCACACAGAGGCGTGTTTGCTTCGTCGGAGGCCCCACTTGCTCGCTCCATTCGCCACTTCTCAGGTTGAGGAACCTTCCGCTGGAGGGATGATACATCGTTGGAGCCCCATCTCGATGACAGACCCATCGGGGCCAATCCAACTCGGGTTGCCACCCCGGTGGGTCCGGCCACTCGAGCCAGGGACCCGGACCACTCGTCTCGAGAGCGGGAAGGGCCGGTGGAGTGGGCCAGTTCAGCTTGGATCCTTCAAGGACCAGGCGTAGCGGGGTGGGAGCTTCCTCCCCTTTGACCCAGTGGACGAGCTGGACCAACGGAAGTTCGGCCAGCGCGCTGAAGACCTCACGCTCGAGCTGGTGCTGTCGCTCCAGATCGGGCCGATGATAGTGACAGACGACCAGGTGGAGCTCCGCGGCTTGGGAGAGCCAGCTACGAAAACGCTTCCAGAGGTCCGTGTCTTCGTCACGATTGAGGACGAGCAGCCGTTTCGGCGGCGAGAAGCTGGAAGTGGCGAACTGGTCGGGTGGAGCTTTCTGAGAAACATCGCCCAGACCCAGCCGGTCCAGATAAGCTGAAAGCTTGCGAGTATCCCAACGATACCGGTCGACCAGGTCACGGAGGTGAACCACTCCGGTAGCATCCCAGGTAGAGCTCATGGGTTGAAGTGTCTATCCTCTTAACGTCAGATTCGGTCGCGGAGAGCCTGGCGAAAAGCCTTGAGGAGGCGCATGTCCGACGTTTGACCACCTTTGGCCAGGTGTTCCTCAACAAATTCCAGGGACAGGCCGGGCAAGCTCGGACTCGATGGACAGGCTTGATAGTCATCCCCCGCGAGCGTCCAAACCGAGATCTTGCCGGCCTCGCTGATCCGCCACAACTCGGGGACTCGGAGAGCAGCATAAATCGACAATCGATTCAGGACGCTGCGAGAAATTTCCACCTCGATCGCCAGGTCAGGCGGCGGGCCCGTCTCTGGACTCCAGCCGCCCAGGACATCCCGCCACGATGAAATCCAGTAGCAGTCGTCTGGCTCGAGGCCCTTCTTTTCCAAGGTGTCCTTGAACGTCGTGTTTCCTCCAACCACAAAGTCCACCTCAGTCTCTTCCATAAAGCAAACCAGAAAGAGTTGAAGCCATTCTTTAAGACTTTCGTGGCGGTGGCTCGGAGTCATCAGCTCGACCATCGTTCCGTCGTAGGTCACGCGTATCCTCCGCTCGCCTACCGCCTCGAGATAGCGGTTGTAGTCCTCCCAGGAGGCGCCTGTGACGAACCGATTCTCGAGTGGGGTGGCGGAGACGCTCATGCGATTATTATAGCATGAGCGTGAGAGGCTGGACCTATGAACGTGTCCGCCTCGGGATCAGTTGCTGGTCGAGGGTGATGCTATCAAGAAAACGGGCAGCGCTACCCGCGTGAAGGTCGCGCTATCAAGAAAACGGGCAGCGCTACCCGCGTGAAGGCCGCGCTATCAAGAAAACGGGCAGCGCTACCCGCGTGAAGGCCGCGCTATCAAGAAAACGGGCAGCGCTACCCGCGTGAAGGTCGCGCTATCAAGAAAACGGGCAGCGCTACCCGCGTGAAGGTCGCGCTATCAAGAAAACGAGCGCTCTATCCTTGAAGCAACTCCTGGAGGAACTGGGCTTTCCGTTTCTCTCGCGTTTCCGGCTTTTTGGCGTCGTGCAGGCGATAAAGAATGCGGTATCTCTCCATCTGCTTGAGTTTTCCGAAGCGCTCCAAGGCTTTCGGATTCTGCTCTAAGAGCTGAGCAAAGTCTTCCGGAACCTCGATCTTTGAGGGAGGAAGATAGGCTTTGTCCCAGCGTCCGTCGGCCTTCGCGGCCTCCACTTCCTTCATCCCCGAGGGTCTCATCAACCCGGCGGCGATGTACCCTTCCACCAGGTCGCAGTTGACTTTCGACCACTTGCTTCGGGCTCGACGAGGAGAGAATTTTTGTAGGAAGTGGGTGGCTCCCAGGCTTTTCGACTGCCCGTCGATCCAGCCATAGCGGAGCGCGCCCTCACGCCCGATCTCGTAATCAATGGAGGGAAGCCCGGTGGATTTTTTGGCCATTTTCAGCCAGACGGCTTCATTCTGGCCGTGGTTTGCATCAAGCCATTCCAGCCACTGCTCTTTGCTCTCGAAAGCGAGAATTCTCAGTCCCTGGTATTCTTCTTGGCTCATTGAAGCTTGTCGGCGTGCTGTCTGGCCGCTTGGGCCAGGTCGAAGGGCTGTCCATGCTTGAAGGGACAGACACCTCCCGCCGGTTTAGCCTGGTTGGTCGCTTCGCCGGGATGGTCGCGGAAGAATTCGACGGCGGCGGCGCCGACATCGAGAAAGCCGGTCTTGTCCTTGTGAGAGGCTTCCCATCCCTCGGGGAACCGGCTGTCGCGGAAAAGAGATATGAAATCATCGTTTTTGATAAAGCGGCGTCCCTGACCGTCGGTTCTGCCGAACACCTCTACCACCGCGGAAAACTCCACTCCACCGACGAACTTGCCTTTACCGCCCGGCTCCTCTTGTAGGAGGTACTGTTGGAAACGGCCCAGGTCGGCTAGTGTCAGGCGCTCACCGTCGGCGGAGAAGGAGAGGGCGAGATCGAGTCGCTCTTGAGAAAATCCGTTGCGAAGGATCTGAGAGTCGGCGTTGTGGTCGAGATTGCTGCCGCGCAAGTTGCGTAGGTTGAAAGTATCTCCCTCCGCGCCCTGGCTGCCGGTCGCTCCTTTGGCCCCGCGTACTGCGACTTTGCGCAGTCCCCAGGAGATGCCGAGATCGTCTTTGAGGTACCCTTCAAGACCGCTGGCGTTCCCCTCCGCGTCGACTTTGATTCGGCCTTCCCGAACACCGGTCTTGAGCACAGGACAGAGGACCTCGTCGATGCTAAAAGTTGTTTCGGGCGCGGACTCCTCCGTGACGGTCGGAGGAGCGATGGCGTGGCGGTGGGCGTAGGGACATTTGGAGGCGGCACTGAGTATCTGCATAGACAAACTCTATCGCCTCACAGTCAAAAGAACGTCAAAAGAATTTCGGGTTGCATTTTAATTCCATGGAAGGGTGGCGTAAACGCAAAGCAGGGATGGAACCTTACCGGTCCCATCCCACCTGTGGGGTTAATGACGTTGTGGCCTACTCGCCGAGCGAAATGTGACCCAGAGCGGCGGCGAGTGCCGCTGCGGCCGCGTCGTCCTCGTGACCCGGGGTGGACTCGCCGGCCACCGGGATACGCGAACTGACTTTCCCCTGGGCGATCTCGTGGAGCGCCACACTGACGGGATTGCGACAGTTGACGTCGACAAGAGCGGGATTCCCGCTGCGCAGATTGGCGGCGCGTTTGGCCACCAGGGTGATCAGACTGAATTTGTTGCCGATCTGATTCTCCTCATTGTGGAGCATGACGTCGATATCGGGATCCGTAAGCATTCTCGTACCTCTTCCAAATTGCCCTACCGAGCACGGGGCGTCGATAGCATCGCTCAGCATAGGCCATGAAATTACTAATGTAAAGGCGGTTGGAAGATAAAATTGGATTTGGAAGATGACCTCTGGCTTCGGCCGTGTTGATATCTACACGCTTCTGGAAAGATGGCATAAGTACTCGCTCTCACGAGGGGGGTGGTCAAGTTTGGTTGAAATAGGAATAAATCTACCTATGTCGACAGACCGAATTCTAGCCAAAACGCTCAGGGCAAGCCATCGTCTCACCGAGGCGCTTTTAGGGCATGACCCGGCTGGTTCCGACGACGACAGTCCTCTGGGCAATCTCCGTTCTCTGCTTCGACAAAAGCCGGGTTCGGCTGACGTACTTCGACAACCTTATAAGGCGGAATCCGGGCCCTATCCCGTCGATACTCACCAACAGGTGTTTCGCCATCAAGGACTCGGCCGTGAGGTGGCTTTCACAGCTCTCTATCCCTTAGGTCTGCCCGGGCCGGAGGGGTTTCCGGTGGTGGTCGTCTCTCCCGGCCTGGGGGCGCACGCCCAAGCCTCTCGATATCTGGAAAAGCATCTGGCCAGTCACGGCTACATGGTGATTTCACCGGTCCATTCCGGTAGCGACTGGACCGCCGTTTTCCGCCGCACCCCTTTTGGAGCCTTTTCTCGAAAAGAGCTGTCCACTCGCGTGGCCGAGGTGATTCTCGCTCTAGAGCTCTTAGAGAGAGAACGCCTGCCGCTCCATCTCTGCCGGCGCGCCAATCCCGACAAGGCGGCGCTGGTGGGTCACTCTTTCGGAGCCTTGACTCTGCAGGCCATCGCGGGGGTACCGGTGGCCGATGTGGGGGGGCAGTCGGTAGCGCTCTCCGACCCGCGCTTTAAAGCTTTCATCGCTATGTCTCCCTATGGAGACTCTTTTCCGGCTCAGCGCCTCGGCATGACGGCGGAAGGCTACGCCCAGATCGAGCGTCCCATTCTCTTTATGAGTGGCGACCGCGACGACCTGTGGACCGTCGGCCGGGGCCCTCAGGCTCATCTTCGTCCTTTCGAGTGGGTCAAGTCCCCAGACCGTTACCATCTTTTGATCGGCGGGACCAAACATTCGGACTTTAGCCAGGTCATGGGGCTGATCAAGCGCCGGACCGCCACCATGGTTAATTCCACCGCTACCGCCTTTTTGGACTGCTATCTTAAGGGAGAGGAAGAGGCTCGTCGCTACCTCTCCGAGGATTGGCAGGTGGCGGCGGCCTACTTCCAAAGCTGGGCCTTTCTCCCCACGACGCCAAACGGCGCCTGACCTGATACAGCAAGGCTTCACGCGATTTGTAACAAGTCCACCAATTTGGGAACCGGGGGTTGATTTTTTCGTTCTAAAGTTGCAAACTGTGGTCAATTTTAGGGAAGGAGGTGAGCTGACGTGAAAAACTCAACCAACGAGATCGTGCAGGCCAAGAAAATGCTCTTGGCATTAGTAGCCCAGAAGAAAGCCGCGGCTCTTGCTAAGGGCAAATGAACCCCAAAAGCGATAGTCACAGATGTCAGCCCTCCAGACCTCGGGGAATCTGGAGGGCTGATCTGTTTTTCGGCTACTCTCCAGGGACGGTCAGAATCACCCGGTCGTAGAGTCCGGCGAACCTTTCTCTAACGCGCGAGAAGAGCTCTTCCTGAGTGGGTGCTGTGACACAAAAGCGCTCCAGAAGCGAGTCCTCGATCAGGTCACCCATCTTTTCCCACCGGTTTTCACGGGACAAGGCGTGGAGTTTCGTTCCGAGCTCGACCTGTCCTAAAGTCTCCAAGACTCCATGATAGGCGGGGGTGGAACCGTAAAAGGCCACCTTTTGCCTCACCACCTGGCGGCGCCGTTCGGCCTGGGAGTCTTCTGTGAAGGCAAAGAGCGAGCCCACCACCTCGGGAACGGTCTCCCGTCCGGCCTTCTCTTTCCCCTTTGAAAGTTCTGGGAGAGTCTTGGTTCGCACCTGAGCGGGATGGGTGAAGGGATGCAAGAGGACGAAATCGGCGAGCTCTCCGGCAAGGGCCGTCATCTGAGGGCCGACGGCCGCGAGTCCGATGGGGATTCTTTGATCGGAGGGAGCGGGGGCGAAGTTTGGGGTGAGCAGGGTGTGGCGATAAAATTCCCCCTCAAAGTGAAGCTTTTCGCCCGTTCGAAAAGCATGCCAGATAGCGCGGAGCGCCAGGATCATCTCTCGCATACGCATCACCGGTCGCTCCCAGGGCATGGAGAAACGGCGAGTGACGTGAGCTTTGACCTGGCTGCCCAGACCGAGAGAAAACTTTCCCTGGCTTAGAATGGAAAGATCCCAGGCCGATTGGGCCAGAGTGAAGGGGCTTCGCGCGGTGGCCACGGCGATGCCTGAGCCGATGGGGAGATCTGGAGCGGTCCGACTGGCCAGAGCCAGGATGAGAAAAGGGTCGTGCTTGGCCTCCGAGGTCCAAAGCCCGGTGTATCCCTGGTCTTGAGCGCGGCGCGCGGCCTCCTCCACGCCCAAAGGAGAGCCGGTGTAGGCGAGATCGATCTGCATACACCTTCCATGGTGCGCTTCTCGGGCGAGTTGTCCTTGACGCTCTGATTTCCAGTCTCTTGGTCAAAATTGGGGTGTGTCATTGATTGGCGTTTCGAGCTACGCGTAGAACATTTTCGTCCTCCGCTGGCGAGATTTTGCGCCTAATACCGGGCGTATTTCAGAAAAATATCGCCAGCGGAGGGCGGAAATGGACAAGTGTAGCGACGAAAGGCTGATTGGTGACACGCCCCAGGAGGGAGGTCGGGCATGAGGGTCCGAAGGGCGCGCCCCATGTCCACTATTTCCATCGAGAACCGGGGTCCGGTCCGCTGGCTCACCATGAGTCGCCCGGACAAGCATAACGCCTTCAACCCAGAACTGATCGCCGAGCTCAAACAGGCTTTTTCCGAAGCCGGCTCGGACCCATTGGTAAGAGTGGTCGTGCTAGCCGGTGAAGGGCCATCCTTTTCCGCCGGCGCCGATCTGGATTGGATGAAGGGTCAGGGACAGGCCAGCGAAGATGAGAATCTGGCCTCGGCTCGTGAGATGGGAGAGCTTTTCCAGGTCATCGACCGCTGCCCCAAACCGGTGGTGGCTCGTGTCCACGGAGCGGCCTTGGGCGGTGGAGCGGGATTAGTCTGTAGCGTCGACATCGCGGTGGCGGGGCCCAAGGCGGTGTTCGGCTTCACCGAGGTGCGGCTGGGATTAGTCGCGGCGGTGATCAGCCCTTTCGTGGTGCGCCGTCTCGGCCTTTCAAATAGCCGGGCCAAGCTTTTGACCGGGGATCGCTTTGACGCCCAGGAAGCTTATCGGATCGGGATGGTCCATTCCTACGCCGAGGATATCGACGCCGGTGTCGAGACCGTGCTCTCCACCCTTCTGCAAGGTTCTCCTCAGGCCCAGAAGGCCAGCAAAGAGCTTCTGACCGCGGTTTGGGAACTGCCTTACGAGGGCCAACTCAATGCCACCGCTCACGTCATCGCCCAAGCTCGCGCCTCCTCCGACGGACGTGAGGGGCTAGCCGCTTTTTTAGAAAAACGAAAGCCCATCTGGAGCCTCTGAACTCCGGATTTCGGGGCGGGAAGCCCAAGGGCTACAATACCTTAACGAGGTTGCCGCTACGCAAGGACAGCCACGTGGGCAAGAGTCGGCTGGGTTAGAAACCGAGGTCTTGAAATTTCGCGCTTTCGGACAGTTGGAACCGTTCCGTGAAGACGGTGGCGAAGCTGAAGCCCGCGACCTGCCAGAACCAAACACTGGTCGCAAGAAATCCCAGACCGAAGAGTAGTCCTAGAAAAGAGAGTGCGAGCGCGGTCAGAGCTATTCCCCAGGCCTGCCAGTAGCGAAGCCCTCCCTGAAAGGCGCGCGATAAGGCGAGCGCGGGGTTGAAGATCTCCCGGGCTTCGAAGTTTTTGCAGTAGTGGGTCATATATCCAGGGATGGCGAGGGTGGCCGCGATGATCAAGGTCCACCCGACAGCTTTTTCGCCGGAGTAGATGAGCGCCGCTCCAGGAGCGTAGTAGTAAAGCATGCCGAGAAAGGTGATGGCGCCGCCGCGCAAGAGCCGTCCATAGTTTTCCCAGGCCGGCCACGGCGAGAGACCGTGGTGCATCCGATGGACCATTTCGATTCGATGGCCCATGTTGAGCAGCCAGCCGACGCCGGGAAGAAGTAGCAAAAGCGCGGCTCCCCACAGAACCTCGTGGCGGGCCTGCTCGCACTGCAGCGGAAAACGAAAGGACCCCCGTAGAGAGAGAGGAGTCTTGAGATCGATGGGTGAGTTCACTCCGCCGACTTTTCGCTCCGACATCCCAACTCACCCGCATCGCCTCGCATGAAGTGATTGGCTTCGCAGGCATAAATGCCAGCGAAGCTTGGTATGCCCCTAACCCCAGGGTCGATCCCGTCCCCCGCCGAAAGGCCCAGTATGCGAAAGAGGCCCCGCTGGCGGATAGCTTTGACCGTTCTAGGGGCACTGAGCGCCCTGCTCGCGTGGACCGGCTACTTTCTGACTCGCGTTCCGGCCGTGCAACGCGCGTTGACACTTAGAGAGCATCGCGAGCTGATGGTGGGCTGGAATCCCGGGGAGTTCTACGGTGGATGGGGATGGGCCGAGCGGCGCCAACTGCACCTGGAGCCCACGGGAAGCTGGTTACTCAAGGATCCCCAGTTGGTAACCCATCGCATCAAGGAGATGAAGGGGCACGGCTCTCTCCCATACTACCCTTACGCGGGCGAATGGGCACTTCTTTTTGCCGCCAAGCGACTTCAAGGTCTGAGTGTCACGGAGATTTTGGGTGGCGATGAAGGCCTGACGCTCGGGGTCGCCACCCTCGTAGCTGAAGCCGATCCTCCGAACTGGTGGGGACAGGCCCTCTGGCTTCAGAAAGCCGTCAACGTCCAACCCGACGCTTCTTTCAAACTTGGTCTTCTTCGCCGCGAAGATGTTTCGAGCATTCTGAGTCGGCTCCAGCAATGCGACGAGCGCCAAACCTCAGCGCTTGTGGCCGCCGTCTTGAGGCACCAGGATGCCTTCTCACCCGAGCAGCGCGACGCGATTCTCAAACGCTGGCTTGAAGTCCAAAGTTCCCAAAAATACGCCAATCAGAACAATGTGCCCAGTCTGATTCAGGCCCTGGAAGCTCGCCAAAAATTGAAAGCCTGGCTCGGCCAACCGGACCAACCGGTCAGGGTGGGATTCACTTTCCAGGCGCGTCTGAGCGCCCTTCAACGCCACGACGCCAGGGAGACTTTGATGGACTTTCTTCGAAGTTTGGGGCATCAACCGATCCTCACCGAGAATGAAGGGGAGCTCGAGTTCACCCTCTCCTACACAGGCGTGGAGTTCAAGGATGTGACGGTGCAGCATTCGGAACAGTACACCACGACCCGCCGCGTCGCGCGTCGTTCTTACTCCCGCTACTCCGGAACGACGACCACCTACGAGGACAAGTCGTCCAACCAATCGCGGTGGGTGAACAAACTGGAGAGCTCGGAAGCTCCCACCCTGGTGGTCAAGGTCGGGTTCAAAGGAGAGGAAGAAACCTTCACTCTCCCGCCGTTTGGAGACTTTAACCAGTCCACGCGGGATAGAGTCTCGGAGCTTTTCAAAAAGGAGAAGCTCGACGCTCGCGAGCAGTTCACCTGGAACTGGTGTTTTGAAAACTACGCTTTGGCTCCGTGGCGATTTGGCTTGAAGCCGTATCGTCACGAATGGACTTTGCAAGAGAGCTCTTGAAAAGGATGCAACATGGCGGTGAAGAAAACCCTTCGCCGTGTCCAAACGTTCGTTAGCCTGGGGATTTTTGTTGGCTTGCTGGTTGCCGTTCGCTACCCCATCACCGGCTCAAGAAACGTCGACCGCCCCGGTGTCAACCGCGGCCACGGTGGGGGAGCGCGCCTTCCCCTACAAGGCGCTTCCGGTGGAGATGTGGGTCGAGCGAGCGGGGCAACGCTTGCCCATCGATAGAGTTCCCGAACTGCGCCAAGGCGACCTCATCTTGCTCAACGTGGATCTCGATGCTCCGGAGCTTTCCAGCCAGAACAAGGACGAGCAGAGCCGATTGCGTGATTGGTCGGTTGGCTGGTTTTTGACCACTCCGGAAGGCTCGATGGTTTTCGACAGCGCGCGTCAAGGCAAGACCGACCGAGGGCGTATCGACCTGGCCCGAGGCGAGCGCGAGATCCGCATCAAAGTGGAGAATGAAAGGCAGAAGTTCCCCATTTTGCTCTTTATTCGTACCCGAACTCTGGAGTCTTGGGAAGAGATTCAGCGCACGCGAAAGATCAAAGCTTCGAACTTTATCGACCACTTTGGACGCTACTCGGATGTGGTCGCGGGCTACGAGAATTTGCAGGTATTCCTGGGCGCCTTGCATCGTGAGAAGCCTGAGGCCGAGACCTTGGAGGACCGGCTGGAAGCCGGATTCCAAGAGCTCGGTTTTACCGTGGATAGCAAGATGAGACTGGGAGACCCACAGGTGGTGGCCAAGCTTTTGGGTGAGCTCGAGACCAGCATGGGTAAACAGAGCAAGACCTTCAAAGCCGAGGCCGCGGGGAAGATGATCTCGCAGATGCTAGGCGATCAGGACCTCGGCTTGATCGGAGCGGCCGCCTCTATCGGTGGATTCTTTTACCGAGCCACCGACTATCAGGAGAGCTATCACTGGACCTCGGCTCGTCTCGAGCCTCAGGGACAGGGTCGCTTCTGGCTCAAGAGCTCGGAACGGATCCGTTACGGCGAGGACGAGCGGGCACCCGAAGGCCCGCTTCGTCAGAACGTCCGCTCTATACTGGTCTGCACCCCGATGTCCACCAGTGCTCCACGCAAACCAACGCTAAGCTGGATGTCGGACGAGCCGAATAGCCTGGTTCCCGCTTCCTCAACCTCCTTGTCCGAAGTTCGTGTCCTGGCGGATCGCGTGACCAGCAAAACCCATCCCGCCTTGATCGAGCCCGCCGTGACACGCGAGGCGAGGGTATGGGACTCTCAGAACGGCGACGCTTCTCCTTTGAAAGCCGCGGTTTCCTCAAGTGGGAGTTTGGAGATCGAGGGATTCGAGAAACTCTGGTCAGGACGTTCCCCTGAGATTGAGGTCAAGGTTCTGGGTCAATGGGGCTTCGAGCCTATAGAGCTAGCTCATTTCAAAGCCCTGGCTTCTCTACCCGAGGGTGGTCTCAAGGTCGATGGGGCGCCTTATCTCTTGAGCCAGAATCAGCGCTACCGAGTGGACCTCTCGAGTCCCAGGCCGGTGGCTCTAGGCACCGCGAGATTCGCGGGACGGGCGGTCAAAGTAGAACGCGAGTCGGACGGGCGAGCTGCCCTGACTCTCGACCCGAGCCGCTTGCCGGTCGGTCCCACGCGGCTCGAGGTCTACGCCGGAAACGACACCGCGGGGCATCAGCGTATTCTCTCCCAGGAGTTTTGGGTTGTCTCCGGCTCGAACTTTCACGTCGTCTGGCCTCAAGGCTCCAAAACCTTACAGTTGGTCAGCGACCGTGCCGAGCTAGCCAAGGTTCTGTTGGGCGTCGAGTCGATCAGGGTGGGTGACATGACCTTTGTTCGCCGCAATGCCGAGTCTCTTCTTTTCGATACGACCACGCCTCTGCCAGCGGAGGGGCCTACCGAGACAAAGGCGGAGATCGTCTTTCAGGAAGCCTCTCGAGGCGCTGTTTCGAACGTTCATCTCGAGATTCCCAAGCCCCCCACCGAGGTCTCTTTCCTACTCTATCCTCGCTCCACACCCGCCGGAAATCTTGACTATTCGATAGAGCTTCCTCCGGAATCGGGCCTTCTCGCCCTGGGCCGCCCCACCGAGTTCCGCCTGCGCGCTTCCACAGCGTGGTCCGGCCAGACTCGGCTGGAGCTAGACCTTGTGGGCCCGAACGGGCAGAGCCATCGCCAGAGCTATTCCAGCAATCCGAAAAGCGGTGAGCAGCTTCTTCGCGAAAAAGGAATTCTACTGTTTGGCGACTTCACCCCGGCGGCCACGGGTACGCTGATCTGCCGGCTGAGTTCTCCGGTGCGGGACACGGAGCTTTCCTTGGAATGGCGACTCGCGACCGAATGGCTGGTGGTGGATCTGCCTCGTCTGCGGCAGGTCGATGAGGGTCCAGATGGTGTCGTCATCCTGAAAGGCGAGGATCTTGACGTGACCATCGCCCGGGTCTTCGCAACCGAGGAGGGCACCGAAGGGGCCCCCCTACAGCGCCGTTCCGATGGAACCTATGAAGTCTCCCTCGAGGGGCTTGATCCTCGAGAGTTTTGGGCCGCTCTAAGCGATGACCCCCAGGCGCGACGCCTCCGGGTGACCCGAGATAGCCAGAGCGAAAACGAACGTTAACATTCCTGTAAAGTTTTTCTTCAGGGCTCAAAGCTGAGCATCAAGGGGCCTCTGGCAGACTCATCCTATGCCCGTTGACTACAGCTTGCTCACACGAATGTCTCGAGAATCGCAACTCACTTTGGTCCAAACCCATCAGACCGCCTTCGGACGGCGTCTCCTGGACTTGTCGCGGGCCTTTCACGAAGGTACCATGAGCGACGTCGAGATCGAGGAATATCTTCTCGAACTCGTCGACGCTTGCCAGCGACAAGAGGACCGTGTTCGCGCGGTTCCGAGCCGAATGATGGAAAAGATCGAAATGCTAAGATTTCTTGACGGCATGGTGGAGCTGGCCGAAACTTTCGACCAGATGGAGCATCGCGAGGTGGAAGCTCGGGTGGCTCGATTGGAAGAGAGCTTCGCTTTAACCGTCTTTCATTTGGCCCATCAAGAGGCCGCGTAGATGGAGCTTGGTGATATTCGGGGCGGCGCGACTCCCTCTCCGGTCAAGAGAGAGCAACCAGTCACGCGTCCGCTGGGGACCGGACCGAATAAGCCCGCGTCCGCACAGCCCAGTCCCTCCCAGCAGTTGCGAGAGGTCGCTGGGGATCTCTCGAAAGATGAGACAGCTGGTCTATCTCCTTTGCCGAAAACTCCGAGTTCGCCACCCTCGGGGATATCCGCGGGTCCAGTTGAGCTCGTTCCGGGACAGAAGGAGCGTGTCGAGCGGGCCAAGGCGGCCGAAGCCCAGTTGTATCTGATCGGAAAAGCTCGTCATCCCGAGCAAGTCAGTCATAACCAACAAACACAAGCCTCTTTGGAACGCGACGTAGCTGCTGAGTACGCCTCGAAAGAGAAGGAGCGCCTCGCGGTATCGGCCAAACGGGAGCAAGCTCAACGAGAGTGGAAGGCTTCAGTGACCCGGGACTTCTCCGCCGAGCAGCGCCAGTTCGCGCATGCGCGAAAGAACTTGGCCGATTCTCGAGCCAGTTTGGAACGCTCCTCGCCCGGCTCTAAGGAGGAGGTAGACGCGCACCTTCGGCTTTGTGAACGACTGACCACCGGTGGCCTGACGGAAGAGGCGAAAGAGAAACTCCGCCGGGAGGTTGAGTCTTCCGAAGCGGCTCTGGTGAAGAGACTGAATAAGCCTGGCCAGAACTTCTCGAAGCCACCGGTGGAGCTACAGAAAGTTCTGCGGGACCACGACAAGCTACTGACCGCCAGTAACTTCCCCAAGAACGCAGGGGAGCGTCAGGCCTGGAGCAAGGAAAAGACGGAGCTGCGAGACCAGACTTTGGTCTCTACTTCCGAGAAACTGCGGCGGACGGAGAAGAGCTTCTCCGCGATCAGGGACAAGCTGGAGGGAGCCGCGGCCACGGAAAAAGACGAGTTGACTCGAAAGCTGACGGAGCGGTATCAGCAGATTTCCGACAAGGAAAGGACGGTCCAGGCCTCCGAGCTTCCCTCCGCGGTTCGCCAGAGCTCGGCTTTCAGCCACGCAGGCGAAACCGGTAGGATCACTGATCGCGGTTTGCAAGGGGTGGAGTTTCTCCAACCGGACGGTCAGAAAGTTAAGGTGACTTCGAGTTCCGACGGCTCGATGAATGTGGAGGCCGAGCGCCCCGGGGAGAAGCTCAAGTCCTATCTGACCCCCGCCGGAGACGGACGCTTCACGGAGTTAACTTTGGGTACCAAATATCGAACTTCGGACCCAGCGAACTCCCCGGCCGAAGGTGAAGTGGAGGAGAAGACTTCTCTGCGTAAGGATGCGAACGGCAAAGAGATCTACCGGTCGAAAGAGACCTTCTACCCCGGTGGGCGTCGTAGCGAGGAAACCCGAACGGAGAAGGGAGTCGAGATCACCGAAGGGCTGACCTTTGAGGGCAACACGATCGTGGAGAGCCACGAGCGAACAAAAAAGGAGCTCGAAGGGCGCACCTTGGAGTCTGAAAAGGTGCGAGGAGGAGGTCGGGAGATCGTAACCGAGACGGAGACGTTTCCCAGCGGTAAAAAGAAGATCCACTCCACCGATACAAGCACGGTCGATGGAAAGAAGCAGACTGTCACAACGGACAAGACAAACTTCCCCAACGGACATTCACGGTCCTTGGTGGAGACGGAGCGCGACGGCGTCAAGACCACTCTCGATACGACAGATGCTGGTTCCCAGGTTGTGAAGATTGAGACCAAAGAGGGACACGGGGAAACCACGATCACCGAAAAGGTGAACGATACGCTTGTCTCCAAAATCGAACGTAGGCCCATCACTCCGCAGACGAATGTCCCGGGACTGAACTCGTGGATCTTTAGCCACAACCCTCAAAAGCTGGTGGAGCGACTTGGCAACGAGAATTTCCTAGGGGGAGAGAGCGAGTACGTCAGACACTTCGGCGCCAATAATCAGATAATTCAGGAGAAGAGATCCACCAAGCTGATCAGCCCCGACGGCAACAAGGAGCTACTCCAGACCTCCGCGCCTAGCGGAGATCTTTGGCAGCTTCGCGAGAAGAACAAGGACGGGACATGGAATAGTCAGACTTTTTTTCAGGGGACCCGCGACACCATCATCAAGAAGGAGCGTATTGAAGGCGAGTTTCATGTGCAAGAGGAGCGCTCGAACACTGAGGAGCTGGCCAAGAAGAATAATATTCCCAGCAAGAGCCACGGCACGCAACACATCAGCGAGGCCGCGACGGTCGCCTCGGTCACCAAGCTACTTGGGAACCATCGGATGGGCGCGGTTCAAGACTCCGACTGCTATCGAGAGTTCATGCGAGCCAACGGGGATGGGAAGCTCAAGGTCTTAGCCAGCACCGGTAGCTCGACGCGAGGCGGAACAGAAATTCACTCGGGAAATCTCCTCTTGGAGTCGGCCGACGGTGCTCGGCTTCTGGCGGTCTACGACGCCAAGAAAGACACCTACGTGGTTTCTCAACAGCCTCGAGGAAGCGAAGAGCCGACACAAGTCAGCTTTTTGCATGGGGAAAACCGCCTGGAGATTGGCGACGGCGGCGTGCGCGAGCGCACCGGGAGCGGCGGGGAGTGGAAGGAGTTGGCCTTGAACTCGGTGGAGGCAGCACAAGATGCCAAGAATGGAGTCAACAATTTTCGTAGCGCGTCGGACATCCTCCATCGTATCGCCAAGTCCAAGTGGGAGTCGGGTGCATTATTGCAGTTTACCGATTCCGCGGCCGCCGGTCGCTGGTCGAATCGCATCAGCGGAGGGTTGGGTTCCGGGGCCGCCGCACTGCAAGGATTGGCTCTCGCGGCCAACTGGGCCAACGGTGACATTGAGGGTGCTGTGTCGAGCGGCGGTAAGCTCGGTACGAATGTCGCGGAAGTGATCAAACTTTCCAACGAGACGGCCTGGAAAGCTGCCGCGACAGGAGGCCGAGCCGGGTGGCTGGCCCGCTCGGGTCGCCTGTTGGGGGTCGCGGGGATGGCCGTGGGGGCTGTCGAGGCCGGGAAAGACCTCAGTGAAGGAAAGTATGTCGGAGGCGGCTTGAAAGTCGCGGCGACGACGGGGAGCGCCTATGCTCTCCTGGGGGCCTCCAGCTTCGCTGGTCCAGTGGGATGGGGGATCGCCGGAGGAGCCACCCTGGCCGGAATGGCCTGGGACCATAACGAAAAAACCCTGATCGCCGACCTAGCGCTCTAGCTGAGATGGACGAACAGCCTCCTCGTTTTGTGATCTCTAGCATCACGTGTGGCTCTGCCTCTTCGGAAGTAATCCACGTTTAGAGACAGCCGGGCTGTCCATCTTAAGCCGATTGGCCAACCGATACCTTGGCCCGTGGTAAAGCGAAACGGAAGTTCGCTCCCTCGCCGGGAGAGCTCTCGACCCAGATCTTCCCACCATGGGCCTCCACGATCTGGCGGCAGATGGCTAGCCCCAATCCGTTGCCGCCTTGCTGACGGGTGCGTCCTTTATCGACTCGATAAAACCTCTCGAAGACTTGCTCACGATCATCGTCGGAAAGTCCTACACCGTTGTCGCTGACGCTTATGACAATGTCATCCTGATCCGCCTCAGCGCTGAGTGTGACTCGAGCGGAGTCTCCTTGGCGGGTGGCGTTAAAGGCGTTGTCCACAAGGTTTGTCAACACTTGCTCCACACGATGCCGGTCCCCGTGCACCCAAAGTGGCTCCACGATCTCTAAAGACAATCCGGATTCTCCCCGAGCCTGCCAGAGACCGACCAGATCCTGGCAGAGCTCTCGCAGATCGAAAACGGCTAGATTCATGGGCAGTCCGCTGTCCCCTCGCTGCAGGGCTAGCATGTCTTGCACCAAGCGCTCCATCCTGGCTACCTCGCCCTGGATCAAGGAGACGAAGCGGGGCCCCGCCTGAGGATCTTCTAGTCCTCCATCGGCCAAAGACTCAGAGAGAATCTTCAAAGACGCGAGCGGAGTTTTTAGCTCGTGAGAGGCGTCGGAGACGAACCTCATTAAGATGGCTCGGTGGTCTTCGAGTCGCTGCCCCATCTGGTCGATATCTCGACCCAGCTGCCCCAACTCGTCGCGGCGTCGCCATCCGAGGCGATAGGCATAGTCGCCGCCGGAGATCCTTTCCACGCCGACGGCAAGCTTGCGAACCGGGCGAATGAAGAAAAAGGCGAGCCCGAAACTCAAAAGTGCCGCGAAGCTTCCCGCTACCAATCCCGCCTTCAGGAGATTCTTGAGCAGTTCGTCGAGCAAGCTCTGCATGTCGGCTAAGGGGCGAACACCGTAGATCGCTCCCACCCGCTGACCGCGCACCATCACGGGAACAGCCAGGTGAAGCCGACCGTTGTGAACCTCGCTGCCGTACTGGCCGGAGAGGGCTTTGGCCACCTCGGGTCTTTCATGCACGTTGTGGGTCCCGTCGGGGCCGGAGTCCTCCAGGATGTCTCCCTTCCAGTTGACCACGCACAGGCGCGCCCCCACCTGGCCGGAGAGTCGCGTCATCTCGCGAGCGATCAGACGGCGAGAACGTTCAGTCAGGGCGGTTTCGTCCATATGGGTGCCCATGAGGCTAGCGATCGATTCGGCGTTGGCGCGCAGATTGACCTCGCGGGTTCGCAGCAGCTCAGCCCTCAGCGTGCCGAAGAGATAGGTCCCGGCAAGGCCGATAGCCAGGAGAGTGGCGCTCAAGAGCGCCAGTGTGAGGGGCCAGCGAAGGCTAGAGAACAAAGCGGTATCCGACCCCGCGCACGGTCAAGAGATGTCGGGGATGACTGGGGTCGGTCTCCAGTTTATCCCGTAGTCTTCCGATGGTCACGTTCACCACCCGGGACTCTCCCTCGAAATCGTATCCCCAAACTTTTTCTAAAAGCTGTTCTCGGGTGAGCACCTGCCCTTTGTGGGTGATCAAGACCTGGAGAAGGTCGAACTCGCGCGGGGTGAGATCGAGAAGCCGGCCTTCTCTTCGCGCCTCTCTCTGCAGCGGATCCAGGCTCACGGCCGGGACCTCCTCGCACGGTAGCGGCTCCGCGGAAGTCTCGTTGCGACGCCGCTCACGGCGCAGATGGGCCTTGATTCGGGCCAGAAGCTCTCGACTGGAGAAAGGCTTGACGATGTAGTCATCGGCCCCCACTTCCAGTCCCACCACGCGGTCGATCTCGTCGCCTCGGGCTGTGAGAAGAAGAACAGGGAGATTGTAGCCGCCCGCGCGCAGTTTCTGACACACTTCCAGCCCATCGATCCCGGGGAGGTTAATGTCTAAGAGAACCAGATCGGGACTCTCAGCTCGCGCCGCGGCCAGCGCCAATTCCCCACTCTCCACGGCCACCACCGCGTACTCGGCTCGTTCGAGCTGAAAACTGATCCCCTCACGCAGGGCGACCTCGTCCTCGACCAGCAAAATGGTAGCCCGACCACTCATTGCGTCCTTCTTCGGTCCGTTATCGTTTTGTGTCCTGCCGGGCTGACGGAGGGGATTTAACGAGCAGCCTCCTCGAAGGCCCGCAGAAGCAGGTCGGAGATCGCGAGGTTCTCGCTCCATCGCTGGAGATAGTCTCGGTCCAACTGGGGTTGAAAAAGCAGAATCCCTATCACGTCGGTCCATTGTCGCTGAGAGACTCGTCCACCAAGTTGATACCAGCGGAGTTTGCTCAGAATCAGGTCTTCGGCGGTGGCCACCCTGAGGCTTTCGCCAGAGGTCAGGAGCACGGGCCTCGCTCGAGCCAGCTTGGTCTGCTCATAGGGGTCCTCGCCGGCCAGGTGAATGTCGATTTTGTACCCACTGCCCAGATGAATAAGATTGAACATTCCCGCTGTTCGGATGGCTTCAGAGGCGGCTTCTTCACTGACGTAATAGCTCTGGCGGAGCTGTTCTATGAAACTCTTCAGTCGCGAGGAGTCAAGGTCCGCGACAAGATCGGCATCCATGGTGGCGCGTGGCACGCCCTGTAACGAACTCGCGACCGAGCCAACGACGGCATGTTTGACGCCAAGAGATTCAAGAACTACCACGACCTGGCGAGCGGCCTCTAGCGGTGACTGGGTCAATCCTCACCATAGACGGCTTCGGCTAGTTCATGACCGTAGTTCAGACGAGTGAAGCGCCTTCGTAGTTGTCGCTCGGACTCGAGCGGGTAGAGGCGTCGAAGCTCTCGGTAATTGCCCTCCACAAGCTCGCGTGACAACTGCATGGCTAACTCCAGGCGCTGCGATGGCTCTTGGCCACGCCAGATTTCAAGCTGGACGGGATGGATATCGAGAAGGTCTTTGCCTGGAGGCTGATTCATTGCGTCCTTCTTCGGTCCGTTATCGTTTTGTGTCCTGCCGGTGGCGATGGTGTGACCTGAGGTCTTTAAGCTGCGGGTATGAGATATCCGCGTCATCTTCTCAAGTTCTTGCTAGCCCTTCTGACAACCCTCATCCCGACCACCGGCTGCGATCGTTTCCTGGTGTCGGAAAACCCAACGACTTCAACGTCTCCCGCCCCAGAGAACTCCGCATTGCAACGCGCGCGAGCTGAGCATTTTCAACAGGACCTTCGAGAATATTGGGAACGCGCTAGTAGCATGATTCCCCGGACTGAGGAACCGAGTGACGCAATCGCGAAGGGAATCCTCTGGGTGAGCGAGGTGGGAGCGGTCGGAGCGTCGGGTATGGCATGTCCACTACTGATGTGGCATCGCCTCGCAATGGACGCGACGCTCGACTCGCTGGTGTTGGCGGATCTGGTTTCGGATCAGGAGCCGCCTCTGGGCTTGCGAGAGTCGCCCCAAACGATAGGAGAGCCATAGTGGAGAGTGCCGTCAGAAAACTTTTTGGGCGATACGAGAGCTTCTTCAATCGCTCCCTCGGTGGCGATATGGATGCCGAAGAGCTCGCGTCTCTCTATGCTCCGGAGTTCATCGGCGCCGCACCGGCCGGGGTTATGACGGGAAAAAATGACGAGCAGTTTCGGGAAGCCATGGCCCAGGGCTATACCCACTATCGAGACATCGAGACATCGGGACGAAGGAGATGCGGCTACGCCAAGTTCGCATCTCCGCGATAGACCAGCACCATTGTCTGGCTCACGTCGGCTGGACGGCAATCTATACGCGTAAAGAGCAGACTGAGGTGGCCATAGATTTCGACATCCACTATCTCGTTCAGAAGTTGGAAGAAGAGGTCAAGGTCTTCGGCTGGATATCGGGCGATGAGCAAGCCCTCCTAAGGGAGCACGGTATTCTATGAATGCCCTTTCGTAGTGAAAAGACCGGTTCTCACGAACCGGTCTTTTCACTGAAGGTCAGGGTTCAGGGATTCTCGGGCGGTGACGGCTGAGGCTGGTAAGCACCGGGGTGCTGATGAGCGGGGTGTCCCGGCGGGTAGTAGTCGGGTCGGAAGTGATGAGGTGGCGGACCGCAGCGACCATGCCGGCCTCTTCCGATCAGATATCCCAGTCCTCCACCTATCAGAAAGAGGACGGTCGGTGGAACGAGAGGGGGCGAGGGAGGGCCATGATGCCGGCCTCCACGGCGACGCTCTTTCCGCTCTCCTCTGGGAGGGCGGTCCGGCTGTCCCTCACGGTTTTGGAACCTCGACTGGTTAGACGAATAGACACGCTCACTGGCCAAGACTCTAGCTTTAGGTCGCTCGGCGCTGTCACTAAATTTTGGGGACGTGAACCAACTGATTCCAGTGATCAGGAGCGCCAGGGGGAGAGTCGCCAGGGCCAGCATAGCCGGGGTGTTTCTTCGGAATTTCTCAAATACGGTTTTCACAATTCTTGCCTCCAGTTCTTTGGCTGAATTCAGATTAAGCCAGGCCCGCCTTAAGATCTTGTTCGAAACCTAAAGGAAGTGTCCAAGAAGTGTCTCGATGATTCGTTCGGTGAGCGGATAAGGCTCTAAGCTGGCTTGGTGGATTTGGGCGGATTGGATTTCACAGGAGTGGGCTCCACCTGGGGGCTTTTTGAGGCGGGTTTTGCCGAAGCGGGAGTGGTTGTCTTTACCGGATCGGGAACAGCCGTTTTTGCGGGCGTGGTCAGCTTTGTTCCCGGGTAGTAGTGGGCCATGATCTGAGCGTAGGTCTGCCCCGCCTTGGCCCGACCCGAGGCACCCTGTTGACAGAGCCCTACACCGTGGCCCCATCCGCCTCCGACGATGGTCATGGTATCCTTGTCCTCGGCTACGTAAAAGAGCGTGCTTTGCAACCCGCCGGTTCCGATCTTCCCGCCGCTCCAGAGCCATCGAATGGCGTCGCCGGTGACCGTGTAGGCTTCCTGGGCGGACCGAATCTCGAGAGTTTCCACGCGACCTTGCGGGGTTCGCGAGAGAACTTTGACAGATACCAGATCGGGAAGTCCGTGAAACTTCGTTCCGAGTGTCGTCTCCAAGCCCTTCGCTAGCTTCTCCCGAAGTTCGGCGCGGGTGAACTGCTCTTTCCAGCGAAATCTCCCGGACTCGGAACAGTAAGAAGTGGGAGGTTTGTCCAGGAACTGGCGGACCGTGGCTTCTTGAGAAAGGTCTCCGGGATAGGCGGCCGGGCCGTCGATCAGGCCCTTCAAGTAGGACACCTGGGCGCTACCCGGCCAGGTTCGCCACACATCGACTCCCACACCGCCGCAAGCCGCATGGAAGGTGGTGTCAGCCGGCTTGCCGTTGAATTCTAGCTGTTGGCCGGTGGTGGCTTTGATGGCGGTGTTGGTCGTCTCGGCCTCGTTGGCCAGGCCGCGGTAGACCTGGCAATGAACCTCGGCGCAGACGTCATACTCTTTATGTCGCTTGAGGTGGGACAGACCGTAGGTGCGGGCGACCACGGCCATCGCCTTGAGCGACTCGGCGGGAAAGTAGGCGGGGACTTCGCTAGGGACGACACCGGCCAGGTAGTGCTCGAAATCGAGCACATTGATCAGCAGGCCCTTGTCACGAATCTCAAGGGTTCCTCGATAGGCGACCCACTGGTAGGTTCCGTTGGGGCGTTTGCGCAGAAGTTCCACAAACGGCTTGCCGGAAAGCCAGGTCGGCTTACCGTCCCAGGCCAGGGTGGGTCCGGCTTTCTTCCCTTTGATGGTGAGCCCGTCCCGGGCACGAAAGCTGACCTGCCCTTCCAAGGGATCGAGGCCGACGCGGATGGTCTGATTCATACCGGGCAGGTAGGTTACGGCGGGAGTGGGCCAGGGAGAGCGGCCCGGCCCCACGGGTTGAGCGGCAAGGCCAGGGGAGAGCCGGTTGAGCAGTGTCGCGAGCAGCTGCTGGACCTGAAGGCTGTCGCTATTTTCCGGAGCGAATAGGTCTTCGCCCACGTAGATGCCTCTAGGTCCTTGAACGATGGAGGCCTTATCGTCGCCCCAGGAGGCCAGAATGGTGGCGTTGGGATGGGGTTTGACCAACATGGCCAGATGACGACCCAAGGGGACCTCGCCTCCGCCCAGAGCGCTGGAGAGCTGCAGTTGGTCGGCTTGAGCTCCCGATCCGACCCAGCTTTGGAAATCCGCTCCGAAGAGCGGGGCCAGCGCGAAGTTGTTGGGAATCCAAGAGCTGTTGTCGTGCTTTCGATAGGAGGCCATGTAGGTGGCTAGTACTTGGATGTTCTTGGCTTTGATCGTCTCCACCGTGGTCGGGCTCATGTTGCGAGTGTTGGGGAGGATCAGGACTCGCCCGTTCCAATCTTCAAGGCCGATGGGATCGACGATCTCGTAGTCGACCCCTAGCTTTTGTAGGGTCGACTCAGCGCCTTGCCATTCCCATCGAGAGCGCCATCCTAAGGCCTCGAAGGTCGCCTCGCTGCGAAACAGGCCGACAGGCTTGGAAGGGGGATCGTGGGGAGCGAGCTGGGGGAATCCCGGCCAGGGCCAGAACAGTAGAGATAAAATCAGGGCGGACAACGCGTTCATCAGGATTTGCCTTCGGGTCGAGCTAACTCACTCCCTAGGAGGCTGTTGAAGTCGTCTCCCGGCGACTTGTTGAGGAAAGCGAGATCGGCCTCAGCTTGTTTGGCGATGAGCTCCAGTTGAGCTAACTGCCGAGCCAGGCGTTCTTCGTCAAGCGTCTGGGTGTCAGCCAGCGTTGTTTCGAGCTGAGTAAGAGAAGCCAGGGTTCGCTCTAAAAGGACGGGAGCTCGCGGGTGCTCTCTGTATTTCTCTAGACGAGCGCGCTGCTGGCCTAAGGACTTTCGCAACCGCGGGAACTCCCCTTCGGGGGGAACCGCGATGGACTCTTGTCCTGACGGTTCCGCGTTGACCAGAGCCTGAGCCAGGCGAAGGCTCGAGGGAACTCGCAGCCGGGAGACCAGACGCTGGAAGTCGCGTTGAGAAAGGCCCAACAGAAAGGCGCTGGTCGCACGTACGGCGGTGCTACGTCCTACCCAACGTTCAAGTCGCGCCACCAGATAGTGGCGGACCTGACGCAGTTCGCTCTGGGCGGCTCCGGGGCTTGAGAAACAGCGACGGCGATCGCGACTCTCGGTGTCGGAGAGAAGGTCTTGAAGGTAGCGAGTCGCCCACTCTAGACTGTCCTCGGTGGGAGCCTGAGGTTTTCCCGCTTTGGAAGGCGATTCGGGCTGCTCGAGTCTTTGCCGGATCTGGCGCAGCTTCCAGCCCTCTTGCTGCAGCCGGAGCACCTGGGGAACGAGATTGAGAGTCTCGCGAGGATAGTAGCCCACACGCCCGTCGGCGCCTCGATAAGGTTTTTTGACGGGGCTCGCCAGAACTCCGTTGGCCACCCAGAAACGGAGAGTGCGCTCGGGTAGAGCGATCCCCACTTGCTCGAGCTCCTTAAGAAGCTCCTCCTGAGATAACCAGTCCTGGGCACTCACCGGTCACTTAGGACCTATCCAAAAATAATCCGCACATCGGGCGCATCGAGTCATCCCTCGGACAGCCCTTAGTGGACGGCGGCCGAACTCGTCCAACTCGAATCTTGATTGACGGCGTAGCGAATAGATTCCATGATGTCGTGACCTTCCTCGGCCAGAGCCACCCCTTCGGCCAGACGCTCCTCTTGCAAGTCTTCGGCAAAAAGGAGAAACTCCTCGACTCCCTGGTGTATCAACTGAAGAGCTTCCATCATTAGCTCTCGCAAGGTTTCGGCACCTTTGGGGGCTGGATTCTCCTCATAGTCGGCGTAGATGGCCGAGACGTTGTCCTGGACATCCTCCAAAGCATCGAGAACATCGTCTTCGACACGGTCGGCCCCTTTGAGGGTTTCGGCCAGTCCTCGGAGATAGTTGAGCAAGACCTGGTCAGTCACGTTTGGGATTCTCCTAGTTTCTCTTGAAATTTTCCTCGAAGGCGCTCAAGTCCGGCCCCCAGGTTCTGTCGGTACAGATCGAGCTCGGCCGAACGAGGCTTCTCGCTGGAGCCGGCTTCGGCCTGTTCGTGGGAAAAGAGCGCGCGAACCTCATGGCAGACCTCCAGCAGCTCTCGGTAGATGGCCTCTAGGTCATCTCTGTGGGACTTTGAGCTACGAGGCACGGAAGTGTATAATGTCGGCCTGTGACGGAAATCTAGGGGGAAGCCGTAGGCGCGCGATCTGAGGATAGTCCTGTGCGGCCACGATCTGATAGCCCCAGGAACTCAGCTCGACGCGATCTGCCCCATGGCGTGTGCCTTCCGCCCCCTGGGCGACAATGACCCCCACGCTGTGAAATGAGCGCGGCTCCGAGAGCGGATCGAGCGAAATCTGAGTTTGGACCGCTTTGGCCAGGGAGCGTTCCAAAAGTCGCTGAGTCGGGGAGGCCTCGACCAATCGCTCGGTAACGGGAAAGGGCCTCCATCCCAGCCCACCGGTGTGAAGAAGAATCTTCTCCCGAGGAACGCGTGCCGGAGCGATGGAGGGGAGCTTGGCCTCGCTGGTCAGGTCGTCGACGTTGACCAGAGCTTGGACCAGTCGGGCTCGATACTGCGCCATCTCCTCGAGATTGAGTTCAAGTCCGAAGAGCAGTTCACTAAGGCGCTCTTGAACGACCTTTTGCCGCTGAACCCGCTGAACGCGAGCTTCCGGACTAAGCTCGTTCTGAGCCCAGTGTCCTAGATCGCCCAGTCCGAGACTGACACCACCGATGGCCATCTCAATTCACCTCCAGATCGGCTTCCGCCGAGAGCATATGGTTCTGTCGCTGCGCTTGCTGTCGAACCTGGCGCAAAGTGTCCAAGGCGTCCTGGGTTCTCGCCGAGATCATATCGGCAAGCTCGGGGATATCTTCTTCCACGGCCAGTTCCAAGTAGTCGATCGCTTCGAGAAACATCTCGATGGCTTCGCGGAAAGCCACATCGAGAGCTTCGAGTCCGGGGAGAACTGGCTGTTCTTCAAGCTTGTCCAGCCAGTCGTCCAGCTGGTCACGGGCGGCATCGAGAATCGGTGCCATGCGCTGTGGCGAGAGGAGGTCCCCGACGCGAAGGGCGTCGACTCCGGCGAAGAGTAGTTCAGAGACGGTCATGGTTTCACCTTAAATTTTAGGAAGTCTTTGTGGCCGACGATCTCTTGCTCGTAGCGAAGAGAGGCGACTTGTGTCACAGCGCCGGTGAGTATGAGTGTTTTGGCCTCGTCGGTCGCGGTGAAAGCATCCACCGTGGCTAAGAACTTGGCTCCCGCGGCGCGATAGTGAATTCTAGCCAGGGCCATGACGTTGGGACCCGACTGAGCACAAACCGGACATGAGCCGGCTTGGGATTCGGGCAGGGCGGTGCCGCAGGAGGGACAGGTGGAGGATTGGCGGCGCTGCTTTCCTCCCTCTTCTTCTTGGTGTCGCTGCTGTTGTTGTCCTTGACCTTGTTCCTCCGAATGCTGGCGGAGGAGTTCGTCGGCTTCCCGTCGCTCTAAGACTCTGGCGTCGGAGCGATCTTTGGAAAAGATCGCCTGTCCCTCGTCTTCTTCTGTCTCGCGTCGTCGTCGGGATGGTGTCCGCCGGCTGCCCAGGCTTCCACCTTGCTGCCCCTCGACCTGGATCTGTCTTTCCAGTTTCTTGGTACTTCCCAGTGGGACTCCTAGTTCATTGCGGCGCGCGCTAACCAAGGGTTGGATCGGCTGTTGATTCGGCTTGAATGCCGCGAGGGTCGCGGCCGCGATCATCTCGGCGATCGGTTCCCGGGGCGTGGACAGTCGCTTCATCAGATCGTTTCCGTGGCTATCTGGAACCAGGGGCTGAGAAGTGAGGCGTGCACTCCGTTCCTTGGGCTCTCGCACGGAAGGGAGCTCTTCTTGAGCTCGATGCCGGCCGATTTCGGAGCTCTCGGTCACTGGACTTAGTCGAGACGGCTGGGCTGTGGGACGGGAGGTCAAAAGCTCAAGGTCCAACACGCGTCCTGTTTGTGCCTCGAAGGTTCGACTGGCGAGAAAGAGACGATGGGCCTCAGCCTGATCACGCACCACGGCTTGGGCATGAATCTTCGAGGTGTCGTCGGCGATGTGGACTCCGAAAAGCTGAGCTTCCTTGGGAAGAACCTTGGTGAGCTCGGTATGGACGGTCCTCTCTTCTCTGGTGAGTACCTCGGCGTCTGTTTTGTCCGAGCGATCCATCGTGCGGCCAAAACCTCTCTGGCGCGACCAGGTGATCTGCGCTTTTTCCTGAGCGATCTGCTCTTCTCGTCCTTGCGCTTGGATGGCCGCGGTCTCCGTCACCTTACGGGCTACGGATATCCGTTTGTCCGATGGAGTCATCGGCAGGTCGTAAAGATAGTTTTGACCTACGATAGAAAGACTGTCTGACTGTCCAACGGTCTCGTCCGTGGCGCCGGGTCGACGGAACGTCACCCTCCGATTCTCCGCCTCGGCCTCCATTCGTGCTTGCCGTAGTCTGGAAACCCCGGACGTATCGCCATCGGATGGGTCCACCGACTTAGTGGGGGATTCGGTCTGTTTCTCCGGCGAGGGTGTCTCGCGGCGGAGAAGTACCTGGTCGCCCTCATTGTGTTCGTCTCGCTGAGCTCGGCGAGAAGGCTGCGTAGGCTCTGAAGGCGAGACCGACATAGGCCGAACAAGATCGGCTTGAGGAGCCGGAATTTCCAGTGGAGCCTGGGGACGCTGCCAGAGGACATGCTCGGCGTGCGGTTGCGGCTCGTCGGTCTGCTTCGATTCGAGTTTCTTCGGTTGGGAGTTTGACGACGATGGCTTCGTTTCAAGCTTTGGCCCTTCGTGGGAAACTTCGGTTTCGTACGGCTGGGCTCCCGACTGTTTTGCCGGCGGTATGGAGGTCTCGGTGGGTGGCTTGGCTGGGGTGGAGGAGTAAGGCTGAGCTTTTGTCGACTGCGGCTGAGCGCTAGTCGGCTGACTCGAATACTGCTGGGCTCCCGATTGCTGCGCCGGAGGCTCGGGAAAGTTATGAGACGGCGCGCCCTGAGTGGGGAAGTGAGACTGAGCTTTTGCCGACTGCGGTTGCGCGCTAGTCGGCTGGCTCGAATAATGCTGGGCTCCCGATTGCTTCGCTGGCGGCGATGAGAAGCTACCGGACAGCTTCCCTTGACCTAAGGCGTGAGACTGACTTTGCGACGATTGCTGTTGGTAGCCACCCTGTTTCGCGGGTGGATGCGAGATGATAGGTGGAATCTGAGCCGGAGGATGACCCGGCGATGACCCGTGCGGGACACGACCCGATGCCGGTTGACCTCCAGCTTGCTGCGTCGAAGGCTTGCCGGGCAAGGAATATTCATCACCTCGACCAGCCTGGGGATCCCCCCCCGAGTATTGCTGGGCTCCAGACTGCTTCCCGGGCAAAGTAAAGTCATCATGTCGCCCCGATTGTTGCTGGGAACCGGTTTGTTTCGCGGGCGGATGTGAGGTGATAGGCGGAATCTGACCCGGCGATGACCCGTGCGGGACACGACCCGACGTCGGTAGACTTCCAGCTTGCTGCGCCGAAGGCTTACCGGGTAAGGAATACTCGTCACCTCGACTAGCTTGTTGCTCCCGCCCCGAGTGTTGCTGAGCCCCAGACTGCTTCCCGGGTAGCGTAAAGTCATCACCTCGTCTCGCGTGCTGCTGGGAACCGGTTTGTTTCACGGGTGGATGCGAGGTGATAGGTGGAATCTGAGCGGGAGGATGACTCGGAGATGACCCGCGCGGGACACGATGTCCCGCACTAGGTTCTTGGGAACCCGGGACAGCTGGAGGCGTGACTACGTTGCCAGCTTGATTCGAAGGCTTGCCTGGCAAGGAGTATTCA
>JBBCJA010000005.1:0-60392 GCA_037189585.1 Selenomonadaceae bacterium | reverse complement strand
ACTCATCGGTAACCGCATCGGTGAGAAGCAATGTCACCGCCACCACGGTCAGCAATGCTGCGGTCACAACATGGGCCACTACGGTCCTAACAACGGCTGCTGCGCTCCCGGCTACGGCTATCAGCCTCCTTACGGCGGCGGCGGTTTCCCCGGTGGTGGCTTCCCTGGCGGCGGTTTCCCTGGCGGTGGATATGGATTTGACCCCTTCAGCCAGGGAATTAACCAGGCGCAGCAGCTAAACTCACTTCGGAATCAGTTGGCTCTGTCGGGTGGCTTCGGACACAATCCGGGTGGAATTAACTTCGGAACAGGCAACGCCATCAACATCAACTACGGTGCTCAAAGCCTGCCGTTCTACCCTCAATACTAGGTTTAGGACTCACATACTTAAGGAAACGGCTCCTGGTGACAGGGGCCGTTTTTCATGGCCGAGAAAGCGATCCCATGACGGAAAGTAACGGATTCTCTCAAAATGCTCATCTCTACGCCGACAGCGCCGCTCACAGCCAGACCCACGACTTGGAGTTGGCCCTAGAGTCTCTAGGCGACCCGGACGGATGGGAAATCCTGGATGTAGCGACGGGAACCGGACACACCGCTTTCTTTTTCAGCCAGCGCCAAGCTCACGTTTTTGGCGTCGACATCAACGACGAAATGTTGGCTATCGCCCAGGAAGAAGCTGACAGAAAAAGTCTAAGTTGCCGGTTCCTCAAAGGATCCTGCGACGACCTCCCCTTTGACGACGCGACCTTCGATCTCGTAACCTGCCGCCTGGCGGCCCACCACTTTGCCGAACCCACCGCTTTCCTCAAAGAAGCTCATCGTGTGCTAAGACCGGCAGGCCGGATGCTGCTCGTCGACAATATCGTTCCGACCGGAAGCGTCGGCAAATGGATCAACGACTTCGAATACCAGCGCGACCCCTCGCATCGGGCCTGCCTTACCGAAGAGTCCTGGAAAGAGCTATTTCGAGCACAAAATTTCAAAGAGGTCAAACTTCAAGAGTTCCCTCGCGAACTGGACTTCGACCTCTGGATGGACAGAATGTCGGTGGAAAGCCACGACCGGGACCGGGCCTGGGAAAAACTCTGTCAGGCTCCGGGTGAAGTCGTCGAATATCTCCAACCTCGACAGGATGGCGAAATCCGCTTTCTAACCCTCCATCGCTTGCTGGCTTTGGTCGGAACAGGCTAACCCTGACGACGTGCCGGACAAAGGAACACATAGTCGACAACGACCACGTTTGCGAGCCTGGTCCTCCAAGGCCCGCTGGTGGGCCCGCCACGAACTCGCCCTCCACCAATTTCGCGGCATGCTGCTGTGGGCCGGACTCATCGGGTTTCTGGGCGCCCTTGTCACGGTCGGATTTCGCGAAGGCATGCACATGGTGGAGTTCTTGCTCACGGGAAAGGTCGGCAGCTTCGTTCAAGTGGCGAGCGGCCTTCCTCTCTGGCGAAGGGCGCTGACGCCGGCCATCGGGGGATGCCTGGCCGGTCTCGTCCTTCAGTACGGCATCAGTCTGGCCAAGGGCAAGCGGCGAACGACCGACTACATGGAAGCCCTCACCGTGGGCGACGGCTTCATTAGCATTCGTGCCTCTCTCATCAAGTCGACTTCCTCACTTTTCTCTATCGGATCCGGAGGATCCATTGGGCGAGAGGGAGCGATGGTTCAACTCTCGGCCATGCTCGGGTCGACTCTATGTCGCATTCTCAAATTCCCGACCCCACAGCGCCGTACCATGGTGGCCTGCGGGGCGGCCGCCGGTATCGCCTCGGCCTACAACGCGCCGCTTGCCGCCGCGGTTTTTGTGGCCGAGATCGTGATCGGCTCGATCGAGTTCGAGGTCATAGCTCCCATTATTGTCAGCGCCGTCATCGCCAACGCCACGGTGCACGGCCTCATGGGCTATGCTCCCGTATTCGAGATCCCCCTCATCTCGCCGATCGATTCCTGGGAGCTCCCTTTCTATCTGGGCCTGGGGGTGCTGGCGGGACGCCTGGCTCCGGTCTACCTCTGGCTTCTCAAAAAAGTAGGAGATACGCTCCAAAAACTTCCCGTGCCGCTCTTTCTTCGCCTCACCCTGGGAGGGCTCGGGGTCGGCCTGATCTCCACCATCAGCCCTAAAGTCTGGGGCAACGGCTATAGCGTGGTCAACTCGATTCTGCATGACCACTGGACTGTGCAAGCCTTGATGGTCGTGTTGCTGCTCAAAGTCGCCGCAACGTCTCTCACCGTCGGCTCGGGCGCGGTCGGCGGCGTCTTCACCCCAACCCTTTTCGTAGGAGCGACCCTAGGTTCTTTGGTCGGAACTCAGCTCCACCTATGGGCCCCCGAGTTGGTCACCTCGGAGGTCGCCTTCGTCGTCGTCGGGATGGGAGCGTTCCTTTCAGCCACGACTCGGGCCCCACTGATGGCGATCCTAATGCTCTTCGAGATGACCCGGCAGTACGAGATCGTACTTCCGTTGATGTTGGCCTCCATCACCGCCAATTACCTGGCCCTTCCCTACGGAGTTTCCATGTACGCGGATTCCCTCAAACGAACTCCGCGAGCTTTGCCGCCGGACCTTGCCCTTTTGGCTCTGCTCACCCCTGAAGTCGCGGAGAAAATACCGCACGACGCCGACCTGGCGAGGGTCAAGAAGAAGCTAATGGACACACCCTTCAATCACATTCACGTGGTGGACGGCGAGGGACGATGGCTCGGAATCATCGTACGTAAAGCCCTTAACACCGCGCCCGACGAAGCGCTGGCTCAGGACTTGATTCTCGAGGGTGGCCGGTACCTACTTTCGAATATGACCATTCAGGAGGCGGTCAAAGTGGCCGCGGAAACCACCAGTGAACTCTTGCCGGTGGTGGAACCCGAGACCTTCCGATTTCTCGGTACCGTGGCTAAAAGCGATCTGGTCGCCGCCCTGCATAACGTCTCCAAGAAAAAGCCCGCGGTGCCCTAGTTCGACCAGAGGTCCTCGTTGTCCATCTGCATTCCGCGCGAGACAAGATCCAGGCTTTTCGTCGCCGCATGCGGGTTGTCTCCGATGTGGGCCGCCTCAAGGAAGTAGCGCGTTGCAATCTCGTCTCTTCCCAGGGCCAGAGATTGCCAGCCCAGAACCAGATAGGTCGCGGCTCGGTCCGGGGCGGCGTGCATGGTCTTTCTCCACTGTTTGTCGGCCAGGTGCCAGAGGCCTCGCTCGCTCAAAATAAGAGCCTTGATGTTGCCACAAATGACGGAATCCTTGTATCGGATAAGGCACCGATCGGCCATATCCAAAGCGGCGTCATCCTGACCTAGGAGATAGTCGAGATAAGTGATTACCTCAGCTAGAGGACGCTGAAATCCCCAATCTTGATTGAGACGCCAGAGAACCTCCTGTGCCGCTTCCAGATTCTCGTCGCAAGAGAAAAGTACCGTCAGGTAACGCAGCGCGTCATCTTTCTCCACGGTGAAAAGGCTCATCCCCTTCAGCGCGGTGCGAGCGTTGTGAAAGTCCAGGTGCAGGATCTGCTCAACCCAGAAAGCCAGGTCGTGGAAAAGCTCCATGCTCTGCTGGCGGAACTGGCGATGATGCAACAGGACCTGGGGCCAGTCGCCTTCCCGCAAGAGGTCGGCAAGCTCTGCCACCACACTCCCCTCGAACAAGAACGGCTCGTGACCGTCCGGGAAGTCGAACGGACTGACGAAAGGGAAAATGGGCAAGGGACGCCCCTCATCGTCGAACAAGAACGATGCCTGAAAGTCAAACCAGTTCATGACTGAGGCCAACTCGCATGCCTCTGCGTGAAGGCGCAAGGCCGTGTCGAAGTCGCCCAAAGCCACGCACTGCCAGGAGCGAGCGAAAAGATACCAGGCATCCTCTCCCGTTCCGACGAGCGGGGTGGCCATTTCGACAGCCTGCTCAAATCGCCGTTCCGTAATCAAGAAATGAACAAAAGAAGCGCGGAAAGCCGGCTCCTCCAGACAGATCTCAAAAGCCTCCCCAAAGTAGAGCCAAAGCTCCTCATCCTCGTCCATCAGAGGACCCTCCTCGGGCGCTCACCCGGCAACGCCCACTCCCTGCGGCAACCACGTCACAAAGTGACTTATTCGGCGTCATCGGGAGATCTCATTTCGAAAACTTGCTCGCGTGCTCTTATAACCAAGCAGCGAAACCGGTGTTTTCCCTGGAGATGAATGAGTCTAAACGTGAGGGGCTAAACTTTCGCCGCGGCGACGTGATGGACGGTCTTTTCCACCAAGAGCAAAAAGGCCTGAAGGGTCTTCTGAAGATGGGGGATAGGAGTGTCCTCCTCGGGGCAATGGGATAGACCGTTGGAAGAGTAAGCGAACATCATCACGGTGGGCATGTGGGGAACCATCTCGGCCGCGTCGTGCAGAGGGCCCGAGGGGAGACGCGGCGCCTCGCCGGTGATCTCCTGTACCGCCTCGGCGGCGAGATTCATCAGGTCCTCGTCGAAGGGACGGGGCTCGATCTGCCAGAGCTTTTGCCACTCCACCGTGCAGTTGTTCTCCTTGGCGAACTTCTCGGAAGCCTCGCGCGCCTCTTTGTACATGGCGGCCAGAGTGTCGGCATAGAGAGAGCGCTGGTCGATGGAGATGATGGTCTCGCCCGGCACGGCGGTCACGATGCAAGGGTGAACCTCGACCTGCCCGATGGTGCAAACCGCGTTGACCTCAGGCGTGGAGTGGCGAAGTCCGATTTCGCGAACCTCAAGCGCTGTGGAAGCGGAGGCCAGGAAAGAGTCCCGACGATGGGGGATCGGAGTGGAGCCCGAGTGAGCGGCCTGTCCTCGAAAGATCATACGATGCCGTTCCACCCCGAAAGTCCCAATGACCACACCGGTGGAGGACCCTCGAGCCTCCAGAACCGGCCCTTGCTCGATGTGAAGCTCCAGATAGGCTTTGGCCGGAATGGCCTTCAGCTCGTCGTGAGCCTTCATGATGGAATTGAGCTCCACGCCGTTTTCCCTCAATGCGTCTTCCCAGCGCAGCCCGTCGGCGTCTTTGAGATCGCGGACCTCTTCGATGTTCAAGGTGCCGCCCGCGGCCGAGGAGCCCAGCAGGCTGCGCCCAAAGCGAGCCCCCTCTTCATCGGCCCAGTCGACGACTTTGAGCGTCACCGGCAGCTGTTCGCCGGTAGCTTTCGCGCGACGCAAGGCTTCCAGGCCAACTAACACACCCAAGCAGCCGTCGAGCCATCCTCCATTGGGAACGCTGTCGAGATGGCTGCCGATGATGACGGTCTCCTCCGACTTACCAGGTAGGGTGACCCATCCATTGCCGGCGCTGTCCTTTTCAAAGGTTAGACCCAGCTCGCCCACCTTTTTGGTGAACCACTCTCGCGCGGTTCGCCAAACTGGACCCCAAGCCACTCGTTGAGCCCCTCCGTTGGTGGAGGTGAGCTCGGCCAGCTCTTTGAGATCGGCGATGACGCGGTCGGCGCTTTGAGGAAGTGACATGGAAGGTTAGCCCCCTTAGAGAAGAATTTTGCTCGGCAAGATTTGCCCGAAAGACCGAAAGGTCCTACCCCGTCTATTCGGAACCTTCCGGTGATGGCGTGCCTTGTCTGCTCGGGAACGACTCAACCCGAGGATCTTTACTGCGGCTCCTGCGGTTCTCCCCAGCGGACCCTGGCCCTCGGTCTCGAGCCGGCAGGACGTTTTACGATCGGGGTTTTTCCCGACGAGGTGGCGGAGGACGCCATCAAGCTCAAACCCGAAGGCCGGGGAGAGGTGGAGATCCGCTGGGAGCAAGAAGCCGACTCGCGCGAGATCGCCTGGTTGCGGCTGCCACAGACGGAAGACAAGCTCCCTTGCGGTCGAGAATCCCTTCAGCGAGTTCTGGCCTACGGAGCTCGCTTGCCCGAGGGGAGCTCTCACCTGGCTCACCTACGCCTTCACCATACCACCCGCCAGGGCTCGCGCGAGGGTACCGACAGGCTGTGGGACCGTTGGTGCTGGGAGACCTCGCGAGTGGCCGTGGAGGTGAGCAAAAAGTCGCCAGCCTACTTGGTCGCCGACCGGACGGAACGCGATCTAGGCCGCTTGTCTCAAGTCGCCTTGTTGCCCATCCCGCAACTTTTTCGGCTGGGTAACGGCGGTGACGCCGAATTGCACCTGGTATTGGCCTCGCAAAGTCGTCATCTTCGGTTGGGACGTTCTCACCTAGCTCTCGCGGCGGGCGAGACGGTCGGACTGGAGGCCGAGCTTCATCTTCTCGACCTCGAACCGGGGCAGTCCCATCAGGTCGAGTTTACCGTCACATCGGAAGAGGAGTCCCAGACCTTCACCTTCAGAGTGGAGTTCGAGTTGCAGGTGCCAAGACTGGAGCTACCGGTGATCGGTGTCGACTTCGGAACCTCCAGCTCTAAGGTGGCGTTGCTGGGCGACGGGCAGATCCAACAGGTCCGCCTGGACGGCAAGGACCTCTTCCCCTCGCATCTCTACCTCTACTCCGACGGCCGCATGATCATCGGCGAGGAAGCATCGGAGTTTCGGGGGGAGCCCAACTATCTGCGCAATCTGAAGTCGCTGATGGGGGGGGACCACAGCTGGGTCGAGGTGATGGACCCCACCACCGGAGAGCGCACCCGTCACGACCTACACGCTCTGATCGCCGGTTTCCTACGACGCCTCTTCCGCAAGACTCGCGACAGCGCCGACTTTGAAAAGTACGTGGGCAGAGGGGTCAATCCGGAGGACATCCGGCTGGTCCTGACCATTCCGGCCGGCACCTCTCCCGACGCCCGGGCCGAGACCGAGCGGGTGATGAAACGAATTTTAGAACGCCTGGGCTTCGCCGAGGTGAGCATCCTGGTGGAGCCGACCGCGGTCTCCTTTCTCTACGCTTCCGAGGACGCCGAGATGGTGGAGGGGAAGCGGATTCTGGTTTTCGACTGTGGGGCCGGCACCACCGACGTGTCGCTTCTAAAGGTGCGCCTGGCCAAAGACCCCGACGAAGGTTTCTTTTTTCGAAAGTTCGAGATATTAGGCGAGGCGGGAGAGAGCATCGGGGGCAACCTGTTCGACGTGGCGCTCTACGACCGGCTGGTCCTAAATCTTGGCGGTGGGTCGAAGGAGACTCTGCGCCGCGCGCTCTGGCAGCAGCAGCAAGGGATGACGGGACCCTTGAACCCGCCGCCCGATTTTCCGGGAACGCGCAAGCTTCGCTCTCAACATCTCTTGGAGGCCATCCGGCAGACCAAGGAAGAGCTGTCGGCCCAGTGGTCCTCGGCTCAGGCGAGCTTCGTCGTCAACTGTCCACAAGCACTGGATCCCGGGGAGCCGTTGATCCTGGAGCGGCCGACTCTGGTGAAGGCTTTACGGACCTTCTTCGAGCGGCTGGAAGCGCTCTGCGCGCGGGTATTGAAGGGAGCAAACCTTGAGGAAGACGACGTGGACCGGGTTTATCTGGTCGGCGGGAGCTCCTTTTTACCCCCTATCAAAGCACTTTTGACCCGAATGTTCGGAGCCGATCGGATCGTCACCGAGAGCGGTCGCCTGACCTCGATCTCACGCGGAGCGGTGGCTTCGGCCAGTACCCGCATCCGCCGCGTACTGACGGTGGACTATCTGTTGCGCGTTCCGGGTCTGCCCGATCAAGTCTTAGTCGGCTCCGGCGCCATCTATCCGACCAAACAGAAGACTCGGGTCTTTCTGGCCCCGACACCTCCCCCGTTTCTGGTCAAGTTCCAGGTCGTTCGGCGCCTCTCCGACGTCAGCACCGGAGAGCTCGGGCCGGGAGCCCGCGAGGAGATCCTGGGCGATCTTCCCGTGCGGGTCGATCAAGGGCCCTCACGCGAGATCAGCCTCTGCTCGGAGGTCGACGAATACGGCTCCCTCTCCATCCACGCCGAATACCGCCACGGCTCGGAGCTTCTCACCTTTCCTGTGCGATATCCGCGTCCGCGGGCTAATTCACGATCCCACGGGGATAAGGACCGCTCCGTCTGACGACATGCTCTCCCAGCAACCACAACGTCACCTGCCGGGGAATCTTCTCTGGACTTGGGAACACTTCGATCACCGGGAGGTCGGGCTGCCAACTGACCAGAGCAGGGCGGCCGTCCACTTGAGCAAGCCAAAGAGCAGGACTCCCCCACTTGGTGACGCCGTCAAGAAGATAGAAATACTCCAACGACCGACCACCGGCGTCGAACACCTCGACGATCCAACCGGGAGGACCATTGCCTTGTCGCCTCTTGGTCTTGACGGTCAGTCCGACTCGGGGCACCCGCCAAGAGCTCGCTCCTTCAAGAATTTGTACATTGGCGATCTCGAAAGGCGGCCGGGTCTCTCTACGGCTCTCGACCCACGACCAGTAGGGAGTTCCTAAGACAAGTCCACAGAACAGAGCTAGCCCGAAGAGGAGCCTAACGCGCATCTAGCTTTTTCCACTCCTCACGCGCATGGTTGATGGCTCTCTGGGCGTCCTTGGAGTACGGCCCAAAGGTATAGTCGTTCACCTTGTGAAGCCCTTCGTTGTAGAGACCTATGGCCTTATCCCAGCGAAGATCACCCGTGAGCTTGTCGTTCTTGAGCAGGTCGTCGTGGATCAACTTGAGATACTCCGTACCCCATCGAATAGAGGCCTCGTCGAGACGTCCCATGCTTTGGTAGCATGCGTTCATCTCATCACGGTTGGAAGAAAAAAGTTCGGGCTTTTTTTCAAAAAGTAAACTCATCGCGTCGTAGCTGACCCCGGCTGGCCCCAGAGAAGTGCTGACCTCAAGCGCGTCAGCGACTCTGTTCAAAGCTCGTCCACCCCACTGTCCTTCATCATTCATGCGTTCGCGGGCGAGCAAGGCGGTGATCACGGCTCGGGGAACTCCCGTCGTCTTCGAAACGTCCTGGATCGTGCCAGCGTACTCTTTCATGGTTTGTTCCACGGCCTCTTTTGGGCCTAGTGGATTTCGTTTGGCCATGAGATCTCCGTCAGAAATCCCCGAAGCGGGAGGCTGCCAGAGCTCCCATCGCTCGTCGGCGTGTTGCAACTGGCGAGCCAGGATGGTCTTTCGTTCCAGGCCCGATGGGCCTCGATCAAGCGTATCTATGGCCGTTTCGCCGGAGAATAATCCTCCAGCGAGCCCCTCAGTCCTCGAAATCAAAGTGATCGGCGTATAGAAGTTCGCGACGTGAATGTTCATAGAAACGAATTTACCTCCACGCTCTTCCTCAGGTCAGTGACCACTGTCACCAGCCCCGCGAGATTATACCCACATCCAGAGTATTTGCCCATTGACCTTCAAACTCCGGAATCGGAAATCGCGCCACTACGCAGCTTCGCTGGTAGCTGAGACTGGCTCTCTGGTCCCTCTAGTCCGGACTATCGTGATGGCACTCCTTGGATTGAGCGGGCTCGGATCTGTTGGAAACACTCCAGCTCTCCAGCTATCGAACCACAAGTGGGATAACGCCGAACTCACGCGAAGGGTGTAGAGCATGCTGGACCTACCCGCGCGACACAGCCACTTCACCGGCCGAGACGAAGAGCTGGCTCGGGTGAATAAAGCGCTCGAGCACAGTAACCTGCTCATCATCGAGGGGGCTGCGGGGTCTGGAAAATCGGCGCTGGCCACCGAGGTTGCCGGTGCGCGAAGGGAGCGAGGGCTCCCCGGCGTGTGGTTGCGCGCCCGGCCCGGATGGTCCGCGGAAACGGTCCTCTCCCAGCTCGACCGGCATTGGGCGTCGTGCACCGGGCAGCCCACTCCGGAGAATCCTCCCGAGCTCCCCTTGGAAGAGCGCGTGGTCGTGTGGGCTCGAGAATTCTCCCGTCGAGAGGCCACCGTCGTGGTCGACGACTTTCACCACCTGGCCGGCGGCACAGCCTGGGTTCTCGCCAGCATCGAGGTCTTACGGCGGGGCTGCCTTGTCTTGACCAGCCGGCGAGCGGTGGAGCTTCCGGCCTTATCCTTGGCCGACAGCGTGCTGTTGCGACTGGGCGGTCTGGACCTGTCGCAGACGAGCCGACTGGCGACTCGGCTCCTGGAGCATCACGGGCTCGAGGGTTGGCTTCACCCCCAACGCCTAGACGCGCTCCTCAAGGCCAGTCGTGGATTCCCCCTGCGGCTCAAGCTTCTGGTCAGCTTTCTCTTGAGACATCCGGAGGCCAGCTTGGGCGATCTCGCCCGAGTGGCTCACCGCCAGGACTCGGAATTGATCGCCAAACTCGAAGAGGCTCTCTCGCCTTCCGAGTCCGATGCCCTACGCCGGCTGTCTCTTTTTCGGCGACCCGTGCCGCCCACGGCCCTCGAAGTCCCCGAGTCGGTTCTCATGGCGCTTTCTGATCGCTTGCTGCTCGAACCAGGTCCCGACGGCGGGTGGAGCGCCCATGACCTCTTTGGCGAAGCCATGCAGCAACATCTTTCGGAACAAGAGCTCGCTCAACTGCATCAAAAGGCAGCCGGCTATTTCGAAACCCTACCTCTCGACCCATCCACGGCCCGCGAGCTTCTCCATCACCTCGAAGCTTCCGGGCAGTTCGAGCGCGCCCGCGAGGTCTTGTGGCAAGTCGCTCCCACTCTCTATCAAACGGCCCAGTACGACTACTTGCTGGAGATGGCTCAAAGGCTGGACACCCAGGAAGAGCCGGACGCCTCGGCCCTCAGGATCTTGCGCGGGGAAGTTCTCGCCATGGTCGGGCAGACCCAGGCGGCCCTCAAGCTTTTCATGGAAGCCGAGCAAAAGGGCGACGACCAGCAGAAGATCCGCGCGATGAATTCTCGCTGCCATCTGCTTTTAGAGCATGGAGAGCTTTCCCAGGCCTCTTCCATCGCCCGAGCGAGTCTGGCTATCCTGGAAGGCCAACGCGGGCGGCGTCCCGGACGGGTCAAGGCCCTCAACGCCCTGGCTCTGGCCTCGGCGCGCCAAGGCCAGCGAGAGCAGACTCTCACCTCGGCCGAGGCGGCTCTCGAGATCTGCCGGGAGATCGAGGACCCTAAGGGAGCATGCTACGCGCACTACGCCAAGTCTCTGGCTCACCGGCATCATGGGGAATGGGAATCGAGCCTTCAGTGCGCTCGACAGGCCCTGGCAAGTTCCGAGCTTGCCAGGGAGACGCGGCTCGGCTTTTTAGCCGCCTTCATCGAGGGCTTTTCGCTCTTGAAGCTGGGTCGGGTGGAAGAGGCTCAGTCGGTCATCACAGACCACTGGAGAAAAAGCCTGGCCTATCCCGACCCTTTGTCCCAGGCGGTGTCCTCCCTGGGCCACGGCATGCTCCTGGCTCGGCAAGGCCAGACAGAGCAGGCCGTGGTCTTTGCCGAAAACGGGGTCAATCTGGGCAGTCAGCACCGCGGCCGGGTCTTCCTGGCCCAACTGCACCTGGGGCTGGGTGACCTGTACTTGCAAAAAGGCGAAAGAGAACTAGCCCGCGCGCAATTCCAAACAGCTCTAGAGCTCGCCACCCGCTCGGGCGCCGTTCCTTTTCACCAAGAGCTGGAGGAGCGACTGGAATCCCTGGAGGGTCACGATCGTTTACCCTACGTCATCCATACCCATGAAGGGCGACATCTGGCTGGCCCCCAGGAGGTCGAGGGATTGCGGCATCGTGGAGCCTATTTCGATCTCTTCATCGATCTCCCCCGGCGTCGAGCCTGGGTCCGCGAGAAAGGAGAGACGGGTCTGCTTCGGCGCAAGGTTCTAACTCGTCTTCTGCTCACGCTTTTGAAGTCCGGCGGGCGCCCCTTGAGTCAAGAAGAGCTGTACGAGGAGGTCTGGGAGCAGACCTACGAGGCCGAGTCGAGCGGCCCCCAGGTTCGCAAGAACGTCGGAGCCCTTCGCCAAATGCTCGAACCGCACAAGGAAACACCGATCTACATTCTCAATCGCGAGGGCGGCTACGCCCGCAAAGGAGGCTATCACTGGTCCTCAGAACACTCCTTCTGCCTGGTGGAGAGCAGCGAGGACGAGTGAAGCCTCAGCCGATGAACATTCTCCCGAAGGTGGAGTTGGCCGCTCTGAAGCGAAGCTCGGTTGAGATCTCGGCGTAGGGTGCGGAAAAAGGCTTGTTCGGCGGGCCTTCCACCTTAAGAGGATACTCGTAGTAGCGACCGGCGTACTTTTCATAGCCGGCTTGCCGCATGGAGATCCAATCGCCCCTCCGCTCGGCTTCCAAGAAGACGATGTTCTCATTTTTGCCCTCATGGGTGTGAAAGGACATCCGTCCAGGTCCCAGGATCACGCGCTCGTCAGGCAGGTTTAGGTAACCCGGCCGAGGATCGAGATCCGCCTTAGAGTTGTCAAGCGCTCGATATTCGGCGAAGCTCTTCTGAAAGTCGTTGTAGAACTCTTCCAAAAGCGCCGGACCGTGGCCGGCTTGAGGATGACTCGTCGCGAGGTCGAGAAGTCCACTGGCGACCTTACCATCCAAGGAGGCCCGAGGCGCGGCCGATGCCATCAGTCGGCTCTTGAGCTCTTCGGCGCTAAGCTCCGGTTGTTGTTGCAAAAGTAGAGCCGCGCCGCCGGAAACGTGGGGAGCCGCCATCGAGGTTCCGGTTTTCCCCTTATGTTTTCCGCCCGGAACGGTGGACAAGACCTGGACCCCCGGAGCAGCGATGTCGACCGTGGTCGCTCCGTAGTTACTGATGAAGGAAAGCTGGTCCTCAGGGGTGCTCGCGGCGACCGCCATGACGTTGGGAAGGTCAAAACCGCTGGGATAGTGAGGATCCCTGTCGTTGTTACCGCCGCGATTCCCCGAAGAGCAGACGATCAAGGCCTCGGTGTCCCTCATCGCCTCGAAAAGCGCTTGATTGTAGGGAGCTCCGCCCCAGGAGCAGTTGATGATCTTGGCCCCATTGGAATCGGCGTAGTGAAACGCCTCGATGACCGAGGCGACATCGGTATTACCGTTATTATCGAAGATCTTAACCGGTAGGATGGTCGCTTTAGGGGCGACCCCTGTCACACCGGAGTCGTCGTCACCGCGAGCCGCCACGATACCGGCCACGTGAGTTCCGTGCTCCCCACCATCGGCGACGTTCCCGTTGCGCTCGATGGTGTTGCCCCCGTGGATGTCGTCGACATATCCGTTGCCGTCGTTGTCTAGCCCGTCTCCAGGGACCTCGAGGGGGTTTGTCCAGAGATTAGGCTTGAGATCGGGATGGTCGACATCCACACCGGTATCTAAAACCGCGACCACCACGCCTTCTCCCTGAGCGCGGGCCCAAGCTTGGGGAGCGCCCACGCGCTCAAGTCCCCACTGCCTGGAGTCGTAGGTGGAATCCAAGCTCAACTGGTGATTCGGGACCACATGGGAGATACCGTCCAGATCCGAAAAGGAGTCCAGGGCCGCTTCCACACTCTGCTCGGCGGAGAGCTTCAGGCGATACCAGTCGGTATCTCCAAGTTGGTCGGCCGTCTCGAGGGCCGCGAGTCTGGGTCGTGAGGGGTCGATCTTAGCCAGGAGCTCGCCTGGTCTGATAGCGGGTGAGATGTTCATAGAAGCAGAGTAAGAGCGCCTCCAGGATCCACATAAGATCCCGAGGGGATCCTTTTAAAGCCCCAGCTTGGCTCGGTACTGAGAAGATGGAAACTTGAGAGCCTTGAGAAGCCGTGGTTGACGGCGTCGAGAAAGTCGGAGACGCCAAAAAAAGTCTTTGGTGGCTTTTCTAGACCATTTCTCAAAGCTCCTAGAAAGGGTCCGGAAGGCTCGCTTGGAAACCTCAAGGTATGTCCACGAGCCTTTCGGCTTTATGTTGCCCCCATTGCCAGCACGAGCGGATCGATTCGAGCGCTAACTTTTGTGTTCGCTGCGGGACGGCGCTTCGCCAGCCCTGTCCCGGATGTTCCGCGGAGCTGGCCACACCAGCGGATGACTTCACCTCCTGCCCTTCCTGTGGCTGTCATCTGTGGGCCTGCCAGGACTGTTCCCGTGTCTATCACCTGGACCGAACCTCCTGCCTGAACGGATACTGCCCCAACAAAGGGACATTCTGGACTTCTCGCTTTGGCGGCGATACCTGGGATCCCGGGCGTGGGCATCAAGCGGTCCCTTTTCCCGGTCAAACCGAATCGGCCCTCGTCCCCGGGTGGCTCGCCGGCGGTGTGAAAGAGCGCCGCTTTCCTTCACTGCACCACTCCGGCCTTGTCATCTCAGTTCAAGAGTCTGGTATCCTGGAACTGTGGGCCGAACGGGGAGCGCCGCGCCCCAAGGAGGGAGACGAGTTTCGCGAAGAGAGCGTCTGCTTGGTTCGGCTGGATCTGGGGGAAGCGGCCAGCGGAAGACCGCTCTTGCATCATGGTCTGCCCATCATCTTGGGCAGTAGCTCGTTATGGGTTCTGGAGCTGACCTCCAATCCGTCACTCGGTTCACGCGTGGACATCTCCCAAACCAGGGGACCTCTCCGCGCGCTCTCTCTGGCTGAATCCCTGCTGATCCTGTCTCCCGAGGGGCTATGGGAGGTTGATCTTGCCACCCGCTCGGCCCGGCAGGTCTGTGACCAGGGGTGCAACCCGATCTTGGAGCCTGTCAGCGACGGGCAAACCCAGGCCCTCTATCTGGGTGCTGACGGCCAACTCCGCCTTTATCGCCATGGCGAGAAAACGGTTCGCGTGCCGCTTCCGGACTGGAGCGAGACGCCCGAGTGGGTGCTCAAAACGGACCGATTCGTTCTCTTCTGGCGAAATCAGCTGGCCTTTCTCGACGAAGAGGGGCAGCTCCAGGCGCGAGAGCTACCCGCCACGGTGGTCGCCCGGCCAGTCTACGACCAAGAGGCCGAAAGACTGATCCTGCTACTCTCGGATCACACCATTCGAACCTGCAGCACGACAGGTGAGCGATTCTCCTTTCTGTGCGAGATGCCCGGCACGCCTACCACCGGAGCCCTACGCCTGGGCTCCAAGGTCTACTACGGCAGCGATGGACGCTATCTGTGCGCCGACGAGGAAGCCATGCTGCCCCGCTTGAACTCGACCCCTTGGGGCGAGCTTTCGTACGCCAACGGCCGTCTGTTCGGCACGACTAAGGAAGGGCAACTGTTCTGCTTTTGTCTATGAAACGAATCTGGCACATCATCGTTTGGCTTTGTCTTTTCCTGATCACCCCTGTGATGGCCGACGACAGCGAGGCTTACACCAAAGTTCTGGACCGTCTGACCTCGGTGGATCATTTCTCGAACCGACCGGTCCTTTTCATCGTGGGCTTCGACACCACCAAGAGTATGTCGGTGGAGTTCGACCGGGCCAAGCGAGTGACCCAGTTGATCCTTTCGCGCTACGGTGCTCCCGGCGATCAGGTCTACGTTTTCGGTTTCGCCAACAAGCCGGCGGTCCTACCCGCCACCGCCTCTCCCAAAACGATTCCGACCGATGGTCCGGACAAGGTACTGGCGACCCTCAATGAGGGGATCCTGAGCCTACCTCGTAGCTCTGAATTCGGTACGGTCTTTGGCCGAGCCAAACTGTTCGCGCTGGAGAAAACCAAAGAGTTCGGCGGTCAAAAGAACGTTCTAGTGCTTCTGTTCTCCGACAACAACTCGGAACTCGAAATGGGGGTCGATGAGCGTAAGAAGCTAGAAGCGCTGGAAAAGACAGCGGCAACCTCGTCCGAGACCATCCCTCTACTCTCTCAAGGGGTCTCTCCCTTGTGGATGACGCTCTACAGCAACAGCTTCCCCGATTCTACTCCGCTGGCCGGTCCCGACGGCGAAACCGATCTCGAGAGCCCTCGCTTGGCTTGGGCCGCTCGCCGAATGGGGTCTCAGGTGTTGGAATTCATCGAGCCCTCCACTTCCCGACTCGAGGACTTTCCGGCCGACGTCTCGGTTCAGTTCCTCGGTCCTGTTCAACCGAAAGAGGCCAGCTTGACCGTCAACGGCAAGCTCATCGGTAAGTCGAGCTTCGAGGACGGGAGAGCCACCTGGAGCCTGCAGACTCTCGAGCCCGGCAGCCATCTTCTCTTCGCCCAAGCGGTGCTACCCGACGGAAAGGTCCGCACCGCGGAGCGACCGATCACGGTGGGACAAGGTGCGGCCAAGACGCCTGGGCCCAAACCCACCTCTGACGGACCGCCGGCCGCGGGCACACCCCAGCCGGATTCCCCCTCGTCACTCCCTACTCCGGCTCCCGAGGGTGAAGGCGGCTCCATCGCTCCCTTCATTCTACTGGCGCTTCTAGCCGCCGTCGGCGGCGCCATCTTTTTGATGAGTACGAAACCGGCCCGCGTGCGAGTGATCGGACCGCATTCCGAAGAGTCCCATCATCTGCCCAAGGGGAAGGTTTTGAGAATCGGCGGCATCTCCCGAGTGGAAGGCGAACTTGTCTACGCTGACAACGCCCTGTCGGAATCGATCGCGACGGTGACCAGTTCCGGATTTGGCAAAGCCCGCGTCGCGCCCGCGTCGTCCTTAAAGGACGGCACGGTGGAAGTGGAGACCGACGAGGGCCAAACCGTTCTCGACTCGGGCGAGACCCTGCTCACCTCGGCCACTATCACCTGGACCTCGCCGCGCGGAAGTAAGCTGGTCTTCACCGTCGTCAAAGACGATGCGCCGACTCAAAGTGTGCAAGACTCGGGCCACTTCGGCGGCGGCTCGGCGACCTCGGGCGATGATGGCGGGGGCGACTGGAGAGCCTAACTCTTTTCTTTTTTGATAGAGGATAGGAGACAAAGAAGGGTCGAAAGCCACCAGCCCGTTCGAAGCCAACGGAAAGGAGATATGACTGGTGCCCACAGAGACCCCCACTCCCTTGTCCGATGGCGGCGCGGCGAGTTCCGCCACCCATCACGTTCTGGATCCTATGATGGGCTGGAAGATGGACTGGAATGCGATCAAAGGCGTTCTCATTCACTATGACAGTTCGCTGTGGTGGCTGGTCATCGCCCTAGTCGCCATCTTGATCCTCGGGACCCAACTTGTTTTCTTCCCCTTCTGCTATCGGGTGATGAAGATGCAAGCCACCACCTCGATGAGGCTAGCTTACCTCATCTCCCTTTTCGTCGCCGTGGTGGTCTTTCATTGGTGGCTCTGGCACTGGATCTTTTTCGCCTTGACCAAGAACTACTGGATCTGGCTGGCCTGGAGTCTTTTTGCCTTGATCTGGTTAGGGATGATCTTTTGGACTCCCAAACGGAGGATTGAGGGATGAGCGCATTCTACCCGACCCTGGTCATCGGCATCGGTGGAACCGGCAAGTCCGCTCTGCTCGACGTTCGCCAACGACTGGTCGCGCGTTTCGGCTCTTACAAGGATCTCAAGACCATCGCCTTTCTGGCCCTCGATACCGACGACGCCCTCGATGAGGAGTCGGTGGCCAAAGACCCACTGTCGGAAGCTCTGGCTTTCTCGGCTTCAGAGCACCTGCACCTGACGGTTTCCGAGACCAAGATGGCCGATATCCGGACCAACCTGACCACCCACCATCAGGCCCTGGCCAAGTGGCTGGACAAGGAAGCCCTGATCCATCCCAGCGTGGTGGCGGGAGCCGGCCAGATTCGTCAGATTGGGCGACTCGCGCTTTTGGCGAACATCGACAAGGTGCTTCCCGCCGTCAACGACGCGCTCACCTACATCACCTCGGCCGATGCTCGTCGTTCGACCTTGGAGTATCTCAAGTCGGTCGACATGGCCGATGTCGAAATCAAAGAGCGACCTCTGCGCATCTTCACCGTGGGCTCTTTGATCGGCGGAACCGGCTCGGGGATGTTTCTGGACCTGGGGTATCTGCTCCGCGAAGACACGGTGAAGGTAATGACGGCCGGTCAGCGCCCCATCTCCACCGGCATCTTCGCCGTGCCGCTGGCCGGACGAACCCGCTCCGGGGTGGACACCCGAGCCAGCGCCTACGCGGCGCTGCGCGAGCTCAATCATTTCTCCGACAACTCCACCACCTACTCGGTGGAGTACCCCGACGGACGGCGCTTCGAGACTCACGAGCCTCCTTTCGACTTCACCTTTCTGGTCTCCACCCAGAGCGGCCGCAGCACGCTCGACGGCCCCCGCTCGCTGGTCTCGATGATCGGGCGGCGGATCGTGTTGGAAGCGACTTCGGAGTTCACCCAGAAGATCGGGAGTAACCGCGACAACATCCGAAAGCACCTGGCCGCCACCGACGAGCGTGGCTGCAATCAGAACTTCTTCACCTTCGGACTCTCCTCCATCGAGATCCCGCTACGCAACTTCTCCACCGCCTGTGGCGCGCGCTTTTTGGCTGACACCATCTCGGAGCTGCGCTTCGGCAAATACAAGGACTCCACGGCCAACTTCACCTTGGACCCGGGCTATCTGCGCGACTTCCTCAAGGAACAGCGCCTGGACGAAGCCGGGCTCAAGCGTCGTCTGCTGGCCGCCGAGGACGAGCGAGAGAGTCTTCCCGACAAGTTTTTCTCCACCCTCGACGAGCTCAAGGAGCTGACCGGACGCCCGGTCCTCAGCCGCTTAGCCGAGCTGGAACGCGAAATCGGGTCGGCCTTGCAGATGGCTCAGGGAGAGGGCGGCAAGCCCGGCGCGGCGGCCGAGCGGATCGCTAGAAACACCCAGCGGCTCAAAGACCAGGCGCTGCCGCTTTTAGTCGAGTTGATCGACAAGCTGATGCGCTCGCCCGACAAACGGTTGATCTCGGCCAAGGCTGTGGTGGATAGTCTGCGCGACACCTTCGAAAAGCTCAAGGACCGCTGTTTGGCTCGCTCGGGAGAGCTGTCGGGGCGGCTAAAAAAGGGCCAGGCCGCCTTGAAACGCCACCGGCGGGAGTTGGAGCAGATCGTTTCCGACCCCTTGGTGCGCTTCTCGTTCTGGAGCGGTACCGCCTTTCGCGAGGCTTACACTGGTCGCTACGCCCGCGACGCCAAGATCCTGTGGGAGATGGCTTTCGAGGACGTGGTGCTGCAACCGGCCTGCCTGCCCAGCGTGCTCGACGTGATGCTGAGCAAGCTGGGTGAGCTGCAGAGCAAAGTCCAGGGCTTTGATCTCTTCTTGGACAAGTTCGGGAAAGAGTACGAGTCGCTGGCCGACCAGGCGGCCAAGACCTCCATTCCGATCAACGGCAAATGGGTCCGCTCCTTGACCGGGCACGAGACCGATCATGAAGATCCCATACAAACTGCCTACGAATCGATCACCAAAGGGAAGCTGCGCGAGCTGACCGGACGCTTTTTGGAAAGTGAAGTGACCGACTTTCTCAAATCCTCGCAAGGGGAGTCCCACAGCGGAGAGACGGGGCTCTTCGGTCTGGAGCGGCGTGGGGTAGCTCTGGATAACCTGCGTCGCGAGCTGTGGAACCTGGCCACTCGAGAGATGACCCAGCTGGGACAGCTGGAGGACACCGACGTGGTCAAGGCCTTTCTGCAGGGGCAGCAGGCCACCGAGAGCTTCCAGCAGATCGCCCGCCTCTCGGCGCCTTTCTTAGAGCTTGACCGTAGCGACGGAAAATTCGAGGATCACCCCAGCAAAGAGCAAACCATGGTCGGTTTCGTCGGGGCTCTCGGCTCCGGCAACTCCTCCACCCAGCGTTTTCGCGAACTGTGCGACACTTACATCGACGGGATCGCCGGCCATCACGACGAGCGGCTGGTTCCCCTCTCCAACAGCTATCAGGTCATCTTTTATCGTGAGTACGGAGCTTTTCCGTTACGTTTGTGGACCCATCTGCGAGCTATGCAGCAAGCCTACGATCGCCAGCTGGAAAAATCGCGCCTGCCCGTGCACATCGCGGGCCGGCCGGAGACCTATCTGCCCATCACCAAGGCCGCGCGCGAGGACACCGACCGGCTGGCCACCCGCTATCTCATCGCCTCCATCCCCGAGATCGGGGTGCTCTCTCCCGATGTCGAGTCGGGCGGAACGCGCCTGGATTTCACCGTGGACGGTATTCGCCAGGTGGTGCGCTACTCGGGCTCGCTCGACTCCATCGCCGGTCGGCTTTACGAATCGGAAGGCGACGGCGTGCCCGCCTACATCGACAGCCAGCTTTCCAAGAAGCGCAACGAGCTCGGCGACCAAGAGTACGTGCAGCGCATCGTGAACTTCCGCAACAGTCTCTACGACAAGGGGTTGAGCGAGGAGGCGCGCGACCGGCAGTTGGCGCTTCTGGACAACTATCTGTCCGGCGACCGGGGGCTGATGGAAGCGCGCAAAACAGCGACGGCCAGCGGCCCGGCGACCTCGGCTCCCGCCTCGAAAGCCGAAGGCGCTACGCAGTCCGCGCCGCCCGAACCTTCGAGCGACGTGGCCACGACCTCTATCCCCGATCAGATCAAAAAGCTAGCCGAGCTCAAAGAGCAAGGCCTGCTGACCGAAGATGAATTCTCGGCCAAGAAGAAAGAGCTGCTAGACCGCATGTAAGCTCCAAAAACGTTAACCATACCCTCGGATGCACTCCCTCATCAGGTGCGTCGCACCCTTTCGGAGGGCCCCCTAAGAATCTCCCCACCTTAATCTAACTCGAGGGAAACCTGCCAATGAGTTTGAGATCTTAGGAGAATAACAATGATGGATACACTGGAAAAACATCTTGAGGAGCTGCGGGAAAAACACTCTTTTGGAAAACCGGAGCGCAAGGCCGGAAGCTTCGAAAAGAACCCGATCGGGCTGGCCGAGAAGGTCGCCAAGGAGATCGGGACTCAGCTGGATCGACATCAGGCAAGCCTGTTCGTCCTGTTTCATCAATATCAGAAGCATCACTGGATAGTGGAAGGCCCGCAGTGGAGAGATCTGCATCTCTACCTAGAACAGGCCTACAATCAAATCCACGCCGACCTCGACGCCCTGGCCGAACGCATGACGGTTCTCGGCGGTCTGCCCAGCTCCGGTCCAGCGGCTTTGTTGAAAGCAGCCTATATCGAACATGAGCCGGAAGGGAAATACTCCATCCGCGCCTCTTTGGAGAACTCCATGGCGGCCGAGAAACTAATCGCTCAGGCCTTACGAGCCAGCATCTCCGAAGCCAACAAAGCTGGAGATTTCGGAAGCGAGCACCTGTTGAAGGCAACGCTCGCCCACACGGAAGATCGCGCTCATCATCTCGAGCACTACCTGGCCGACGACGAGCTCTGACCCACAATCTTGGACGCCGGGTTCCCCGCCCGGCGTCTTTTGACGGGGGAACGGGACGCTCTCCGACCGAACGGCCCCGAGCAATGTTCACCCCGACCTCCTTGAGCGACCTCCTCCAGACCACTGAGACCCTTGTCCGTATCCCCTCCGTTTCGCGCGACCGCCAGAAGTGTCACGAAGTTCTCGACGTGATCCGAGCGTTGATTCCGAACTGGGAGAGTTTTCATAGCGAGGTCTTCGAGTACGAAGGTTACCAGAGCCTGATCGTCAGTACCCGTCCGGGTCGAGCCGCCCCCTTGATCCTCAACGGGCACGTCGATGTGGTCACCGCGCACGACCATCAGTTCAGCCCCGAAAAACACGACGACGGCCTGCTCTGGGGGCGTGGCGTGTATGATATGAAAGGCGCCGTCGCGGTCTTTGTCGAGCTGCTCAAAAAGCTTGCCGGCCTGCCCTCCGAGGAGCGTCCTCATTTGCAGGTTCAGTTCGTCTCCGACGAGGAGATCGGAGGGCACCGCGGGGTGGAAAGAATGGTCAACGAAGGGTTTGATACCGATCTCTTCCTAGCCGGCGAACCGACCGACCTCGATATCTGCAACCAGGCCAAGGGCGTTCTCTGGATGCGCTACAAACTCTCCGGCCATCCCGGCCACTCGGCCCGACCCTGGCTGTGCCGCAACCCACTTTCGGGACTAGCTCGCGGTCTCCACCAGATCTACGGACGCTTCCCCGTTCCGGTCGAGGCCGTCTGGGAGACCACCGCCACCGTCACCGGCATCGATGTGGGTGAGAACGCCCACAACCGGGTTCCCGACACCGCCTGGTGCAAGGTCGACTGCCGCTACGTTCCCCAGGACGACCCACAGCAGCTCATTGAGTGGTTTCAAGCCGTCATGCCGGACAGCGAGCTCGAAATCGTGCAGTTGGCCGTGCCGCTTTTCACCGCCGAGGACAACCCGAAGCTAGCGACGGCCCGCTCCATCGGAGAGAAGGTTCTGGGGAGACGTCCCGGGCTTTTCTCCGAGCACTTCGCCTCCGACGCTCGCTACTACAGCGCCAAGGGCACTCCCGCGCTTTGTTGGGGTCCGTCGGGAGGCGGGATGCACGCCGATGACGAGCGTCTGGAGCCGGAAAGCCTGGAGACCTACGCCAAAGTGATCGACGCCCTGGTCTGGGAGATGGCCCGGTGAACGATACCTTGGAATACCGCCTTCGCTCTCACCTGTGGGCCTTAGCCGAACCCCGCAATCCCAAATTCCACCTCGACGCTCATCTCCTGGCCCGCAACTATTTGCGAGAAGTCCTACATCGACAGAACCGTACCTTGGACGAACAGGCCTTCGAGACTCCCGACGACGGGGAGGGCGTGAATCTGATCGGCCGGGCCAAAGGAGATCCCCAATACTTGCTGGTGGCTCATTACGACACGGTGAAAGACTCTCCCGGAGCCGACGACAACGGTTCCGCCGTGGCGGTGGCTTTGGAGGTCGCCGCCCGCTGCCCCCAGGTCGAGATTCTCTTCCCCGACCTGGAGGAGGCCGGCCTTCTGGGCTCTCGCCACTACGTGGCCCACCTCACGCAGCGGCAAAGCCTGACCGTGGTACTAGAAAGTGTGGGTTACTGGACCGACGTCCCCCACACTCAGTCAGTCCCCGAAGTCTTTCCCCAAGCCTTCCCAGACATCCATGCCCAGCTTCAAAAGCGCGAGTTCCGCGGAGACTTCTTGGGACTTCTTCACCTCGCTCCCGAAACCGAGCAAGCACAAGAGTTAGAGAAAGCTCTTCCCCTTCCGATTATACGGGTTCCCATCCCGAGCGAGGCCCTTCGAGGACCTCAGGCTGGAGAGCTATCGGACTTCGGTAGGTCGGATCACCTGGCTTTCTGGGAAAAGGGGCACCCTTGCCTGATGTTGACCGATAGCGCCAACTTCCGTAACCCCAACTATCATCTCCCCTCCGACACTGTCGAGACCCTGAATTTCCATCAGATGACCGCGCTTGTCGAGGGCTTAGCCGCCTTCTTCGGGGAGTAAAGGCGATGCTCTGTGTCCGCTGCGCGGCCTCCAACTCCCCCCGAACCAAGCTCTGTCAGCGCTGCGGAGCGATCCTACCGCGAGGAGTTGGACCGGAGGAGTTCGAGGGGCCTCTCCCCTCCTACCGCAACGACGCCTTGGATCGCTTGGCCGCGGAGCTCGACGACTATCTCGACGGGATCACCACGATCGAGGACGTGGAGCGAGCGGTGCTCGAAATCGAAACTCGACTCGTCACCCTACTGGAGGCTCTTCCCTCATCGCTACAGGCTATCACGGAGCATCCCGAACTGTGTACCGAGCCCGAGCTGACGGAGCGAATTCCCAGGCTAGTCGAGGCCGGCGTGGCCCGATTCAACGAAGGGCTGGATTTGCTCTATCAAGCCATGGCTGACGAGGATGACGAGGCGGTGGAGAGGATCTTCGAAAACCTCACTCGGGGAAACGACGAAATCTGCCACGCCGGGGTCCTGTTAGAGCGCCTACTGCGAACTCTCGACAACTAGGATGCGGGATATTCAGAAACGGCCCAAAGCTACAGGATATGGAGCTGGCGGGCCTTTTCCAGCGCTTCGATCTGATTGCGACAGTCCAGACGGCGGAGAATCTCTCCCCTATACTTCTCGATGGTCTTGGGAGATAGCATCATGATTTCGGCGATCTCATTGGTTGTTTTACCTTTCTCGATCAAACGCAGCGTCTCGATCTGGCGCTGTGACAAGCCCGCCTTTTCCCCGCCGGGGCGACCGTCGCGCACCCCACTGACCAAGGCGCTGGCGGCTTTAGCGCTAAAATAAGCCTCTCCCTCCAGAATCGTGTCGCAAGCTCGCAGCAGCTCCTCGGCCAGCACGTCCTTGGGCAGGTAACCTTGCACTCCGGCCGCCACCAGCTCCCGAATCTCACCCGGGTCGAGCCGAGCCGACACGATCATGATTCGACTTTCGGGACTGATCTCGGTCAACGCTTCCACCGCCGGAACCCCGCACATTCCCGGCATCTGAAGGTCCAGGCTGATCAAGCGAGGGCGTAAGCGACCGACCTCCTCTAAAGCCTGCTCCACCGAGGCCGATTCTCCGACCACTTTCAGACGACCGGAGATCTCCAAGATCTTGGCCAAACCGCTACGAACCAGGCCGTGATCGTCTATAAGATAAACGGAATTCACGCACTCTCTCCCGCCAGTTTGTCCATCAGCCCACGGACGGAACTGTTCGCTTCGGAAACCAGTTCTCGAGCCGTGACAAACTCCGAAAGTTCAGGATGGGCCAACAAACCTAGTTCGAGATGCAGATGTGCCGCGGTCAGACTCTGGCAGACCGTGTTGTGGATCAGTTCGGCGACCCACGGCTTGACCAGTCTCTCCATGCGGTCCAACAAACCGTATCCATCGAAATCGGCGCTGCCCTGCCAGTGCACCTCCACTCTCCCCTTAGGAAGAATCTTGGTCAGGACGTAACGCGCTCCGTCGCCACCGCGCCCGGTCTCGAGGTAGCGACCCTCTAGTCCCCCCTCGGGGACGTACAGCACCGCCAAAAAGCCAAGGCCATGAACTCCGGCCTCGGCATCGAGACATGTCTGAGCATCCTCGTCAGGGGTACCGTTAATTATCGCTGCCATATCTCATCTGTGAAAGTCGGCCTTTTATAACCCGGGGTCCGACACCTCCCTCGATCATTGATCCCTAAACATTTCGCTCTCCCATCGCGAGTAGCCCGATAGCCATGATCGACGGCAGAGTACCCGCGACAAGCCAGGCCGGAATGGGCTCGGCGAAGATGATAGGAGCCACAACCATAGGAAACAGCACGGCCACGGTTGTGTTGCTGGGAACGACCTGAAGGGCGCTACTTTTGACATAGGCCAACTGGAGAATGAAAAAGTTCGCCGTGGAGAGGGCCACCCAGAGCCCCCCAGCCGCCCACCAGGCGTTCTGCACGGCTCCGAGCTTGAGATTGAGGAGATTGATCCCGCCAATCATTCCCGACAGAGTTCCTAACGCGAAGCCCACGTACGGCGACTTGCGCCCCAAAGCCCAGAGGCTCCACACTCCGGTGGAACCGAGACTCAAAAGCAAGATCGAGAGCAGACGTTCGGAGCGGAACTGAGACTCCGGCAGCTCGAGCCCCAGACTCTTGAAGGCCACATACATCGTACCGGCCAGGACCAAAAAAAGAGCGACAGCGTGATAACGCGTGATCTTCTCCTTCAAAACCAAGGAGGCGTACAGATACAGGGGTATCAGGCCGAAAACGCCCAGCGCCGCGGCCAAAGTCGCGGGTCCTTTGGTCAAGGCCAATCCCAGGACAAAAGGCGCCGCGATGCACATCGCGATCCCTGTGGCCCAGGTCAAAAAGGCCTTCCACTCTCGACCCCTCAGCAACGCCCTGGGTCCGCTCTCGAGCCAGGAGGCCCCCCCCTTCTGAAGGCCGTTCCCCAGATTGTCCAGGGCGGCCGTCAGAAGAGAGTAAGTCAGGAACAGCGTCGTTTGGGTCACTTCACGATGAGACGCCCGGTCGCGGTACGACCAAAGGTCTCGGGAGAGTACATCTCCTCAGCCTTGGTGGGAGGTAGCACATATTCTCCGGGGGTGGTGGCGAGCGCCGTGTATTTGTACGTATAAACACCGGGATAGAGCAGCGATGCGAAGGCCTCCACCCGCTCGTCGTGCATGTTCTCGTGCTCGTACCAGCGCCACCAACTCCACCAGTTCCGGCTTTCTCGCACCTCGCCACCCGCGGACACCGGCGGAGTTCCGAGCAAGACAGGATTCAGTGGTTCTAGGCCAGCGGCCAGGGGGTCGACCAGGGCGACGTGGTAACGGCGCTCGGGCACCACCAAGGTCAACTCTACCTCCACCTTGGCTCCGGCCTTGACGGTCCAGTCACCGTTCGCCGCCTGACTAACGTCACTGGCGTTGTCCAAGCCGCGGAACTTCCGCTCCAAAGTGAAACCCCGGCTTTCGGCCGGAAGGCGTAAGCTCTTCGGCGCGTAGTTCATGCCGACCCGGTAGTAAAGCCGTCCCGGTCCGGTCTTCCCGACGATCAGCTTGCTGGTCTTGTCGGGTACCGAAGCCATGGGGACTTCGAGCTGAGCCTCTTTGTTGGAGCGTCCCTTGAAGGCTTCCTCACCCAGGTATTGAGTCTCCAACCAGACGCGAGCGACAAAGTCGGGGGCGTCTTTTTCGAAAGTGCGAAAATACTTCTGCAGAGCCAGCAGAACCCAGACGTTTTCCTGAGTGCTCTCCCAACGCCCCTTCTTGCGCTGAGCCAAGAGCCCGCGGACCAGCTTGGTGTTGAGGGCGTTGGCCGGCTCGTCTCCCAACAGTCCGTAGAGCAAAACGGCGTCGGTGCGGCGATCGCTGTGCAGCAAGAGGTACTCTCCGTCACCCTCGCCATAAGCCATGGTAAACTGGGCTTTGTCGGCCGTCTCGGTCGCCTTATTCATCACCAGGCGCTTAAGTTCGATGACCTCCGGCCCTCCTTTGGCCTTTTCGCTCAAGACCGGCCAGATCCAACCCAGGGCCTCCAGGTTGAGGCTTTTCTCGCCCTTGAGCTGGCTCAATAGACTCTTGGCCTTAGTAACGTCGCTGTCGCCGGCCAGGTGTCGTACGTAGACGGCGTAGGCGGTCAAGCTAAGGGTGGTCTGCTCGCTGTAGTTCTTGGCCTGACACTTGGCCTCGATCTGCCGCAGATAACCCAGAGCTCGATCCCAACTGTTCTGGTTGACCTTATGTCCGCTCAGCTTGGCTCGAACTACAGCGTGGGCCACGTGCACAGAGACGAAGGGGATGGAGTCGTCGTCACGGCGCCAGTACTCCCAGCCACCGTCGCTGTTTTGCAACCGAGCCAGGAAAGCCAGGTCCTCACCCATGCGAGCTTTGATAGCTTCCGGAGAGGGAAGGCCTTCGGCGTTGAAGGCAGCCAGCACGTCGTGCAGAGCCGCGATGGAGAGGATTCTCGAAGCCTTCTGCTCGGAACACTCGAACGGATAGACATAGAGGTATAGGAAGGCGTCGGTTAGCTCGGAGAGCGCGGTGGAGGACAGGCTGACCTGCAATCCTCCGAACTGGGTCCAGATGTCCTTGGGACGCTGGACCGGCTGACTGATAGCGCCGTCTTTTTCAATAGAGCCGTAGGTAGCGAAAGCCTCGCTGGTGGCCGGGGTGTAGACCGGTAGGCTGATGGTGGCCGCGTCGCTCCGACCGTTGGCCGCCACCGCGCCGAAGCGGAAGTGAGCCATGCCGACCTGGTCCGCCTCGGCGTCGAAGGTCACCTCCACACGGTTGTTGGCCGGCACGGTGACTTTCTTGCCGGCCGGTCCCACCCAGGCCACGCCGGTGGCCTGGCCCACGACCTCAATCTCGAGAGGTTTGTCGGTCTGATTCTGGATGACCACGGGCAGCTTAGCCTTGTCTCCGAAGTTCAAGAACCTCGGGAGTGAGGGGCGGACCATCACCGGGAGGCGGGCGGTCAGGATCTGGTCGCCCGAACCGAAGCGAGTGTCGCCCTTGACCGCTACCGAGAAGATTCGGTAGCGAGTCAGGTTGTCGGGGAGCTTCACCTTGACTTTCGTTCTCCCGGAGGCGTCGGTCGCGAGCGCTCCCTTGAAGACAGCTAACGCATCGAAATTCTTGCGTACGGTGAACGTGCCACCGTTATCTTTGGGGGCACCTTCGTTGACCGCCGCGTCAGCCTCGGGTTCGGCTGCGGTGATCGGCGCCGCCTGCATCGGAGGCGCGGGCGGTGGCGGTGGAGCCGTTGAGGGCATCGCCATCCCTTCTTCCCGGGCCATGGCTCGAGATTTCATCAGGGCGCCCGCCTTCTGTTCCTCCTGGGCTAATGCGGCTAGGTCCGGGGCACCTAGAGCGATGGCGGTGCGCAAATGGTGCGCGGTGAATCCGTCGGGACGATCGGTGTAAAAGGATGGTTGAAGCTGCGGTAGTTGGTAGCCGACCAGGCCCAGGACGGCCTCATCGGCCATCCATAGGGTCACTTCGGCTCCTGACACAGGCTGCCCCTGATGATCTTTGACCACCGCCTGTAACTCCACTTCGGCACCCGGCTCAAGCTTGGCCTCCACCGGCAACACTTCCACCGAAAGAGTTCTGCTAGCCTTGGAGATGGCCAGGTTCAAATGTCCGCTGGCAATGGCGGGGCGCTCTCTTTTGCCCCAGGGTGCCTTTCCAACCACGCTGACTCGGGCGTGAAGGTTGGGTAGCAATTCCTCGGTCAAAGGATACTCTAGTGTCGCGCTACCATTTTGAATCGGAAAGCGCTCTTCTTTGACCAAGCCGTCACGCGACCAGATCACCAGGCCCTCTCCTTCACTAAAGGGTGCCATCACGAGTATATTGGCGGTCTGGCCGGGAGTGTACTCCTGGCGGTCAGGGACCAGGGTCAGCGCCTCCAGTTCGACCTTGTCTTTGGAAGGCAGCTTACCGCCGGCCTTCCATAAAGTGTATTCGGTGCGGTTAGGACGATTCTTCGCGTCGGACACCTCGGCCCGCACACGATAAGTTCCACCTCGAGGTGGGGAAAGCTCGATCTTGACCGGGGCCTCGGCCGAGCTAACGTTCACGGTCTGAACCTCTTTGAGGACCTCTCCGTAAGAACCGTTTTCATCGTAGTCGTAGGACACCTCGAAGAGGGTCGTCTTGACGGGAACTCCCATCAGCATGTTTCCTTCGATGTCGGTCACGATGGCGTCTAGTGAGAAACCGCTTTTGTCGTCGACGAAGCTCTTCTCCGACTTGAGTCCGACGTAGCGCTCACTGGGATGAACCAACAGGTTGCTGCTGCCGGAACGCTGTTGCCGGTTGACGTCGGCAACGCTGGCGGTCGCGGTGACGGTGTGAGGGCGGGGAGGCCAGGCCTTGATGAACCCGATCTCCAGGCTGTGCTGCCCCTCGCCGTCCGACTGAGCTTCAAAGTTGTGGTATCCGGAATCGTCGCCGGTTCGCGGATTCCACCACGGACCAAGGTCCCACCAGGGGGTCCAGAATCCAAAAGTGTAGTCGGTGCGTCCGGGGGGCGTGTAGCTCGACGCGCTGGTGGTGACCTGCCAATGAACCTCCGAGCCGCCCAGATTTCCACCCGAGAGATAGACCGCGGAGGCTTTCACCACGGCCGAACCTTGCAGCAAGTGGGGTTTATCCGACACGACCTCGGTGGTGACCTCGAACTCGGGTCGACGGAACTCTTGCACCTGCAGGGAGTGATAGCCGCCGGGCAGGCCTGTTCCGTTGAGGGTCAAGCGATGGTGGCCGAGATTGGTGTCTTTCGGAAGGGTGACGACAAAATCGAGAGTACCGGCGGCCGAAAGCTTGGCCTGGCCTTCTCCGACCTTATTGCCGCGAGGATCGTTTAAGGTCCAGTTAACCGCCTGGCCCGCCGAGCCTACCGAGGTGAGCGCCCCTTGAGGTCCACGAGTCCACTGGCGGACGTATCCCTTCACGTGCGCGGTTTCTCCAGGCTTGTAGAGGCCCCGATCATCGAAAAGAAACCATCTCGCGTCGACCGGACGACCCGTTTTGACCCATTGACTTCGACCGTAGTAGCTCCCTGACTTCGGAAGAAAAGCTCGACGCTCGCCCGCGCTAACGACAGCGTAGTCAGCACCGTCAGCTGGTAGGACGACTTTAGCCACACCGTCGTTTCGCGTGGTCGCTTTCTCGCCGCCGATCTGCACGGTGGCTCCGCTGACCGGTTTCCCGTCCCTGAGCTCGGTAACCAGAGCCACCGCCTGGTCCGGATCGACTTGAAGGTCAAGTCCCAAACTGGTCCCTTGGACCCAGGTCAGAATCTGGCGTTGGGAGTAGTTCTCTTTGTCCTCGCTGGGATCGGTCAGCCAAACGACGATGTTTCCCTGGCTGTTTTCTAAATACTTTGAGAGATCGATGGAATTGCTGGATAAAGTATCTGCCTCGCCTTTGAGGGAGACGGTCGTCTTTTCGATCTGTTGGCCGGGAAGTTTGCCGTAGTCCGGATCGTCCTTTCGACGCCAACGGTTCGACTGATATGTTTGATAGGCGACCCAATCTTTGGGCTCGACCTTGTGCACGACCAAACGGAGTTTGTCGACGTTGGTCGAGTAAAGGGGAAGCGACGGCGCTACGGTCGGGTCGAGAACTGTCAGGTTCTCGAATCCCGAGAAAAGCGTCTTAGGCGCCTGGTCGGTGAAAAATTCCACCGTGACGGCATCGCCTAAAGTCTGTTCGAAGGTGTCCTTGAGCTTGCCGCTCACCGTGACCTTATAGCTGGAGCGGCCTTTCTTGGCCCCTTCGATGGAGATGGAACTGCCGTTGACACGAACCTTCATGTCCGGGATCTCCGGCTTCACGGTGATCCATTTGGGGTCGAAGGCTTGCCGGTCCAGTGTGTTGTTGAAGGAAAGAGAGAAAGGGCTGAGAGGAGAGGCTTTGTTATCCTTGTTCGGATAGTAGCTTTCCAACCTCAACGGGTCGTAAGTGCGAAAGGACGAAGTGAAAGGCTGGTCCATGGAGCGTGGACCTTCCTGACTTTCCACACCGGCCTCCACGCTGATGGTGTAACTGGTTCCAGCGGTCAGCGGCTCTTGAGGGGTAAAGAGATAAAGGGTGTCTTTTCGCGCATCTTTGTAGCGCGTCGCGGCTCCGGCTTGGATTCGGTCGGCTTCACTCAGGGAGAGCTCTCGCAGGGCAACCCTCTTGCCATCGGCTTGCAGCGAGGTTCGACTGGTCGCTCCCTGGCGCACCACGGGTTGGTCGAAACTGACGACGACTAGGGGCCTGAGTTCGTTGGCTTCGCCGCTCGGACTCGCTCCGGTCACACTTGGGCGCGGCAGGACGAAGGTCTGCTTCTTAGCCTCGGCGAGAGTTTGACCGCTGATGCTTTTCGTTCCAGCGGGAACGGTGACGGTATACTCGGTCGCTCGGGGAAGTTCGGCGCCCTCGGCCTCGAATATGACGGTCTGGGTGCCCAACCAGCGCCAGGCGCCCTTGGGGCGCGGCTCGAGCTTGATGCCCAGGGGATCTCCCGCCTCCGAGTCGGTGGGGTCGGTGACGGCGATCATGGGTTGGTTGAAAGAGATGGAAAGCCTGGGAGCCCTCTCGGTCTCTCCTTGGGGAGTGATGGAGAGAATCTGGAGGGGCTGGCTAGAGACATCAGGCGCCGCGGGCCCCTCGGAGATGGGAGGAAAGGGCAATTTGACGGGAGTCGTCGCGTTGGGAGCCGGCTGCGAGGCGGGGCGCTTGAAGAACGCGGGGCGGTCCTTCTCCACTGCCAGAGGCTCTTTGAACATCTTCAAAATTTCCGTGGCTCTAGCCTGGGCCAGCGCCGCGCCGCTAACCATCGGCCGTTTGGGCGCCGGATCCGTGCTAGCGCCATTGAGCGCATTCTTGAGTGTGATCTCAAGGGGTATGGAGGTCTCCCTGGTCGGGCTACCGCCCGACTGCGCCTCCAGATGATGTCCCAAGAATCCCCCCAGGACGGCCAATAAAGCCCAGGCTAGAATCCATCGACTCTTTCGCATATCCAAATACCTCACTTTGGGAAGGTCCGTCGTGACCTGAGCGAGCCTATTCCGTCGACCGGTGGGAAATCTCCTACGGGGTGGAAGAGTCCAGCTCCACGATCGCGGTGACCAGCGAATCGATGCCGGTGGCCCGCCACAGCAGCGGCCCACCGTCACCCCCGTTGGCGCGGGTGAAAACCGCCCCCCAGGGCTGCAATTCGACGGTCGTGGTGACGCTGGCGGGAAAGCTCTGGTCGACGACACCGCGCAGGCCGTTTAGGAGGTAGCTCTCGCCCGACCGGTCGACGTAAGTTCCAAACAGGGAAAGGCTGGAAAAACTCAGATCCTCGGCCAAGCCGGACTCTCCGCTCAAAGCGACCGCCTGCACGAAATTCGAGAAGACGGAAGCGAAAGGCTGGTCCAAGACCGCCCCCACATTCTCTTTCCCGCTCGCGCTCGAGGTCGTGATCGCTCGCAGGGACTCGGCTCCGAACTGATCGAGAACATAACGCCAGAAAAGATACCCCGCTCCATAGTCGGAATAGCCACGACTGAAGGCAAAGAATGGACGATTCATGCCGTCTTCTAGAGCCGCCTTCACCGCGCCGAGCAGAAAGCCGTTTCCGCCCTCGGTTCCCACGAAGCCGAAACCCGACAGGTCCTCGTTGAGAACCGCCAAGCCTTCATCCAAAGTGATGTTTTCCTGAACAGCTCCCTCGGGGAACTCTCCGTCCTGTCCGACCTTCTCGTTGAAGAGAATCAGGTGGACGAACTCGTGGCTGATGGTGTCTAGCGCGTCATAGAGGTCGTCATTGGCCCGGTCGGCGTTGATGAAAAGAATCTCTCCTTCATTCGAAGACGAGGCCATATCCTTGGACCTCTGGTCGATCGGACTAAAGAAGCCAAAAAATCCCGCCCCTCCGATGCTGTCTGAAGTCAAGAACACCAGCAAGACGCGACTGTCGCCGTCACGCCCCCCCACGGGGTTGGTATTCCACTCCGATCCGAAGCGAGTCCTCGTGTCGGCGTAGATCCCTCCGTCGCCCTCTTGAAAGGGGTTGTCCGCGTCAAAGGCGTTGGCTATCTCGAGGGCGCGAGCCTCGCTCAGGATGGGTGTTCCGTCGACCACTTCAGAGAAAATCAAACAGTGCTCGGTCTGGCTGTCGCTCAGCAACCGGGCGCAATCCACGGTGCGGAAGGTCGTAGCCACCGAGAAGCTGATCGTCTCGCCCGGAGCGACGCTGCCGTAAGCCGGGCGTTCGGTCGTTTGAGGCAGCGCGGCGCGAGAGGAGGTCGGAGGCTCCTGTCCGGCAAGCCAGGCGGTGGCGCACCCGAAGGCCTCTCTCGAGATCCCGCGCCGGGCCAAAACGGACGCCTCGCTTGAACTCCCTCCCAACCCCTGGCCGTTCTCGGCTACCAAGCTGACCGAGGCGGCGGGCAGACTCTGAACCCCGGGGGCGTAGAGCGCCGTCAGTAAGGCACGCCCGTCGGGACCAAAGGTCTCGATGCGATTCTCGCTCTCAGGAAGAGGATCACCCGGCATCCCGGGGCGATATGTCTTCGCCTTGAGATAGGTTGTCTCGTCGGCTTTAACCTCGATCTGCTCGATATAGTGAGCGATCGTGGTGAGGTCTCCATTCTGGGCCTGAATCAGGACCGACCAGCGTCCAACGGGAACGCCGTCGAAAGACACTTCTGATTCATCCACGACGTACTGGCCTTCGACCAAGCCCAGGCCGCCTTGCTGGGCATAGACGTCCACCCGATAAGCCGCGGCCAGGGGGGCCGAGCCCACATCGACCGAGACCGAGCCCTCCTCGGCATTACAGCCGGCGAGAAAACACGCCATCCCCAACAGCGAAATGAGTCTTATCAGTCGACCTGCCAGGTCCCAACCTTTTCGGGCCTGCCCAGGAATAAGATGTACAATTGAGCGTGGCGAGGCGCCTCGCCAGCAAGGAGCGATAAGGGCGAACCTCGGTCCCGCTAGACGGGATACTACGCGGTATTTAACCGAAGAGCGACGCAGCTGGAGGGGATGACTCGATGCGCTCAATGTACAGATTATTTCTGGGCAGGTCCTTACCATCTCGCCTGATTCGCACCGGATGGGAGCATTCCTCGAGCCGTTTCGAGAGGTCTCTTGAGGCACGGTTGCAAAACTGCCGCCATGCAAGTCTTTCAGCTCGCCCCCCCTCCCCGTATACTGTTAGGACCCGGGCCCAGTGAAGTTCCACGGCGCGTTCTCAACGCCAACGCGCTACCCGCCGTGGGCTACCTCGATCCCACGTTCATCGAGCTGATGTCGGTGGTCCAGTCTCAGTTGCGGGCTCTTTTTCTAACCCAGAACCGGCACACGTTCACCATCACGGGTCCGGGAACGGCCGCCATGGAGTGCGCCATCGACAATCTGGCCGAACCCGGCGATACCGTGATCTGCTGCGTCCATGGCTTCTTCGGCGACCGCATGAGACAGATGTTGGAACGCGCGAGGGTGAATCTTCACCTGGTGACCACCCCCTGGGGGCAACCGACCGATCTGCAAAAGTTGGAAGAGACCCTGAAGAAGGAGCCCGACACGGCCATGGTCACGGTGGTCCACGGCGAGACCTCCACCGGCGTCGTGCAAGACATCGAGGCCCTGGCCAAAGTCGTCCGTCCCAGCGGCTCCCTCTTGTTGGTCGATACCGTCGCTTCTTTAGGGGGAGTGGAGTTTCGAGCCGACGAGTGGGCCGTCGACTGCGCCTACACCGGCTCGCAGAAGTGCCTCTCCGCCCCTCCCGGCATGTCCCCCATCACTTTTTCGGAACGGGCGATGGAAAAAATTCGCCGACGCCGGACACCGCCGAAAAGCTGGTATCTCGACGCCCTGCTCAACTGGAAATATTGGGACTCTCCCCCGTCCTACCATCACACAACGTGCATTCAAGGCATGTACGCTCTCCACGAGGCCCTCAATCTCTTGTTCGAAGACGGACTCCCCCAACGCTGGCATCACACCAAAGAGGTCGCCTTGGAGCTCTACCGGATCCTGGAAGAGCGGAACTTCCGCCTCTTCGTCGCGCCCGAACATCGACTGCCCACCCTGACCACGGCGCTTCTACCCGAGGGGCTTGTCGAAGGTCCGCTACGCCAAAAACTGCTCACCGAATATAACATCGAAGTCGCCGGTGGCCTGGGAGAGCTGGCCGGAAAGGCGTGGCGTATCGGTCTGATGGGCCACTCTTGCCGGAAAGAGTCGGTCGAAATCTTCGCCGGAGTCCTCAACTCACTATTGGCGGAAAGCAACACACTCGCCTAGGCCATCCCTTGGAACCCTTCTTTCTTGGCTATCTCCTCATCCCACTGGGCTACACTTCGGCTCTGGCCGCTTTGTCAGCCTCGGCCGAGCGCGCTCTCGAGCGCGGCTATCCCGAGAAAGCGGTCAAGCTTCTCAGCTGGGCCCGACGCGCGCCGTTTTTAAAGACCTATCGCGCCATGTGCGAGGTCAACTTGATCACGGCGGCCTTCGCCCTGGAGAACTACAGCCTTGTCGACGAGGTTTGGAGCGGACTCGAGCCTCGGTTGGAGTCGTTGAGACCCTACGCGGGCTCGGCTTTAGCTTCTTACGGTGCGACTCTGGTCGGTCGCGGTCGCTATCATCAAGCCATCGAGGTCCTGACCGACCCCGTCGGTCAGAGCAAGCCGAATCAACCCACGGACGAAATCGCCGTCCTTTGCGGAGCCTTCTGTCGCGCGAATCTGGCCTCGGCCAACATCAACCTCGGCCGGTTCGAAGAAGCTCACGCCATCTTGGACAATCTGGCCGAGGACGCCGGTGTCCATCCTGTCTTATCAAATTTGACCATCTACCTCCGAGCCGTTCTGGCCTATCTTCACGGACGCCCCGAAGAAGGGAGAGCCATGGTCGCGGGTCTGGACATCAGCCGGCTCCCTCTCTTGTACCAGACCGAACTTTACTATCATTTCGCCATCACCCTGGCCCGTTGTGGCGACGCCGAGAGCGCGGAACGCTCGGTATCCCGAGTGCAGTGGGAGACCTCCTCGCACCGTAAACTCACCCGCCTTCGCAGCCTGGCCCAGGCCGAAATCTCTTCGGCCAAAGGGGAGGACGCCCGCGCCGTCTCCTACTATCGCGACCTGATGGCGCTGGGGCACGTGGACGCTCTTTCTTATCTCAGAGCTTCAGCGCTAGCCAAAAAACTCGGACAAGAAGAGCAGACCACATCCTTTCTCGAAGGAGCCGTGCGACTGGATCCCGAGAGCCATTGGGCCCAGGTCGCGCGGGCGCGATTGGCCCGCCAGGAAACTCTCTGACCCTCCTGGTTTAAGCTCAAATCAACCTGGGTAGAACCCCGGGAGATGAAAGCAACCACGCCTACCAAACCCTCATCCAAAGCGCCTCTCGAGAAAGAGCTGATCAAAGCCAAGGCTCGCGAGCAGGTGAATCAGCGCAAGTTGGAACGCCTCAAGGAGAGATTTGAAAAGCTGCAGGCCGAGTCCGAGACGCAAGCCGGACGACTGGCCACGGAGAAAGAGAAGTGGGATGCCAAACTGCAGAAACGAGATCTGCAGAAGAAAAAACTCGCCGCGCGTTGCAAGACCTTGCAAGACGAAGCCACCATGTGGAAGAGCCAGCTGTTCGAGCAGATGGACCGCCTGGAAGAGCAGCAGGCCGACTTTCTGGAAGTTCGCACAGAGCTTGCCGAGGCCCAGTGGCAGCTCGTCGAACTCGTCGAGACCGAACGAAGTCAGCGAGAGATCGAACTGGCCAAGAGCCAGGCCGAAGCCTATCAACTTCGTACAGAGCTGACAGCCACCCGAGCCCAGGCTGACGGGTTGAGGAACATGGGAACCTGTTTGGCCGCCAAACTGGAAAAGGCTGTCGCCCAGCGCAAAGTTCTTCAGCGGGAACACATCCGCCTCAGCGAACTCGTGGAAGAGCGCACTCAACTTTTGGATCGACGCGAGACCGAAATCGAGGCCCTCAAGACCGCTCTTTTCGAAGCTCGAGGCCAGCTCCTAACTCACCGTCTAGAGTCCGAAAGCTGGCCTGTTCTCAAGGCGGGTCTGGAAGGTTTCGAGGAAGTTCCGTTATCCTCCCTCGAGGAGGTACCGCTCTCCTCACTGGAGGGTCTAGCACCGCTGACCACCTCTCCTGAACGGCGCCCTCTCAAACTTGCCGCTCTGCCCGCTAGCTCCGGTTCGGTCACCACCGTCGGAGCCCGTGGCCTTCTTCATCGTGCCAGTAAAACCGTGGGTGGCTGGTTCAAACTCGGCGGAAAGAACTAAAGCCCCTGAGCCCCATCACACATGGCCTGCTTTCCTGGGTCATCGGTGAACGAACTCTAAAAGACTCGGGGGACGTCGCCCGGGTCGCCGCCGCCGGCCTGCTCCCCGATCTCGACTCTCTAGGCGTGGTGGCTGACCTAGCCAACCGCTGGCTCGGACGCCCTCCGACCGAATACTACGCCAGCCTCCATCACTGGCTGTTGCATGGCGCCGCTGGCGCCCTGGTCGTGGCCGGAGCGCTCTGCTGGCGGGCCAAAGAGCGCGGTAAGGTCTTCGTCCTGGCGCTCCTGGCTTTCCATCTGCACCTTCTTTGTGACATCGTGGGCTCTCGCGGTCCCGACCCCAGCGAGGGGATCTGGCCTCTCTACTACCTGGGCCCGTTCTCCGACCGTAGCGGAGTACTCATCTGGCAAGACCAGTGGGCTCTCAACGGCTGGCAAAATGTCAGTCTCACCGTCGTGCTCCTCATCTGGGCCTTTTACCTGGCCTGGCGCCACGACCGCTCTCCCCTGCAACCCTGGGCCGAGCGAGCCCACCGCGCGCTGGTCGACACCCTGAGAGCCCGCTTTGGCACTCCCGGACAGGGGTAATTCCACGCGAGATATAACCTTTCAGCCTATGAGCGACGTGTATCTGTGGGAAACTTACGAAAAAGTCGGACGCGAGGCGCTGGAGCGGCGGGATATCGCCCAGGCCGTGGAATCGTTTCGGGCCGCCGTGACCTTAGCCGAGAGCTTACCGGGAGAAACCCCACGGCTGGTCACCTCGCTTCGTCACTTAAGCCAGGCCAACGCTAAAGGAGGCCAGTTGAGCCTGGCCTACGATCTGCTACGGAAAACCGACGAGCTCGCTCAAGAACAGTTGGGCGGAGGCCATCCGGAGATCGTGCAGATCCAACGAGATCTCTATGACCTGGCTCGCCAACTCGGATTTCTAGACCAGGCCGAGCATCACTTGGCCCGAGTCTTGGAAATCGTTCGTGCTCAGGGTGAGACGGGGGAGTTCTTGGAGATTCTTGAACTCCTGGCCGCCTTAGCCGGCGAAAGAGAACGTTGGTCGGACGCGGCCGAGCTCTATCAACAGCTTGTCGAAGCTCGAATCGAATTGCACGGAGAATCCGACCCAGGGGTCGCCCAAGCTTTGCTGCTCCTCTCCACCGCTCAGGCTCGCCAGGGGCAGGGCGACGCTTCGGAGACTTCCCTCCACAAAGCCTTTGGGCTCTTAGAGCAACAGTTCTCCGAGGACCCCCTTAACCTGGCCCAGTCTCTTTTGGCTGGCGCCGAGTTGTTGGTCAGTAGCGGGCATCTCGAACGAGCGTTGGAGCACCAGAAGCGAGCTCTGGATCTCTTGACCCAAAACGAGGAGGAAGACCACCCCAGCATCTGGGAGGCCCGCGAGGCTATCGGCGCCAGTCTGGCCGGCTTAGGCCACCTGGAGGAATCGATCGAAGTCCTGGAGTTTTGCCTGCGCCACCATACCGGCGAGCGAGACTACCGAATCGGCGGTTTGATGAAAAATCTCGCCGGGCTTTATCTGACCACGGGAAAGACCGAACGCGCCGAGGAGCTTTACGAGCAATCCGCCGAGATCTTGAACCAAACCCTCGGACCAGACCATCCCGCGACGCTTGCCACCACCGAGGAACGGATTCAGCTGTATCACTTCGCGGGACGCTCGGAGAAAGCTTTGGAGCTCGCTCTTTCCACCATTCGCGGTACAGAGCAGAGGTACGGATCCGGTCACCCAAACACCGCGCAGGTCTACGTCTCGACCGCGCTTTTGGCTCACGCCTGCCAAAAATGGGAGACCGCTTACCAGCTGATGACAGCCGCCATCGCCATCTGGGAAACCCTGACCCCGATTCCCCAAGATCTTCTGGCCAACGGTCGACTCAATCTAGCCACTCTAGCAGTGGAGATGGAAAGTTTCGAGGAAGCCTCCACACTGCTTGAAGAACTGCGAAAGAATTCGAACGGCCAAAATCTATCGGTCATCGAAGGACTTCTCGCGCGGCTGCCCTCAACGGAACCTTCCGAGCGCCGTAGGTTCGAACGATTCAATCTTGGCCTGAACCGGTTCTTTGAACTTCAGGTCACCGACGAGCAAGGTCAGCCCAACACGATCCAGAGTTTCCTGGTGGACCTTTCCGCTGGAGGCTTGCGCGTCAACAGCGCCGCGCCTCTTCCTGACGAGGGGAGCTTCTCCCTGACCCTACCAGCCGACCTGATGGGCGAAGACCTAACTTTTCCCTCCCGAGTGGTCTGGCAGCGCCCGCTCTTCGGAGCCTCCTTCCTACAAGGGATTGAATTCCTGGAAGCCTCCTGGGGTCAGAAAGCCCAGATCGAAACGGTGCTGGGCCGGGGAGACTTTCGTGGGGCGGGTCGCCAACACTACCGGCTCTATCGCCCCTTTCCCATTGAAGTCAAAGACCCCCAGGGAGATTGGACTTCCACCTATGCCAGCGACCTATCTCTAGAGGGGCTAGGCGCACGACTCAAAGACAAACTCCAACCCGGAGAGACGGTGCGACTCAGACTCAATCTCGAGTTCGAGCTACCCACCGTGGAAGTCGGCGCCACCGTCGCCTGGAGCCAAAGCGCGGACAACGGGGTCTCTCACGGCTTGCAGTTCCAGGCGCTGGGTCCGGTTGAGGCCAAAACCATCAAGCTCTATATCGACCGCTGCCTAGAGCTTTCTCCGGACTAGGAGGGCAACCGGAAACACCCTTGACAGGAAAATTGTCATTACTACCAGTCAGGTGCATTGTTCTGAAGCACACAATACCGAGTTGTATTTTGAATGAAGAACAATGTGCATGACTGGTAGTAGAAGCGATTTTACATCGAGGGGGTTTTCCGGTTGCCCTCATAGGGCCTGCGCAGGAATAAGATGTACAATTGAGCGTGGCGAGGCGCCCGCCAGCAAGGAGCGATGAGGGGCGAACCTCGGTCCCGCTAGACGGGATACTCCGCGGTATTTAACCGAAGAGCGACGCGGCTGGGGGAGATGACTCGATGCGCTCAATGTACAGATTATTTCTGCGCAGGTCCTAGGGTAGGGTTTCGAAGGATCGCGGTGAAGGGGTCGCCCTCCCACCCCTCCGGGCTGTGGATATTTCTTTGGCAAGCGAGGCGAACCGTTCATGCAGATGACCGATCTGGGTAAGGCTAAACTCATTTATGGCGACCAGGAGGTCGAGCTCCCCCTTCTGGAGGGCTCCATGGGTGAACGCGCGATCGATATCTCCAAGCTGCGGGACAAGACCGGTCTGGTCACCCTCGACAGCGGCTACGGCAATACCGGCTCCTGCTTCTCCGATATCACTTTCATCGACGGGGACAAGGGAATTCTACTCTATCGCGGGTACCCCATTGAGCAGTTGGCGGAAAAGGCCGATTTCGTGGAGGTCAGCTACCTGCTCATCTACGGACATCTCCCCAGCGAGCAGGAGCTGGAGAATTTTCGTCGCGACCTGACCCATCACAGCCTGATCCATGAAGACATGAAGAAGTTCTTTGAGGGCTACCCTCCGAGCGCTCATCCGATGGCAATCCTTTCGGCCATGGTGGCTTCCCTCTCGGCCTACTACCCTGAGCAGGAAGACGACGCCGACCTCAACATCATTCGGCTGTTGGCCAAGCTAAACACCATCGCCGCTTTCTCCTATAAGAAGTCGATCGGCCAGCCCTACATCTATCCGCGCAACGATCTCGACTACGCTGGCGACTTCCTACACATGATGCACGCCGTACCGGCCGAGCCCTACGAGCTTGACGACACTTTGGTCGAGGCCCTCAACCTGCTCTTGATCCTGCACGCCGACCACGAGCAGAACTGCTCCACCTCCACCGTCCGCATGGTGGGCTCCTCGGACGCCAACCTCTTCGCCGCCATCGCGGCCGGAATCTGCGCTCTCTGGGGCCCGCTGCACGGCGGAGCCAATCAGAGCGTGATCCAGATGCTGTCCGAAATCGAAAAGGACGGCTCCGACTACAAGAAGTACGTGCTTAAGGCCAAAGACAAAAACGACGACTTCCGCCTGATGGGCTTCGGTCACCGCGTCTACAAAAACTTTGACCCTCGAGCCAAGATTCTCAAGCAAGTCTGTGACAAAATCCTGGCTAAGCTCGGTCGCCAAGATCCCTTACTCGATATCGCCAAACACTTAGAAGAGGTCGCCCTTTCCGACGACTACTTCATCGAGCGGAAACTCTATCCCAACGTGGATTTTTACTCCGGCATCATCTACCGCGCCATGGGGATCCCCACCAACATGTTCACCGTCATGTTCGCCCTGGGGCGCCTGCCCGGTTGGATCGCCCAGTGGAAAGAGATGAAGGATGACCCTAAGCGCCGCATTTACCGACCTCGCCAGATCTACACCGGGGAGACCGAGCGAATTTACGAGTAGTATTCAAGCGAGTAATGAAAGAAGTCCTTGGACATTGACCAGGACTTCTTTCATTACTCGCCTAGCGACCCCGCATACACTTCTCGGCTTGTTTGGTCCAGACCGACGGTCCGCCTTCAGCGTAGCCGAAGCGGCTTCCAATTTGGGTTCCTTTGGCGTTAGCGAAAAAGATGCTGGGATAACCTTTCACTCCGAATTTCTTCGCCAACTGCTGATTGGCCGCTTTCACCTGGGATGATTGGGGCTTATTGCGCGGAAAGTCTAGCTCCAACAGCACGACCTGGGTGGCCGCCCAGGACTGAAATTCCGAGGTATCAAAAACCTCACGTTTCAGCCTTATACACCATCCACACCAGTCACTGCCAGTAAAAAAGAGCATCACCGGTTTGCCCGAGCTGTTGGACTCCGCGGCGGCAGATTCCCAACTGGTGTGCCACCTCGCGCTTCCCCAAGAGCCTGGGGCCTTGACCCCACTCTCACCCTCCTTAGCCGTGGGTTGGTAAACATCAACAGTACCGAGAGAAGAATTCACCACCATCTTGGCTCCCAGAGCGTCGGTGAGGTCCTTAAGGGAAACCATCCCGGCCTCCAGTTTGAGAACCTTCTCGCCGATGAGCAACTGCTCGTCCTCGATCCGATAGTCTTGAACCTCGAGAACCTTCAACATAGACTCGGCTTCAACTGTCGTGGCCGCGCCCTTCCCCGCGACCCCTCCTTTAAAAAGCTTGTTTTTGACATAGACGTTGGCGAAGGCCGACGACGTCAGCCATACCGCCAAAAAAAGCGCGTGTAACCATCGAAAATCTCTCATATCGAGAACTTGGCGTCCCAGGAAAGTGTCCCTTCCTAGACCGATTTTGAATACCTTACAGACTCTCTCGATCTTGAACCCGGATAACCTTGAAGTCGCCCGCTTCCACTTCAAAGTACATGGAGCGCTCGGCAACCGGAGGACGACCTCGCTGCCCCACCTTGCCGATACAGGTGACCAGGTAATATCCTAAGTTGACATTGTGCTTGGACTCGGCGCCGGCGTTCGTTCCATCGGCCCTCCGCTGGCTGACGTAGCGAGTGTCGATCACCACCGTGTAGCTGCCGTAGAAGCGGCCGTCACTGTCGTAAACATCCTCACCGTAGCTAAAGTGCCCTTGTCCGTCAGTACTGGGTGGAAAGAAGAGATCTTTCCCGAGTTTAGTTTTGACATCGGCCCAAGCCGCCAGAGCTAGAGACTTGGCTTGAAGAGCCTCTTTTTGGGCCAGAGCCGACTTGCGCCGAGCCGTCTGGCTCGACATCAATCCTAGACCCAAAGCCATTAATAAAGTGAAGAGAAAGAGCGAGGCCAGCAGCATAGCTCCCCCCTCTTTTCGGTAACGGTGAGCCTTCATGGTTCCAACCCCGGGATAACCACGATGGTCACGAACGTGACCACGCGGCGCTGTTCTAACAAGGATAAGGAGACCTGGTAGGCGGCAGTCGATGAACCTGAGGTCGGTAGAACCGTGAAGCTGTTGACATTGTTCGCCACATTGCTGGTCGCGAAATTAACCCCTTTGGAGACCTTCCGTAACAGCCGTTCACCGTCGGTGTAGTATTCCACCAAGCCCCACTGATTGCGGTCGAAGGCGTCGCTCGTGTAGTCTAAATGCCACTGCTCGGGCCCGGGATTATCGGTGGGCTCTCCCGGATTGTGGTTCGGTGAAGAGTTAAGATCGTAGTCTAAGGCAAAAGGCGCCTGAGGATCGACTTTGTCGAAGCGTACCACGGTCCCGCTCTCTCGAACGTTTACCGCCTCTCTGAGCTCTGAACTCAGTCTTTCCAGTCCCAAGGTAGCCGACTGAACGGTCTGAGCCTTCTCTTCTAAGAAGCGAAGACTAACGAAAGTCTCATGGGCCAACCGAGTGGTCACGACAAGAATCAGGCTGGTCAGGAAAAAGACGATCATGACCTCAAAGAAGCTAAATCCACGACTTCGTTTCATAACGAGATCACCGGACCGATCGCGCGAGCTTCTTTTCCGTGATATCGAATCTGGGGATAGAGCCGTAAACTTGTTCCATTTTTCGACGAGCTGCTGCGAGACACACGGACGCGCGTCCCAGAGGAGTCGAGGGTGAACAGATCCGCTGTCCCGTCATTGAGAGGATGCAACGACCACACGGCCGAGACGTCCTGAACCTGGGAATTGTTATTGGCGTAGACCTCGATACGGTAGATGGCCGAAGCTCCCGTTCCAGTCAAATTGTTGGGACCGCTTTCTTTGACCACGCTCAAAGTCTGGTTAAGATTCGGGTTCGGCGTCGTATCCCGGGGCGGCAAGATCGGATCCCCAATCAAGGAGATCAGGCGAACGTAGTCCTTAGGGTCGGAGTTCCACCGAACATCCACCTGAACCAGACGATAGCTCTGTGGCATTCGGCGACTGTAAGGGTAGGACTCGTAAGTCGCGTTCCATTGATAATCTCCCTGGGGATCACTGCTGTAGGGAGTCGCTGAACCGTCCGGTCTAGTGTAGAAAGTGCTTCCGGGACTGTGAATCCCGTCGGGTGGAATGAATCCGCTGCTCTCGACCTCCTTATGAATATTGTCGACAGGAGTGACTTCGAAGCGGAAGATCGGCGCATCGGAGTAAGGAAGGTGACTGCCCCCGATGATGCCGTCCAGATGAGCCGAGAAAGTGGACCCGCCAGGAATCGTCAACGAGCGCGCTCGAATCTCTTCCATCTTGCGCTCGGCCAGCATGCTAGCTTGACGAATCTTGCCCGTGCTCGCTTCCCACTGAAGAGAAGCGCCGTACAGTTTTACCGCCACCAGAAAGGCCAGGACCATCAGAAACGAAGCCATCACGGCTTCCATTAACAAAAAACCCGAAGCGCGACGAGAACTCACGGAATCCAGACGATGCTCCTGATATCCTCGTTAATGATGTTTTTGTCCGCGGTCGAGCTGACAAAGTTATTCTGGTCGTCTTTCCAGGTTCCAACGATCGCGTAGCGTTTATTCGAGTCTCGATGCAGCCTGGGTAAGACGATCTTCCTGCCCTCCAGAGAAACGCAGGCGAAGTCATCGTCGAACTCTCCGCTGCCGGTGCCACTCCCGGATCCGTTGAGGTCGATCTTTTTGCTCGGCGATGGGTTGGGCTCCGTTGCGACGGAATTGCCGTACCGTTCGTGGGCCGGAGCATCTGGTCTGAAAGGGGCGTGAGTGATCACCGGATTCCAGGTACTGACCGTGAAGAGAAGACGCTTGCCGCCCGACCCTCCAGGAGTGGGGTCAAAAACCGAGGGAGCGTAAACCATCTCACCATTGGTGTAAGTGTAGAGCACTTCGAAATCCGAAGGGCTCAGATTGCCCGAGGCAGGAAGCTGGGCGATATGGATACGACCGCCGGCCGTGGCCGGTTCTCCCGGTCCCGGATCCGGTCCGTCGGCGAAGAGAACATATTTGCTCTCCGGATCCCATCCAACCCGATCCCTTTCCACCGGGTCAGCTTGCCGCCAATACTGGGAGACGGAACATACAGGAGAGCCGGCCACAAGTCTCCGAATGTAAAGCTGGCCCTGGCCCGTGACGCTTTCACTGTCAAGCCGATAACCGATCCATCCACCATCGGGCGAGATGGAGACGGAAGTGTAGCGACCCGGGCCCGCGATGATCTCTTCTCCCCCTCCGGCAAGCGATCGCACTTTGACGTACCGATTGTTGACCCCGCCGGTCGAGCTTTGCAGAAAAGCCAGCTTCGTGCCCGTCCTGTCGACACTGGGCAAGGCTTCGTGTAACCCCGGCGGGGTGAGAACGACCCGGCCACCGCCGTTACGATTCATGCGAACCAGAAAGCGCCGCTCGTCGCTATCCTGGACCTCGGCGATAAAACGACCGGCCTTAGGGATCTCGAAAGTGTATCCAGGATTTTCGATATTCACGCTTCCCGTGGCATCCTGGATATCGGCCTCCACACTGTAGATATCTCCGGCCTCGGAATCCTGGGGCACCGTCCAGCTCCAACGAGCACGAAAGCATCCACCGGGAGGGGGACTCGAGCCGCCCCAATCGATATTCGTGGGAGGAGATTCGACATACTCCATCCTGTCGACTTCCTTATTCAGCGGGCCGACTTTGCTACGAGGGAAACCGAAGTTACCTTTCTTGCCGTTCGGTCCCGTCTGATTCCATTGGGCGAAAAGCTCTCTCCCCTTGGGATCGTAAGCCCAGATCTCGAAGGTCACTTGCTCTCCGGGAGTACAAAAGGCATCAGCCGAGGTCGCCTCTTCGGGCTTGGGTCGAACATAGATCTTGGAAATATGAATATCGGCGCTTCCCGTCAACTTTGGTTCAGGACCCTTGCTCGGAACGCGAGCGGTCGTCTGCCCCGCGGCCAAAGTGACTCCCGGAAGGCCCTTGGACACCTCCACGGCGCCGGTGACGCCAACATAGATCACGCAAGGTTCGGAGCCAGAAGTGATGGTGCGACCACTAACCACACCAGGCTCTTGAGCCACCACCACCGTGAATCGATTGTCGGTACAGGGCAAACCGTTGGACACCACCCCTCCATCCGGGGTGAAACACAAAATGGAGTCATCCTCATAGGCGGACGGGATCCAAGATGCCAGTGCGAAGGCGCCAAATTTCGACAGCGGCGGCGTGGTCGGCTGGGTTTGGAAAGACGTGCCGCCCGACCACTTCGCGGCGGCGAAGCCTAGCCGCGGGTAGTCTCCCGAATAGCCGGTGGACCAGGTCACCCTGGGAACATTCCAGCCTTCCAAGCGATAGATCGAGTCGGCCGCGCCGGCCCCGTTATCTGTAGGCAGACCAACGGCGACAGGGTAGCCTCGCGCGATCGACAGTTGGCGAGCTGCTCGAAACTCATCAGCGAGAGCCGTCGCCAGGGCGAGAGTCGAGGTTTTGGAGGCGCCTGGGCGCAGACTGTAGAGGCCCACCCCCAACAAAATGGCCCCCAGACTCAAGACCACCATCAACTCGACTAGTGAGAACCCCGCTGTAGCCCTTCGTTTTCCCATATCTCCAAATATATCATGCATGAATAACTGTTCCAACGAACGGGATTAGGAATTCTCCAATTCCCGCGACCAAAGATGGGGAACACTATTCCAAGACGATAACCTGATCCTGACTTGAACAAATCAACTGTTACTCAATTGTATCCGAAATCTAAAAAATTGAGTTTATCACAGAGCAGGGCATACCAGGGGATATCTCTCCAGCGGGTATTTTTCACCACCCTATCGAGACCTCAACAGACGCGCGAACGTATGTGCGCGCCACTTCGACGATACGCGATGATAGCAGTACAGGGAGAACAAATCCCATCCCGCAATATAAGAGAGGACAATCATCATGTTTAGTTGGGCACTCACATTCTTAGTCATCGCGCTGATCGCCGCTATTCTCGGTTTCGGAGGAGTGGCTGGCACCGCGGCCGGTATCGCGAAGTTCATCTTCGTGTTGGCGGTGATTCTACTTATCGTCTCGCTACTGACGGGACGCCGAGTGGTATAACGACGAACAATAGAAGCAATGGAAACGAGAGGACCGGGCGTGTCGCCCGGCCTTCTTGCTTTTCAAGGGGCTCTCCGGCAAGAGTCGAAACGGTACCGATATCGTGAAACAGTTCTACATCGCCATCGCCGAGGTATATCAACGGGTCAACGCCGCCTCTCCCTCAACGAAGGGAAACCCTTGCGGCTCCTGTCGGACCTGTTGCACCAGCGCGGCAAAATCTCATAAGGTCAGCGAACTCGAACTTGTGACCATGGAGTGGCACCTGGGGAAAGAGAAGGTCGAGCCTTTTCGTCGATATCTAGCCCGCGAGAAAGGTGTGGACGGCTCTTCTCTGATCGAAAACTGTCCCATGTTGGGACCCGAGGGATGCACCATCCACGAATTTCGTCCCATGTCATGCCGGCTCTACGGTCACTTTCGGGGAGAATCCAGTCCGCTCTTCGACCACTGCGTCTTCGTGGGGCAAGAGACCATCTTTCCCGATCATCAAGAGCATCTACTCACCCCCGGGCAGCCCGAGCTGACGGAGCTCAATCTCGACTATCTTTCCTACTTCCCCTCCAGCGGGGGCGCCCAGATGGTGAGAGAGACCCCCTATTTCGAGGCGCAAACCCCGATGGAAAAGGCATCGGAGCTGAAATGCCTGGGGGAATTCGCGGCTGCTCGCGATCTCTTGCTACGGCTTCGCCAAGAGCGGGATACTCCGAATCTCCTGTTGATGTTGGCCGAGTGCCACGAAGCTCTCGCCGAATACTCCGAAGCCCTGGGAGTGCTTGACGCGGCTCTCCGTCTTAGTCCCAACAACCCCGAGCTTCACACTCGCGTGGGTGCCAATCACCTTTGGATGGGACAAGTCGAAGCCTCGGCTGAAGCGCTGCGTCACTCACTGACCCTGGCGCCGGATCGTCGCAACGCTCAAGGACTGCTGGGCGCCGTCTACCAACTGCAGGGATATTTAGAGGGAGCCAAGCACCATCTGACTCTCGCCGTGGCCTTGGAAGAAGAGCCAGGGCCCTATCGCTTCTCGCTGGCAAGCGTATTGCGCGACCTTGAAGAAACCGAGGCGTCCCGCGAGATGTTCTTGCAAGCCTTAGACTACGAACCGACTCGCCAACAAGCCGAACAGGCGCTGGGCCTCTAAGGGCTAGCCGACCGCGCCCCCGAAATGAGGACGCGCGCCGCCTAAATGCCGACGCGTTCTAACGAGAGCGCGGCGCGCGCCGCCTTGAGCGTGTTTTCGAGTAGGACCGCGATGGTCATCGGACCGACGCCTCCCGGGACAGGGGTGATCCAGCCGGCCACCTCCTTGGCCGACTCGAACTCCACATCGCCCACCAAACGGTAGCCCCGGGGCGCCGAGGAGTCTTCGACCTTATTGATCCCGACGTCGATCACCGCCGCACCGGGTTTGATCATCGAACCTTTCACCATCTCCGGAATTCCGATGGCGGCGACCAAGATATCAGCCTCTTTGATCAAAGCGGCGCTGTCGCGCGTGCGAGAATGAACCAACGTGATGGTGGCGTCCCGCTCTTGTAGCAAGAGAGCCATGGGAAGCCCGACCAAATTGCTGCGCCCTAGGATCACAGCGCGCTGACCGGCTATCGAAATTCCGGATTTCTCCAAAAGATGAATGCAGCCCCAGGGCGTGCAGGGAACAAAATGCGGCTCACACCCGCGACGGGCCAACAGCCCCGCGTTGATCGGATGAAATCCGTCCACGTCTTTCGCGATGGGGACCTTGTTCAAAACCGCTTCCGAGTCGAGGTGCTTGGGCAATGGCAGTTGGACCAAAATTCCGTGCACGCTCGGGTCGGCCGCTAGGGCGTGGACCTCGGCTTCCACCTGAGCCTGGGCGGCATCCTCGGGCAGTCGCACCCCGACCGAATGAAACCCAGCCGCCTCGCAGGCCTTGTGCTTCATCGCGACATAGGCTTGACTGGCCGGGTCGTCGCCGACCAACACCGTGGCAAGCCCCGGACGCCGGCCTGTCTGTTCCAACAACCGAGCCGCGTCCCGGCCGATCTGATCTCGAAGCTCTCCCGCGATGCGGGTTCCGTCAATGATTTTCGCCATGAACGGATCCTATGAGAGAAAACCCGAAAACCCTGGTTCACCCTGATCGGGGATACCCCGCCGCTAGCCTTTGGGCGGTGGCTCTCCGTCTTTCGCTCCCCTATCGTAAAAGTCGATAAGACCCATGAAATGGAGAGAAAGCATGCCTTTAGATAATCGCCAACTCGAATTTACCCCGGGAGCCCTTCTGACCATCGACGAGGCCGCTCAACGCATGAACGTCGAGCCAGACGAGGTCGAGGATATGATCCGCAACAACACCCTACCCGCCGTTACCGAAGGTGGAGAACCGATGATACACGTCGCTCAGGTGGACTACTACACTTCCACCGAGATCAGCAAGACAGCGCATCTGGGAGGGTCCGGTGAAGAAGTCGACGCGTTGTAGAGCCGGCGCGCTCGCCCAAAGGTAAAGTGAGCCCCGGTTTCCCGGAGCTCAACGGGGATACCCCTACCCCCTCAACACTGACACCATTTCCCTCGCTAGAATATTTATTTCATACTCACAGCATAAGGGGCATATGACATCTGTGCTGTATAAGAGCCCACCTTGTGCGCCAAAACACAAGGTGGGCTTCTTCACAAGCGTGAACTCCGGCCGGTGGAAACCGTTGAAGTCATAGCCATTGTGTCCTACTTCGTCGTCAGTCTGGGGGTCGGCTGGTACGCCGGGCGGGGAAATACCACCGGGGAAGACCTCCACCTGGGGGGACGCTCGACGCCGTGGCTGGCCGCTTTGATCTCACTGGTAGCCACCGAAATCAGCGCCGCGACGCTGTTGGGGACTCCGGAGGCGGCTTTCAAGGGAGCCCTTCTCTACATCCAGTTGATGGCGGGATCCCTGGTGGCGCGCTACATCGTGGCTTACCTATTCCTCCCCGCCTACTATGACGCTCAAGTGGTCACCGTCTACGAGTTTCTGGAACGCCGGCTCAACCCGCTGGCACGACGCCTGACCTCGCTGCTGTTTTTGATCGGACGGCTCGTCGCCGACGGAGCGCGACTGTTCATGGCCTCCCTGGCCTTAACCGCCCTTTTTGATCTCACCATGTGGCAGGCTTCGCTTTTGATGGTGGTGACCACGGCGATCTACACCCTCCACGGCGGGATCAAAGCGGTCATCTGGACCGACGTTATCCAGGGGCTCATCTTCGCCGGCGGCGGAATCGCCATTCTTGGACAGCTGCTCAGTGGACTGCTGGACAAGGGTCTCACTATGGGAGGGATGGTCAACGAGCTTTCCTCTCAGGGAAAGCTCGAAATCATCAAAGTCGGAACCCTTCAGGAGGCTCTAACCGACCCGTTCACCTTTCAGGCGGCCTTTTTCGGCGGCATCTTCTTGACCCTGGCAACCCACGGCTCCGACCACGATCTGGTCCAGCGCGTGCTGACCTGTCGTAATCGGGAGGACTGTATCCGCTCGCTGCTCTACAGCGGATGGGTCGCCCTGGCTTGCGGAGTGATGTTCCTTTTGGTCGGCTCCGCCCTCTGGCTGGGCGCCCAGCACGGCTCTTTCCAGGCCGAGGACGGCATCTCTCCCATCTTGACTTATCTCAAGCACTACGCCTCACCGCTGATGCGGGGAGTCCTGGTGGCGGCCATTCTAGCCGCCGCCATGAGCACCCTTAGCTCCGCCTTCTCCGCCTCCACCGCGACCCTGAGTAACGATCTTTTGCCCCCACACTGGCGCGACACCCTGGCCAAGAACCGCCTGATCATGCTGGTCTTGTGCGTGGTGGTGTGGCTACTGGCCCTGGGGACCAACGAGTTCAAAAATGCCAACCCCGATATCAACCTTCTCAACATCGCCTTAAGCTCTCTCACCCTGGTCTACGGCGCCTTGTTGGCCTTCTTCGTGACGGCGCTTTTCACCAAAAGCCGACCCTCACCAAACCGCTGCGCCCTCGGCGCGACCTGCGGCGTCATCACCGGGGTCACCCTTTTCGCCAAGAGCCCGCTGGCCTTCGAATGGCTGGTCGTGGCCGGACTTATCGTGACCTTCGCCATACTCAATGTGGGTGCCGAACGGGAGGTTCCCGGTTAGGGCAAAGGGAAGCGCCTTTCCATGAGTCTTGAACACCATAACGTCATCATCGCCGGCTCGGGTTGCGCCGGCCACACCGCGGCCATTTACGCCGCGCGCGCAGACCTCAAGCCGCTGGTTTTTGAAGGCAACGAGCCCGGCGGCCAATTGAGTCTCACCTCCGACGTGGAGAACTTCCCCGGCTTTCCCGAAGGAGTCGGCGGATACGAGATGATCGAGGGGATGAAGAAGCAGGCCGAACGTTTCGGCGCCGTCTACCGCTGGGGTGTCATCACCAAACTCGAGGGGACCCAGCCGCCCTACACCCTGACCATCGATGACGACAGCCAGCTGACCTGTGACGCTTTCATCGTGGCCACCGGCGCCCGAGCTCGCCGTTTGAACGTTCCGGGAGAGAACGAGATGTTCGGCAAAGGCGTCTCCTCTTGCGCCACCTGTGACGGCGCCTTCTTCCGAGACCGCGTGGTCACGGTGGTGGGCGGAGGCGACACCGCCATGGAGGAAGCGCTCTTTCTGACTCGTTTCGCCACCAAAGTGATCGTTATCCATCGACGTTCCGAGCTCAGGGCAAGCCAGGTGATGCGAACCCGCGCCCTGGAGCATCCCAAGATCGAGTTCGCCTGGAACTCCGAGGTCGTCAAAGTCCACGGAGATCTCGAGACCGGCGTGGTGACGGGGGTCGAGGTGATCAGCCATCCCGAGGGCGAACCCTCCTCCCGCCCCGAAGCCGAACGCCAGTCCCGGGTCATCGCCTGTGACGGCATGTTCTTAGGCATCGGACACATCCCCAACACGGAGTTCCTCAAGGGCGTGCTGGACTTGGACCACGAGGGATACATTCAAACCGTCAAAGGGCCCAAGGTCACCCAGGATGTCCAGACCAAACTGCCTGGCATCTTCGCCGCCGGCGACGTGGTCGACACCCGTTACAAACAAGCCATCACGGCTGCCGGGATGGGTTGTAAGTCGGCTATGGAAGCCGAGGAGTTCCTTTCCCATCGCGCCGCTCACGCGGCTGTGCATTAGGCTTCTCAGGCTCTCGACACGCCTGACCGGTATCCTCCAGGCGTAAGTCCAGGCGGGCTTCCACCTCGAAGATCCGAGGCCATGGCAGGATCACCTCCAGCTTGGAGTCGCGGAACTTGACTTTCCGGTTCTGCGGCTCCAGACAGAGTGTCTGACCCAGATAGTGTCTCTGGAAAGTCTGTTGAGCCCACTCCACCAGGCGTCGACGGATGTCCAGGCCAACTGGTCCGAACTCGTTCAAGAGCGGATCGGCGGTGGCCGAGAGCCCTTCGGTCTGCCCCTTGACGGCGTCGCGCACCAACGTCTGATAGCCGTAGTCGTCGATCATTCGAGCCAACAGAAAGGCCTGATGGGTCTTCTCGCTTTCTAAGCGATGATGGAGTTTCCAGGAGGGGCTGGTCTCGGCGATGCGGTGGCAAACCACCTGGGCGATCACTGTTCCCACAGCGTTGGCCGGGGTGTTCCAGGAGGCAAAGCCCGCCAGCTCAGGTAGGCGGATATCCTTCAAAACAGCCTCGGCGAGAAACGGGTCCATGCGGTTGATCAAGGACAGATCCGCCACCGCCACGCGACGGCCCGAGGCCATGGCCTGCCGCACCGTCTCCACGAAGGCTTCCGAATCGGGCCTTTTTTCCTCCCCGGGAAGAGCGTAAGGCTTCTCGTAAGGGACGTAGACATAAAGGTCCACCTCGGCCTGCGGACCCTCCACTTTCTCGGCCCCGGAAAGGACCAGATGCTCATCCACCATTTGCCCTAAGGGGATACTCTCCATCGGCGGAATTCTATCGGCGGCCTCGGGGTCGCTGTAGAACACTCGAATTTTGGGCCGCTTCCCCGCCCTCTTAGCCCACTGACTGGCCACGATGTTCATGGAGAGCTCGTCGATGCCCGAAATCAAAGTGATGCGGGAAGAGACTCCACTTCCAGCGATGGCCTCCCTCAAGCCGGCCTGCTCGGCGACGTGAAGCCCGGTCTTGTTGGAGTCATCCTGGCCCAGTACCAGCGCATCGATCTCCCCCTTGGAGGCCATCTGGATCAAAGTGTGGATGGTGCCGATGTTACGAACCCGCACTTGAAGATACTCCAGCACCACCTCTCGCGGCACCTTATCGGGGAAAGGCGCCGTCTCGGGCGAGGCCAGCATCTCCTCCACCGTGGGAAGATCGGCCTTGGCCGCCCAGTTGGCCAGTGTCCGCTCGTGCGGCGCTTGAGCGTCCGAGGTTCGAAGCGACAGGCGAGGAATGGTAGCCAGCACCGTGACCTTGACCCCCTCACGTCCGAGTTGGCGCAGGCTCTCCAGGCGGGACTGAACCATCTCTTCCGTGGTCGCCGCGGCACGCGAGGCGACCAGTCCGCCGTAAATCCACATGTCGGCCGAGACTACCGCGCTATCACCGCAGTTGGTCTGGGCCAGGGTCCACTGAGCTACCGCCTCGCAGTCGCCGGGACGCAATAGCCGGCCTAGAAGGTGGCGGGGAACGACCCTTAGGGGCTCCTGAGGTCGTCCGATCCGGGCCACCTGCTCCACGAAGAGCCGGTTGGCCGGCCGGTCATCGAGAGGCACCAGAAAGTCGTCGGCGTGTGAGCCGCAGATCAAAGTGGTGAAGGTTCCGAGCGTGAGGAGAGCTTTCTTCATCATGTTTGTGAACAGTTCTCAATTAACTGGCTCGAGCCTTCCCTTCTCCAGGGCCATAAATTCCGATCAACTTAGTAGCCCTCTCTTGGCGGAGAATCCATTCCTTGTGCAGAAGCCACGATTACGGATAGAGGGAGTTAAGCGGTCATGAAATGGGTTTGTAAGGCGATCGATCAAACGGGGACCCTAGTGGACATCGAGCGGGAGTCGGCCTCGCGCGTGGATCTGTTGAGGGAAGCGAAGGCCGACGGGCTGACTTTAATCTCGGTGACCGAGGTGGAAAGCGGCAGCACCCCGGCACCCACGGGCGTCCGTGGGCTTTCTCTACCCTGGGTCGGCATCAAGCCACGAACGGTGACTTTGTTCACCCGGCAGCTCTCGGATCTGACCGAGGCGGGAATTCCCCTGACCGAATCCATCCACGCCCTCAAGAGCTTCGAACCGTCGCAGCGCTTCGCCGCGAGCCTCAACGAGGTCTACAGCACGATCCTTCAGGGCAATAGCTTCTCCGACGCCCTGGCCAAGCAGCCGGAAGTTTTTCCCAAACTCTACGTCAGCCTAGTTCGCGTGGGCGAGACCACGGGGAAACTTTCGGAAGTTCTTGGCGGACTGGCCAACTTTCGCGAACGCGACGAAGAGATCAGGGACAAAATTCGCGGAGCGCTAGCCTACCCGCTGTTCACTCTAGCCTTTTCCGTCCTCTTGGTTTATGGGCTGGTCGCCTACGTGCTTCCCGGCTTCGAGCCGATCTGGACGGGGGCCGGACTCAATCTCTCCCACTATCCTATCACCAAGTTTCTTCTCGCTCTATCGAGACTGACCCACACTCCTCTCGATGAGTTTTTGGCCGTTGTCCTCATCTTCGGAATCTGGTCCCTCTATCGTAAGTTTATGGCCACGCCGGAAGCGCAGTTCGCCCGGGACTCGATGATAATGAAGGTTCCCGTGCTCAAGGACTTCGCCGAACTCGGCGTGATGTCCCGAATCACCAACACCCTCTCGACCTTGGTTCAGAGCGGCGTCAACCTTATCCAAGCGGTGAACCTGACCGCGGAGACTGCCGACAACGCGGTCTATGAGGAGGCTCTCAAGACCGTGTCTTTACATCTCCAGCAAGGTGCCGGACTGGCCGAAGCCTTCAGCGCCGTCGATCAGTTCCCACCTATGCTGGTCCAGGTGGTGGCCATCGCCGAACGCGGCGGAAACCTGGCCGACATGATGCCCCGCGTGGCTCACTATTACGATCGACAACTGGAAGGCTCGCTCAAGACGCTCTCCTCTCTGGTCGAACCCGCCACCATGGTCGTGGTTGGCGGAATCGTCTTTATCTTCGTACTCGGCGTCTTCTTGCCCATTATGGGGATTGTCCAGTCGCTGAACTCTCAGGCCGGGTAGGCTGCTTTGCTCAGGCGCGGTCTTCTTCACAGGTCGTCGGCTTACGTGCTCGTGGTCTCACTGGCACTGGTCTTCTGCAGTTTTCTTTTGCTACTCTCCCTGGGGATCTGGTCACAAAAAGCCAGTATCCTGGCCTCTCGAAGCCGGGTCGATCTGATGCGGCAACGCCTGAGTCAGGGCCTGAAGACACAGCTCGAAGCGGAACTAGCTCAAGCGCCCGACGCCGTCCCTAGTACCAACTCGTACTCGCCCCCCGACAGCAAGCTCGGAGCCGCCCTGGATTGGGGATCGAGCAGTCTCTACACGCCTTTTGACCCCCACACCACGAAAGATCTGTTCGGAAACTGGAAGACTCAACCACTCTCCATAGGCTACCAGGAGCCTCAACAAGGTCAGCCCGCGACGATGCCTCCCTGGCACGCCCTGGCCTTGTCAACCATGCCGGGCTCGCACGGCTATCAGACGGTGCTCAGCACTGCCTTCCCTTACGGGGCGTTCGCGCCCTGGGGTAATATCAACGTGGGCGGTCAGGTTGCCTCGTTCGGCAATCCCGGTTTCCAAAGCGCTATGCCGCAAACCAGCACCCTTCCAGTGGTGCTCGCCGCCGGCAAGGACCTGGAGGTCGACGGCAGTTTTACCGTGGGCCAGGCCATCAGCGCCACAGGGAAAATCACCCTGCCCCAGCAAAACGGCGCCATCCCGTTGCAAGGGATGCTTTTCAACGATCCTTTCACCCAGCGGATCCACGATCAAGTCCGCGGAAGCCAGGGAGTCTTCTCCCAAATTCGCCAGGACCTGGTCGACAAGACGGACTTCGTTTCCGGCGATGTGTTGTCTCCCATGGAGTTCATCAATCTTTTCACCGGAAAGACCAATCTCACCGCCATCTTTGGATTGCGCCAGGCCTGCAGTATTCCGATGCCGGTTTTTCCCAGTCTGATCAACGGTGAAGACTACGACGTCATCTTATTTCACAACCCCTATCCTTCCGATTTCAAGGGCGTGGCCGCCACCATCGACATCATCAAGCACATCGTGAACGACCTGGCCAAACTCGTCGAGGCGGCCGAGAAAGCGGTGGTCGACGCCTGGAAGGCGGTGGGAGCGACCGCCGAGGGGGTTTGGGACGACGTCAAGGGAGCCTGGAACTGGATCACCGGCCACAAGAAGAAGGCCAAGGAAGAGTTCGACGCAGCCAACAAAAAATATGACGATGCCAAGCAGTACCTTTCCGACGTCTTAGGCGATCTGGAAGCGGCCTTCGACTCCTTCAAACAGATCCTCAACGACGTGGCCGACGCGATCAAGCCCACGCCTCCCATCACCGCGTTGGAAGAGCGAAATGTCGACACCGTGGGTTGGTCCTACTTTGGTATCCTTTCGCGTATCGGCACCGATCTCGGAGACTTCTTCACCGCCGTCTTCCACAGCAGCTCCGACAACTGGAATCAACTGCTCTCCGACCTGATGAACAACACCCGGGTGGTCAACTTCGTGGACCGGAATCCTCTGGGAGGCTTCACTGAGCAGGGGGGCTTCACTCTGGCCATGACCTGGACCGTCCCCCAGGGGCGCACCCTCCATCTAGGGAACTCCTCCAAACCCGACTACACCATGCTGGGCGACCTCTGGATCCAGCGCGGAGCGACCCTATCGGTGGAAGGAAGCCTGTTCGTGGTCGCGCCCACCGAGGAGCAATGGACCTACGACCCCGCCCTGGGGAACACGTCCGACCTCAGGCCTTCCGGCACCATCTATCTGGAGGAGGGCGCCACTCTACTCGTCGATGGAAATCTCTACGCTTCTGGCGACGCCGATCACGGCTCGGTGATGGTAACAAGTCCCGGCGGCGCGACACCTCCGCTTTCCACCGCCATTCTCTGCACCGGTGACGTCCAACTCCCCTACGGCACGGGCTCTGGAGTGACCCTGGACCAACTTTTAACCTACGTCGCTAAAGACAGCGGAAACTCCAGCCTGGAGGGAGTGGTGAAAGACCTGATCAATCCCGTTCTGGTCGATGTCGCCCCCCATCTGGCGAAAGCCTTCGGACCCTTTCATAGCCGCATCTGCTGGTTTTCCGACTACGCGGTCTCACTGGTCGTCATTCCGGAGCTTGTGGAGTTCGGACTGCAAGGCCCCTGGCCTATCCCACTGCCCTATACCAACTGCTGGAAGAATATCTTCCCCCCCTTGACCGAGATCTATAATGTGGAGCTCAACTTCACCCTGGGAGAGAACCTGTATCTTCACTCCGATTGGTGGCCCTTCGGACAGGGGATCGTTCCGATTGTCCCCAAAATCGATCCGAAAGACTACGGAGATATCGTCAACCAGGCGTTCGGATCTCTGGCATCCGGTGAGCTAAGCATCGACGCGATCCTAGACAAGGTCGGAGAGCACATGAAAGAAGTCATCCCCGACTTTGCCGACGAAGTCTTCGAGAACGTGGTTCAGGGGATCATCAAAGGTATTATTGCTGATCTCGCCGGGGACATCGACGACCCTTGCGGTGGCTCGACTGAGGAGTCAACGGAGCAAAAAGCTCAAAGTAAGATCAAAGAAGCGCTCGAGGACGTGGCCAAGGACATGCTCAAAGTCTTCGGTAAAGACATGTTGAAGATGGCTGGCAATATTCTCGGCGAGTATCGCGACGCCTTGTCCAAGGAGGCCCAAGACGAGATCTCCGCGGCCGCCGGCGCGGCGCGTGAAATGCCCGGCGTCTTCGTCTATTGCGGCGGAGTACTCACACTAGGGGAGCAGGGACCGCCCAAAGCCTCCGGCTTTTTCTTTGCCGAGGGAGATATCAACTGCGGCGCCCAATCGGTTTTTGGCAGTGTCGTCAGTCGAACGGGAGACATCAACCTGGACGGCAACCTTTACTACTACCCCTTCTACTCTCGCGGGTCTCTTTGGAACCCGCAGAAACCGGGCACTTTCATCGTCAACGGGGAAGGGCCCAGTTACCTTCGCGAGGCCATCGAAGTGGTCAAGGACGGTCTCTATCTGAAAACTCCCACGAGCGGCTCCACCCTGGGGATTGGAGTTCCCGGAGTTCGAACTCTAGCGGAGGGTCCAAGATGAGAAGGTCGCGCGGATTCACTTTAATCGAGGTCCTCATCGCCAGCGCCATCGGGCTTCTCGTAGTGGGAGCCGCCTTCGCCTTGAGCGTGGCGGCGACCCGCGACGTGGATCGCGACGTCTCGGCCTTTATGATCGAGGAGAAGCTGGCCGAGGCCATGGTCTACCTCCAGCACGACTTCCGATTCACAACGCTTGCCAGTATTCGAGCTTATCCTCGAGAGAGTGGAGAGCAAGTCGGGGTCTCGCTGATCTCGGCCGAACCTGTGGGCAGCTTCGGAACCGTGCAGTTGTCCCCTTACGGCAGCCCCAGCTGGCAGAAACAGGTTTTCTATACCCTGGTCTCGTCGAAGGCGAAAGATGGAAGCGCTCAACTGATACGGTATGAGCGAGCTTTACCCGGCAACATCTTCCAACTGGTCTCCGATCACCAGCCTTACCAGTACCAACCCTCCCCTTCCGACCGGATCGTCTCTAACTCGGTCTTGGATCAGGGCTTCGATCTCGAGCGCCAACCCGACGGAACCTTCAGCGTCGCCACCGCCTCCACTTCTTTGGGAGGCTTCACCGTATCGTTTCTGCAAAACGACGGCACGACAACCTTTCGCAATCCGACCGAGAACGACCCGGCACTAAGTACCGGTCTGGTAGAGATCGAACTCAAGCTTCTGGAGATCTCCGATCTAGGAAAAACCTCGATGCTCCCTTTCCGCCTCCGAGTCGCGCCTAGAAACTAAGAGACTTTAGCCCGCTTTGATCTGGTTCTGCAGATCGGTGACTTGCTTTTGCAGATCCGACACGGTGCCTTGATCGGTCTCTAACTTTTTCTGTTGATCACCGAGCTTGGCGTTGAGCGCATCTATCTGACTCTGGTCGGGATTTTGCGCCTTCTGGGCCTGATCCAGGGCGTCCTGAGTGTCCTTGATGGCCGCCTGATCGTCGGCTACCGCCTTTTGCGCCTCGAGCAGATGCTCATTGAGCGCATTGAGCTCCTTCACCAGTTCCTGCAGATGCTTAGTCTTATTATTGATGATATCGTTGGGATCCGGAACATTCGGATCGATCGTTGTATCATGATCTCCTATCTTGTAAGAAGGTTCGGAGGGTATGGTGTACTTGGCCGGTTCGTGCCAGTTGGAGCCTACCGCGCTGGGCGCCGTGCCGCGTTGGATCGGCACGTTCCAGCCTTTGGCCATGGGAACTTCAAAGCTCAACTTCTGAGCGCCGGCAGCCGACTCTGTCCAGGCCACCGTTAGCGCCGCGATGTCCTGGTCCGACTGGGGATTGCCTCCACCGGAGGTGTCGAGACTCAACTCGAAATGGGAAGGCGACGGCAGCCCGCCGATGACAGCGGGCACCTCCACTGACCGGCTCCACAGCTTACCCTGCGCCGTCCAGCCCGGAGGGGAATCGGAAGAGCCGAAGCGATGGGCTCTGAGCTCGTCGATCACTGAACTCGCCAGCATCTGAGCTATGATCTGCTCGCGGCTCTCTTTACTGTGGGACATCGACAGCATCAGACCCAACAAAATCGCTCCGGCACAGACGGAGAAGATGAAAAAGGCCACAACGACCTCAATCAGGGTGAATCCAACCGCTCTTCTCATTTGAGCCGGTTCGACGGAGGAGGATCGATCCTCTGCTAAATCTATCGTAGATTTGGAAAAAGAGGGAGTCGGTCAAAAGTGCGGTAGCCATGCTTATGCCTTACTCTAACCGATGGGCCGCCGAAACGGCCACGCGCTCCGAACTCGAAGCCCTCGAGGAGACCATGGTCATCGAATTCGGCGCGGACTGGTGTCCGCACTGCCAGGCCATTCAACCTCTACTCAAGGAGCTTCTCAGCGACAACGTCGAGATCTCCCACTTGAAAATCGAGGATGGAAAGGGCCGCCCACTAGGCCGCAGCTTCGCCGTCAAACTCTGGCCGAACTTCGTGCTGCTCAAAGAGGGAGAGTTGGTCGATCAGCTCGCCCGCCCTTCGGAAGAAGAGCTCAGGGCCGCTCTGGCTCGCCTGTAGCTCGCGCCGCAGGGCCCCCGATAAGGGTTGTCGAGCCAGTCTTAAAGGTAGGTGAAGGTTTCACCAATCGACGTTGGGTTGGGGTTGGTCGGTGTGTCTCGAGGGCGAGGGACGAGTTCGACCTCTAAGGCGCCGGAATAAAGTTGAGCGACCGGCTTACGGACTCGATCTTAGTCGGTTCCGTAGGGACCGCCGTTCATCTGGCGTTCGACTTCCTTGAGGGGTAGCAGCAGGAGCTCGGAGGCTTTACCCAGTGAGATGAAGTCGCAGGCTAAGGCTTGGTAAACGAGCAGTTCGAAGCGCGGCATCTCGAGTCTATGGCTGGGAGACTCCAGCGGCTGGGGTTCGTTGGTTCTCCAGCCTTGACCGAAGGTTCGAATGAT
>JBBCJA010000004.1:0-211582 GCA_037189585.1 Selenomonadaceae bacterium | reverse complement strand
GGCGGTCATGTTGGAGACGCGGCGCGAGAGGTCGCGGGCTTCTCCGAAAGCTTCTCTGGCGACGGATTTACCGAAGCTGTCTCTGGGTGTTTCGGTACCGTTGTCGGCGGACGGGCTTTGAGCCTGTTGGGCGACGGCGGTGCGGGTGATTTGAGGTTTCTGGGTTGAGGCTAAAATCTGCATTGGGATGAGCTCCAAGAATATTTGGGAGAGGAGTCGCGAGATTCGAGGGAACCTCGCGACTCCTGGTGTTTTTTACGAAGCGCGGCAGCTGGAGAGCTGGCTTTCCAGCGAGCTGATGCGTGAGCGCAGGCTGGAGATGCGGGACTGCAGGTTACCGCCTTCGCTTTCGGCGTTACGCAGCCGCGAACGAGACGACTCGAGCGAGCGCTGGGCGCTGGAGTGGCGCGAGGAGGCTGCGTCGCGGTTCGAACGAGCGTTGGATTTGTCGTTCTCGGCGCTGGATTTCTCGTTGCGAGCGCTCTGCAGGTCCGACTCGACACCGGGCTTTTCCGCGTTGATACCCTGGCGGTAGCGGGCTTCGATGCGGCTCTTGATGTCGGCCTCGTAGTTGTCGAGCTTCTTTTCGAAAGCGTCGAGCTCTTTCCGCAGGCCGCCGAAGTGGCTGTCGATAGGCTTGCGCTCTTCTCCGAAGATGGCGGCGGCATCCTGGTCGATCTTAGTGTCAAGCTTCTTCTCCCAGGCGTTGAGTTCACCACGGAAACCGTTGAGCTGACCCTGCCAGGTGTTGAGCTTGGAATCCCACTGATCGAGGCTCGCGCGCTCGCCGATGATGCCGTGGTTGCCCTTGGCGTCGAGAGCGGCGTCGGGTTTGGCCGAGCGATCTTCATAGTCGGCGGTGGCGTTCTTTTCGATGCGACCGTCGATGGTGGTGAGCTCCTCCCCGACTTGCTTTTCACCTTGGGCCAGAGTGTCCTCACGGTTGTTGAGAGCCTCGGAGGCGGCCTTGTGGTCGGCGCGGTAGGTTTCGGTCTGCTTGTTCAGGTTCGTTGCCTTCTCGTCGAGATGCGACTGGCGGGTGTTGAGCTCGGCCTCTTTCTTGGCCAAGCGCTCACCGATACCGGGCTGACCGGCGGTGGCGCGTCCGATGGTCTTATCAAAGGTCCATTGGCTGGCGCGGGCGATGCCTTCACCGCCGTATCCGCCGACCGCGGCAAGCGCCGCTCCGCCGATGGCTCCACCGATGAGAGCTTGAGGCCCGACGTTGCTGAGGAAGTTTCCGAAGGAGAAGTTTCCGGAGGCGGCATCGGCTACGAGTGATCCGGCGGCGGTCAAGGTCGCGCCTCCGACGAATCCGCCGACAGCTCCGGAGAGGACACCGAAACCGGAAAGAAGCTTGGCTTCGCTGCGAAAAGCGCCGCGCAGCTCGCTGCGGTGCTTCGGCTCTTCTTTCTCTTTGTGGATAGGGGCGGGCACGCTGCCGGGATTGGCCAAACCTGAGGCGTATCCGGTCACGAAACCGGGGACGAAGGCGGTGGCACGAGCCACCGAGTCACCGGCGTTCTTTCCGATGACCACTCCACCGGCCAGACCTAGCACAGCGCCCGCGGTGGTTCCCCACTGGATGGCGGTACCGACGTTGGAGAAGGCACCTTTGACGAAGTTCCAAGCGCCGTCGTTGGCTAGAGCGGAGATGGTGGGGCCGAAGCCGCCGCCGATGATTCCACCGACCACAGCGCCTCCGAAGGCTAGAGCGACACCGCTGGCGGCGGCAAGTCCGATAGCGGCGGCGCCGCCGAGGGGCTTGGCGGCCTTGTCGCCCCAGACGACTCCCGTACGCACACCGCCGCGCCAGGCGGCCGAAAAGCGACCTTCGCCTTCGGCTTGGGGGGTGAAGCTTTCCGCGGGAGCTGAATTTTCTTTGTTTTCTGCCACAGCGGCCGTTTCGGCGGCGGGCTTTTGGATGGATTCGACGCCTTGAGTACGGGCGGTCGAGATAGCTGGTTGTATATTCACAGGTGCCTCCTGAAAACGAAGCTTTAAGGCCTCGGTATCTATTCTGAGGCTACTTTAGGAACCCGCCGTGAAAAAGTCCTTAACGATTTCGTTGCCAACACGTCATTGTCCGACGGTTCATCTTCTTGTTACATCCAGGGTGCCGGCATGGAAATAGAAATGACCCGGGAACTATCCTTCAAGGGTAAAAATATTCGCTAGCGAAACTTCGAGCAGATTTCCAGGGAGACGACGATGACCGTTCAAGAAGTAGAGGCGCTGCTGCGAGCCCATATTGACTCGGATCCTATCAAGACAAGCGCTCATTACTGGCCGGCCGAAGAAGCCCTGGAAGCGCGGGTCCCCGGAGTCTCTAGCGAGCTTATCATCGAATTCTACAAGAAGGTTCAGAGCGTTTGGCCTGAAGTCGGTCCGAAACTTGACAGTCGCGATGACGCCACCTTGCGCGCCTGGGCTCAAGCCGCTTTCACCAGCCCACGTGAGCACTGGAACAGCATTCTCCTCAAATATTGGAACAATGAGCCCGAAAGGTTGAGGTATTGTTTTTCACTTCTGTGCAAGCTTTACAAAGCCCCGGCGAGTCCAGAACCGATCAAGTTGCCCAGCGACGACCAGGATCTAGTAGAGGCGTTGCGCGCTCAACTTGGAGTTGAAGCTAGAGGAAACTATCCCCTCGGCTGGGCCGCCGTGGTCTTGGCCGAAGGCTCTCCCGAATCCGTTCGTGCGGTCGAGACACATATTGTCGACCCGGTGGAGAGCCCTCTCCTTACTTGCGATCTCGACGATCTCAGGCGGTTGGTGCCGAACCCCACCACGCCTGAAGCCAAAACTCTGATGGAGAAGGTCAACATCAGGCTCGAGGAGCGAGACCGTGTTAACGGGCACGACGCTTTTTTTCAAAGCCTGGGAATTTCGAATCCCCCGGCGACCTTCGACTTTTTGGCCCATCTACCCGGTAAGGGCGGGCATAAGGCAACTTTCGCCATCAGCCGTGATTGGAGAACCAGCATCGCCGAATGGAATTTTGGCGCGGGTAAAGCCAGGCCGCGTTTTCAGATCTCGAGCCGCACCTTGCTCAATAATGGACTTGGGCTCGATTACTACCCACTAGACAGGCTGGAGGACGCGCTACGCGATACCGCGGCGGCGCTCAAGACCCAGTGGGTCGGTCCTTGGGAGGCGGTCATCGAGAAAGGGTTCGAGAGCTCGATTCTCCCTTTACTAGACGAGCGTTTCCGCGGGGTTCTGGCGCCTCCCAAGAAAAGCGCCGGAGGCGCTAAGAAGCCAGGCGCGTTTTAAAAAGCGCCTCCTAGCGCTCATCAGTGGCCAGGAGGCACTCCACCAATCCGTCGAGCGTATAGGTCGACGCCACTCCCAACACTTCCAGCCCCTTCTCCCACGCGGTCGCGGCCGTTACCGGTCCGATGCAATAGCAGGGTAAGCGTAGCGATGTCGCCTCGACCCAGTTCGTCACCGTCGAGGAGGAGGTGAACAGCACTTGGGCGTCCACTCCCGGCGGGACCTCGACCGTTGGAGACACCGTCTTGTAAACCGGAGCCACCAGTACCTCCGCTCCCAGGGCGCGCAACCCCTCCGGCAGCACATCGCGGGCCACCTGGGCACGCGGCAGTAGAAATTTTAGTCCTTTTAAAGATAGCTCCGACAAGGAAGAGAGCAGCCCCTCCGCCACAAACTCTTGGGGCAAGAGATCGCAACGAAGACAGTAGCTAGCGAGAGTTTTCGCAGTCGATGGTCCGATGCAGCCAAAGCGAGCGCCACTGAGACAACGCAGGTCCCGCCCGCTCTCGCGCAGCCGTGAGACGAACGATTCCACTCCGTTGGGAGAGGTGAAAATGATCCAGTCGAAACTTTCCAATTCTCCCACGGCTCTCACCCAGGGAGAGAAGTCGTCCGGATCGACAAAGGCGATGGTCGGCACGGAAAAAGCACGCGCTCCCAGCTCTTCTAAGCGCGACACCAGTCCCGAGCCTTGACCTTCGGCCCGCGTGACGATGTAGGAGCGGCCGTGCAGGGGGCGGCGCGCCCTCCAGCCTTCGTCGGTATGAGTCCAGCCCACCGACAAAGCCCAATCGGAGCCTGAGGGCTCCGGCGACAAGCGTTGCGAGATCCATTCCACCACACGGACCTCGCCTCCGGATTCGACCAGCCGCAAGGGGAGAGTCGCGGGACAGCCCGCTTCCCAAAGACTTGAGCCGAGCCATTCCCACGACCCGACTGTGGAGCCGATCAGAAGGGGGAGTCGCAGATCCAAAAAATCATCCCAGCGCTCCGGTGGCGAGGTCACCAGTACCACGCCGGCGTCAAAGGGCAGCCGCAGATCGCTTGCCGCTTGCCACAGAAGGTGACTCAATTTTTCAGTTCCAGAGCCGCCCGGCGGCCCAGAGAGGCGGCCTCGCAAAAAGCTCCCGAGAGCTCCACTCGTCGCGCCACTCCGGTAAGGGAAAGAAACGCGCGAACCGTCACCGATTGGGCCTCCACGAGGGTCACCGCTCCGGCCGGAATGTGGCAGCCTCCGTCAAGTTCGGATAGGAAGGCTCGCTCGGCGGCAAAGGCCAGAGCTGCCAGTGGATCGGCGATGGCGGCCAACAAGGCCGCCGTCGACTCGTCGTCTCCCCGATACTCGATCCCTAAAAGCCCTTGATTAGGAGCCGGCAGACACAACTCGTAGGAAAGGGGGTGACACTCGGATTCGGACAGCCCGGCCACCTCTAGCCCTAGCCTCGCTACACCCGCGCAGGCCAGCACCGTGGCGTCGCAATGGCCCTCGCGCCATTTGCGCACCCGAGTCCCCACATTTCCACGAATTTCACAAAATCGAAGGTCGGGGCGAGCAAGTCGCAACTGCTCTCGACGCCGGGCACTCCCCGTTCCCACCAAAGCTTCTTGAGGTAGTTCCATCAAAGGAACTCTAGAGATCAGAAGGTCCCGGGGATCCTCGCGCGAGGGAGGCACCGCTAAGGACAAACCGTCGGGAAGGTCCGTCGGGAGATCCTTTAAAGAGTGGACGGCGAGTTCGATTTCACCATCGAGCAGCGCGTCCTCGATCTCCTTGGTGAAGATCCCCTTGCCGCCGAATTTGTTCAAAGCCGAATTCTGGTCCCGGTCGCCGCTGGTCTTGATGACCACCAGCTCCACCTTCAGATCGGAGTTGGCCTCTTCCAGACGCGCCGCCACCCAGCGCGATTGAGTCAGAGCCAGTTCGCTGCCTCGAGTTCCTAAGCGTAACAGACTCATTGATGTCCACTCGGCAACAGAAAACTCACGGCCGCGAAGGCCGAGGCGATCATCAGCATGGCGTTCAATTTTTTCCCTTGCCAGCCCGCCACTCGGGCATGAAGATAAAAGGCATAGACCAAGGCGGTGGCCACGACCACGATCTCCTGAATTCGCCAAACCCAGTGCCCCCCGGTATTGAAAATTCCCGATAGAATCCCCACTAACAAAGCTGGAAAGCCGGCCCAGATCAGACGGTAGGTGACCTTGTCCAAGGTTCCTAAAGGAGGCAGAGCCCGGTACACCCCGTCAAGTCTCTTCTCTTTCAAAAGCTTGGCCTGCACGAAGTACAACACGGCGCAGAACGAGGCTACAAAGAGCGAGGCGAAGCCGATCACCATGGACAAGATGTGCAGATACAGTCCGGGACCGGCTTCCGTCGTCCCTTGCTCTTGCCACAGGGCGAAGGCGGAAAACATGGTCATGGCGGAGGCCGCTGGGGCCGCCACCGCGCCGGTGACCTCCACCCCCCAGCGCTCGCCCACCACCAGATAAAGCAGCATGACGGCCCAGGCCAGGGGGGCGAAAGTTTCTTGCAGGCGAAAGATCGGGAGCTGCCCCGTTTCCCAACAGTAGACCAGCAAGGCCAAAGTGTGCAGGGTGAAGGCGCCCCATAGCACTATGCGCCAGCGTGGAAAGGTTTTTTGACTCTCCAGGTAGATGCCGCGGAAGATGCCAAAGCCAGCGGTCAGATAGCCGAGAAAGGCTACTAAAAGGAGAGCCACGCTCACGACTTCTCCTTGTTCCCCACCAGCCCCAACAACGCTAGCGACTCCATCAGCTCGTCCGGGGTTGCCCCACCTTCAGAAAGTTGGCGAAGCTTCTCCGTGGGAGAGTGCAGCAGTTTGGCTAGAAGTCGCCGGCTAAAGCCCTCCAGCAAAGCTACTTGCGCCTCGTCGAGCCCTTTTTTCATCCGGTAGTGCTCAAGCTCGGATAACCTCATCGAATCGAAATTGCTGCGTAGCGTCACGATCGCCGTGCTGGCCTGACGAGAGTCGAGATAGCGGCAGAAGTCCTTGGTCGCGGTCTCGATGATGGAGAGCACCGATTGAGTCTCGGCGTGGCGACGGGCCAGGCTTTTGTCCACCACCGCCCGCAGGTCGTCGATGTTGTAGAGGTAGACGTTGTCGACGTCGCCGCAGGCCGGGTCGAAATCGCGCGGCATGGCGATATCGACGAGGAAAAGCGGCCGTCCCCGGCGGCGTCGCATGACTTCGACCATCCGCTCTTTGGTCACGATGTAGTGAGGGGCGCCGGTGGAGGAGATCAAAATGTCCACCTCGGCGAGACTCCGATCCAGATCCTCGTAGGCCACCGCCACTCCGTCGCACTGGGCGGCCAGCTCCTCGGCCTTTTGATAGGTCCGGTTCACTACTTGAACCTGGCGCACTCCGCTCTTGGTCAGGAGCTTCAACGCTTTGGTGCTCATCTTGCCGGCGCCTAACAGCAGCACTTTGCGGTCGGTCATGTCGCCGAAGATATTCTGAGCCAGATCGACGGCGGCCGCCGAAACGGAGGAGGCTCCGCGCGCGATCCCGGTCTCCGAGCGGACCTTCTTGCCCACTCGAAGAGCCCAGGGGAAGAGGCGTTCCAAGACAGGGCCGGTCAGATGGGCTTCCTGAGCCTGAATGTAGGCACGCCGCACCTGGCCGAGGATCTGATTCTCGCCCAAAACCAGCGAGTCCAGGCCACTGGAGACGGCGAAGAGATGGTTGATGGCAAGCGATCCCTCCGAACGGTAGAGATGCCCGTCAAAACTTGTGGGCGATTGCGAGTGGCGCTCTAAAAAGCTGGTTAGGTCGCGATAGGTATCGCCCGCCTCCCGCGCGGACACGGCGTAGAACTCCGTACGATTGCAGGTGGACAACAAGGCGCATTCATTCACCTGAGGCAGAGAGCGCAGCTCTCCGAGCATCTCTGGCACTCTTTCGGGCGCGAAAGCTACCCGCTCCCGGATCTCCACCGGGGCGGTTTTATGATTCAAGCCTACCAGTACTAAAGTGTTGTCCATAGTCAGAGTTCAGGTAACCCTATCGAACATTGGGACAAACTATCATGATATGGATCAGGTTTCCAACCCTAATCTTGCTTTGCGAGCTTCCAGGGCCCGATCCAGATGAAAGCCGACAATGGTGTGGGAGAGCTGGTCCAGGCGACCATAGGTCACGATCTCCATCTCGGCGAGTTCCAACGTTCGGAAGTAGTCTTCCCGCTCGATTCGGTCAGCCCCTCGATGCATAGAGAAGAGTAAGGAGTAGGTCAAAAAGAAGTTTGGCAAGACCGATAAAAGACAGAGGTTGTGCAGCAGAGGCGCCCGCATAGCTAGGAACTTGCGCTGTAGTAGCTCGCGTTGATAGCACGCGCTTTTTGTTCTAATCCATTCGATATCTTGCAGCTGGCGCGCTTTCGCCAGTTCGGAAAATCGGCCCGCCCAGCCGATACGGGGAAAGCTCACCGGTCGATCATCGACGAGAAGCCGGAACAGGTCGCTGGAATTCTGCCCCGGATCGTGCTCGAGGCAGCATAGAAGCGCTCCGACCAGCAGGTTCTCCAGCCAGACTAGAAAGCTCTCCGGCATAGGCTCGCTCAGGTCCGCCAGGTTGAACTCCGCAAGGGAAGGATCGCAAGCCCAAAGGCTTAGTTTCCAACGCGATTCCCGTAGCGTTGCCTCGAGATCAGAACTCGAGAGTAGGTTCGCCTCGAATTCCAGATACTGCTCCCATTCGATCCCCCGCCCCCAGCTGACGGCGACTTTGCGAGGTAGACCAGGGGACGGCCGTTCTTCGAGAAGCGTGCTAACCCAGCCGGCGTAGCTTTCCAAAAGCGGTGAGCGCGGTCGGCGCTTTTGCCGGCTGACCTCCCCGCTGGGATAGGCTTGACCCCGGCGCTGCCAAAAGATGGAATTCGGCCATTGCTTGACCCGTCGATAGTTGACCGACAGGGTCATCGTCTCTTTGAGAAATTCTTCTCCGTTGTCCTCAGCTAGACGGGTTGGGTTCGGTTCCTCACCGCGAGAGAAACTCTCGGCTAGAAACTCTCCGACCTTGGCTCCTTGTAGAAGAGCTCGGCCTAGCCCGTGGATCGAGAGCGGGTCAAAACATGAAGCGGCGTCGCCCACCGCCATCCACCCCTGACCGTAGGAGGGGAGAAGTAGTGAGCTGTTGGCCGCCACTCGACGCGGCCGCTCTTTCAAAGAGCATGGCGAGAAGCGCTCCCGGGTGTGTCGGCTGGCTTGCAAAGCGCGCCGCCAGGCCTCTTCGGGGGGGCCTTTATCCAGGTCGTCGTCGGTGATGAAGACCGCCACCGCATCGCGCTCGGAAAGCGGAGCAGAGTACCACCATCCGTCATTGGTGGTCTCCAAGAGCATTTCCGGTGGAACCTCCAGGCTCTCGGGGATCTCCAGAAAACCCACCACAGCAACTTGACCGCTTTGGCGCAGGCGTACCGCTCCAAACTGGCGAGAGAGCAAAGAGGCGCGTCCGGTGGCGTCGACGAGATAGTCGCACTCAAAACTCTCCGTCTGTCCCTCATGCTCGACTTCGAGCTTCCAGTACCCTTCGTCGAACCAGGTGGGATGCGACAGCCTGGCCGAGGTGATCAATCGAGCTCCATGGGCGGCGGCTTCCTGGGCCAGGCTTCGATCCAGCTCCAACCGGTCCACCGCTCGCCAGGGAAGCTCCGATCCGTCGTCGATCCGCTCCAGCTCCCTTCCACTCCAGGCCGAGACCACCGACAGGGCGAGTCCTAGGAGTCTTTTTCCCAAGGAGGGAGCCATCTGACAGAGGACGTGAACGGCATCGGGGGAGAGTAGTTCGCCCACCCGAGCCGCCCCAAAAGCGCTTTGCTCCAAAAGTAAAACAGAAAGTCCGGCGCCGGCTAAGACCAGTGCCAGGGCACTGCCCGCGGGGCCGGCTCCCGCCACAGCGACTTGGAAGCGTGGCTGGGAGGAGACTGGGACGGGGCTATTGGGGTCGGCGTTCTGCACGGGGAAGATCCGACCCGATGTTCGGTCCTATGGTCCTATCACCTTTCCTTTGGTGGGAGCACCAAGGAGGTGCTGGGATGGAGAGAGAACATATGAGATTGGTGTCGTATGGGGTGACGCGACACGGGAGTGTTAATGAAGTTTTGCACGGTTAGCCGAAGGCAGCGAGGCGCGGTCTTACTGGCGACTCTGTTTTTGGTTTTGGTCATCTCGATGTTCTTGGGCGCGGCCAGCCAGGTTGGGCTCCGCTCACTTTTCACCGCCGGGACCACCTCCGAGTCCGCTCTGGCGGAATCCGCCGCCGAGTCCGGCATTCAGTACGCCCTTTTTCGACTGCGCCAGAACGCTCGCTGGCGTGGTGATGGGAGCGGGATCATCGTCGATACTCCAGAGCTCTTGGTCAGAGAAGATCAGGGAAATGTGGTGGGTTTTCTTTCTGATGGGCGACAGTTTCGATTGCGCTTCAACTACCAGGACGGAGACGGAGCGGAAGGTTTGCCCAATCCCTCAATGCGGATCGATCATCCGTATATTTCAGTCAACAATATAATGTCAAGTACTTCCCGACCTGTACCCCGAGCTGACGGCTTCGGCAGTTCGGTCACTAGAGACAGCGCGAGGCCGTACAAGGTCCCTGAATTCACGGCCTGCCTGCTGGTCGAAGGTCGAGCCGGTTCTTCCATCGTTCGTGGCGATTTCGAATCAAAACCGCTGCCGGGACACGTCTCCACCGCTGTGGTCGAGGGATTCTATCGGGTGGAGAATATCTCTGATCTCGCTCTCGACGCGGCCGCGATGTCGGCGCGTGATTTCTCGGTCGATCTTCCCAACCAGTCCGGAGCGGTACGCGTGGAGTCGCGCGACGGCCGGGGTCAGCCTCGAGTGCGGAGTAAAGGGAAGGTCGAGGTCAGAGGGGGAGACCCCACCAACTATATCTCTCCCGACGGACAGGTGCTCTCGGGAGACGGCCTGCTCCGCGCTAGATCCAGTGATGGTGTCACGAAGGGGAAGGAAGACCCCATCTCGGGCTTCTACGAACTCGGCTGGGACGAGGTGCAAAAGGCTGATCGCGTGACGGCCGGCAAACTGGCGGCTGGAACCTATGTTTGGTGGCAGGATGGAAGCCTCCACTACTATGATATGAATCACGATGACTACGTGAAGTTCATCAGAAGGAACCCTACCCATCCAGGCGTGACGAATCCCGCGTTGCCCGATGGTATCAGACAGATTTCGGACAGCAAGGTTCTTGTCGTCACTAAGGACATCCAGGTCGAGGCAAAAAGCACGAGTTCACTCGCTTCCTCGGCTCCAGGGCCTGATGAGCTAAGTATTATACCCAGAACGGGGGCCCCCGAAGGTCCTCCGGCGCTCGACCCTCTCACTAACATTAATGATGGAATTTCTCGCTATTTCGCTGACAATCCAGAGTCCTTTCGCCAATTTCTGCTCCAACGTTTTGGCCCATCAAGAGAGTTTAACGTCGACAGTGGAGAGGTCGACTTTTATTACTCGGGGGCGGACGGCACTGGGTTCCAGTTGAGTGTCGGGCCGGGCGGACAAGATAACCTTCGCGAGGGTACCTACGTCTCCTTACAGCATCAGATTATCGAGTCGCTCTTCTACTACGACAACTCTCTGGCGACCGAAGGTCAGGATTTTCTTGAAGATTCTGGAGAAGCGGGCGCTGGAGCCATCGACCTTCCTGGTGTCAATGACGAACTGACTCCGGGCGACATCACCTTGAACTTCGCCCCCGAGGCGGGCGAGACGGCGATCTTGACCGCGCCAGGCCATGTTCGTATCGGAACTCAACTCAAAGGCCAGGGAGGCTCTATCGTTTCCGAGGGAGCCATTCGTGTGATCGGGTTCGGTACCGACTTCGCGGCCAATCCCAATGCCGAATCCGGTATCAGTATGTACGCGAAGAAGAATATCAATTTCTCTACCTATCGGTACGACAAGGTGACAAGAAAGGGAGAGTTTCAAGACGTCAAGGTCAAGGGTGTTCTCTACGCCTGGGGTGACATCCGCGCGAACCTGGGCGACCGTAGGGTCTCTCGTTGGGGCCGCTTTGACCTTGAGGGGGCTATGGTTGCCTACGGTGGAAAGCCCGGAACGACGAAAGAGCCGGGAACCCCTGGTTCGGGACGTAACGGCTTGATCTCCATGGCCGTCTCTGAGAATCGACTTATCTTCGATCCGGCTTATCTGCTGAGCTTAATGAGCAACGGACCGGAGAATGTCCCCATGAGGCGCATCCTTTGGAAACGTTATTGACCTTCCGCTCGCGCCCGCGCGGCTTCTCCATGATCGAGGTTCTCCTGGCGCTCGCCCTGATCACCATGGTGGTGTTAGTCTTGATGGGTCTTGCCACGACCGCACTCAACGCGCGGCAGAAATCGCTCGATACCGAGGCGGCCAGACAGGTCGCGCGAGCCGAACTGCAGCGGGTGGTGTCCAGCGCCTTGGAGGACTCCCCGGCCGGTGCCCAGGACAGGCTTTTTGGTCGTCGCGGCGCGGGGCCGATGGAGTCGGGAAAGATCAACGTCGGAACGACCGAGTTTTCCTACTCCGTCTATGTTAAGCCCTTGGGGGCGAGCATCCAGCCGAACCGTTTGGTCGAAGTACGGGTTGAGGTATGGTGGTGGGGCGGGGAGAGCCAGAAGCGACAGGGAATGGGAAAGCTACACTATCAGATCAGTCAACTTTTGGATGAACCCAGTGGCGACTCACCCTAGACCTAAGGCTTATCGTGGCTATACCGTGATCGAGCTCACGGTGTCCCTGGGGATCTTCGCCATCATTTTGATCTTCACCACGGTTATTATGGTGACGACCAAGAGCGCTTGGACCAGTAGCGATGCCGAGGAAGACGCGGCACTCCGCCTAAGAAACGCTTTGACCCCTCTGGAGAGAGACTTCTCAGTGGCTTCGTCTGATAATATCGCTCGGACCGGAGCGGAGGCCAGTCTGGCAGGTGGCAGAGACGGTGATGCCTTGTGGTTTCTCTCGCCCATCAACCCCACCACCGAGGCTTTCGTGCAAGATGACGACGGCAAGCCGGTCTGGCAACGGAACGTTCTCTACTATCTCTCGGTTCCGGCCGATCATGGGACTTGCGCTGGGTTAGCCGGACCGGGAGGATACGAGCAGGGCTGCCCTCACAAAGTTTTAGTGCGAAAAGTGATCAGTAGCGTCGGGCCCGACGGAAAACAGCGCTTGCTCAAGAACGTCTCTCCCTACCTCACCAGGCCCAAGACCGAATCCGACGCCACCTCGACCGGTCCCGGTCAGGAGTCGGCGGAAATCGTAGGCACACGGCTGCTATGGCTTCGCGTCCTCGACGATCCGAGTGGTTCCAAGGCCTCTCGCCTCATCGACGCGCGTTCGGTCGCCATCGCGTCGGCCCAGAGAGTGGCCACGACTAAACCCACGGGGTACGCCGAAGGCCCTTACACTCATTTCGCACGCTGGGTGGTCACCGCGAGGAATTAGAGGTCATTCTTCGCAGATGTTGCGCTTCAGCGGCGTAGCGAAAGACCTTCTCAGCGTCACCTCGTTTGCGATAGAGCTCGCTTAAAAGGGACGCTAGTTTTTCATCGAGAGGGAAGAGTCGGTACGATTCCAGGGCTTCGGCTAGAGCTCTCTCATCATCATCGGCGGCAAAAAGTGCCTCAGCCAACATGCGATGGGTGACGGCGATGTTGGGGTTGCGCGCGATGGCCTTCTCCAAAAGGACGAGATCCTCCGGTCCGCCCGTCGGGGCGAGTCTGACACTTTCCCGGATCGGCTCCTCTCCGGTGGTCATCTCCGCCGCCTGAGCGAATAGCTCCCGGGCTCGAGGCGGATCGTTGGCTCTGGCGGCTTCACGGGCCTGTCCTAGCAATAGCCAGAGACGCGAGGTGGGGGGCGACCACTGCCAGGCTTTCTCGAACAGCTGGGCCAGCTGAGCATAGTGCTCTGTTTTTTGGCTCCAGACGATACCGAATCGGGTGAGCCAACCCTTGTCGTTGGCTCTAGCCGCGATGATCAAAGAGAGGAAATCGAGCTCTTTCTGCTGGGCCAGCCCATCGATGAGGGCGGGATACCAGCCTAGACCTTTAGGGTCCATACCGCGTAAGGTGGCGCTCTCGCCGCCTAAGTCGATAGGATAGCGCAGAATCCAGCGACCCAGGGCCGAGGCTTGGCGGGCTGCCGCGTCGGCTTCAAGCGTTGGGGGGACCATGGAGTGGAAGTTCTTGAAGGCCTGCTCCCCGATAGGGGGGGAGAACAGGCCGAGCGGAGCACGAAACTCCAGAAGGGGGCGGTCGTCGGTGTTGAGATGGCCGGGTCCCTGGGCTTGCAGCCAGGCCATGACTTCGGCTCGGTCGGCAAGATAGGTGCCCAACAGCATCTGAGGATCCACCAGATTTAAAGAGGCCAGCCAAAACGAGGCGTGACTGTCCGGGGTGAAGACCTGACCCAGCCGCTCCGGTTTCATCTCCACCGGCTGTTCCGAGCCGATCAGCAAAATGTCTCCAGGGCTGGTACGGTAGAGGCCGCCGTGGGGGAAGACGCTAAAGAAGGTGCGATAGACCAGGGCGATGTCGTCCTCGGACACGGCATAAAGATGAAACCACTGAGCCATCAAGCCACCGGGGTTCAATTGCCGGCGGGCTCCCTCGTAGAAGTCCTGGGTATAAAGATTCCCGATACCGGCGATCCAGGGGTTGGACGGTTCACTCACGATAACGTCGAATTTCACCGGTGAACCGAGAATAAAGCTTCGCCCATCGTCCTCCACGAGTTTCAGACGGGGGTCTTCCAAAGCGCCTTCCGAGAAGGGGGCGAAGAAACTTTTGGCTTCTAGAACCGCTGGTTCGAGCTCAGCGCAGCGGACCTCCTGGACGCCGGGGACGGAGAGCAGGCCAACAGGGGTCTGTCCGCTACCGAAGCCGATCACCGCGACCCTGGCGGGATTGGAGTGCAGCGCCGCCGGAATCAAGCCTAACAGAAGTTGGGTCGAGCGGTCGCTCGGGGTCAAAGAGGCGTCGGTTTTGCCGTTCACCGCGATGTAGGGGTGAATGCCGCCGTTGAGCCCCACCGAAACGGTCGAGCTGACTCCATCGCGATAGAAAATGACGTTGGGACGCCGGACGTGGCCTTGATAGCCGATGCCGACTCCCGAACTCATCAGGGCCAGATCCCAGGAGGGGGCTAGAAACATCACCCCCAGCGTGGCCAGGACGAAAGCAAGCTCTGGACGCCGCCGGACCGAGCGCCCGGAGCGATAAGAGAGCAATAGGGCCAGTCCTCCCAAAAGATTGAGGCTTGCCGCCGCGCGAATGGTATTTTCCAACCCGAGCAAGGGGAGCAACACGAAACCACCCAAAAACGATCCCAGAATAGCTCCCGCGGTATTGGCGGCGTAGGCTTCGCCCAGACGACGCCCCAGCTCTTCAAGTCGAGAGCTGTACAGATGAGTGACCAGAGGAAAGGTCAGACCGAGGGCTAGGGTCGGTGGTAGCAGCAACAAAAGGACGGCCACCGTATCGAAGACCACCACCTGGAAAAAAGAACGGCCCACCATTTCAAAGCTCGCCATCTTCAGGCGGGGGAGGTAGCCCATCCCGACAGTGACCAAAAGCGAGGTCAAGGCGATGAAAAACTGCAGGAGCGAGAGATCTCGGACGCTCGGTTGGCGTCGAGCGAAAAGCCGGCGATAGAGGTAGCTGCCAGCTCCCAGGGAGGCCAGAAAACTGGTTAAAATGATGGAGAAGGAGTAGGTTGAGGAGCCGATGGACAGCACCAGAGCCCTGGTCCATCCTAACTGGTAGACCATCCCGGCGAAGCCGGAGAGGCCGAAAACGAGCGGGACCAGGCGTGAAGTGGCGTTGGGTGCCTCCCTCACGGTGGTTGGGACTTCGTCAGTGGAAGGCTCGGGCTCCTGACGGTCGAGATCTTTGGTCAAAGAGTAGGCCAGAATGGTGACCAGCAGGTTGACGGCCGCGGTCACCACCACGGTCTTATTCAGTCCTAGATTGGGTAGTCCGACTAAACCTCCCAGAGCGGCTCCCAAGCACGCGCCTAGCGTGTTCAGTCCGTAGATGCGAGAGAGCAAGCTGCCCGTCTCGCCTCGCCGCATGACCAGGACCTGGGTGAAGATCGGAAGGGTCGCGCCCATCGCCGTGGTGGGAGGGAGCAAGACCAAAAAAGAGCAGAAAAATAGGAATACGGTCAGCGAGGCCCCTTGCTGGCCCGAACGAGACAGTGCCAGAAAGCCGGCCTCTACCCCATTGAGTAAGACCAGGCTGAGAAGGGCCCACAAACCGATGAAGAGCTCGAGTTTTCCGTAGGCCTTCAACAAGTCCGCCGGTCCGCGTCCCAACTGGCGCTGCCGATCGGACCAGCGGCCGGCCAGATAACTTCCCAGAGCCAGGCCGCTCATGAAGGTGGTCAGTACGGTGGAGACGGAGAAAATGGAGTGGCCGAAGACCAGGGAGAGACGGCGCATCCAAACGACCTCGTAGACCAGCGAGGTCGAACCGGAGAGGAGAAAGAGGAGTAGGATTCGCGTCGTCGTCAACGGCTCAGAACTCGAAGGCTCGTTCCAGACGCTTGACCAGAGTCGCCACCTTGCACGGCTTCTCCACACAGTCGAAGGCGCCGGCGTCAAAGGCGGCGGCCAGTTCGTCCTCGTTGGAAACGGCCACCACCACATTGACCAGACGGGTGATAGGTCCCAACTTCTTGAGCAGCTCAAGGCCGCCCGAGGAGATGAAGATGACCTGAGTCTGTAGGGTGGGAGGCTCACTGGTCAAGGCCGTGATCGATTGCTCCGTGTTAGGGTCCCAGCGACAGGCGAAGCCTCGCTCTTTCATCAGATTCTCCACAGCTGGTCCGGTCTTGTCCGAAGGCTCCAAGATCAGGAGCTCACAACTGACCATTTCGTGATCAGCTGCGACGGCGTCGTGTTCAGAGGCCACGATCAAGTGTCCGGTGCTTTCGGCTTTATTGAGGCTTCGCTGGCATTGCCGCAAGGAGGGCTCCAGGCTTCCCTCCTGTCCCCCCACCAGGGTTAAACCGGCGGCGAACTGGAGAGTCACCGTGAGCGACTCCCCCACGGTGAAGCGACGGAGCTCTTGCTCTTTGAGCAAAAGCTCCAATTGGTGTCGAGCCGCATCCAAAGTCTGGCCGGGAAGGGCGACCAGGTATTCACCGGAACGCCAACGGGTCACCGCGCCCAGGTCTCGGACCCGTTCGGCCAGACGAATCCCGAACTGGCGGTTTAGAACCGAAATGGCGGCGTTGCCGTGAGCTTCGCGCAGGTCGTTCTCGTTTTTGATCCGCAATAGCGCCAGCGCCACGTCGCGCCCTTTCCAGCGCTCCTCGGCCAGCACCCCGCGCAGGGCCTCTAGACCAGAAGACAAGCGAGCGTCTCCCTCTTTCTCAACCGATTTTGGAGCGGCCGAGCGGACCAGCCGGTTGACGATTCGAGTAGCCAGCTCCGGACCGGTGAAAGGCTTTTTCACGAAGTCGTCGGCTCCCACCGAAAACAGGCGATGGATGGTCTCGCTGTCGGAGGAGGCGCTCAAGAAGAGCACCGGAAGTTCGCACCAGCGGACCGAAGAACGAACTCCGCGACACAGCTCCAAACCGCTCAGAAACGGCATGTCGAGGTCGAGGATCAAAAGGTCGGGTGAAGTCGCCTCCAGGGTGTCCCAGAACTCCAGCGGATCGGAAAGTGTCTTGATATCCAGTTTGAGAGGCTGCAGGAGAGATTCCAGAGCAGCCAGGATCTGCGGGTCATCGTCCACGGCCAGAACTCGCGGTTTCATCCGACGCTCGGAACTCATCAGCTTGGTGATGGCCGAGGTCAAAAGTGCGTCGTCGAAGGGATGGAAAAGGACCGGCATCCCGGCAAAGCGGGCCAGGGCGTCCGGCTCACTCCAGATCTCCCGCGGCAAAAGGGTCAGCACGGGAATGGTGGAGAGGCGGCCGCCCAGAGCGCGTAGCAGTGTCTGGCGCTCCTCGCGGAGCTCCCCGCAGAGGTCGACCAAGACCAGATCGGGGGCGTGCAGAAACCAGCTCTCGCGGGCCCGGCTCCAGCTGGCCACATTTTCCACGTTGAGTTTCTGGTCTTTGATCTCGATCTTGCCCAGCGACTCGACCAACTCCTGGTCTTCGGAGATGACCAGCGCCTTGGGCCCACGTTCTCCCTCCTCCACCGAACTGGTAGGGGCTTCAGGGTCTTTTTCGATTTCGCGGGCGATGGCCTGGATCCACTCCAACAGCTGAGCCGCGTCGAGCATTGGGAGCCCCTTGGTGGGACTGACATGCATCTCCACCTCGCGGGCCACGATGGAGGCGCGAGGGAATCCGAAGGTCCCTAGCGAGCCCACCAGCTTGTGAGCTTCTCGTTCCATCTCCCGGCGGTCCGCCTCGTTGAGAGTGGTCCCGTCAAAAAGGTCCAGAACTTTACTCTTGAGCCACTCCACTCGCTCGCGATTGGCCGGGGCGAACTTAGCCCACATCATAGCCAGGCGCTGTCGCATCTCGCCTAAGATGGGGTCGTTTTCTTGCTCTTTGGTCCGATTGGCCAAAAGAAGCTCGCCCGCGCGACGGACCAGCTCGTCCGGATCGATCGGTTTGACCAGCACCACGTCCACGCCCAGGTCGACGACCAGCGAGCGCAAGTAGGTCGTGCTTTTCTGGCTCTCGGCGCAGAAAATGGTTGGGACCGCCATCTCTTTGACCTGCTCGAGGAATAGCATGGCCTCCTCTAAGCTCTCGTCGATCACCAGGAGATCCATCGACTCGCTCTCGAGAACAGTCATCGCTTCAGCGCGGTCGTGGGCCGAGCGAAATTCCACGTCCTTGAGCCGCCCGTGAAGGCGTGCTTTGTGTCGAATGTGGAGACCTACCGTCAGCAGTTTGCGCATCTTAACCTTGTCCGCCTGACTTTTTCGGTGTGAAGATCAAAAGTTCCGCGATCAGATCTCCCTCGAGGCGCGCCCCTAGACCCCACTGATCATAAAAGACCGAGCTGTTGTCCACTCGGTAGCCTTTGCCGAGCTCCTTCTTCATCTCCGCGAAGGGGCGTCCTACCTTCAGCCCTCCCGGTGTGACCCAGTCTCCGGAAGTCACCCCGATCAGATGGAGCCGGCCTTTGACGAAGGCCAGGCGAATTCCGTGTTGGGGATAGACCCAGATGGCGTCGCCGGGCCCCTCTGTCTTGGATGGAGGCCCTAGAAGCGCCTTCATGTCGGCGCTGGAGTTACCCAGACGGATCTGGCCGGCCCGGTTACCTCCCACCAGGAGATAGTCGCCCTTGGCCGCTTCCAGAGTGTCCTTTTTGACCACGTAGACTGTTTTTACCACACCGTCGGCATGAGAGACGGCCAGACCGTACTGGGGGAAAGCCAGGTCTTGAGTCCCTCGCTTGAGTCCTTGGCCCAGGGCTTTTTGAAAAGAGGCCAGGGAAGTCCCCACCCCCAGACCGCCCGAGGTCTTCCAGTCGCTTCGGGCCACCGTGATGCCGATGACCTTCTCCTCACGATTGACCAGGAAAGCGACTTTGTGCTTTTTGTACATCCGCGTGGTCGTTCCGGGATCCGAAGAGCTGGGAATGACGTCGGGCGGTTGCCCCCAGCGACCGACAACCTGGGAGAATGGGCTACCCAGGGTGAAGGGGCCGGCCCGATCGCCGCCCACCAGAGAGGTTTCAGCGTTTTGCGCCGTCGTGGGCGCCAGGGCCAGGAGCATCAGTAGAAGCGCCCAGGCGCCACGATGGAAGATATTTGGCATGGGTCGCTCCATTCTCCCTGAAGGAAAAGTTTCCATTTGTCGAGGTGAACCAAGGTGATCCCGAGGTGGAAGAGAATGATTTACAAGTAAACCAAGACTCTTGCTTTGGAGAAAAATTTTGACACAGGAAACTCTCACTCAAAAACCTACCGGAGGCGGATTCCTTATCGGGGAAACTTCGCCGAGTAACGTTTTCACGCCGGACAACTTGTCCGAAGAGCATCGTATGATTCGCGAGACAGTGGCCTCGTTCATGAACGACAAGGTCATGCCGAACCTGGAAAAGATTGAAGGCAAGGACATCGCGCTTTTGAAAAAGACACTGCTTGAAGCCGCCGAGCTCGGACTGCTGGGCGCCGAGATTCCCGAACAGTACGGCGGAATGGAGCTCGACCTTCTGTCTTTGATGCTGATCGGCGAGCAGATCGCGCAGCTGGCCTCCTGGTCGGTGACCTACGGCGCCCACACTGGAATCGGAACGGCGCCGCTACTTTACTTCGGCACCGAGGAGCTCAAGGCCAAGTACCTGCCTCGCATGGTCACGGGCGAGCTCCTCTCTTCTTACGCCCTGACCGAGAACCATAGCGGTTCCGACGCCCTGGCCGCCCGCACCAAGGCGGTGCTCTCCGAGGACGGTAAACACTACATCCTCAACGGTTCCAAAATGTGGATCACCAACGGCGGATTCGCCGACATCGCCATGGTGTTCGCCAAGGTTGATGGGGACAAGTTCAGCTGCTTCTTGGTCGAGACCGCCTGGGAGGGCTTCGCGCCGGCTCCAGAAGAAAAGAAAATGGGCCTCAACGGAAGCTCCACCACGGCCTTGTCGCTCGACAACGTCAAAGTGCCGGTGGAGAACCTGATCGGAGAGATCGGGCGTGGCCACAAGGTCGCCTTGAACGTGTTGAACCTGGGCCGCTTTAAGCTGGGCGCCTGGTGTACCGCGGCCTCCAAGTTCGCCCTCAACGATGCCCTGACGTACGCCAAGGAGCGCACTCAGTTCGGTAAGACTCTGGTCGAGTTCGGCGCCATTCAGCAAAAAATCGGCCAGATGGTGGCCGAGACCTGGGTCGGCGACGCCATGAACTACCGCACCGCCGGCATGATTCACGAGTCCATCAAGGGCGCCGCGGGCGGGGATAACTCGGCAAAGCTCGCCGCCATAGAGGAGTTCGTCATCGAGTGCTCCATCTTGAAGGTCAAGTGTTCCGAGCAGTTGGACTTCGTGGTCGATGAGGCTGTTCAGATCCTAGGCGGCTACGGCTTCTCCCGAGAGTATCCGGCCGAGCGCCACTACCGCGACTCGCGCATCAACCGCATTTTCGAGGGAACCAACGAGATCAACCGGCTGACCATCACCGGCCAGATGCTCAAGCGCGCCATGGCGGGCCGCTTGCCTTTGATGGAGCGCCTGATGTCGCTGCAGGAAGAGCTCGGGTCCGGAAACTTCGGGAAAACCCCCGAAGGCGCGCTGGGTCGCGAGCGCTACCAGGCCAACGCTTCCCGTAAAGCCACTTTGCTGGCGGCGGGACTAGCCGTCAACGCCATCGGTGCCAACAAGCCGGAAGAGAACCATCAAGAGCAGATGATGGCTATCGCCGACATGATCATGGAGGTTTTCGCTCAGGATAGCGCCGTGCTACGTTGCCAGAAGCTCATCGAGGAGCGGGGCGAGACCCAGACGGCGCTGGAGCAGGATGTCGTTCGCGTCTTCGTTCAGCAGTCGGTCGATCGGGTCCGCAACTCGGCCCGCACACTGCTTGCCGACGTCATCTCGGATGGTAAGGAGCTCGGCGGCAACCTCAAGGCGGTCGACGCTCTGCTCAATAAGAACCCCGTCGCCACTTGCGAGCCTCTGCGTCGCATCGCCGCACGCGCTATCGAACTGGGACGCTATCCCTTCTAAGGTAAGGGAGATATTCAGCTGAGAGAGAGGACCGTGAGAGCGGTCCTCTTTCTCTCACCTGGATAATTCATCGTTCTCTATGGAAGAGCTTAGACTCGAACCTCTCTCCCTCTCTAACTGCTATCTCCTAGCCGATCTCATGAACCGGCACTATGAGCGGCAGCGGCCGGTCGAGTATTTTCATTGGCAGTACTTCGACTACCCGTTACCGGTAGTAGCGATGGGTGCGTTTGATGGTAATCGTCTGGTCGGTCATTTTGGCCTTCAGAGAAAGCCGATGAGTCCCACTGGTTTCATCGACCAGGTCATGGATATCATCATTGACGCCGACTACCGTGGAGGTGAGCTTTTTGGCCGGCTCTTCCATGAGGTGAAAGCTCGAATGGACACAGCCGCGCCTTCCATGGTTCTGGCCAATCCCGCCGGTATACGGGCCTGTGTTCGTACTCTCGGATTCACCCAGGTGGCCAAGATAGATTCGCTCGTTTTACGCTCCCTCGCAATGCTTGACTCTACCAAAACTACGGACTCTCCCACTCAGCGGCATCGCCTGCGACTTGATGGAGGCCTCCTTCGGTGGAGATTTCTGGACCATCCCATCTTTGAGTACCACTTCCATGGGCAAGAAGATGGCGCTCTCGTCGTCAGTAAGCTCTTCACTCTTGGAGATTCCTGTCAGGGAGATCTCGTCTTCTACCAGAACCAGCCAGCTCTCTCTCTCTGGCGAAAGACCTGCCTGGACCTCGTCGAGAGAGGCGCGACTCGGATCAATTGTTGGGCTTTTCCGGGCACGAGCGAACGTGAAGCGCTCCTTGAACTCGGATTCGAACTCGATGCCCCCCAGGAGCGATACTTTGGCCTGAAGTCAGACCAGCCAAACCTGTCCGAAGCGCGAGCCTGGAATATCGTGCAGGCCGATACCGAGCACTTCTAGACTTCTTCTTGGCGGAACTGCTGCAAGGAAAAGGGCGGTAGCGGAGGAGTGGGCGTGCTCATCGGGATACGTACGCGGACCGGCTGAACCGGTTTCCCTCGAAGATGCTTGATTCCCCAAACAAACCAGCGCAAATATTCGATGCACCATGGACCGAGCCGGAAAGTCGATTCCCCTCCATACAAACGGTCGACCGACAAAATGGGCACTTCTCCTAAAGTGAGTCCTATCCCCTGGGCCTTCATTGACATCTCGAAGGCCACCGCCCAGCCGATCGGGCGCGCCTCAAGATTCATCTGCTGGAAACAGTCGCGACGAAACATCTTGATCCCCGTGGTGGCGTCGCTCAATGCGCATCCGGCGACCCTGTGGAAAAGAAAATTCGCCGTCCGGGAAAGAAGACCGCCCACCATAGAGCCTCCCAGCCTCCGTCCACCGTGAGAGTAGCGAGAGCTGCTGACGAAATCACACCCTTCCTCGAGCAGAGCCAGCATGTCATCGATAGCCACCACCGGCCCGACTTCGTCGGCGGCGAAGATCAGGACGTAGTCCCCCCTGGCCGCCTGGACTCCAGACTTGATCGCGTTGATCACACCTCGACCTTGACGGTTGAGGACTCCACGAATCCGAGGGTTGACCTCAGCCATGCTCTCCACCGTCTCGATACTGTTATCCTCGGTCGAGTCGTACACGACCAGAACTTCATAGGGTACGATCAGGGCGGCCTGAAGGATGCGCAACATAATGGCCAGACTGATCCCTTCATTACGAACGGGCAGCAGAACCGAAAGCTTCACATCTTCGATAGCATCAGGAGAAGAACTCATGCACCCTCCGACAGACCTCTTCGATATCCTCACTCGTCAGTTGAAAGGCTGAGGGGAGCCAGCATGCCTGTTGAACCACTCGCGTGCTGACAGGAAATGACGCGTCGGAACGCCGATAGGGCTGGTGGGTATGGACCGGGTGCCAGAACTCTCGGCATATCATTCCGTGCTCACGCAAAAAGGCGATCAGCTCGTCTCGGCGAGTATCGATACAAACATCCACCCACTGAGGCACCGTTCCGTCATCCGCGTCGACGGGAAGAAAACGTAAACCCTCCAGTCCTGAAAGCGACGAGACATACTGAGCTCGTATCTTCCGAAGACGCTCGGCTCGGGCCGGCAGAAGGTCCAGTTGACCCAGGCCCACCGCGGCCTGAAGATTGGTCAGTTTGAAGTTGAATCCGACACTGTCGTGCCTGTCCGCTCCACCGGTACCCTGCACCGGCCGGCCCTGATCCTTGAGTTCGCGCAGTCGGAGCGCCACCTGCTCGCTATGGGTGACCACAATTCCACCTTGGCCAGTCGTGATGGTTTTGTTGGGAGAAAGGGAGAAGCATCCGGCCTCTCCGATGGTCCCCAGGTATCGCCCCTTGTAACGGCTCAATAGTGCCTCGGCGGCGTCCTCCACCACGACCAGCGAGTGCTCACGGGCAAGCTTTAAGATGTCATCCATCGGAGCGGGGCGACCGCTAACGTGGACAGGCAGGAGGGCTCGAGTCTTAGGTGTGATGGCTCGGCGGGCCTTCTCAAGGTCGAGCATTAAAGATTCTTCATCCACGTCGACTAAGACAGGTGTGGCGCCGGCCAGGACCACGGCGCTTGCCGTGGCCACGAAGGTCACGTCGGGAACCAGCACCTCGTCGCCAGGTCGAACTCCCAGGGCGTACAGAGCTAGGAATAGAGCCGCGGTTCCGCTAGTCACAGCGACGACGTGGGGAACTTGCAACAGCTCTCCTAGCCGATTCTCGAATTCCGTGGTGACCTTGCCGTCGTTAAGATAGTTCTCGTCGAGAACCGAGACGATAAGGTCTCGTTCTCGCAAGCCGAGTTCTGGTTGCCAAAAGGGTCGTGTTTTCATTTGAGCCTCATCTGGTTAAAGCTCGACGATCCTGGGCTCGGGGAGCGGAACGATGAACTGATTCTTAAAGCCTAGTTGGCGCAGTTTGGGCATGAGTTCGTCGGCGATGTGCCAGGCGAGTAAGAGCGCATAGTTCGGTTGGTGGGTGGAAAAGAGCAAGCTCTCCTCCACAACGGGGATGAGTGTGCCCGGAATGTATTTTCCGATCTTGTGGGAACCTTTGATCTCCACCACCGCGTCTAAAATCCCCTCATCGAATCCGAGGTAAGTGATGAGAGTGCTGGCTCGACTCGGAGCGCTCACTCCCACGATACTTTTCCCTTCGGAGCGGATTTTCGCTACCAGGGCCCACAAGCCCAGGCGCGACTGCTGAACCGCCTGGCGAAAACGATCCAGGCTTTCGTCGTCCAATCGCTCCTCTTCCAGCGCGAGTTGCTGGGAGACGCTGGGACGAATTGCGTGTTTCCCTGGACGAGAGGCATAGACGCGGATGGAGCCCCCGTGGGTCGGAATCTGCTTGACGTGGAAGACCTCCAAGCCGTGCATCTCCAAGAGATATTTCAGACTGTGCAGTGAGTAGTACCGCAGGTGCTCGTGATAGATGGTGTCATACTGGACGGTCTCGACCAGGTCGAGAACGTAGTGGGATTCGGTCAAGAAGACTCCGTCCTCATCGAGCAGATTCAGGATGCCGTCGAGTACGGTGTGGACATCTTCCATGTGAGCGAACACGTTGGTGGCGGTGATCAGTCGCGCCTTGCCGTGCATGTCTAGAATTTGATCGACCACCGGTTGGCCGAAGTAGGAGATGATGGTCGGAATTCCCCGAGCGATGGCGATTTCCCCAATTTTCTCTGGGGTGACTCCACAGACCATGTGATGATCCTTGAAATTGCTCAAGAGATTTCCGTCGTTCGAGCCGATGTCGACCACTAGGTGCTCCGGCTTTAGCTCGAAGAGACTGCGGCACTCTTGATAGAGCTCGGCGAAATTCTCTCGCAAAATGCGCGTGGTGCTACTGGTGTAGGGATAGCTAGGGGGAAAGAGGATGTGAGCGTCCACCACCAACCCTAGCTGGATCAGTCGGCAGCGCGGACAGAGCAAGAGTTGAGCCGGGTAGGCGGCCTCCTCTTTGGGTTGTGAACCGAGAGCCGGCATGGTGTTGACGGGAGGAAGATAGCCCGCGAAAAGGATCGGTTTGAGCTGGTCATGGTCGCAGACCTGACAACGCTCCACGACGCGGCTGGTACCGGTTCCCATGGTTGTTAAAGTAGAGGCGGGACTAGTCATGAGTGTGCCTTTCTGGTCTATTTCCCGAGGTTTCGAACCATTCGACGTAGTGGCCGATACCTTCACCGAGTGAAATGCGAGGTTCAAAGCCGAGGTGGCGGACCTTGCTGATGTCTGGACAGCGCCGTAAGGTGCTGCCCGGAAGGAGTTCGCCGGGTTGGAGCTCGATGGGAACTCTCATACTCTCGGCGATGTGTTGAGCCACTTCGGCGATGGAAGACTCCTTGTCATTCCCCAGATGATAGATCTCGAGATGTTTCCCGTGTTCGAGAATTTTCTCCATTCCGGCCGAGAAGTCATCAATGTAGATGAAGGCTCTTGTCTCCTGACCGCTCCCTTGGATGGGAAAGGGGAGTGAGCCGGTCGGTAGCTTCTGCTGAACTCGCAGGTCGCGCACCCGGACTGCGAACTGCGGAATAACGTGTTCGAATCCCATATCGGGGCCAAACACATTGTGGGGTCGCACAATAACCACTCGAGAGAAGTCCGTCCGTCCGTAGTTGATGGCCAGAAGCTCGGAAATAATCTTGCCGCCGCCGTAAGAGTATCGGGCCTGTAAAGGATCGGGGACGACCAGCGGTACCGTCTCGGGAGTAGGAAGGACCGGGGGAGTTTGATACACTTCCGAACTCGACATCAAAAGCAGTTCGGTGACCCCTTCGGCCCGGCAGCCGTCCAATACGTTGAGCATGCCCTTGACTCCGACTTCCAGGACCAGCGCGGGCTTGGAATAGAAGAATTCCGTACCGTTGATGTAGGCCAGGTGACAGACGCTGTCCATGCCCCGGCATGCGCGTCTGACACATTCCGGATCGCGAATGTCTCCGGCCACGAATTCCATATCTTGGAAGACATCGTCGATTCGCCGCAAGGCTCCTCGAGAGTTGTCGTCGAGCACTCGAACGTGATGCCCTGCTTTGAGTAGCGTCTTGACTAAAGCCGACCCGATGAATCCGCTTCCACCGGTAACGAGGTATTTCTTGGAAGACAAGCTATCCAGCCTTTTCCTGAGTGACAATATTCCAGACGTCGACCAGAGCGGCTTGGGTCGGGATTTTCAGGCCTCGATACAAGCTGTGGGGGGTGGCGACAACGAGGCCATCACAGCTCAGAACTTCGGTAAGGTCTCCGAAATTGACGTGAGGAAACTTCTCCGAGGGGATGTAGGGATCATGACAGATGACCTCGGCCCCTCGATGGCACAAGAGCTTTCGGATTTTAAAAGAGAGCGATTCGCGAGTGTCATCGTTATCGCCCTTAAAAGCTAGTCCGAGTAGGCCGATGCGACGACGTCGCACGGAACCTCCCAACCGTTCAGCCAGTTGGTCGACCAGGGTGACCGGGAGCCCCTCATTAATGAGCATGGCGCTGTGGCCGAGAAAGAAAGTGTTTTGGGAAAAAGCGGCCAGCTGTAGCGTGTCCTTGAGCAGACAGGGACCAGCGGTCAGGCCAGCTTTGGAAAATCCTTGCATGCGGGGATATTGACTGGTCACCGCATCGTGGATTCTGGCAAAGCTCGCGCCTGAGCCTTCCGCGATCTGGTAGAACTGGTTACTGATGGCAAAACTGATATAGCGCCAGGCGTTGCAGAAGAGCTTGGCCAACTCCGCCTCGATCGGTTCTAAGACGATAGGCTCGGCCTCGGTAACTCTTTGAAAAAGACCTTTCGAACGCTCCACGGCCTCGGGGGTGAGTCCCGAGACCAGTTGGGGAAGACCTTTAAGCTCGGTTAAAGCCTTGCCTTGCACGATGCGTTCCGGGCAGTAGGCAATGGCCGGGTGACACCCCATGTCCTCCAAGGTGTCGGCAAGCGAGCGTAGCACTCCTGGGGCGAGAGTCGAGCGAAAAATGATGAGCTGTCCGGGCCTTTCTAAGTAAGGGCTCAGTTCGCGGAGAGCGTTCTCGAGATCGCCGGTTCTCGGATTGAGATACTCGTCCACGGGCGTACCGATGGTGATCACCACAATGGAACTGTCGCTGATCACCGCCGGGTCGGTGGTAGCGACCATGCTGCCGGCGGTGATGACGGCTTTGAGACGCTCCGGAGCATCCTCCTCCATATGGGGCATCTGATGGGCATTGACTTGAGCGACCAACTTTTGATTCAGGTCGTAGAGATAAGTTTGGTAGCCGGCTTCGGCCAGAACAATTCCGAGGGGCAGACCGACGTGTCCACAGCCACCGACCACGGTGACTTGTTCTTTCTGAAGGCTCATCTGGCGGGCAGTACTCCGGTAATGTAGAGGGCTGAAATGTGAAGCAGGGCTCGAAGCTCGGAATTGGCGATTTTCTCTTCGACCTCGGTCGGACTGAGATAGACGACCTCGAGTTCGGGAGTTAAACCAGAGTGGGGATCGTCGCCGGTCTCGACGTAGAAAATGTGTTGGAGGTTACTCAATCGGCCCGTGTCCGGCCAATGCGATCCGGCATACCTTACCGTTTTCGCTTTCAATCCCGCCTCTTCGTACAGTTCACGCACGCAACAGTCCTGAGGAGTTTCTCCACTCTCGAGAGTCCCCGCGGGCAGCTCTAGAGTGAACGCTTCCACCGCGGGTCGATACTGTCGAACGAAGGGAATCTTTCCGGATGGAGTTCGCGCCACCACCGCCACATAGTCGGGAAGCTCCAGGCTGAAGTAGCTCTCGGCGACCTCACCAAAGCTGACATCTTTTCGCGTCAACGTCACCCAGGGTGTAGTCACTATCGCCTCGCGCGTCTCGACCCGGGGCAAACACTTCTTCATGCGGCGCCCTTTCGTTTTTACATCAACGATCGCCTCCGTCAGGTCTACCGGACGTCATCTCCGCACGATAGCGGGCGGCCCGCTCGCGGTAGCCGCGTGCATTGCGGCGAATCGCCTCGCGGTCTTCCTCGCCAAGAGCGCGGACCTTGCGAGCGGGCACACCGACATAAAGCGAGTTGGGCTCGAGCACTTTGCCCTCGGGTACCAGCGCCCCGGCGCCGACGAGGCACCCGTCAGGTACCACCGCTCCATTCAGCACGATGGCACCGATTCCGACGAGAACTTCATTTCCTATTTCGCACCCGTGGAGTACGGCCCGGTGCCCAATCACGCAGTTTTCACCCACGATGCACGGAAAGCCAGGATCGACATGAATAATAACTCCATCCTGCACATTGCTGCCGCGCCCGATTTCGATGATATCGTTGTCGCCTCGCAAAACGGCGCCGAACCAAACCGAGACTTCTTGCCCCAGTCGAACACTTCCAACGATATCGGCGCTGGGCGCGAGCCAAACGCCCTCGGCAAACTGCGGAACTCGTTCGTTTAAAGAGATCTTCATGGAGGAGATTTTTCAAGGTGACAGACCCGCTCCTGCAGGTTAGGGCAGGGTGAGGGAGAACACGCAGGCGTGAAAAAGATTCTGACATCGCTGCTAGCCGCCGCTGTTCTCACGCTGGCCGGCTGCCAGGGGAGCCCTGGCGGTTCCAGCTCGGGAGCCGCGAAGACCTACAAGCTCGATGGGGGGACGGTGTCTTTCACCGCGCCTCCCGCACCTTGGAAAGAAGAGGTTTCCCGGGATGGTCAGGGTGACCTGGGAGCAGATGAAGGCTCCACGGTCGGAGTCGCTTTTCGGCGACCGGATCACGAAGGCTTTCTCGCTGTCGGAACCATGAAGCAGCGACGCGAATTAGTCAAAGACCCAAAGACCAAGATCGAAGAGCCTAAGGGGGCCCTGGTCGAACTGGAGAATGATCAAGAAACTCTCGACATGCTGGCCCGTTGGGTGATCAAGCGAGACGGAGAGATCACGCATCAAGAATATATCCCGGTGGGCGGGGCCAACGCCTTTCACATGGTTTTTGAGATGGGCAAGCCGTCTGAAAGAATGAAAGGCGAGCAAGTTCACTTTACCAAGAACGGCACCCATTACTCCATCTCCATGCTCGCGCCGCAAAAAGACTATTCTTCCGACCTGCCCTATTTCCGGTCTATCGTCTCGAGCTTTAAGGTTGAAAGCTCGAATCCGGCGGCTGGAGAGGCCACTCCCGCCGCGAGCTCAAACCCCTAAGGCGCCGTAAATAGAAAAGCCCTCCCTGATAGGGAGGGCCGCCATAATATTCGAGCCTTAGGCTCCAGCTTCGACTTTGCGCTGCTGGATGTAAGCTACAGCTTCTTGCATGTTGGTGATTTTCTCGGTGTCTTCATCCGGAATTTCAAGTTCGAATTCCGTTTCGAAAGCCATGACCATCTCCACATTGTCCAGAGAGTCGGCTCCGAGATCCTCAACGAAATGAGCGGTGGGAGTCACTTGCTCTTCTTCCACGTTGAGCTGCTCGATAATAATTTTCTTCACGCGTTCTTGAATATCTGACATATTCTCCTCCAAAGGCTCAGAGCATTCCACCGTTGACGTGCAATACCTGCCCGGTAATGTAATCACTCTTGGGGTGGGCCAGGAAGCCCACCGTACGGGCGATATCGTGCGGTGTTCCCATTCTTCCAAGGGGTATCTGGGACAAAATTTCCGCTTTCACGGAGTCTGGCAACCCCTCGGTCATCTCGGTCCCGATGTACCCCGGGGCTACCGCGTTCACGGTGATGTTTCTGGCCCCTAATTCCCGGGCCACCGACTTGGTAAACCCGATGATGCCGGCCTTGCTAGCGGCGTAGTTCGCTTGCCCGGCATTGCCACGAATACCGATCACCGAAGTGAGATTGACGATCCGGCCGTACCTAGCTTTGAGCATGACCTTGGCGGCCGCGCGACTCAAGGCAAAGGTTACTCGGAGGTTGAGATTCATCACCTCGTCCCACTGCTCGTCCTTCATGCGCAAAAGAATGGTGTCTTTGGTGATTCCAGCGTTGTTGACAAGAATCTCGGGTTTGTCGGACTCGATCCGCGCCACGACTTGAGCCAGTCCATCAGCTTCGGCGAGGTTGGCGGCCAGAACTTGGGCTTGACCGCCGGAGCTTTGAATTCCCGCGGCAACTTCAGCCAACTGGTCTTGCGAGCGAGCAACGAGAATGATGTGCGCCCCCAGGGCGGCTAGCTCCTCGGCGATCGCGCGGCCTATCCCACGTCCGGCGCCGGTCACCAGAGCCTTCTGATTTTCCAAAGGTCGTTCCATGCCGCCGGTTTAGAGGACCAAGGATTCAATCCTGCTGAGAAGCCCGAGACTCGAAAGGTCGTTTAGGAGAACAGTTGAGAAAGATCGGGCAACGGGCGTACCGGCCTCGGGCGCTCGGGTTTCTTGATGTCGACGTGGTCTTCGATGTTCTGGGGAGGCATCTCGGAGCCGGGTGTGGGAGCTTCCGGGGCCTCGGTGTCTGAGGAGCTCGACGGCTGTGCCTCGGAAGCTTTTGGCTTAAGTGCGGGGAACGAGTTGGAGCTTCCCGCGCCCCAGGTCTTGGATGCGGGAGATTTGGTGAAGTCGGCTACTGTGGTCATATCTTACCTCGTGAGATTTCTTTCTGAGCTTCGAGCATAAGCAAGGTCACGCATAGTTGCCTAAATTTTCCCGAGACGATCGTTAACATTCTTTTGTGTCGTCTCGATAGGGGGTCCGGAGGGGAAATGCAAAGACCACGCCGACTCGGCGTGGTCTTTGATGGAGATGAGTTGGTCGAGAGGCTATCCGAAGGCCGCGCTCAGGTCTGGTAGCTTTCCAGCGGGCTCCTCGGTAGGGCGGATATCACATTGGTCTTGAGGATTCTTGGGGACGTGAGGAGCGCCGGGATGGCCTGGCTGGTGCTGATGAGGTGGCTGAAGGCCAACGTGGGGAGGACCGAACTTTCCAGGGTTTCCTTCTTCCGTCTTAGGCAGTTGGAAGGAGCCGCCGCCCCAGCATTTAGGTAATCCGATGTCACTGATGTTCATTTGTTTATTCCTCTCTCGTGTGTTTTCTGTGAGTTCATAATGCCACGGGGGCCGCACGCTTGACCTAAATTTGAGTGGCCAAACGTTAACACTCGTGTTACTCGAGAAAATCCCCGTGGGGCAGATGGAAAACGGCTCCATTACGAGGTTGAAACGGACTAAAGTCGACGAGCTCGAGGTCCAGGTGCTAACTTTTAGGACTCGCGAGGAGTGAAAATTTCATCTCGAAACAGAGTCCCAGGCTGGTAGTCTTCGGTTTGGCCCTACCAACGGCGGGAAATACAACACACGTAAGTGCGCCCAACCCACTTAACACAGTTATGCGCCAACTCCTCATTCCAACCTCGAGCCCACCCGCCGGCTCACAGAGTCATCGACTTTGAGCACCACCGTCGTCTCGAAGATCTGGCTTCTCATTCAGCCGAAAGCCAGGTCGAAGTTTCTTCTTCTAGCCCTGGTCGTGGCGCTGGGAGGTCTGGTCGAACTGGCGGGGATCGCCACCGTGGCCGAAATGATGAAACTGGTAGTGAGCGGAGGAGAGGAGGGAGTCGGCGGACTCCTTACCCGCGCTTTTCAAACTTTCGAGATTACCGATCGAACCGGTCGCCTTAAGTACGGCCTGGCCATCAGTCTGGCTGTCCTCGCCCTAGTCCATGGTTATTCGGCTCTTCGCTCCTTTTTACGTGCCCAGTTCGTTTGGATTCAAGAAAAAGAGATCTCCTGTCGGCTTTTTAGCAATACTTTGCAGCGTCCCTATCCGTGGTTTCTTAGTAAAAACTCGGCGGAACTGCAGCACCTGCTCCTGTCTGGCTCGGTAACCCAGGGGTTGATCAACGGTGTCTTAGCGGCAGTAGGACAACTTTCGGTGGCTTTAACCCTCAGCGTGGCCATCGTCTGGGTCGACCCCAAGGTAGCGCTGACCGGTGTGTGCGTGATCGTTTTAGCCTATGGTCTGGTTCGTGCCTTCACTCGTGAGTTTCTCGAAAGTCGCGGTGGCGCGGCCCACCGAGCCGATCGTCAGCGGCGCAAGACAGCTCAGGAGGCGCTCCTGGGGATTCGTTTCGTCAAGACCATGGGTCGGGAACGATTCTTTCTCGACCAGTTTCAGGCCCTAACCGAGCGCGCTTCCCGTGGAATGGTCTATCACGGGATCTACGTTGACGCGGTGAGAGCGTTCTTGGAATGGATCGCGGTGGGAGGGATTTTGAGTCTCTCCGTGGTTCTTATTCTTCGCACCGACAACTTCTCCGAGCTACTGCCCAGGTTGACCCTCTACACCATGGCGACCTATCGTATCATTCCGGCTATTCATGAACTCTTCGGGTTGTGGTCGCGTCTTCGTTTTGACGCTGTCCATCTCGACGACGTGGAGGAGCTGCTCAACGCCGAACCGCTGGCCGAGGATGAGTCGGTAAAACCGCTTGATGGACTGACCGATTCTGGGCCGTTGATCAGTTTCGAGTCAGTCGAATTCTCGTACCCCACTGGAGACAGAAAGATCTTGCACGGGGTCGATCTCGAGATCCAGCGCCATGAATGGGTTGGCATCGTGGGGAGCACGGGAGCGGGGAAAACGACCATGCTCGACCTGATGTCGGGCCTGTGTCGCCCCACCTCGGGACGGGTCGTGATAGGTACGACACCCCTGACCCCTGAGGTCACCAGGGATTGGCAGCGTCGTATCGGAGTCGTACCCCAGGACGTCATTCTGCTTGACGATACCTTGTTGAGGAACGTCGCTTTTGGTCTGGCGCCGGAGGAGATTGACGAAGTCCGGGTCGCCGAGGTTTGCGGTGCGGCGGGATTGGGTGGCTTGCTGGAAACGTTGAACCAGGGATATCAGACTCCGCTGGGCGAGCGAGGGATCCGGCTCAGTGGAGGAGAGCGACAGCGCGTGGGGATAGCTCGAGCCCTCTACCATAAACCGGAACTTATCCTTCTCGACGAAGCCACCAGCGCGCTGGATCAGGCCACGGAAGCTCGCATCGTGGGGACGCTCAGGGAGCTGGCCAAATCGTGTACCCTCGTTACGGTGGCCCATCGCCTCTCCAGTGTCAAACCGTGCGACCGAATCCTGGTCATGAACCATGGCCTGATCGCGGACCAGGGCTCTTTCGACGAACTTCTGGAAAAAAGCCGGGTTTTTCGTGATATGGCCTTGGTGGGAGGGTAAGGCTCTTCTCGTTAGAGCGAGGCCCATGCTCTGGGTGAAGGGAGTTCGATGTTGGGCGGGCAGGGGGCCAAGCTCTTTCGAATGTTTTTTTCCGAGATGCGTCCGATGACAGCTTTTCGGTCCTCGATTCCTAAACTCACGAGCAGGCTGTCAGAGTGCGGATCGCGACATAGCCCCGCGCAGAATTCGATGCCTAGTCGCTCGAAGTAGAACGGATCGGTGATGGCGGCAATGGAAAAAGCGCTGTCGAACTCCACGAAGCGATGAAGATAAAAGGGATCGAAACGTTGTTGCATCTCATGAACCACGCAAAGCCATCCTTGTCCCCACGGTACGAGCTGAGAGCTGCCTCGAAGCAGATCCAGCGACAGAGTGGGCCGCCACCTCCTCCATTCTTGAGCTTGCCCCTGCGAGCTATTGAACCGAAGGACCAAAATGGGGTCGCATCGCGAAACCCAACCCAGGCCATGCTCATCGACAAAAGGCATCCAGTTCTTTTGAGGGTGATAGCCCTCGAAGTCTTGCACCGAAAATTTTTCCAGACGCCCATCTTCGGAGAGTTGGCCGACGGCCATCTGCGCGATTGCTGACGGGTGGCGGTCAAGGATGGTGAAGCTGACCCAGAGATTCCCGCCATGAGAAATCAGTCGTAGGTCCTCCATTCCTTGGTAGGCGGCGTCTTCCAGGCCACCGTCGGGCGAGGAGATCTCCACCACCTGTCCAGTCTCGAGGCTCAGTGGGTTAAGCTCCAAGAGGAAGTTTTGACTCTGGTGAACAGTTGTCCCGGGAGCAAGGGTAAGTTCTCCTCGCTCCCATCGATAGTTGACGACCCTGACACAACAGAGGAGCTTTTCGTTGTGAATGTTGATCGATGGGTTGCATGGATAGAAGCCGGGAGGAGTTGCCAACGTGATCTCTTGAGACTTCCAATCGCCAAAAAGCTCCTGGGCTGATTGGGCAAAGAGGGGAAGGGTTAATGCTTTTCGGGCCGCGCTTCGAACACTGGGCCAGCAGTAGCGGTCCAAGGCCAGTCGGTTGAGTAACGCTCGCCGAGCTTTGGGGCTCAAGAGAAGCTGTGGTACTGACTTCCAAGTAGAGGTTTTCACTAAAGGCATGAGTCTATTCACGAAGCCACTTGGCTCTTTCCTTTGAAGTGACTTGCTCTTACTCTGGAAGGACTCCTGTGTGGATGTCTTCGAATCCCCGTTCATCACTCTCTAAGGTTTTTGCGGTGGAGAGTTCCTCAGGTTTAGGGTTTGAATTCTTCGATGCCGTGGAGAGCCAAGAGCTTCCCGAGTCCTATCGTCCCCTGGTCGATAACGATTTCCCCACGGCCCGCCGCATGCTGAGGCGGTCCACGTTCGAGGACTACAATCTCGGCTTGCTCGGATAACCTACGCGCGGGGCCCGCCGCGCTGGCCCCTCCGGCGACTCCACCCACGATGACGTCCGACAATAGTGCTTCGGTTGGTGGTTCGTGTTGAGCCAGGTCAGCTTCGACAAAAGAGATCTCCTGACCCGAGTTCGGACAGGTGGATAGTGCTCCCTCGGAAAGAACCCGTCATGACTGAGTTGGCTCGTATCATCCCCGCTGTCGCGGTAGCTTGCCCCAACTGTCGAGCGCGCCTGACTGATCTTCCGCTGGACGAGCTGGCGCAGGGGGCCAGTTACTCGTGTCCTGAGTGCGGTGATGTCCTGAGGATGCCCCCGGCTGTTTTGGAAAAGTTGATGGCGCAACGCGACGCCCTGGCCGCGCAATATCCCGAGCCGGAGCCACCACGAACGTTTTGGCGACGTTGGTTGGCTCGGATTAAGGCGTTCCTGGGGTTGTGAGTTCACCACCCCAGCGCAATACAAGTGAACCCCAGGCTAAGCCGCCCCCAAATCCGACCAGAACGACATGGTCTCCGTCTTTGATTCGGCCTTCTCCGACCGCTTCGGATAAAGCGATCGGGATGGAGGCGCACGAAGTGTTACCATAGCGGTCGACGTTGACGAACACTCGCTCCATTCCGACCCCCAGACGCTTGGCCGCGGCGTCAATGATACGCGCGTTGGCTTGATGGGGGATGAAGAGATCAATGTCTTCGGCTTTCAGTCCGGCTTTCTGGGTCGCGCGCACGGCCGAGTTTCCCATTGCGGAAACCGCGAAGCGGAAGACTTCCTTGCCGTTCATCTGAAGAGTGAAATCCTCGCCAGAGGTGTGTCCCTCGGTGGGGGGCTGAGCTCCCGCTCCGGCTGGAATGCTGAGATGAATGCCTCCGGCTCCGTCCGAGCCGAGATCCTGAGCTAGGATGCCATAGCCGTCAGCTACCTCGCCCAGAACAACCGCGCCAGCGCCATCACCGAACAGCACACAGGTGCCACGGTCGTTCCAGTTCATGACCCGACTCATGACATCGGCGCCCACGACCAACACCCTGCGTGCCATTCCGGCGGCGATGTAGCTCGCGCCCATGGAGAGGGCGTAGGCAAATCCGGAACAGGCGATGGAAACGTCAAAAGCTCCCGCGTTATTCGCGCCCAGGGCGGCCTGGATGCGACAGGCCACGGCGGGGAGAACAGAGTCGGGAGTCATGCTCGCCGTCACAATGAGATCGAGATCCTCAGGGGAACAACCACAGACCGCCAAAGCTTGTTTGGCAGCCTGAGCGCCCAGACTTGAGGACGTCTCGTCGTCAGAGGCGATTCGCCGTTCCCGGATGCCGGTACGGCTTAGGATCCAATCGTCGGTGGTGTCTAGCTTGCTCTCGAGATCCTTATTGGTGACAACACGCGAAGGCGTGTGGTGAGAGACGGCTAGAATGCCGACGGATGGCATCTACTCTTCTTCTTTATCCGACCAGATCTTGCGACCCTTGTAGGTGTAGCACGAGCGGCAGACCCGGTGTGGGATGGTGGGAGCGCCACAAGTCTGGCAGGCGATCACGTTGGGCGCCTTCAGGGCCAGGTGCGAGCGACGCTTGCGCGTGCGGGAACGGGACAGTTTGTATTTCGGTTCAGCCATCTTCTATGGTTCCTCTTCTTAGTTGAGACTGGGGCCGGAAGCCGGTCTCTTCTGATACTCGCCGAGCTTTGCCCAGCGAGGATCGATATCTTCTTTTTGGCAGCCGCATGGCCCTTGATTCAAGTCACTTCCGCATTGATCGCAGAGGCCGGCGCATTTTCCTTCAAGACAGACCGGCTGCATCGGAACCGCGGCCAGCAAATTCTGGCGGAGCATTTCATCGAGAACGACTCGATCCTCCTGGTAAGTCAAGACTTCCAGGACATCCAAGCCGGTCACGTCCGCCTCGGGACTGTCGGTGCGGACGTAGTATTCCTCCACCTTCAATTCCATCGGCAGCGGAAAGCTCTCTCCGCAGCGAGCGCATTCGATCATCACTTTGGCCCGAATCCGGCCTTGTACCAGGATTCGAGTTCCAGCGTTGGTCAAACGCAGGTCGACTTCGACCGGGCCCTCGGTGGAAATGTCCTCAGACTCCAGGTCTTCGGCGTTCTTGTAGTTCTTCCACAGCCCGGGGCTTTGTTGTATCTCTTTGATCTGAACAAACACGGCATTCCTGGCTGCGAAGGGACCAGGCCAAACGCAGGGGGTCAGTATAATGAGGGCACTCTGCCCTGTCAATCGTGTTCGGCAGACATCCTCGCCGCCGTGTTGACTCCAGCGGAGCAGGAGGACTTCCGCTGATTGCGCGTCGGAGGCTGTTCAAGCCGCTAGGAGAGCCTCGTCGAGAAGAAGCAGTAGCCCACCCCTCTCGGCTACCGTCGTGCCGTCGCGCAAGGCCTCCAGGAGAGAAAGAGAATCTTCCTTTTTTAGGCGGGTCATATCGAGCATCACGGACTCTCCACCGGCGATCTCTTCCGTCGCAACCTCGACGTGGTGATAGGGATCGAAGATCCATCCGGGACGGTCCGGCGAGACCGGACTTTTCACGTCCCAAGCTATCTGGTCGGCGTCGAGAAACTCCGAATGTCCGCTCGGTTCCCGTCGCAGCCCGTCGACGGCTCCTAGGTGCTGAGCCAGCACCGCCACCGCGCCTTCCTGAACGCTTTTGTCGTCGCTCTTACCGCCCTTAGCCGGATCGCGAGTCCACTCCAACCGATCATTGGCAAGTTGCTCGAGATCGGCGATCGGTCGAGGTTCGGAACCCACGGGTTCAAGCCCCTTTGTACCCATACGAGCCCAGCGAAAGCGATCGTCAAGCCGATCCAGCCGTTGCGCGAAGCGTCCAATCTCCGTCATAAAACAAATCTATAGAAAGACCCTCAAAGCACTCTGAATTAGGGCGTGTGGAAGAGATCTCGTTCTCGATTGGTGATGATGATCACATCGGGATATGTCATCCGTCGCTGATCGGAACCGCCACTTCTCCTAAGATAAATGTAACGACAACGAACACCAAGGAGAATATCGAAATGGCAAACGCACTCGATGGTATGATGGACCTGGGACGCACCACCTGGCAGATGGGAAAGAACTTCGTCAACGACCCTAAGGGTTTCATTGGACGAGATGGTCTCGGCACGACAGCGAAAGCCCTAACTCCGAAGTTTCCCACCCCGATGAATGTGAATGACCGCCCCACGCCCGACGAGAATTTCGAGAATGGAGATACCTGGGGCTCCCGCACGCGGGATACCTTTCGTCCCTCTCACCAGCCTAAAGCACCGAAGCAGCACGCCAGCAATCTGCTGCCGGGAGAGAGTAACAGCTACGGTGGACGCTTTGACTTCTCCGCATAGTCGCTAAACGAGAAAAGAGCCCCTGGGCCGCCAGGGACTCTTTTCTCGTATGCTCGGACGGTGGAGGCTTTTACATGTGGGCGATGATGTTGTCGCCGAACTCCGAGCACTTGATCTCGGTGGCGCCTTCCATCAGTCGGGCGAAGTCGTAAGTGACCTTCTTCGAGCCGATGGCGCCGTCGAGACCCTTGATGATGAGATCGGCGGCTTCGGTCCAACCCATATAGCGCAGCATCATCTCGGCCGAGAGAACCACGGAACCGGGGTTCACCTTGTCCTGATCGGCGTACTTCGGCGCCGTTCCGTGAGTAGCTTCGAAGATGGCGTGGCCGGTCTTGTAGTTGATGTTACCACCGGGAGCGATACCGATCCCTCCCACCTGAGCCGCTAGAGCGTCGGAGAGGTAGTCGCCGTTAAGGTTTAATGTGGCGATCACGTCGAACTCGCTCGGACGGGTCAGAACCTGTTGCAGCGTGATGTCGGCGATGGCGTCCTTGACGATGGCGCCGTTGGGCAGTTTGCACCAGGGGCCACCGTCGATCTCCACGGCGCCGAACTCGCGCTTGGCTAGTTCGTAGCCCCAGTCGCGGAAGGCGCCCTCGGTGTACTTCATGATGTTGCCCTTGTGAACCAGGGTCAGGCTCTTGCGGTTGTGCAAAACGGTGTATTCCAGAGCGGCGCGGATCAGGCGCACGCTGCCTTCCTTGGAGACCGGTTTCACACCGACGCCGACCGAGCCGATCGACTCAGCACCGAAACGGATTTTGTTGAATTCCTTGGGGAGTTCGGCCTTGATGAACTCGAGAACCTTAAGCGCGGCTTCGCTGCCGGCCTCGAAATCGATACCGGCATAGATGTCCTCGGTGTTCTCACGGAAGATCACCATGTCGACAGCCTCGGGGCGCTTCACGGGCGAGGGCACACCGGTGAAATAGCGCACGGGCCGCAGGCAGACGTAAAGGTCCAGCAGCTGGCGAAGGGCCACATTGAGCGAGCGGATACCGCCGCCGACGGGGGTGGTCAAGGGACCCTTGATACCGACGAGGTACTCCTTGAAAGAGCTGACCGTTTCGTCAGGGAGCCAGTTGTCGAATTTCTTGTGGGCAAGCTCTCCGGCGTAGACTTCCAGCCAATCGATCTTCTTTTCGCCCTTATAGGCTTTCTCCACCGCGGCGTCGATCACGCGGACAGAGGCTTTCCAGATATCCGGTCCCGTCCCGTCACCGATCACGAAAGGGATGGTGGGGTTGCTCGGAACGTTAAGTTTTCCATTCTCGATGGAGATTTTCTGGCCAGGCATTGTTTCTTTCATTTTCTTCCAATCCTAAAAAGGTCTACAAGCGCGTCGTGGGACGCGTTTCGCGCTCTCAAAGGTGGGCACGAGGTTGCTTTCGCGGCGAACCTGTTCTCCTTTAAGCTTGAGGCTCCTGGCAAAAGGTCAATTCCGCGACCTTTTTCAAGGTATTGCGGTTGCGGACGGTTCCCGCCTGGTGAACCGCCTTCCCCAGGTTTAGCTTAGAGCGACCGATTCCGTCGGTGTAGTAGATGTAGGCGGCCTTCTCGCCGAACTCCACGATTTCGGGACCCTCGTGTCCGTCAAGAACTTTTCTCAACAGGGCGGGGCTCGGCATCTGGGAGAAAAACATCACCGTCAGCCAGTCACTTTTCTTTCCCGGAGCCGGAATGGGATCAGATTCGAGGATGGCCCGGAAGTCGTCCACCGAGAGCACTACGATAGCGCAACTCAGGCCGAAGGTTCTTCTGATTCCTTCTTGGAGCTCCTCGGAAAGTCGAGTGGAGCTCTTCTCGGTCGATTCGAAAACAAGATTTCCGCTGGCAAGCACCGTCCGGGGATTCTTAAATCCCAGCTTGACACAGAGCTCTCGAAGCTCTTTCATAGCGACTTTGTTCTTTCCGCCAATGTTGATTCCGCGCAAGAAAGCCACGAAGGTGGTCACGGTCTGACTTCCAGATTCCAGCGTTTTCGGCTGACCTCGCCGAGAACATCCGCGACCTCGAATTCCAGCCAATACTGTCCCGGGCCGTCGGCTTCCAACTCGAACACCGTGCGATCGACCCGAGGTTGAAACTTGACTACCCGGAGTCCGGGGGCGACGCGGAGTCGGGCACTCGAGAGGTCGAGAAACCGAGGAGGATGAGAGATGTCCACCCAGCCCGGAATAATGGACAGAGCCGAACTGGCTTTCTCTGGACCGAACCCTCGAATCTCCGGCTTTGTCGCCGCCATTGAAATGGCGGGCCCTCGAAACACTTTACCGTCCCGTCCGACCAACAACGGTATGTCGACAAGATTCGTGCTAGAGTTCAGGCGCACCATGGCCTTCATACCCCCGCGCTGGGCTGGAACGAAGGTCGTGCGACCCACCCCGGGGGTGAACAAAGTCAGAGGGCTACCTCCTAAACGGCTAACTTCGCCGGCGGATAGAAGAATGGTGAGGAGATCGCCTCGGCGATAGGCCGCCCTTTGGGGGAGGAGGGTGACGCCCACTCGAGGTTGCCCGGTCCCGGCGCTGAACGCCTCGAGCCTTTCAACGGCTCCGCTAGCCTCCTGATAAGTCGCCACCACGCTCAACCCATGGGGGATCTCTTTGAGAAGCTCCTCGGCCTTAAGGAAACGTCCGTCAAGAAATAGCTCCGACGTCGTCACCAGGTCCAGCACGGTCGCCTCGCCACCGGTATCGACCGAGACCTGCCCGTAACGCACGTCGACCAGGCCGCCTTGAACTTGGCGAATAGGCTGGGCCCAGCAAAGGCCGCTCAGCAAGAAGGCCATCAGAGAAACGCTTCTCAAGGCGAACACTTTAGACCTCGGGAGCGACGGCTGTGGCTAGAAGCTCTAGCTGGTGAGCTGTACTGTTGCTTTGGTTGGCCTTGGAGGCGGCGATGAAGTCGCGAAAAAGCGGATGGGCGCGGTAGGGTCGGGAGAGGAATTCGGGATGGTACTGGCAGGCTAAAAACCAGGGGTGCTCCGAATCCGGTAGCTCCACGACCTCCACCAGGTTCCGCTCGGGATTGACACCGCTGACGATAAGCCCGGCCGCCTCGATCTCGGGACGATAAAGGTTGCTGACCTCGAAGCGATGGCGGTGCCGTTCCATAATGTCGGTTTGACCGTAGGCCGCGTGAGCCTTGGTGCCTTCCTTGAGCCGGCAGGGGTAAGCGCCCAGGCGCATACTGCCGCCCATCTGCTCGAGCGCCCGCTGGTCCGGCATGTGGGTGATGACCGGCCTTTCCGTCTCCGGCTCCACCTCGGTGGAGTGAGCTTTATGCCATCCGCAGATGGCCCGAGCGAACTCCACCACGGCCCATTGCAGCCCGTAACAGATACCGAAATAGGGAACTTTGTTCTCGCGGGCGTAACGAATCGCTTCCAGTTTTCCCTCGTGTCCACGTGAGCCAAAGCCGCCCGGCACCAGGACCCCATCGGCTTTGCGCAGGACTTCCTGAGCGTTCTCTCGGGTTACTTGAGAAGAGTCGATGCGCTCGATCTCTACCTTGACGTCGTTGGCGATGCCGGCGTGCTCCAAGGCCTCGGCGATGGAAAGGTAGGCATCCTTGATCTCGACGTACTTGCCGACCAGGGCGATACGAACCGTGCTCTTGGGTGAGGTTTTCTTGTGGACGATCTCTTTCCAGGCGGACAGATCGACCGGCGCCACCGGAAGCCCGAGGCGCTCTAAAACGAAAGTGCCGAGTCCTTGCTCTTCTAGAACCAGGGGAACCTCATAGATGCTGGGCACGTCGGGGCAAGCGAAGACGGCGTTTGGCTTGACGTCGGAGTAAAGCGCGATCTTTTTCATGTGGTCCTCGGCCATCGGCCGCTCGGTGCGACAGATGATCACGTCGGGCGCGATCCCGATGGCGCGAAGCTCCTTGACCGAGTGCTGGGTAGGCTTGGTCTTCATCTCTCCGGCGGCGCCCAGATGAGGCACCAGGGTGACGTGAACGTAGAGCGCGTGACCCGGCTCGACGTCGAACTTGACCTGGCGAATAGCCTCGAGAAAGGGGAGACCCTCGATGTCGCCCACTGTTCCGCCCACCTCCACGATAGCCACGTCGTTGTCTCCCTTGCGGGAGACCGAGCGGATCATGGCCTTGATCTGGTCGGTGATGTGAGGGATGACACGGACGGTGTCGCCCAGATAGTCGCCCCGGCGCTCTTTTTCGATCACGGCGCCGTAGACCTTACCGGTGGTCACGTTGTTCTCGGCAGTCAAAGAGACGTCGGCATATCGCTCGTAGTGGCCGAGGTCGAGGTCTGTCTCGGCCCCGTCGTCGGTGACGTAGACTTCGCCGTGCTGGTATGGATTCATCGTCCCGGCATCGACGTTGATGTAGGGGTCGAGTTTTTGCACGGTTACTTTGTAACCGCGATTTTTTAACAGGGTGCCCAAAGAGGCGGCTACAATCCCTTTGCCCAGCGAGCTGACGACGCCGCCGGTGACAAAGATGTAGCGAACATTTTTACCCATGATTTAAGCAGATCACTTTCGTCTGAGCGGGGAGGCGAGCCAGCTCCACTTCCACGGCCATGGTCGCGGCATCTTCGACATTGCTCATCTTGTCGATGAAGGCCGACAGAGGGAATTCGCAGAGCTGGTTCTCTCCCAGTTCTTCGGTCTGGTAGTGCATTGGGAAGACGATGCGTGGGTCGAGCTGTTGAACGAAGAGCGACGCGGTGCTTGGGTCCAGAGTCTCCTTACCGCCAACGGGCAGGAAGATGACATCGACTTTGCCCAGAGCCTGAAGCTGCTCGTCGGTCAAAAGATGTCCGATGTCGCCGAAGTGGGCGAAGTGAATCCCCTCCCAGAACCAATGCCAGATGGTATTGGGGCCACGCCGGCGACCTTGCTGGTCGTCGTGATAGCTGGGCAGGCCATAAAAAGTCAAAGTCTCCCCGGTGTTGGCGATGTGGATCTCGCTTTCCATCGGATACTCATGAGTGCGCTTTAGGAGCATCGGATTATTGGTAAAACGATAGTACGCGTTATGGTCGTGATGCTCGTGAGAAACAAGAACCACATCCGGCTCCAATGGGGGCAGGGTATAGGGCACGCGTTGACTATAGGGATCGAGAATGGCGGAGCTGCCCTTGCTCGAAGCGACCCAGAAAGCGGAATGACCAAGATAGCGAACGTTCATGGCGGGCCGGTTTGACGCCAGGGGGTCATTCCCTTCGTAGGACATCGACCTCGCGTCGACCTTGCCAGTAAAGTCTTCTTCTTAGAGTGTCTCCAAGGCGACTCCTCGCAGAAAGAGTTCAAAATGAGCGTTGACCGGTAGCGGATTGCGGATCGGATTCATGTGGCCCCCAGGGATGCAGGCGGTACGGACGTCGGTGAGGACGTCGCTTAAGATATCCTTCATCTGCAAAACCTCTGGAGGTGAGGTTGTCCCATGCAGAACTAGCGTCGGCTGGGTCAACGTCGCGTAGTCGGTGTGAGGGGTCGGATCGACCACGACTTCCTTGACCTCGGCGAAGAGCTTCTCGGCTATCGCGAACATGGGTCGGCGCGCCGGCTCGGACATCGCCGCGTAGCTCCCCTCACCGTTCCAGTAGTCGATGAATCTTCGCATCCAGAGCTCTGTCCCGGCCAGCTTCTCGTCGAGCAGGTACCCTTCCGGGTCAAAACGCGCTACCATCGAGGCGATCGGCTCCCCACGGAAGCTGGCTAACCCGCCCCAGAGGACCGGTTCATAAAAGCCCATCGCTCGAATCTGCTCCGGCCGGCGGAGGGCGCTCTTGAGGCCGATGAATCCGCCGTACGAATGACCGAGAAGAATGAGAGGCTCGGCCACCTCGTCCAAAAGCTCCACCACCTGGTCCACATCCTCGCCATAGCGAAACTTCAACCCATTCGGCGAAGCCGGACTTTGCCCGCAGCCGAGAAAGTCGGGAGCCAGAAAGCGAAACTCCTGGCCCATCTTCTCGGCTAAGCGCTTCCACTGAAAGGATGATAGTCCGGAGGAATGGAGGCACAAAACCAGAGGTCCCCGCTCTCCCCAAAGGTTCTTGAACAGTCGGCAGGGCACGACGGATAGGATATTGGTCGAGTTGGGATGGTGTCAATCTCTGCTTGGGGGAGATATTGATGATGGAATTGTGTCGAGGCCCACTTCGTGGCCGGGAACACATCTAGGATGCCGAGTTTCGAGTTATGATGAGTTCAGGACAAAAGTCCTAGAATCGAGGCCACCATGACATCTTCCACTCCCTACGCGGCTCTAGGAGCCTTAGCGGGCTTGGCCGCTTCGGCTCTCGCCACCGCCTACAAGGTCCATCGGTGGGAACAAGATTTTGATCGTCGCTGGAAAGAGTATGAGGCTCGAAAGAAAGGCGGCGACATCGTGGTTTGCCTTCGAGGAAGCCAGCCCATCGAGGTGGACCATATCCCCAAACCCGATCTGTCGTCGTCTCTGGTCGTAGTCTGGTTGTGCTAAGAGACGATCAATGCACAGTCAATGCAAAGTAGGTTAGCGCTTCTCCGAGATGTGTCCGAGGACTCCGCCGATAACGCCGCCGCCCACAGCCGCCAGGGGGATGGCCCAGCCGGGTGCTCCAAAGGCATAGGCCGCGGTTCCTACCACGCCGCCTCCGATGGTACCGGCGCCGGCGCCGAACACGGTGATGAGGCCGTCGAAATTCAGAAAGCGGTCTTGGGAGTCCACGCTCTTACCGATTTCGACGAGGTCGGTGGGATCGGTTGCTTGAAATACGGAAGGCTCAGCGGTCTTGCCGGGGGTAAAAACCTTGTTGGCGAGGGAAGAATTGTAAGAAGAGTTGGTGATGAACATAGTGATAAGCTCCTGAGTGTTTCGTGTGGAGGGCTCTTGTCGGCCCTCTCTAGATTTAACGATACTGTGACGGCCTCAAAATTCTCTGAAAGGCGGTAGAAGGAGCGGTTACTTTGTGTCAGGAAATTCTCCGTCGTTGTGAAGATTGAGATCGACCAGAACCTCTGCCTACCGATTCTGCATGTGGGAGGGCGCATTCACCAGGACAACTTCGAGGTTCTCGACACCACCCTGGCCCGCGTTTGCGCCGAAGGCCATCAGATGATCGCGTTGGACCTCAGTGAAGTTCGCCAGATGGGCGAGCCGGAAGCGGTGAAACTTCTAGGCCTCCGCCAGCGGCTGTCTCGCAGTTTTCAGAAACTGGCTCTGGTCGGACTTTCGCCGTCGGCCATCGAGGCTCTCGGACTAGCCGCCAGTCACTTGAATTAAGGCTAAGGCTTAACCAACCTCTACAGGCTGCTGCGATCCTCGAAGCGTATGAAGGCTCCAGCGCCGATGTGATATTCGGCATAAAGCATGGATTGGGCGATGGGATTGGCCCGTGGGCCCACGTATCCGTTGACCGTCACGCGATAAAGTCCCCAACGGTAAGGGAGCCACTTGGTACGGATTTGAATCTCCTCTTCCAGCCCATAGTCGACAATCACAGCGTAGCTGACTTCGGGGACTACCCCGGGTGCGGTCAGCGTTTCTGAATAGGCGAATTTCTCTTGCCCTCGGAGGCGGGACTTGCGGGGTGGGAAACGTACATCTTTGCTCAATTTCACCCGAACGTCGTCGAGCCCGGCTAGGGCCGCGTTTTTGGCTTGAAGGGTGTCGGCCAGACGCGCGGAGGCTTCGTAGCGGGAGGCCTGGGCGCTCATGATTCCGAGACCGGTGGCTAAGAAGATGACCGTGATCAGAAGGGCCGCGATGAGAAGAAATCCCCGGCGGCGTCTCATGAGGGGTCCACCACGATGCAGGGACACAGGACACTCCCTTTGAGACTTGTGACTCGGGTTTTCTCCTTGGCCGAAACCGCGACCGTCACTTTATTGGGCGTCGCGTCGTCGACGGTGGCCACAAAAGAGTTCACTCCCTCGACCACGGCCTGGCTTTGCGACGCTCCTCCCGTTTTTCTTTGCACTTGCCGCACCAAGACCTCGCCTTGAATGCGGTAAGTGACAATCAGCCGCGACGAGTCTGGATAGGCTTCCTCAGGAAGATAGGAGGGAGGCGTGTAGTCGTCCGCAGGCTCGGGAGCGGCCGGGGGAGGCGGGGGAGCTGGAATCGGTGGGACGGCTGATGCGCTGGGGTCGATCTTCTCGAATTGCACGATGTCTGTCCCGGCCGAGACGATTCGGGTCGCTTCTCGTACCTCACTAAGGATCCGGTCCAGGCCCATCCGCGAGACTTGTCGCACTCTTTCTTTATCGTCCAGCTGGCGTAGGACGCCAAAGGAGCGCTGGAACAGCAGCGCGAGCGCACCCATGACAACGGCGACCAGGCCCATGGCCACGAGCGATTCGGCGATCGTCAATCCCCGGCTTGCTGTTCTCATGGCGTTCCCAAAAGCTGAATGGGCGGGGTGGCTTTCACGACCTCGAGGCCACCCATTTTGACTCGGGCCACCAGGCGGACCTCTCCTGGTACACTGATCACCAGGTCGTCTGACGATGTTGTCGGATCCCTCTCGATGGTGACTTGATTGATGAAGGTCGCTCGGGTCGGCAGATTCGGAGTCGTCTCGATGGTGCCGCTGCCCGTCCGGTCGTTGTCGAGGTACCACTGTACCACGGGATTCTTCACCAGCTGACCATGAATGTCTTTCACGTCGGCGTCGACCGTGAAGCTAGCTTCGGGGGTCAGCGAGCCTGGAGGCGCGGAACCCGTGGAGTAGGTCAGTTGGATCGCGTCTTCGGCGTTGGCGGGGTCCCATCCCAGCCGCCGACAAGGATCGGTCAGCACGGTCGTGGTGGTCACTTGCTCGGCCGCTGAGGGGCCCCAGGTCGCCAGCACGATCACTCGATAGGCGGAAGCCGGTAGGACACGCCTCTCCGTGACTCCCTCGGGGACGTTCTCGTCTTCCATAGCGGCGAAATTGGCCAGCTCGAATTCGCTGGACGGCGAATAGAGGTTGAACGGCTCGATAGTGCTGGTGACGGAGTAGCTCGTCTCCTCGGGATCGTCGATGGTGACTCCATGAAAAGCCTCCCACCCTTGATCGAAGGTCAGCGACCCGTTGGTTCCGTGTTGGGAAACAGACCAGCTTCGAATCTCCTCCAACCGGCGCTCGGCGGCTTGAGCGCCTCGATATCGCTTGTCGATGCGAGCGGAATGGTTCAGCGCCACGTCGTAGAGGGAGGCGCTGACCAGAGTGGCGGTAATCAGCACGAAGCAGGCGAGGATTGTTTCCGCCAGAGAAAAGGCTTTGGCAACGCCGCTTGGCCGCATCAGAAGGTTGAGGACTGGCGAATCCAAGCAGGTCGAATATTCTGACCGTCGGCACGAATGACGACGGCCTGACCGTAGTCGCGCCAGTTGGCCTTAGGAACCCGGCAGATCTGAAAGTCAGAGCCGACTTTGCGACAGAAGAGCAAGAGGTCTTGATTGGGACTTATCGCCGGGTACATTTCGTTGACACCGGGCGAATAGCGGACATTGTGATTGTCATGGGCTGGGGGAGCTCCCATGTCGGGCTCCTGCATGATGCCCGCCGCGTTCAATTCGTACATTCCGACGAACGGGTCGTTGGCATCGGCGTGATAGAAGACCTCTCCTTTTTCTCCGGCACAGAGCCCGCTCACGTAGGGGATGGAATCGCAGTTGGGAGCGGGATAGCCCTCCTGAGAACCGGAGAAGGTCACGGACGGTCCAGCCATGTTGAGGCGGACCGCTTTGATTCGATTGCCGCCGCTATCTCCGGCGGTGTAGTAGAGCCACCGTCCATCGGGGCTAAAGGCCATTCGGTTGCCGATGGGCGGATCTCCCGGGACGACAGGTTGATCTTTTAGGGTCGTCACCGTCGTGGCCAGGGGGGGTGAGACGGCTCCGGCTCCGTCCCCCAGACGCTTGACATAGACTTGACTGGAGGCGTTGTCCAGATACGCGATACAGTTCCCCAAAGGACTGATGGTAGGGCAGCGTCCGTCGGCGACCTTTGTTTGATTGGTGCCGTCGGGGTTCATCACGTAGACTTCGTGTCCATTGAGCTCGTAGGCGATGGTTTTGCCGTCGGCGGTGGCGGAAGCGTAGCGGTAGTCATGGGCGCCGTTGGTGATGCGAGTCAAGCGACTACCGTCGGCCCACATGGTGAAGAGATGCCACTTGCCTTCGAAATGGCGTTCAAAAATGATCTCACCTGGAGGGGTGACATCGACGGGTTTAAATTCAGGCCGTTCGGCGAGGAGGCTCAGAGTCGCGTCCTTGACATCGACATCGAGCCGATAGCGGTCTCCCGGCTCCGCCTTGGAGGGAGGCGTCCAGGTCCAGGTGGAACGCCAGACGTTTCGTTCCTCGAGCTCGATGGTGCCGTTGCCGTTAACGTCAAATTCCGGATAGAACTCCATCCGCTCGGGCGCGCCGTTTGGCACCGAGAAGCGGCCCCGGAAACTGGCGTCGCCGGACTTGGTTACGGGTTGATCTTGCCAGGCCGTGTAGAGTGGTTTCCCGTCGTTGGAATGGGCGAAGACCTCTAGGGTTAGGTATTCGCCCTTGTCCAGAATGTGAACCATTTGGCCATCGACCTCTTCCGCCGGAGGGGTGACCTTGGAGTGGAAGATGGTGGGGACTTGTGGAGTGTAAGTTAGCTGGACGGGTGGAGGAGCGGCCGCGTTCGCGGCCCCTCCGAGGGAGGTAGAAATGCTTCCAGACTGCCCTAGGACTCCACCGTGCGACTCCACTCCCCCGCTTTGAGAGATGGCTAGAGTGAAAGGTTCGACCGCGGCTTGAAGCTGGAAGTAAATATCTTCATTGCCGCTGACATAGTCGCTGCCCCCAGGAGCTCCTGTGGCGCTCACGGTCATCCCCGTCGCCACGACCAGGCGATAGGAGCCGTCAGCGGCGGGAAGGTCGTTGCTCACGACGCTTCCGTTGGGGGTGAACATCAGGACAAAATCGCTGCGGTAAGCTTCGGGAAGCCAGTCGTTCAAGCGGTCTCGCCAGAGGTCGGATTTCGCTCCGAGCATCTGAGCGTTCTTGGTAAAGGAAGGTCCGGGGTAGCTGACCACGGCCATGGTTCCTCGGGAGTAGTCTCCGGAGTAATTGACCGACCTGGTGACGACGGGGTCGGTGTCCCCTTCGAGAAAGAATAGGGACTGGCCAACCCCGCGCGGCAGTACGACGGCGACGGGACTTCCTTTGACGATGGCCTTCTCACGAGCGAGTCGAAGCTCGCTGGCCACCGCGGTGGCTAGCCCTCGCGAGCTTCCGGAAGTTCTAGCCTTGTTCAGTCCCGAGAAGCCAAGAGCGAGAGCGATGGTGCCCAGGACGATCACCATCATCAACTCGATCAGACTAAATCCCCGTCGCCCTCGCTGTCCCAGTTGCATTCCACGCCCCTTGGAGCCCTAAACTCTAATTTAGAACTTTAGCATACCTAATCTTGTGGCGCCACCAGAGCAAAACAGTTGGTTACACCTTCTCCGCGCCGGTTCGACCGAAGAGTCCGGCCGGTCGGAGGCAGATGACCAGGATCAAGACGGCGAAAACGACGGCCGGAGCGAGTGCTTGGCCCAGGTAGTAAGCGGTCAGCGCCTCCACGATTCCGATCAGTAGACCTCCGACGACGGCGCCCTGCAGATGCCCGATCCCTCCGAGGACCGCCGCGGTGAAGGCGTTGAGTCCCTGGCGAAAGCCCACTAGGAAAAACACCTCGGCGTTGTAGAGGCCGTACAAGAGTCCGGCCGCGCCGGCCAGGCTCCCCCCTAAAAAGAAGGCCAGGCTGATGGTGCTGTCGGCGTCGATTCCCATAAGAGCCGCCGCGGCGGGGTTCTGGGCCACCGCCCGCATCGCTTTACCCAGCTTTGTTCGGTAGACGAACAGGTACAAGCCCAACAAAAGAGGCGCCGCCACCAGCGGCAAGGCGGCCTGAGATGGAGTGAGGACGAGCCAGGAGTCGGAGCCGAGCAAGTTGGTTTTGGGTAACAAGGTGGGAAAGTTCAGCGGTCCCCAACCTTTCCAATACCCGGCAAGGTTCAACAAAATGAAGGAGCAGCCCATGGCGGTGATCATCGAGACTTGTTTGGCACTCCGCCTCAACGGGCGTAGAGCCAGCCGATCGATCCCCGCGTTGAGAAATCCGCAGGCGGCCATGGTCAAGACAAGCACGACGGTGACAGCCAGGAACAGGACAAGTGGCGGAAGGTCCGCCGAGAGCCCGAACGCTCCCACCAGGGAAAGCGATAGGAAAGAGCCCACCATAAAGACCTCGCCGTGAGCGAAGTTAACCATCTCCACGATGCCGTAGACCAGGGTGTAGCCCAACGCGATGATGGCGATCAGGGCGCCGTTGGAAAGTCCGGTCAAAAGCTGTTGAAGAAGCAGCGATGGCGTCTCCGGGCTGTCCTGATCAGGGGTCGTGTGGTGGGAAAGCTGAACTTGTCCGGGTTGGACTTCGAGTTTCTGAGCGAAAATAAACTCACCGTTTCTAACTTCGAACCCGGACATTGAGGACAATGTCGTATCCCCGTTGGCGTCGAAGCTCCAGGTTCCCAGGACCCCCGTGTGGTCTCGCGTCGACATCACGGCGTTGCGGATGGCCACCCGGTCCTTGACTCCGGCTTTGGCGATACCCGCGATCGCGACCTTGGCGGCTTCGTATCCGTAGATGGCGAACGCTTCGGGTTCCGTACCGTATCGCTTCTGATAGGCTTGATACCAACTCTTCCCCAAGTCGTTCATCTGTTCGGATGGAACAGAGCCAAGAGTGCAGAGTACCCCTTCGCCGGCGCTTCCCACCGCTCGTAGAAAGGCCGTGTCCTTTAAGCTATCCGGCCCCATGAAGAGAGCTTGGGAGCCGCTGTCCCGCAGGTCTTTGACCAGCTTGGGGGCGCCGTTGGAGATGGTTCCTCCAAAGTAGACCAGGTCCGCCCCGGAAGCTTTGACTTTGGTCATCACCGCCCGGAAGTCGGGAGCCTTACCGTCGATCCCCTCGCGGGCCACCACCGAGAGCCCCAGTCGGTGGCATTCCGATTCGAAGACGTTGGCAATCCCCTTGCCGTACAGTTCTTTGTCGTCGAGAATGTAGACCTTGTTCAGGTTGAGCGCTTTGGCCCAGGCGGCGCCGGCCGCCCCTTGCAGGTCGTCGGCTGGAACAACGCGACAGAAGTTTCGCACGCCGGTAGGGTAGTACAGCTCGGGCTCCCCCGGCTCTCCGCTTCCCTCTTTGGTCAGCCCTGTGTAGGTCGCTCCGGGACTGATCATCACCAGCCCCGCCTGCCCCAGGATGGGGATGGAGATCTTGGCCGCTCCGCTGTTGTAGGTTCCCAGATACACCATCACGTCCGGGTCGGAGGCGGCGCGACTGGCGTTTTCCTTTTCCTTGGCGGGGTCCCAGGTGCCGGCCTGAGCGGTGGCGTCGTCCCACGACTGGTATTCTAAAGTGTAGGGGCCGGCTTGATAGTTGGACTCCTCGAAGGCCAACCGAATGGCCCGCTCCATCATCTCGGTCTGCAGTCGAGAGCTACCGGTCAAAGGCAGGCTGGAGACGACTTTGATGGTCTGGCTTTCTCTCTCGGGGGAGCAGGCACAGATTAGCAAAGACCAGAGCAAGCCAACGACAATGATGAGAAGTCGGGTGTGCATCGAGGTCGGCTTTCCGCGTCGTGCCCCGGCGGACCTCGCTCTTTTGACACTCCCGGCGCCCCGGTGATATAGTGCGCACCGACTATGGATAATAAGAAGATCTGGAAGCAGATCGAAAAGAACAGCCAAGAAGTTGCCGAGCGCAACGAACTCGTGGTCAAGGGCGAGCAGTTCGAGCTCACCGACGACCAAGCTAAAGCCATCGAATGGCTCAACGGCAAGATCGACAACGCGGCCCGCACCGATCGTTTGCTCCTGAAGGCTCCCACCGGGGCCGGTAAAACCGAAGTTTTTCTGCGGGTCAGCATTCACCAGGCGCTGGAGAAAGATAGCGCTGTCGTGATCCTCATCCCGACTCGCGACCTGGCTCGCCAGCAAGCTCTCTATTTCGAAGAGAGAGTGGCCGATACAGGGCTCGAGGTGGCCCAGATGCACGGCGGAATCCCGCCTCGCCAACGCCAGGAGATCATCGATCAGGTCAAAGAGGGCAAGGTCCGTTTCGTGGTAGCCAGCGCCATGCTGCTGCAGCACCGCAAGTATCGCGGGCTGCTGGAGGCGGCGGCGCTCATCGTGGTGGACGACGTCAACGCTTTCGACGAGGAAGAAGATCTCCAGCATCTGCGCGGCCTGAAAACCCCCGTGCTCTACACCACCGCTACCCCCGGCGCGGTGGAGCGGTTCCTCAAGGCCGAGAAGGTTTTCGACTTGATGTTCGAGATGAAGGAGATGCCTTTCGACTCTCCTCCCACCGTCTTACACGAGCTCAAGGCTAAGTGGAACGAGAATATCTTCACCCAGATCGACATGGGGATGGAGATTCTGCGCCGCCATCTCGACGACGGCAGCCGAATCTTCATCATCTCCAAGACGCGCGCCCGAGTGCCGGTTATCGGCCAGTATGTTCGCGACCGCTTTGGAGTGCCGGTTTCCATTCTGCACGGAGATATGGCCGACTCCAACGAGCATCGCAAGCGCATGCGCGGAAAGTCCAAGACCACCGAGGACCGTGTTAGCATGATGAAGCAGTTCCGGGAGAACAAACCGGCCATCCTGGTGGCCACCAATCTGGTGGGCTCGGGTCTGGACGTGCCCATGGCCGACATGGTGCTGGTCACCGACGCCGACCACTTCGGTGAGGCCGAGATCGAGCAGTTGATGGGTCGCGTCGGTCGCCGCGAGCGTGGCTCGGACGCGGTCTTGCTGCGTGGAACCACGGGCAGTCCGATCGGGGCCGGCATCAAGGTCAAGGCCAACACCCGGGTTCGCAAGGGGAAAGTGGTTCACACCTTCCAGCTGCAGAGCAAAGGCCGGCGTAACCCGAACCGGCGCCGTATCGTCTAGACTTCCCGCCTGCCGCTCCGTCTTGGTCCGGCATGGTGGGAGCTCATTTCGTGGCAGATTTGCCATCAAACGCGTTATAGGAAATAGGGAATCGGCGGGGAAATTCAGTTAGGAATGAATGACCGTCTGTTTCCCCGTCGGATGAAGCGTGAGCATGCCATCATCGCTCCGGTTATCTCAAAGCTCGACCGTGACAGGTCGGCTTGGAGTTTTAGAGCACGGAATTTTCTCGCTTTTGGGTTCTCGACAGCTCTCGCCTTGGCCGGATGTGCCGGCGGAACTTCGTCACAACCCAGTGTGACTCCGGCGGCCCTACTTTCGCCCAGTCCCACCGCGGCGGTGGTGGGCCGGGTCTCCCCCGAGGCCTCTCCCACCAGCCCCGCCATGGCGAGTCCGGAAGCTTCCCCAGCCGTGGCCGCGGAGCCGAGCCCGAAAGAGCGGAAACCGCCGGTCAAACGACCCAAGGTTCGTGAGCCGAAGTTTGTAGCCCCCGAGCCTGCTGAGCCAAGGTTGAGGGAAGACGCTCCCGTCGCGCTTTATGGAATGCCCCCTCGCGACCGTGACGGTGAGCGCGATCGTCCTGCACCAAGACCAAGGGACCGTTCCGAGCGTCCTGAGAGAAAGACTGTACTCCCAGGCTATTGATAGCCGAACAGACCATTCGCCGCTCCTACGCGGTCTGGGAGATCACGCTGGCCTGCAATCTCGCCTGTGTCCACTGCGGCTCCCGAGCTGGCAAGGCGCGCGAGAAAGAGTTGACGACGGCGGAGGCTCTAGACCTGGTCCGCCAGTTGGCCGAAGCTGGTATCGACGAGATCACCCTGATTGGCGGAGAGGCCTTCTTGCGTCGAGACTGGCTGGAGATCGTGACCGCCATTCGGCGGAGCGGAATGGACTGCGGGATGACCACCGGCGGCTTTGGGATCGGCCCGCGATTGGCCGAGAAGATGGCTAAGGCAGGGCTGCAACAGGTCTCGGTCTCGGTCGATGGAACAGAGGAGACGCACGACAAGCTGCGCGGACGAGAAGGCTCGTGGCGAGCGGCTTTGACTGCTATGCGAGCGGTTCACGAGGTCGGAATTGTCGTCACCTGCAACACCCAGATCAACCGTCTGAACGCGGCGGAGCTTCCCCAGGCGTATGAGCTTCAGAAGCAAGCGGGGATGAAAGTTTGGCAGCTTCAACTGACGGTCCCGATGGGGAACGCCGCCGACCGGGCCGAGATCCTCCTCCAGCCTTGCGAGCTCTTGGAGCTCTTTCCGATGTTGGCGCGACTCAAAGAGCGTGCGGACTCCGATGGGGTGGATATCTATCCAGGAAACAATCTGGGTTACTTTGGCCCCTACGATGAGACCTTGAGAGGCTTGAACGGTGAGCGCCGTGTTTGGACCAGCTGCCATGCGGGCCTCAACACTCTCGGGATTGAAGCGGATGGAACCATCAAGGGCTGCCCCTCCTTGCCCACGGCTACCTATCGAGGGGGAAACATTCGGCGGAATACGCTCGCCGAGATCGTCACCACAGCCCCGGAGCTCAACTTCAACGCCGCCGGAGATACCGCGCACCTTTGGGGCTTCTGCCAGAGCTGCGAATACGCGCCGCTGTGTCGGGGAGGCTGCTCATGGACGGCCCACGTCTTCTTTGGACGGCGGGGAAACAATCCGTACTGTCACCACCGCGCGGTCAGCTTAGCGGCCCAGGGGTTGAGAGAGAGACTTCGACCGGTTCAGCCCGCCCAGGGTCAACCGTTCGACCACGGGGTGTTCGAACTGATCTTGGAACCGAGCGATGCCCCCTGGCCTCGGACTTGGAGAGCTCGGCTTAGCGAAGTTCTCTAAATTTCATCTCGATCTCATGTTGCTGGTTTAGAGTCCCCTCAGGTCGATACGACCAAATTTTTATCCCATCAGGAGATAGCCATGAAAGTCAACATCATCATTCCCGCCTTAGCCTTCCTGCTGGCCCTACCGGTCCTCGCCGACCCTGTTCCCTATCAGAGCAGTGCCCGCATTACCAACGTACCGCGCACGGATGCCCAGGAGCGGGCCGCCATGCGGAAGGTGGCCAAGATCAGTCTGCCTCAAGCTCAGGCTATCGCGCAGAAAGCCGCGCCCAAGGCCAAGCTGATCAAGGCCGAGCTTGACAACGAGGATGGAAACGTGGTCTACGAGGTCGAACTCGATGACGGTGGACTCGAGCGGAAGATCATCGTGGATGCCGGAAACGGTAAGATTCTACAAAACTACATCGATCACGACTAACTCCGAAGGTGGGGCCCTGAGACTTCGGGGCCCCGCTGAGCTTTAGAAAGAATCCGCTATGCGAGTACTATTGGTCGAGGACGACGTGGGTTTAGGCCAGGCGGTGAAGCAAGCTCTTCAAGAGGAGGGCTACGCCGTCGACTGGGCTCACGAGGGAGAGATGGGTCAGGACCTGGCGCTTTTGGAGCCTTACGATCTCTTACTCCTGGACTGGATGCTACCCGGAAGATCGGGGCTTGAGATCTGTTCGGTGGTTCGCTCGAGCGGGCGTGAGGTGCCGATCCTCATGCTGACCGCGCGAGACGCGGTTGAAGATAGGGTGACCGGACTCGACCGAGGGGCCGACGACTACCTGGTCAAGCCTTTCGCCTTGCAAGAGCTTCTGGCCCGGTTGCGAGCCCTTCTGCGGCGAAAGGAAGGGGTTTCTCGCGACCCTGTCCTCAAAGCCGGTGAAGTCCACCTCGACCCTAGTCGCCATGAAGTGACGAAGAACGGAGAGCCGGTCTCTTTGACCAAAAAAGAGTATCAGCTCCTGGAGTGTCTGATGCGCCATCCGGGACAAGTACTCAGTCGCGACCAGATCGCCGCTCATATCTGGGACTACGACCGCTCGGCCACCTCCAATGTGGTTGATGTGTATGTCCGCGGGCTTCGCCGAAAGCTCGGAGACGAGAATCTTATCCGCACGGTTCGAGGAGCGGGTTATCAGTTGGAGCCCTAGAATGGGGGGAATTCGAGGGAGACTGACCTTATGGTACGTCCTTCTTCTGTTTCTGACTTTGCTCTTTTTTAGTGTCGTGGTCTACCTCGGAGTCGAGCGCTCTCTCTATCGGTGGTTCGACCACGATCTGGCCCAAGAGGTCCAGCAGTTCGCCAGAGAGTCCGAGCTTGAGGACGACGGTGAGCTCGATCTCGAGTATGAAGTTCTTTCCCACGGTGAAGAAGTCGCCGTCTACGATCCCCAAGGTGTTCTGGTCGCTGAGGTTGGAGGTTTGGCCCCACCCGGGCCCCTACGGCTGGAGACCGGCTTTGACACTCATTTCAAAAATGGGGTCCCCTGGCGCCGATTGACCATCTACGCTCCCTCGGTCAAACTTTGGGTGCGAGTCTCCCGCTCTCAAGAAGACGTCCGGGCTTCACTCCGGGCGCTTTTCGGCTTGTTGCTGGTAGGGGTTCCTTTGACCGTGCTGCTGGCGGGAGCTGGAGGTCTGTTTTTGGCCTCGCGCTTGCTGAATCCCCTCGACGAGATCACCCGCAGGGCGGCGACTCTCGGGGCCGAGGGTCTCTCGGAGCGATTGCAGTCGCTGGAAAGTGACGATGAACTGGCTCGTCTCGTGGAGACCTTCAATCAGATGTTGGGGCGCCTCGACGAAGCCTTCGCCCGGCAGAAGCAGTTCACGTCCGACGCCGCTCATGAGCTTCGAACCCCCATCGCGCGCCTCTTGACCCGAGCCGAGGTGGCGCTGAGCCGACCTCGAGAGAGCGAGGAGTACCAGGCATCGCTCAACGAGATTCGGGAGGGCCTGGAGTCCATGGGTACCCTGGTGGCCAAGCTCTTAGCTTTGGCCCGCTCGGATGCCGGAGCCGTTGCTTTCGAACGAGAGCCGCTGGATCTAGCGGACCTTGCCGCTGACGCGGTTTTCTCTCTGCAAGAAGAGGGGGGTGCGGTTCGTTGGGAGACTTATTTCGCTCCGGCCCCCGTTCTGGGTGACCAGACTCGCTTGACGGAGCTCGTCTTGAATCTTTTGGAGAACGCGGTCCGGCACACGCCGGAAGGCGGTACGATCAAAGTCTCCACGAGTCAGCGGAAGGGCCAAGCGGAGTTGTCGGTTCATGACAGCGGCCCGGGCGTTCCGGAAGACTTGAAGGAGCGTATTTTCGAACGGTTCTACCAGGCGGAAGCCTCCCGGCACGGCCAAGGAGCGGGCTTGGGGCTACCGATCTGTCGCTCCATCGTAGCTGAACACGGGGGAGAGATTTTTCTCCAGAGAGAGGCTGCTCAAAGAGGAGCTCATTTCGTGGTCCGGCTCCCCTTGTCGAGAGGTTAAGACTCGAGCTCCGGCTTCCCTTCGAGCTTTTCGGCGAAGTGGCAGGCGACGAACTGCTCCCTTACCTCGCGCAGGCTGGGCGGCTCGCTCTGGCAACGCCCCTGGGCATAGGGACAGCGCGGGTGAAAGCTGCAGCCCGACGGAGGCCTGGTGGCGTCCGGCATGTCCAAAGAGCGTAAAGGGAGAGGCGCGACCAGCTTAGCCTTGCGCGGGTCGAGCGGTGGCAGGGCGGCCAGCAAGGCCTGCAGATAGGGATGAAGAGGATCGTCGAGCAGAGTCTCCACCGGGCCGCTTTCGATCACCTGGCCCAGATACATCACCAACATTCTGCCGCCCCGCCCGAGATAGCGCGCCGTGCCCAGGTCGTGGGTGATGTAGACAAAGGCGATCCCTTCGGCGTTCTTGCGCCTCATCAGCTCCAGGATAGCCAGGCGTAAGGTCGCGTCCACACCCGAGACGGGCTCGTCGGCCACGATGAGCTTTGGCTTCAAGAGGGCCGCCCGGGCCAGGGAAACCCGCTGGCGCTGCCCGCCGGAGAGCTGAAAGGGGACCTTGGAGGCGAAAAAGTCGGCTGGAGTCAGCCCCATCTCGGTCAGCACCTCGAGCACCCTGGCCTTGACCTGAGCTCGCGGAACCAGGTTGTGGCGGCGCAGCGGGGCGGCCAACTGCTGGCCGATGGTGCGGACCGGGTTTAAGCTGGCGTAGCTGTCCTGGTGGACCACCTGAACCGAAAGGCGAAGGGAATCCGGCATCCGATAGCCGGGGGCGAAGATGTCCTGGCCCTGATACAGCACCTGACCTTCGCTCGGAGACAACAGCCCCAGCACCGCTCGCCCCAGAGTGCTCTTGCCGCAACCGCTCTCCCCCACCACAGTGATGATCTCGCCCTCCTCGATGGCAAGATCGACGCCCCGCATGGCTTGAACCTTCCCCAGTTGGATGTGGGTCCCGCGCAACTCGACGAGTTTCATGGCTTCCTCCGATGGCAGGCCACCATCTCGGACCCGAGTTGGGGCTCGGATTCTAGGCAGAGCTCGATCCGCTCTGGGCAGCGCGAGGCGAAGATGCACCCCGGCGGACGTTGGCGAAGATCCGGTGGCTTGCCGTCGCCGGTCGCGGTCAGCCGAAGGTCTCCCCGCACGTCGGGGGCCGAACGCAGTAGAATTTGTGAGTAGGGGTGTCGTGGGTTCTCGAAGACCGATTCGGCCTCGGCCAGCTCACAGACGGTGCCGGCGTACAGCACCGCCACCCGGTCGGCCAACCGGGCCACCGCGGCCAGGTCGTGGGTGACCAGGATCGCGGTGAGCTCTCGCTCCCGGTGAATGTCGGCTAAAATATCGAAGATGTAACTCTGGGTGATGAGATCGAGCGCCGTGGTCGGCTCGTCCAAAATGAGAAGCTCCGGGTCGAGCATCAAGGCCATGGCGATGAGAGCCCTTTGCCGCATGCCGCCGCTCAGCTGGTGGGGATAAGAGCTCGCCACCCGTGCCGGGTCCAGCCGGACCTGGCGCAGCAGTCTCTCCATTCGCTCCCGACCTGCCTCCACTCCGTGGTCGCGACAGCAGTCCAGCATCTGCCGTCCGATGGAAAGCGTGGGGTTCCAGGCCCCCTGAGCGGCCTGGAAGACGACTGAGGCCTGGCGCCAGCGAAACCGCCTCAACCTCTCGGGCGAGGCTTCGAGGAGATTCTCTCCCTTCCAGCTCACGCGCCCTCCCAAGATTCGAGCGTTGGAGGCCAGCAGACCCAGGACGGCCCCCGTCAGGGTCGTCTTGCCGCTCCCGGACTCTCCGATCAAGGCCGTCACTTTCCCCGGCTCGAAGTCCAGCGAGACGTCGCGCAGAACCGACATGGCTCCGCCGGGAACGCGGTAGTCGATGGAGAGGTTTTGGATGCTCAGCACGCGCTATCCCCTCCTCAACCGGGGGTCGAAGAGCTCTTCGACCCCTCCGGCCACCAGGATCAGGCTGTACTGAAACAGCACGATGGCCACCAGGGGGGCCAGAAGATAGGTCAGCCCCTGAGGCAAAAAGATGGCGCCCGACTGGAAGGCCGCCAGGTTCAGCATCATTCCCCAGTTCTCCACCTTGAGCGGAACCAGCCCCAGCATCATGATGCCGACGCTGGCGGTGATGGCGTTGCGGGAGATGAGAATGAAGTTCAAGGTGAGGTAGGGGACGAGGTTGGGAAAGATCTCGCGCCACAGGATGTGCCACGGTCCCATACACATCAGCCGGCAGACCTCGATAAACTCTCGATGTTGCAGCGAGAGCACCTGACCGCGCAGGGAACGAGCCAGCCCCGGCCAGGACCAGAGGGCCAGCAGAAAGCCGAACGTGATCGGATCTCCCACTTGAAAGAGAGCCGACAAGATGGCCATCAGCGGGAAGCTGGGCACGGTGAGGAAGACGTCGGTCATCCCCAGGAGCAGGCGGTCGGTCGCTCCTTTGGCCAGCGCCCCTCCCACCCCGACCAGAAAGGCCAGCAGCACCGCGAAAGCTCCGGCCGAAAAGGCGATCACGAAGATGTCGCTAGCTCCGTGAACCAACTGGGCCAACACGTCGCGCCCGGCGTAGTCGGTGCCCAGGGGGTGGGTCCAGCTGAGCGGGGCGAAACGCGCCTCGTAGTCGGGACTCCGCTCGAGCTCGATAAACGCTGGTCCGAGCAGGCCGGCCAGCAGAAAGAGCCCGAGGATCCCGAGGCCGAGTTTGGTGGAGGCTTTCATCCCTTGGCCACCCGAGGGTCGAGATGTCGCGAGAGGGCTTCCCCGGCCAGGTTGCTGAGCACGATGGCCACGGTGGAGAGAAGAAACAGCCCTTGCATCAAGGGGTAGTCGCGGGTGCCGATGGCCTGGGCCAGAAAGTAGCCCAATCCCGGGTAGCCGAACATGGTCTCGATCAGCATGGAGCCGCCCAGGAGCCCTCCCAGACTGCTGGCCAGTCCGGCGATCAAAGGCAGTAGCGCGTTACGGCCCAGGTAGTCTCGCAGGATGCGCCACGGCTTGAGCCCTTTGGCTCGGGCCACCATCAGATAGTCCTCGCCCAGGACGCTGGTGGCGCTGGCCTTGGCCGAAAGCGCCCAGTTTCCGATGGCGGGAATGGAGAAAGCCAGCACCGGCAAGATGGCGTGGTAGCCCAAACTGCCTAGAAAGGCCAGGTTGAGTCCGGGATCGGTCTCCGGACTGTAGGCTCCGCGTAGCGGCATCCACTCCAGCCGGATACCCAGAGTCAAAAGCAGCACCACGCCGATGAGAAAGTCGGGGATGGCCTGAGTGATGGTGGCGTAGAGAGTCAAGGCCGGGTCCAGCCAGCTTCCCCGTCTCCAGGCCGCCCACAAGCCTAGGCCGACCCCCACGGCAAAGCTGAAAAAGGCGGCGCTGAGGGTGATGAAGAGCGTCCAGGGCAGGGCCGCGCCGAGAATGGTGGAGACAGGGATGCGGTAGTTGGTGGAGTTTCCCAGCTCGCCTCGAGCTAGACTTTTCATGTAGTGAAAATACTGCTCCGAGAGAGGTTTGTCGGGGTCCCAGTTGATCTGCAGCTTGGCCAGCTCTCGGGCTTGATCGTAGGGCACGCCCTGAGTGTTCTGGATGTTGACGGCGAAGTTGTGAAGCACGTCGCCGGGGATCTGTCGGATCAAAAGAAAGGTGAAAGTCATGGCCACCCAGATGGTCAGAGCGGCGGTCAAAAGCGACGTCTTCACGGCGCCGGCCTCAGCAGGCCCGAGACGATCATGGAGACGTACATGTTCTCCACCCCCAGCGGCGCGGCCGACCAGCGGGGCGATTTCGCCTCGGGCCAGCCGGTGACTCGGGTGCCGTCTTGCACGAAGACCATCAGGCGTTTTTCAAAGCAGGGGAGGAAGCTGACCGTCTCGTTTTGCCTCTGGGCCAGCTTTCGAGCCAGGGCGCGTGCCCTCTCGGGGTCTTGCTCGACCCGCAACTGGCCCACCCAACCTTCGGCTTCCTCATCTAAGGGAAGGCCGGAGGCGGTCTGCAGTTGGGCGTCGCGGCTAAAGTATCGACCGGCGGAGGTGGAGGGATGCACGGTGCGGCCCATCTGGGCTCCGAAAACGGCGGCCAGATCAAACTCTCCTTCTCGCAGCATGCTGGCGTAGAGCTCGCCCTGGACCAGCCGGACCTGGCTGTGGACTCCCAGCTTGGTCAACTGGGAGGCGGCCGCTTCGGCCAGGAGGGCCAGATCGGTAAACCCGGCGGGCGCCATGATCTCCAGCGTCCCCTTGAACTTGTAAGGCTCGAGCAGCGCTTTGGCTCTGCCCGGGTCAAAGTCGTAGCGCTCCAGAGAGCCGAGAAACTCCGAGCCCAACCACTCCGGTCCCAGCGACGGCACCATCCCCAGATTGTAGCCGGGGCTGGTGTCTCCGGGAGCGCAGGCGAGTCTTCGGATGTTGTCGCGGTCTAAGGCGTAGGCCAGGGCTTTCCGAAAGGAGAGGTCGCTCAGTGGTTTCTCGCGACAGTTGACGACCAGGCCCATCTCGTTGAGATCGCTCGGCGTGCGCAGCTCGATGTTGGGATTGGCCTTGAGAACCTCCTGGGCCACGTCGTAGGGGCAGGCGGGACTGATGGCGTCCAGCTGGCCCGCGTAAAGATACGACCAGACGGCCTCGTTTCGCCCCCAGCGAGCGATTCTGACTCCCCGCAGATGCACGTTCTCGGCCTCGTGATAGCCGGAGAACTTCTCCAACACCATGTCCGAGCTAGTCACCTTGGTCAGTCGGAAGGGGCCGGTCCCGATCGGAAGCGCCGGACGTTCGGCGAAGAGGACTTCGCGAATCACCGCCTCTTGTTCGGAGTCGCGTTGAGTGAGCTCTTTGGGCAGAGCTCGCACGGTCTCCAAAAACGGATGGTTGAGGTGGTCGGCCGAGACGATCGGTTCGGTCAGAGCCAGCAGCGTGTTGGTGGGAGAGCGGCGTTTCCAATGGAAGACGATCGTGTGCTCGTCGGGGGTCTCCAGCCGGTCGATGTAGTGCCAGATCTCCAGTCCCTTGAGAAACCCTATCTCGAAGGTGGCGACGACATCCTTGGAGGTGAAGGGCTGCCCGTCATGCCACCTGGCGTCAGGGCGGAGATGAACGGTCAGGCGGTCGCCGCCGGCGCTCTCCTCGAACTTCGTGCCCAGGCGCGGCAACCAGCTCTTGTCTTGGGGAACGTAGTCAAAGAGGGGGTCGTAGACGTAGCTACGCGCCACGCCCACCCCACCCGGAGCCCAGGGGTTGCCGTGATAGGCGGGCGGCATGTCCCAGTCCCCGGCGGTGAGAAGAAACCCCTTGGCCTCCGGAGAGCGTTGGCAGCCGATCAGAGCAAGGCTTATGAAAAGAAGAGCCAGCCAGCGCATGAACCGGGTTTCAAAAACTATGCGGACCGTCCTCTAGGCCGAGAATTTCAGATGTCTCAAAAGCTCCTCGATGGGAACACGAGCGAAGCGGCAGGCGGAGTCGGAGATGGCGTAGGGGATGATCAGATGGCCCGCGTGCGTGAGGGCGCCGCAGGTGTAGACCACGTTGGGGACATATCCCTCTCGCTCCTCGGCATTGGGGCTTAAAAGCGGAGTCTCCAGGCGCCCTATGACCCGCGCGGGATCCTCGAGATCCAAAAGCATGGCTCCGATAGAGTACTTGCGGGTCGGACCCACGCCGTGAGTCAGAACCAGCCATCCGGCCTCCGTCTCCATGGGAGAGCCGCAGTTCCCGCTCTGCACGATCTCCCAGTCAAACTTCGGCGTCGTCAAAAGGTGGGTCTCGTTCCAGACCAGCAGATCGTCGGAGCGCATCAGATAGTTGTTCTCACCGTCCTGGCGACCCAGCATGGTGTAGCGGCCGCCCACCTTGCGGGGAAAGAGGGCCAACCCCTTATTTCGTAGCGCCGAACCTTTCAAAGGCAGAAAGCGGTAAGAGCGAAAGTCCGAGGTGGCCACCATCTCCGGAGCGATCTGGCGACCGTCGTAGGCGGTGTAGGTCCCGTAGTAAGTGCCGTCCTCGAAGCGCACGAAGCGCGCGTCCTCGATCCCGTTGCTCTGCGAGGGGGTGATGGGAAAGAGCGTCTGCTCGGCGATGGGCAGATGGTCAGGGAAGGTCGCGGTGTAGCCGCTCTCGGCGTCTCCTCCCAAGGTGGGAGCCTCCACGTGGGGGCGCCCGGCATCGAGACTGACGTTCCCCCGATGATCGATGAGACCGGTGCGGAAGGTGATGGAGGAGACGTGGCCTTCACCTGTGGCGCGTAAACTCATCACGAAACGTAAGGACCCCTCGGCCACTCCCGACTGGTCCGGATGAGCCACGATCGAAGGGTTGAAAAGGGCCGCGCACTCGAGCGAGTACTCCATGGAAAAGCAGGCTCCGAGCAGAGCTTGGCGAGCGGGGGACAGATTCGCCGGTAGCGGATGGTCCAGGCTTTCAAAGTGGCGAAGCACCACTCCCTGATAGTCGCGATGGCGGTGGGCGAACTCGGCCAGCGTCGCTTCCCACATCGTTTCGACCTGACTTTCGGGTAGAGCCAGGACCCGCTCGAGCGCGCGGACCGCGTGCTCGGGGCCGGAGGTGCCGTAGCGGCGTAACAGAACCCGAGAGGCATCAGCCTCCAGATGAAGGTCGAGACGTTCAACTTCCAAAGGACGTGTGAGTGGGCTGGACATAGGTAGAGGCTATATCGGGGTCTCGCGCTACAGGACCTGCTCTCCCAGGCGAATCTCCAGCACCCGCCCCGGGCCGTGAAGCGCGACCGGCCCCAGGTCAGCCGGGAGCAGCACGGAGTTTCCGTAAAGGAGTTGGTGCCGGCCGAAGTCGCCCTCGAGGCTCCAGTCGCCCTTCACCGCGGCGAGGATGGTGAACGACTGATCATCCACCTCGATCGCGCCGGCAGTCTCTCGGACCAAGATTTCAAAGTAAGGGCAGCGCAGGCTTCGCTCGTCTTGCCGTGCCGTCGGAGTGACCGACTCCAACAGGCACCGCTTCGACTCCCCGGGATGGATCGGGCGGTCGCGCTCCCAGTCGTAGAGCCGGTAGGTCAGGTCGCTCGACTGCTGCACCTCGTAGATGAAAAATCCCGGACCCAAAGCGTGAACGGTGCCGGCGCCGGTGTAGAGTAACGAGCCCTCGGGCGGGCTCTGATAGCCCAAAAGAGGGAGCATCTCTCGACCGTCCACCGACAGGAGCGCCTGGGGTGCCACGCCCGGAGCCAGACCGTGGACCAGCCGGGCCTCAGGTTCTGTCTGGGCCACGTACCAGGCCTCGCTTTTGCCTCGTTGACTCGGGTCTCCCGTCAATTCTCGGGCCAGCGGATCGTCGGGATGGACCTGAACGGAGAGCCAATCTCGGCAGTCGAGCCACTTGGTCAACAAGGGGAAGGACGGCTCCTTGGGCTCGGCTCGCTTGCCCAAGAGCTCGGCTCCGAACTCTTCCACCAGGCTGTCCAGGGTTCGCCCTCGCCAGGCGCCTTCGGCCACTGGCAGCGCTCCGTGAATCTCCCAGCTCTCGCCATGAGGCCCGTCGGGGATCTCTCGAGCTAAGGTCTCGGCCAAGCGACGTCCTCCCCAGACACGCTGTTCGGGCTTCGGGGTCAGGATGATAGGCTGCTTGAGAGGCGAGGACACGGCGGGCTCCGGTATAGAGTTGGAGGCGCGCCGTTCGTCTTGGAAGACCTTGGACCTTCCGCCGTTAGGGAGAGGCAAGCTCCGGAGTCTCGGAGAGCAGAAACTCCAGTCCTTGCTCCACCTCGCCGACCTTTTCAATCAGCTCTTGGCGCAGCTTGGCCTCTTGTTCGCCTTTGGCTTGTTTTAGAGCCACCACGCGCTGGCGAACATCGTTCATCTTGTCCGAGAGCTTGCGATAGTCCTGACGGTACTGCCCGTGTTCATGGGCCTCCATCCGCTTCATCTCCTGAACCCACAACTGGCGGCGATCGTTGAGCCAGTCCAGATATTCGGCGGTGGTCATCTCGGCCCAGCCGAAACTCATCAGCGTCAGTGCCAGGACCAGAGAGGCGACAAGACGCGACAAGAGTTTCACATGCCAATACTACGCTTGGAGTCCCTCGGCTCCTGTGTCCTAGCAGAGTGAACTAGGGGCATCCCAAAGGATATTGAGTGAGGCCGTTTCGCATCGCCTGTTTGCTTTTCTACGAACATGAAGATTTAGTCACACTTTTATGTTAACATTATATGGTGCGTAGCAAAAAGTTCGTTCGTGGTCTCAGTCTGATCGAAGTCGTAACGGCCTTAGGGCTGGCCGTTCTTCTCGCCGGGCTGTCTTTATTCGCTCTACAGCCCTCCAAAAGCAAAGCCTCGGTCAGTGGCTTGGCCGTGGCGCTTGCCAAGGAGTTCGAGTCGGCACGCCAGTTGGCCATCGCGAGTGGACGACCTGTCGCACTAGGTATTCCGACCAATGACGGAGGGGTGCCGAAAGCCACTTCGATCTATCGTCTCGAGGGCTGGAACAAGCCGCTGGTGACATCCGTTAGAGACTTCCGGGGTGACTATCCTCACGTCACTTTCCTGGCTGCCAGATGGTCTGGACCTTCCTTTAGTGATGGACTCGCTCCCTCCACACTTTCGAAGTATGAGATCTTCAAGCTTGAGGAGTGGCTCCCGGATCAATGCAAGAACGATTACATTTTTTGCTTCACCCCGGACGGAGGGTTAGTCAGTAATGGTCAGCCCGCCACCGGTGGACGCTACACGGTGGTGGTTGCGCAGAATCCTGAGGTCGGAGGGTCCCCTCCAAACCTTCGCACTATTGCGGGCGCCGATGCCGCCGTAACCTTGCTGATAAGTCCAGCCGGTGGAATCGAGCAAGCGACAGGCTTACCGGGGGGCACTCTAGGACCTCCCGGAAGCGGTACCTCTACTTCCTCGGCCAAAGACCTCACCCAGTTCGGTGGGGCTGGCGCCACCGTCAAGATCTCTCAGATTAGGGTTCTTCCCAATCCCGACGACTCACCATCCGATCAAGGAACCTGCGTGCCTGGGCAAGTCGTGACTTTGGAGGTCTACGCTTACGATCCTCAAGGCCGAGCGCTGTTCTCCAAATGGACACAAAGCCCTGAAGATTCGTCCAATCCACCAGGACAGTTCAGCTATCCTTTCAGTAATATCAATCCCGCCCTGGTGGGCGAGGTCGACAAGATGGAGTACGTTTACAAGCTTCCCGATGGCTTGGAATGGGTTGGAGGGGGAGGTCCGCCGGAGGGGGTGGGGGCTTTTCGAGCGCGCTGGAACTGGACGGTTCCCATCAGTTCCGACCCCGGCGACCGCTATCGCGTTCAAGCCGACGTGCGCGACGTCAAAGGTGAGGTTTACATTCAAAACCCTCCTCACAAAGTCTTCACCACTCCGCCCAGCGGAAAGCTTTTGGTCGAGCGGCTTGGTCCTGACGGACTTTGGCAACTGGTTCTCATGAACCCTGACGGGAGTGGAGAGAAGGTCCTCTCACCCCCAGGGGTCGAGGAGTGTATGCCCAGCTTGGATAGATCAGGAACAAAGCTGGCCTTTCTCCAAGGACAGTTGCCAAATCGATATGTGAAGGTTCGAAATCTGCACGGCGGTCCGGAGCAGATCTTGGATGGGTCGGGGAACTTCACCTCGGTCTCGATCTCGCCCGACGGGGCCTGGGTAAGCTATCGAAATCACGGCGAGGAAAAGCTTTACACCAAAAAGCTCGACGGCAATACTACATACGTGGATGATCAGCCCTTCTCCGGTGGGGGTCACGGTATCAAGAAATCTCGCACAGGATGGAGTCAAAACAGTCAGTACATGTTGTATGAGAAAGATCACCGGATCTATTCACGACGACTCAGTGACGGCCATTCGACCAGTCTCATCTCAGGGATGTTCTGGAATACCATACCAGACGGGTATGACGGATCAGAGACGCCTTACGCACCAATCAGTTATTCGGTTGGCGGTGGGGGAGAGCGGGTTATGCTGAGTTTGGGCAGCAATAACCCTGTGTTGGTAAGTTTCCCCGTGACTCAGACCCAGTACGATAACGGTGGCATCGATCCAGGCAACCTGTATGAAGACTACCAGGTCGCCCCGACAGGAGACAAGCTCCGTGTGGGGTACGGCGGGAACGGAGGCTCGGGAGGTTCCGGCACGGACAACGACTATCCTGACGTCTCTTCCGATGGACGGTTCCTTATCTGGACTCGAAGTCCCCAAACCAGCGTTGATGGAAGCGGAGCCGCCGAGGATGTGGGAGAGCAGAAGCTCTGGATCGTTCCGAGAAACGGTGACAACTTCATCCAGGGGCCCGGTGGCCCTACCGTGATGTCGCAGGACAACGTTCGGCGCGCTATCTGGATCCCAGCCCAGGAATAGCGTCATGGCTGGTGCCCCACTCAGAGGTGATCGCGGGGGGCTGCTTTTGGAAGCGGTCCTGGCGGCGTTCTTGATGATCTTCGCCTTCGCGACCGCGGCCACGTTGTTCGATGGAGCGGTCCGCTGGGAGGCCGAGGCAGCCAATGCGCGACGAGCCTCGATGATCGCCGAGAGAAAGATTGAAGAGCTTCGAGCTCTGACCGCGGCCGTGCCGGGGGGGGCGTCCTTCGCGGGGGTGCTTTCCGGCCATCTCGCCACCGTGTCCGAATATCCCGACGACCCTGGCTTCACGGTCAAGGTCGAGGAGCTCAAAAATGAGCATCGGCCGGTCCAGACCTCGGGACTCACTCCAGACGATGGAGTCCATAGCCCTTGCAGTAGTCTCTTCACCGCCATTCCCACGGCCGCGCTCGACTCTAACGCGCCGGACGGAAATCCACAGCTCAACAATAAATACAATACCTACCCTTACACCCGGCATCTGCCTCGAAGTTTGCGGTTGATCCAGGTCACGGTGACCTATTCGGCCGGGGAGAAAAGTCTGCGCTTGGTCACCTTGTTGGGCGACCCTATTATCCCCTTCGACAACACTCCGGATGTGATTGTCAGTAAAGTCTCTGGGCCTAACAATCTCAACGACCTCACCACTCCGGCGGTTTATACCGCTCAAGTTGTGACCGCCAACGGCTCTAGGCCTGAGGATGTGACTATTTTCTGGAGCACCAGTTTGGACAGCACCGGCTCGCTCAACTGTCTCCCCTTGGACTCTACAGGCCGAAGGGTTCGCGTCACTCGGCGGAGCGTGACACCGACCGGAGTGGGAGCTAGAGCCAAAGTGCAAGCCCTAGTAAGGTACGGAGGCCAGGAAGCGGTGGGAGAGTCAGCGGAGATTCAGTTGCCATGAGGTGTCTTCCGAACCCGCGAGGGGGGTTTAGTGTGATCGAAATGGTCATCGTTTTATTCTTGACTGGCGCGATTCTCTTGGCTGTGGCGAAGTTGGTGGCACAGTCGTACGATACCTTGAAGTTTCTCCAAGAGAAGAGCCAGACCATGGAGAGCGCGACTCTGGGCTGCGAGCGAGTGGCCTCGGAGTTGCGGGAGGCGGTTAGCCCCCCATCTTTCACCTCGGGATTTCTCAGCTTTAATAAGGTGAGACCTTCGGCGCCGGAGGCTGTGGGGAATGACTACACCAACCTCTCGATTCCCGCGGAGGGCTGGAATCGAGACTACTCCGAGATTAACCAGTTGGCCGAAGTCGTCTATCAGGTCAATTCAAACTCTCAGTTGATGCGAACAGCCGGCGGACAGAGTGGAGCCGTGGCCACCAAGGTCAACTCTTTTATTGTCGCCACAGCCTCAGGGGCGGGTTGTTTCACCGTCACTCTATCGATCAGGGAGCAACGTCGCGTGATCGCCTTCAGAACAGCCGTGACCTGCCCCGGGCTACAGGGGGCCTTCACTCCATGAAGCTTCGCCAGCGTGGCTCCTTGATCGTGGCCGCTCTAATGCTGTTCACTTTGCTTCTCGCCTTGGGATTAGGGTTGATGTCGAGCCAGGTCGGAAGGAGAAAGGCGACGCTGGCCCAGATCGAAGCCACTCAGGCCAGGCAGCTCAGTTTAGCGGCCTGGCAGGATGTTCGGGTTAAGCTGGGCAGCGATATTCTTTTCCCTCCACCGGGAGTCCGGGAGTCGTTTTCCTACAGTGAGGATGTTCTCGACGACGAGGGCCAGTTGATTGGAACTTACACGGTCAACCTTGATCTTCGTTACGAAAGGTATTCCCGCGATACCGATAACCTGGCTGTCCCTAGTCAACGCAATCTAGCTCAAGGAATCTACGTTATCACCTGCATCGGTAAAGTCGGCGAGCGAGGATTTGAACCTCGCGCGGAACGTGTCATGGTCTATGAGATCGACATGACCAAATTTAAGGTCATTCGGATGGAAGACCGGGGAAGTCTGTAAGGCGACCGATCCTATCTCGCCAGGTTATCGCGGAAGGTCAGGACCCGCAAAAGCGAGAGGAGTTTCTCGCTGTCGACGGGTTTGGATATGTAGTCGGTAGCGCCGGCCTCGATGCACTTCTCTCGATCTCCCGGCATGGCTTTGGCCGTGACGGCGACGATCGGTAGACCCTTCATGTCGGGGAGTCGGCGAATGGCCCGGGTGGTCGCATAGCCGTCCATGTCGGGCATCATGATATCCATCAAAATGAGATCAAAGAGGACGCCACGGTTTAAGACCCCCAGGCACTCTTTCCCATTCTTACAAGTGTAGATATCCATTCCTTGCTCTTCTAATAGTGCTTTGAGAGCCAGGAGATTTCGCTCGTCGTCATCCACCACCAACACTCTACGCCCTTTGAGGTCGGGGTCGGAACGTTTGGCTTGATTGAGCAGCTCTAGCTCGCTTTCGGAGAAGTTCTCGCGGTGTAGATATAGCGAAGTGGCCGCAAGCAGCCGCTCAGGAGAATCGGCTCCTTTGACGATCACGGTAGTGGCGGCTTCCTGCAACTCCCTCAGTTCCTCGTTGGAGAGGTCCGCTCCGGTGAAGATGATAACAGGAGTTAGAGCTTCCGCCCGATCGCGGGCTGCCTGCAGGAATTCACGACCACTCATGCCCGGCAGGCGAAGGTCCAACACGATGCAGCGGAAAGTCTGGCGTGCTAGCTCCTCTAGAGCCTCTTCGGCGGTCTTGACGGCCACGGCCTTGACCTGGTCGTCGGCCGCGATCAGCTGCACAATGCTCATTCGCTCGGCGTCGTTATCTTCCACTACCAGGACTCGGCGTTCCGGCTTTTGCACGAACTCTCGAAGGCCGTTGAAGGTGTCCGTGATCTCCTCGCTGCTGGCCGGCTTTTGCAGATAGGCGAAAGCTCCCATGGAAAAGCCACGGCGTCGATTGTCGTCCACCGAAATGATGGTCACCGGTAAGTGTCGAGTGGACGGGTCATGCTTTAAGGTATCGAGCAAGGTCCAGCCGTTTCCGCCGGGCAGTTGCAGATCCAAGGTGACGGCGCTCAGATTCACTTTTTGAGCCATGGCAAGCGCAGCGGGCACGTTCTGCGCCACCACAGCTTTCAGTTCGGACTGATGCGCCGAATCGACGAGAATGCGCGCGTAGGAAGAGTCATCCTCGACGATCATCACCACCAGGTCGCCAGGTTCGATGTTGTCGATGTCATCCGCCACGGGCTCGCGTTGGGGAGAGACCGGCGAGAGCGGTTGGTGTTCATCCACCGCCTCCAGCTCCCCCTCCATGACCACTGTCTCGTATTCTTTGGCCGGTTTTTCCACCGATGGCTCCGGGCGTCGATACCCTTGCGGAATTTCGGCGTATTGCCGAGGCAGATAGAGGGTGAACACGCTACCGATCCCCTCCGCGCTCCTAAGACAGAGCTCTCCACCCAAGAGGTGCGCAAGCTCTCGACTGATGGAGAGCCCCAGGCCGGTCCCGCCGTACTTTCGATGCGTCGTTCCGTCCACTTGTTGAAAGGCCTCGAAGACCACGGCCTGTTTGTTCTCGGGGATGCCGATGCCGGTGTCCTCGACCTCGAAGGCGATGACCTGATCGGCCTCCGTCAAGACGGGGTGGTCGGGACTCCAGCCGTCGAAAGCCGGGCAAATAGTCAGCGTGACGCTACCTTCAGGGGTGAACTTGAAGGCGTTGGAGAGCAGGTTTTTGAGGACCTGTTGTAATCGCTTGGTGTCGGTCTCGATCTCCGGTGGCAAGTCGGATGACAGCTCGATGCCGAAGTCGATGTCGCGGCTTTCCGCCAATTGGCGGAAGTTTCGCTCGACGTCGGCCTCGATGGCCTCGAAGCCCACCAGCGCGGTTTCGAGCACGATCGTTCCGGATTCGATTTTGGAAAGGTCGAGGATGTCGTTGATCAGGTTCAGCAGGTCGATCCCCGCTCCATGGATGGTTCGGGCGGCGTCCACCTGCCGGTCGGACATATTTTTCTCTCGATTCTCGGTCAAGAGTTTGGCTAGGATCAACAAGCTGTTGAGAGGGGTGCGGAGCTCGTGGGACATGTTGGCCAGGAACTCGCTCTTGTACTTTGAGGTCAAGGTGAGCTGCTCGGCTTTCTCCTCTAGAGCTTGGCGGGCGAACTCCAGCTTGCGATTGGTTCTTTCCACCTCTTCCTTCTGATGGGACAAGAGAGCGGCTTTGTTGGCCAACTCCTCGTTGGTCAAACGGAGCTCTTCCTTCTGCTGTTTGAGCTCCTCCTCGGAAGCTTGAAGGGCGGCCGCCTGCTGGGCCAGACGTTCGTTGGCGATGCGCAGTTGGGGCTGGCTCTGGAGCTCTTTGGTCAAGGTTTGTGACTCCTTGAGCAGCTCTTCGGTGCGCATCATCGCCTCGATGTTGTTGATGGTGATCCCGATGATCTCGGCTAACTGGTCCAAGAAGGCCAGGCTGATGTCGGAAAAGCGCTCGAAAGAGGCAAGCTCGATGACGGCGCGGACCTGGCCCTCGAAGAGGATCGGGAGTACCGCGATGTTCAAGGGAGGTGCCTCGCCGAGTCCGGAGTTGATCTGAACGTAGTCGGGCGGAACGTTGGTCAAGAGTATTCGTTGCGACTCGATGGCGCACTGCCCGACCAGTCCCTCGCCGGGTTCAAAAATGGTGGAGAGATTCTTGCGCTCCCGGTAGGCGTAGGAGCTGATCATACTCAGGCGCTCCAGGCCGTTTTCGACATTGAACGAACCCAGGAAAAAGGCGCCGTGATGGGCCTGGATCAAAGGGCAGAGTTCGGAGAGGATCATCTTGGAGACGTTGACCATCGACTTGTGCCCTTGCAGTAAGCGAGTGAAGCGAGCCACGTTCGTTTTGAGCCAGTCCTGCTCCATGTTGGTGTGAGTGGTCTCGCGAAGGTTTCGGATCATCTCGTTGATGTAGTCCTTGAGCGCGGCCACCTCTCCCTTGGCCTCGACCTTGATGCTCCGGGTCAGGTCGCCCTTGGTCACAGCTGTGGTCACGTCGGCGATGGCGCGCACCTGGCTGGTCAAGTTGGCGGCCAAGCCGTTCACGTTGTCGGTCAGGTCTTTCCAGGTTCCCGAGGCTCCCGGCACGCTCGCTTGCCCACCCAGCTTCCCTTCCGTTCCCACTTCGCGGGCCACGCTTGTCACCTGCTCGGCGAAGATGGCCAGGGTGTCGATCATGCCGTTGATGGTGTCGGCCAGAAGAGCGATCTCTCCCTTGGCCTCCACCGTCAGTTTTCGCTTCAAATCCCCATTGGCGACAGCCGTCACGACCTTGGCGATACCGCGCACCTGGTTGGTCAGGTTGTCGGCCATCTGGTTCACGTTGTCGGTGAGATCTTTCCAGATACCGCCCACGCCCAGCACCTTGGCCTGGCCGCCCAACGACCCCTCGGTTCCCACCTCGCGAGCCACGCGGGTCACCTCGGAGGCGAACGATCCCAGTTGATCAACCATGGTGTTGATGGTGTTTTTGAGCTCCAGCATCTCGCCTTTGACGTCGACGGTGATCTGGCGCGAGAGGTCTCCGTTGGCAACCGCCGTGGTCACCCCGGCGATGTTGCGCACCTGGTTGGTCAAATTATCGGCCATGAAGTTCACGTTGTCGGTCAGGTCTTTCCACACGCCGGCCACACCGCGCACATGGGCCTGCCCGCCCAGCTTCCCTTCGGTGCCCACCTCGCGCGACACACGGGTTACCTCGGAGGCGAAGGAGTTGAGCTGGTCCACCATGGTGTTGATGGTGTTTTTCAGGGAGAGAATCTCGCCCTGAACTTCCACCGTGATCTTCTTGGAGAGGTCGCCGGTGGCCACCGCCGTGGTCACATCGGCGATGTTACGCACCTGGCTGGTCAGATTGTTGGCCATCAGGTTCACGTTGTCGGTCAGGTCTTTCCAGGTTCCGCCCACCCCTTTGACGTAGGCCTGGCCGCCCAGAGACCCTTCCACACCCACCTCGCGGGCCACGCGGGTCACCTCGGAGGCGAAGGAGTTAAGCTGGTCGACCATGGTGTTGACGGTGTTGTTGAGTTCCAAGATCTCGCCCTGGACTTCCACCGTGATCTTGCGCGAGAGGTCTCCGTTGGCAACCGCCGTGGTCACCTCGGCGATGTTGCGCACCTGAGAGGTGAGGTTGCCTCCCATCTGGTTCACGTTGTCGGTCAGGTCTTTCCAAACCCCAGCCACTCCCAGCACCTGGGCTTGACCGCCCAGTTTCCCTTCCGTTCCCACCTCGCGAGCCACGCGGGTCACCTCGGAGGCGAAGGAGTTAAGCTGGTCGACCATGGTGTTGATGGTGTTCTTCAGCTCCAGAATCTCTCCGCGCACTTCCACCGTGATCTTGCGAGAGAGGTCGCCGTTGGCAACCGCCGTGGTCACCTCGGCGATGTTACGCACCTGCCCGGTCAGATTGGCGGCCATCGAGTTCACGTTGTCGGTCAGGTTTTTCCAGGTGCCGGCCACGCCTTTCACCTCCGCCTGACCACCCAGTTTCCCCTCGGTGCCCACCTCGCGGGCCACGCGGGTCACCTCGTCGGCGAACGATGAGAGCTGGTCGACCATGGTATTGATGGTGTTTTTGAGCTCCAGCATCTCACCCTGGACTTCGACCGTGATTTTGCGAGAGAGGTCTCCGGTGGCAACCGCTGTGGTCACCTCGGCGATGTTACGCACCTGGCCGGTCAGGTTGGCGGCCATGAAGTTCACGTTGTCGGTCAGATCCTTCCAGGTACCGGCCACGCCCTTCACGTCGGCCTGTCCACCCAGTTTTCCCTCGGTGCCCACCTCGCGGGCCACACGGGTCACCTCGTCGGCGAACGATGAGAGTTGGTCGACCATGGTGTTGATGGTATTTTTGAGCTCCAGCATCTCGCCCTGGACTTCGACCGTGATCTTGCGGGAGAGGTCACCTCCGGCCACCGCCGTGGTCACGTCGGCGATGTTACGCACCTGGTTGGTCAGGTTGTTGGCCATGAAGTTCACGTTGTCGGTCAGGTCTTTCCAGGTGCCGGCCACGCCTTCCACACGGGCTTGTCCGCCCAGGTTTCCTTCGGTACCCACCTCGCGGGCCACGCGGGTCACCTCGTTGGCGAACGACCGAAGCTGGTCCACCATGGTGTTGATGGTGTCCTTGAGTTCGAGAATCTCTCCTCGCGCCTCGACAGTGATCTTCTTGGATAGGTCGCCTTTGGCTACCGCGGTGGTCACCTCGGCGATGTTACGCACCTGGCCGGTCAGGTTTTCACCCATCAGGTTCACGTTGTCGGTCAGGTCTTTCCAAACCCCGGCCACACCCTTGACACTAGCCTGACCGCCCAGTTTCCCTTCGGTACCCACCTCGCGAGCCACGCGAGTGACTTCATCGGCGAAGCTCCCTAGCTGATCCACCATGGTGTTGATGGTGTTTTTCAGTTCGAGAATCTCACCCCGGACGTCGACCGTGATCTTCTTGGAAAGGTCGCCGTTAGCCACGGCGGTGGTCACTTCGGCGATGTTACGCACCTGGCTGGTGAGATTCTCGGCCATCAGGTTCACGTTATCGGTCAGGTCTTTCCAGATACCGGCCACCCCTTTGACCCGGGCTTGGCCGCCCAGTTCTCCCTCGGTGCCCACCTCTCGAGCCACTCGGGTCACCTCGTCGGCGAATGAGGAGAGCTGGTCCACCATGGTGTTGACGGTGTTTTTCAGCTCCAGAAACTCACCGCGCACCTCGACCGTGACTTTGCGCGAGAGGTCGCCTTTGGCCACCGCGGTGGTCACGTCGGCGATGTTTCGTACCTGATTGGTCAAATTGTCGGCCATCAGGTTCACGTTGTCGGTCAGGTCTTTCCAGATGCCGGCCACGTTCTTCACGCTGGCCTGACCGCCGAGTTTTCCTTCGGTTCCCACCTCGCGGGCCACGCGGGTCACTTCGTCGGCGAAGCTACCCAGCTGCGCGACCATGCTGTTCCCGTTGCGGGCGGTGCGTAGAAACTCGCCCTTGAGGGGACGCCCCTCGACCTCGAGCTGAATGCTCTGAGATAGGTCGCCTTTGGCCACCGCCTCGATCACCCGTGAAATTTCACGCGTGGGCTGGACCAGGTCGGTGATCAGCTCATTGACTGAATCCACGCAGGCCGACCAATCTCCCTCGGCGTTTTTGAGGGCCAGGCGTTGGCTGATCTTCCCTTCTTTCCCTACCGCCTCGCTGATTCGGGCTAGTTCCTGGGTCAGCCCCTGGTTGCGCTCCAGCAGTTCGTTGAAGGCTTGAGCGATTTCGCCATCGAGTCCGGTCAGGTCCATAGGTAGCCGGACCGAGAAGTCGCCTTTTTTGGCGAGTCGAAGGGAGGATAAGAGTTGGCGGAGGTCAAGCTCGGCATCTTTTTCAGGCAGTTGAGTGGTGGCCACACGATTCTCCAAGAGGTACAGGTCTATCGAAAGGATAAAAGTTCGTCTCTAAGGGGCTCTCCGCCCTCTCGCCAAAGCCCAATGGTATACGCGAAGCGCCGAGAGCCCCATCCCAACGTATGGTACGGATTTTCGGCATACCCACCACCATTCGCTGGAGGCTCGTCGCCCTGAGCCTTCTAGCTGTGGGCATACCTCTCTTCTGCGCCGTTATGCTGCTCAACCGGCTCCTCTGGAATTTCTATATCGAGCAGTTGCGCAGTCAGCTGACCGCCACGGCCTCCTTGACCAGCGAAATGGCGGCGACGGCGCTCGAGGAAGGAGACGACTCGGCTCTTTTGTCCTCTATCGTGGAGCGCTGGGACCATCACATGGGGATGCGTTTTGTTATCTGCGATCTGGAGGGGAAGGTTCTGGCCACCACCAGCAGTTCGATTATCAAGACCGGGCATGAGCTTTCCGAGGAGACCGCGCCGGGACTTCGTGAAGCTCTAACCGGCGCCACCAACGCCACGACCTGGAGGCGCCCCGATAGCGATTTCGAGGAGACGATGTACGTCAACACCCCGATCCTGGGTGCCGGTGCGGAGATCCTGGGGGCCTTGCGAGTCTCTTACTCTCTGGGACAGATTAAGGACAAGGTGGCGCAGATTCAAAGCTCTTTGACTCTGGGATTGGCTGGTTACGCTGTCGCCATCATCAGCTTGACCCTGGCTTTAGCCGCCAGCTTCGCCAGGCCCGTGGAGCTCTTGCACGGAGCGGCGCGCCGGATCGCTAAAGGGGAGCTGCAGCACAAGGTCGAGGTCAGGGGGCCCAGAGAGTACGAGCAGCTAGGGGAGTCGCTCAACTCCATGACCGATCGCCTGGCTCACCTGGAGGGATTAAGGCGAAAGTACGTTTCCGATGTCTCGCACGAGCTGCGAGCCCCTCTCGCGGCTATTCGCAGCATGGCGGAAACTCTGGTGCTGCACGGCTCGGAAGACCCGGATTTGGCGGCGCGCTATTTACCCAGGATCGTCGAGCAGACCGAAAGATTGGCCCGATTGGCTTCCCAACTGCTGGATCTCGACCAGATCGAAAGCGGGGCCATCGCTCGCTCGCTTTCAGCGGTCGCGCTCGACGAGGTGGTGGAGGAGGCCGTGGCCACGGCGGTAGGAGGACGAGGGGACGAGGTCGCCACCGTTAGTGTGGAACTCGAGGAGATGGTGCCCATTCTCTTCGCCGATCGCGATCGCTTGGTCCAGATGGTTTTGAACCTGGTGGGAAACGCGTTGACTCACACCCCGGCGAAAGGTTGGGTGAAGGTGGTTGTGGCCAAGGCTTCGCCGAAGGGAGTGGAGATCCGCGTGGAGGACAGTGGGAAAGGGATCCCGTCAACTCACCTGCCGAACCTCTTCGACCGCTTCTACCGGGTCGACACCGCCCGCACCCCGAATCGAGGGGGGGCAGGCCTGGGTCTTGCCATCGTCAAACAGATAGTGGAGTCTCACGGCGGGACCATCGAGGTTACCAGCGCCGTCGGTCGCGGTACGACCTTTCGCGTCTATCTGCCGCTAGAAGGGAACACATCCAATGGCTAAGATCATGGTCGTGGAAGACGATGAGCATCTCAACGAGGTGCTTTGCTATAATTTGACCCGCGCGGGCTACCAGGTCACTTCCGTGCACGACGGGGAGGAAGCTATCGAGCGTCTGGGGGAGGAAGTGCCCGATCTGTTACTGCTCGACGTGATGCTACCGGGCAAGAACGGATGGGAGATCTGCCAGCATATCGCCGACCAGCCCGACATGCTCGCTCTCCCTGTGGTGATCTTCACCGCCAAGAGTGCCCGAGAGGATTTTGACACGGCTCGCGCCTTTCCGAACTTCGCGGGCTATTTTGTCAAGCCGTACGCCACTCCGGACGTCATGCGCCACGTGGAAAAGATCCTCAACGAGTAGGTGCTGTCGCTATCCTGTGGCGACGCGCGCGCGACGCGCCGCCGACCAGCCCGCGAGGAGCGCGCGCAAGGCGTCCATGGGGAGCGGTTTAATGCTATAGTCGTCCATGCCGGCGGCCAGACACCGCTCGCGTTCTCCTTTGAGAGCGTGCGCCGTCAGCGCCACGATCACGACATCCTTATGCCCGTCGAACTCCGGCGATCGGATGGCTGTCGCCGCCGAGTAGCCATCGAGAACCGGCATCTGACAATCCATCAAAATGAGATCAAAAGGCTCCTCGCGTAAAGCGTCAATCGCCTCCTGGCCGTTGGTCACGGCTCTACCCGAAACGCCGAGTTTTTCCAGTTGCAGCATAGCGACTCGACGGCTCACCTCGTTGTCTTCCGCGACCAGGACTCGCAGTTCCGAGAATCCGTTCTCCTCTGGTAAGGATTGGGGAATCTTCGGCTCCGAGACGGGGAGCAGCTCGGCCCCGGACGGTACCAAGGGAAGTTCAAACCAGAAGGTCGAACCTTCCCCGTATTCGCTGCGGACGCCAACCTGCCCGTCCATCAGCTCCACCAAGCGTTTGACGATCGATAGTCCAAGTCCAGTTCCGCCAAAGCGCCGGCTGGGGGACGGATCTACCTGGGTGAAGGGTTGGAAGAGTTTTCCGATGGCGTCGCTTTGAATACCGATCCCGCTGTCGCTGACTTCGAACAGGACAGAGTTGGGGCCGCCGAGCGTTCCCCTGGAAACGGTGAGTTTGACCGAGCCGCGATCGGTGAATTTGACCGCGTTGTTGACCAGATTTATCAAGATCTGCCGCAAGCGGTCGGGGTCGCCTTTCACGACCGAAGGGACCTCCTCAGAGTGATGGACGGCGAGATCGATCCCTTTCTCGCGAGCCCGGAAAGCGAAAAGTCCCACCAGGTGCTCGACCGTGCTGGGGAGCTCGAAGGTTTCCTCGCGGATCTCCAACTCTCCAGCCTCGATACGGGAGAGGTCCAGAACATCGCCGACGATAGCCAGTAGCGCCTGCGAGCTACGCGAGATCGCATCGACGTACTCTTGTTGATCGGAATCCAGGGGAGTGTCTTGCAGAAACTCGGTCATGCCCCGGATTCCACTGATCGGAGTCCGGATCTCGTGGCTCATGTTGGCCAGGAACTGGGATTTCATCCGGTTGGCCAGCAGGGCCTCGTCTCGAGCTTTCTCTAGAGCTTCCTCGGTCTTTTTCAGGTTGGTGATGTCGAGTCCCTCGACGAGAATAAATCGCACTTGACCCGCTTCATCGAGAATCGGGGTTAGGGAACGGTCCATGGTCCGTAGGGTCCCGTCGTGGAAGCGGTAGGTCACGATTTCGCGAACGACCGAGCCGGCCACCGCCAGATCCCAGCTGGCTCTGAGGCGCTCCTTTTCGCCTTCGACGTCCCAAAGCTCGAATTCCCAAACCGGGTGATGCAGGATCTCTTGCAACTCCAGGCCGGTCGCCGCCAGGGCCGCCTGATTCACGCCCGCGGTCCGGCCGTCCGGATGCAAGATGGCGAAGTAGCCGGAGGTCTGGTCAAAAATAGCTTTGAGCCAGAGTTCGGTCTGGCGCGCGGCAAGCTCGGCTTGCTTCGTCTCGGTGATGTCGAGGCTAAAGACCGAGATGGGGCCGTGGTCGGAGGGGTGAACGCGGTGTTCGAACCAACGGTCGCGGGTCGCGTAGTACTCTTCGATGCGAGAGGGTGGGCCGGCATCCACCGCTCGTTCCAGGGCGTGATCGAGCTGGCTTCCCACCAGATCGGGGAAGAGTTCCCAGAAGCTCTTTCCGATCATCTCCGGCACGGAGGATTCGGCCAGTGCCGCCGCGGCCTGATTGAGGTAGATAAATCGATAGCCGCGATCGAGAAGGAAGAACGCTTCCTGAATACCGGAGAGAACGCTGTCGAGATTGGATTGGGTGGCTTCGCTTTCGGCTCTTAGGGACTCGAGCTGGTAGTATCGATCGGAAAGCTCTCGATTGGTCGCTTGCAGGCGGGCCTCATTGTCGACCGCGATGCGATAAAGCCGGGCGTTGTCGAGAGCAACAGCGGCCTGGGCGGCCAGTCCGGCGGTGGCCCGCACCTGGCGATCGGAGAAGGGCGGCTCCTGAGCCTGGACGAGAGTTCCTAAAAGTTTTCCCGCCGCCGCCAGTGGAGTGACGAGTAAGCAGCCGAACTCCGCCGAGTAGTTCTCCAGGTGCCCTCCATGCTCGCGGATAATGGGAGGCAAGCCTAGCAGAACAGTTTTAAAGAAGGCGTGCTCAGCGGGATCGCCGCGCACGATCACTTCATCCGGCTCGCAGAGAAAGGCGACTTGCCGGGCCGAATTGAGGCGCTGGGCCGAGTCCAGAATGGAGTCGAGCAGGCTGTCTCTGTCCAGCTGACCTGACAGTTGGATGCCCAGATCCACCAGGGTGTCTCGAACCTGACTTTCCTGAGTCAGCTCTTCATGAGCCTCCTTGAGGTTGGAGATCTTACCGCCGAGCTTGGCCTCCAGGTCGCACAGTCGGGCCGCCACGGAGATCTGAGAGCGGAGCTCCTGTAGGTCGAGGGGCTTATCGATGAATCCGTCGGCGCCGGCCTCCAAGGAGCGAACTCGGTCGCCTCGCTCGTTGCGAGCCGTCATCATGATGACGTAAAGGAACCGGTCGTCGAGGTTTCGCACCTCCTGACAAAGCTGCAGCCCGTCCATACCGGGCAGCCGCCAGTCGGTCAGTATGACTTGGACCTCGGGATGGCGTTTGAGCGCCGGAAGAGCCTTGTCCCCCGACTCCACAGCGATAACCTTGTGGCCCCAGTCTTCCAGGGACATGACAAGGGCTCGGCGAGAACCTTCGTGATCCTCCACGACGAGTATGTGCAACGGTACTGAAAGTGTCATAATGACGTCATTTCAACTTCCGATCCACTCGCATCACACCCGTTTTAGAGAGATTCTCCCCCGCGGCTCTCTATCCTCGGTCCAGATTAAAAGGACCTGCCTCGGGGTATGAATTCGCCCAAGATCTTTTTTAGGAGTCCTGATGGATAAGACACGAAAAATTAACGATGTGATAGGAAAGGTTAACGACGGTATGACCTTGCTGATGGGAGGCTTTGGTCTCTGCGGAATTCCGGAGAATCTCGTGAAGGCTCTGCTCCAGCAAGGCAGCAAAGACCTGACCATCGTCTCCAACAACGCCGGAGTCGATGACGCCGGCATCGGGCTCTTGATCGCCAACGATCAGGTTAAAAAGATGATCTCGAGCTACATCGGAGAGAACAAGGCTCTGGAGCAGAAGCTGATCAACAACGAGATTGAGGTCGAGCTCAATCCCCAGGGGACGCTGGCCGAGCGGGTTCGCGCCGGTGGGGCCGGGATCGCCGGATTCTATACGCCGACAGGTGTGGGAACGCTCATCGCCGAGGGGAAAGAAGTCCGAGAATTCGATGGGCGCAAGTACGTCCTCGAACGAGGAATTCGTGGAGATGTGGCCTTCGTCAAGGCTTACAAGGCCGACACCCACGGAAACCTCACTTACCGCAAAACGGCACGCAATTTCAATCCCGTAATGGCTACCGCCGCCGACTACGTGATCGCCGAGGTGGAGGAGATCGTTCCCGCCGGACAGCTCAATCCCGATGAGATCGTCACCCCGGGCGTTTATATCGACGCGGTGATTCAGGGAGACAGCTACGAAAAGCGGATCGAAAAGCGCACCACCCGAGCACGAGCCTAAACGAGGAGTCAAAAGATGAGTAAGAAAGAGCTAATCGCCCAGCGCGTCGCCAAAGAGCTAGAGGACGGCTACTACGTCAATCTCGGCATCGGGATCCCGACGCTGGTGGCTAACTATATCCCCGAGGGGATGACCGTCATTCTGCAGTCCGAGAACGGGATGCTCGGGATCGGGCCGTTTCCCTACGAAGGGGAAGAGGACGCGGATCTGATCAACGCCGGCAAGGAGACCATCACCGAACTTCCTGGGACCTCCTATTTCCACTCGGCCGACTCTTTCGCCATGATCCGAGGTGGACACATCGATCTGACCGTCATCGGTGGAATGGAGGTCGACGAGAAGGGGAATCTCGCCAACTGGATGATCCCCGGGGCCAAGGTCAAGGGGATGGGTGGAGCGATGGACCTGGTGGCTGGCTCCAAGCGAGTCATCATCGCCATGCAGCACACCGCGCCCGACGGAGGCCACAAACTGGTCAAGAAGTGCGCCTTGCCTCTGACGGGAGAGGGCGTGGTGAATATGATCGTGACCGACATGGCGGTCATCGAAGTGACTCCGCAAGGCTTTGAACTGATCGAAGTTCAGCCCGGCCACACCGTTGAGGAAGTGATCGCTGCCACTGGGGCGGAGCTGAAGATCTCCGAGACGATCGCCAGATAGATCTTCTGGGTGTTCGGCGACTTCGAATACGTCACAGACTACCGAGACGACTCCGAGCTTCGCGGGCAGCTCGATGAACTGACCCGCGAAGTGTTTGAGGGGTTCTCCCTCAAGCCGTGGTACCAGGCGGGATATTGGGACGGCACCTACGTTTGCCACAGCTTGCTTGACCGTGTCACATGGGAGATGGTGGCAAACGTCTCGGTGAGCCGGCTTGCTATGCGGGTTCAGGGGAGAGAGCTACTGGGCTTTCAGGTCGGGACTGTCGCCACCAGGGAGAGTTTTCGTGGTCGCGGTCTTTCGCGGCTTTTGTTTCAGAAGGTCCTCCATCTCGTGGGGCAACAGCCCCTTTTTCTGTTTGCCAACGAGAGCGTCCTCGACTTTTATCCCAAGTTCGGATTTGGGCAAGTGCCAGCTCAAAGTCTTGCGGTTTCCCAACCGTCGCCAGAGAAGTCCTGGAGCTGGACGCCGGCCAGACTCGACAACCCACGGGTCTGTCAGCTCATCCGAGGTGAGCGGATCACCTCCGAAGTCTTCGACGTGATCTCACCAGCTTTGAATCTGTTCCATCTGCAGGCTTTTCACAGAGAGCATCTCTACCTTTCCGAGGACGAAGAGCTCCTCTTGGTGGCCGAACGCCAGGGCTCTCAGCTTGACGTTCACGGGCTGTTCGCTAGCTTGAGACCAGACCCGGTGTGGCTCCTGGGCCAGCTGTCTTGGCCGGGTTGTGAAACGATCCGTTATCACTTCGAGCCGGACGGTTTCGGGCTGCCTCATACCCGTCAGCCCTCTGAGGATCGATGCCTTTTTGTCAATAAGAGCTTTCCTACGACTTCTCGGGACTGGTATTTTCCCGGTTTGGCTGTCACATGACCAACAACCGTCCCGTGCTTTCTAAGGAGGTCTGTCGAAGACTTTTTCTGGCGGCTCAGTTCCCGCAAGTGAAGACAGCCCGACTCAACGAGCTGGAAGGGTTGATTCACCAACTTGGCTTCGTGCAGCTCGATAGTATCAACGTGGTGGCCCGCGCCCATCATCTGACCTTACGTTCCAGGATGGAGAAGTATCGCCCGGAGATGCTCACAGACCTGGTCCAGCAGCGTCGTCTTTTCGAGCAATGGACTCACGACGCGGCTCTGATTCCGCAGCGGTTTCTCCCGTACTGGAAGCGCCGTTGCCAGCATTATCGCGAGAAGAAGCAGGCTTGGTCGGTGACTCGTCTCGGACCAAACCCTGAAGCAATGTTGGCCGAGGTGAGGAAACGTGTCGAACAGCACGGTCCGCTCACAAGCTCTGACTTTTCGGAAGGAGACAAGAGCGGCTCTTGGTGGGGTTGGAAGCCGCAGAAGGTGGCCTTGGAGTATCTCTGGCGTTGTGGTGAGTTCGCCATCCATTCTCGCCGAGGTTTTCAGAAGGTGTATGGGCTCGCCTCGAAAGTTCATCCTGGCCATGACCTCGTGGAGGCGGCTTCGCAAGAGGCGTTTGAGGACTGGGCTGTTCGCTCGGCTCTTGAGCGGTTAGGAGCGGCCACAGCCAAGGAGTTGTCAGATTTTTGGGGCGCTCTGACCCGAGAAGAGGTCGCCCGCGCGGGTGAACGGGCTGTTCAGGATGGAGTCGCCTTGCCCGTCGAGTTGGAGTCGGCCGGGAGTGGACTCGCTCTTCCCGATTGGCAAGAGCGAGTCGATTCTGTCGTTTTTCGGGGGCGTAGGATGCATCTCTTGAACCCTTTCGACCCTCTGGTCAGAGACCGCCGGCGGCTGTTGCGGCTGTTTGATTTCCACTACCGCTTCGAGGCGTACGTTCCGAAGGGAAAACGAGAGCACGGGTACTTCGTCCTCCCGGTCCTTCAGGGGGAGCGCTTTGTGGCTCGGGTCGACACCAAACTGCATCGCGATCGGGGCGAGCTTGAGGTGAGAGGGGCGTGGCGAGAAGCCTCTCGGGCTTCCTCTGGCGCCTTTGAGACGAAACTCGAACGCTGCTTAGCGAGTTTTGCCGTTTGGTTAGGAGCCGAACGGGTCACTTGGGTTCACCCCATCGAACGCGCATATTGAGAGATTCGTAGGCCACCTCTCCGTCGTGGCGGAAATTTCGTCCATATGGCGATAGTGCATCGGCTTGCCAGGTCTAGGAAGGAGGAATGTCCAGAACTCGGGACCACCACTGCTCGTCCCGCTGGAATTGGAGTAGAACGATCTTTTGAACCTGGTGCGTTTCGACGTGGACGGCGAGATACGGAGTCTGATCGGGAGGAGAGGTGATCTCGACCTGACGTTGGTCAAGGATGCGATAAGGCTGTCCCTTGCCCCAGTCGTACCCGTCGAGAACTTTTCGGACCAGGACCGCGATTTCGGCTCCCCGCGGATAGTGCAATAGCGGAGAGGCTCCGTTGACCCAGAGCCCACCCGAGCTATTGAGCTGCTTGACCAAGCGATCGATCGGATCGTCGTTGATGCCGGCTGAGGATGGCATGGCTAAAAGAAGTAGCAGAGCCGCGGACAGTCGCAACATAGGGCTACTATACCAGAGTTCTCGGTGGGCGTTAAGAGCGACTTTGAGCGGAGTTTCCTTTGAGTTGGTGAAAGCTCCTAAGATGCGGGCCAACATGAAGGAAAGCTTTTTTTTGGCGGTCGCTTCCAATCGCCCTCACATTCTAAATCCGTTTCTGTTGGAGAGTCCATCCTGTCTTGAGTTCGCCTGGCAAGACGACTTCAGAGCTCTTCATTGGGCCGCTCTCTACGGTTGCCAACAGAGTGTCGTTTTGCTTCTCGAGCATGGCGCGGACCCGAAAGCTCTTCTTGGCGCGCCCGAGATTTGCCCCGAAGGCGACTCGAACGTGTGGTACGATTTCGAGATGCGCCGGCTCCATCGGGGCTGGTCGGCCCGAGACCTGGCGATCAACGGTGGATTTCCGGAGATCGCTGAGGTGCTGGCCCAGGCTGGAGCGCCATACCGGGTCACTGGGCCCTCGCCTCAGGTCGAAACCTGGCGGGAGACGGCGCGGGGACAACGCGCTCTGGCCCGGCGAAAGATGCGAAGCTATTGGCAGGTATGAAATTTCTCTAATCGGGTAAGAGCCTCCTCAGGCTCCCCATCGAAGGGGATTGTCAAGGAGTTTATACTGATGAGTGCAGTCGCGACGAGCCATCGTTTTGAGGGTTTCGTCTCCAATAGTCATCTTCTGTCCCCTCACCACGAGGCGTTTCGCGCCGAATTGCGCGAGTTTCTCGAGACCCACGTCGAGCCGATCGCGGCCGAGTACGAGGCCGCTCAGAGATTCCCCCGAGAGCTTCTGCTCGGCCCTATGGCCGAAAAAGGCTACCTCGGGCTTCCATTCCCTAAGGAGTATGGAGGTCGTGGCGAGGATGCTGTCTGCACCGCCATCTTTGTGGAGGAGTGCTCTCGTGTTTGGGGTTCGCTGGGCATTATCATGGCGGCGCACATCGGATTAGGGTCCAATCCCATCGCCACCTGGGGTACCGATGAGCAAAAGAAGAAGTATCTGACTCCGCTGGCCAAAGGCGAGCGACTGGGCGGCTACGGCCTGACCGAACCCCAGGCCGGCTCCGACTCGGGAGCCACCAAGACCCGCGCGGTACGCGACGGCGATCATTGGATCCTCAACGGCAGTAAAGCATGGTGCACCAACGCGACCGAGGCTTACAGCTACGTCGTCAGTGCCGTGACCGATCCGGACAAGGCCCACGGCGGCATCACCGCGTTCATCGTGGAGAAAGAATTCCCCGGTTTCTCCTTCGGGAAAAAAGAAGACAAAACCGGCCTACGAGCCTCCGCCACCGGCACGCTGATCTTCGACAACTGCCGAATCCCGGCCGAGAACGTCCTGGGACAAGAGGGGGAGGGTTTTAAGTACTTCATGGCAACCCTCGACGGCGGCCGAATCACCATCGGGGCGATGGCTCTGGGATTGGCCCAGTGTGTGCTCGACGAGCTGATTCGGGTGCTCAAGGACGAGAACCTCACCCGCGACTTGTGGAACAACGAGTATCGCCTGGCCCCGCTGGCCGAGATCGCCACCGACGTGGCGGCCGCGCGCCACATGATCTATAACGCAGCGCTGCAGAAGCAGAACCTGCCGCGCTGGACCTTAGACGGCGCCTTCGCCAAGTTCTTCGCCTCCGAGATCGCCATGCGCGCCACCGATAAGGCAGTCTCCCATCTGGCTGACCTGGGTCTACAGATGAATAGCAAAGTGTCCCGCGCCTTCCGTGACACCAAGCTCACCACCATTGGAGAAGGTACCAACGAGATTCATCGCGTGGTCATCGCCCGCGAGATTTTGAAGCAGTTTAGCTAGAGTAAGAGGAGTATTACTGACAATGGCAATCACAGCAGTTCCTTCCGGGATCTCTTTTGAGCCTTCTGAAGATCACAAGATGGTCAAAGACATGGTCAGAAAGGTCGCCGACGAGACCATCCGTCCCCGTGCGGCTCACTACGACGAGAGCCGGGAATTTCCGTGGGACAACTTCAAGGCGCTGGCCGAACTCGGCCTGATGGGCGTGACCGTGCCCGAAGAGTACGGAGGAGCGGGGATGGATACTCTCGCTTACGTCTCCGTGATCGAAGAGCTTTCCCGGGCTTGCGCCTCGACCGGCGTGATCACCGCGGTTCAGAACTCGTTGGGTGAGTACCCGATTTTGAAGTTCGGGACCGAGGAGCAAAAGAAGAAGTATCTTCCCTTGATGGCCAGCGGTGAGAAGGTCGCCGCTTACGCCCTGACGGAAGCCGGAAGTGGCTCCGACGCCGCTGGCATGAAGACCACCTGCCGCTTGGAGGGAGACCACTGGGTTCTCAACGGAAGTAAGAACTGGATCACCAACTCTACCGCCGCCGAGCTCTTTATCGTGTACGCGACCAAGGACCCCGCGCTGGGTCACAAGGGTATCTGCTGCTTTGTCGTGGAGAAGAGCTACGAGGGCTTCACCATCGGAAAGCACGAGGAGACCATGGGCGTGCGCGCCTCCGGCACCTGCCCCCTGACCTTCGATAATGTTAAGGTTCCCAAGGAAAACCTGCTGGGTGAGGAGGGCAAGGGCTTCAACATCGCCATGGCCGCTCTCGACACCGGTCGCGTGGGCATCGCCGCCCAAGCTGTCGGGATCGCTCAGGCGGCTTTGGACGAAGCCATCCGTTACTCCAAGGAGCGGGAGCAGTTCGGCCGTCCCATCTCGGCTTTTCAGTTGGTTCAAGAGATGTTGGTCAACATGGCGGTCAAGGTCGAGGCGGCCCGCCTGATGGTCTATCGCGCGGCCACCAAGCGCGACTCGGGTGAGAAGTTCACCAAAGAGGCCTCCATGGCCAAACTCTACGCCTCTCAGATCGCGGTGGAATGCGCTTTGGATGCTATCCAGGTGCACGGCGGCTATGGCTACTCCAGGGAGTATCCGGTGGAGCGCTTCCTGCGTGACGCCAAGGTCACACAGATCTACGAGGGTACCTCGGAAGTGCAGAAGCTAGTTATCGCCAAGGCTCTCTTGGCCGATTAATCCTGGTTGCTCAGAGATACAAGAAGGCGCCTCTCGAGGGGCGCCTTCTTGTATCTCTTGATGACCGGTCCTCCAGCCTCACCTATGGCCGTGGGAAGAGGGCTGGTGGTGATGTGATGATGGGGCACCCTGCCGGAGGAACTGCTGATGCCGTTCCTTAGCCTTTTGTTGCCTGACGGCGAGATGGTTGCAAAAAGGGAAGGAGAGAGCCACGAACAGCAGCAGGCAGCCGACTTTAGTACCCTGAATCGGCTCGACCTTGGACTCCCAGGCATTCTTCTTCGTTGGAGCCACCATGAATGCGAAAGTGAAGAGCGTATAGAACGGCGCCGCGATCATTCCAAGGGTCGTGAGCTGCCCGAGGACTGCCGTGACGATGAAAACGATGGCGGAGACCAGGAAGGCGTTCCCGAGCTGCCCTAGGCACCCAGAGTCATTAAAAGGAAGACGGCTCATAGAGAAATGTTTTCTTTAAGAGAAAAAAATCCTGTATGAATTTTCTTGGAAGCGATAGTCGTGGACTCCTTGTTGCTCATGAATCGTGAGTCCTATACCCTCGGCTCCCCTGAGCAACGCTTCCTCGGTCTATGAGCGGTCCACTCACCCGCTCTACATTGGGTCGGAGTTCATAACTCGTGATTCGATGAAAGTAGGACTAAGCAAATGAAACGTGTCGCTGTACTTTTGACCGACGACTTTGAGGATTCCGAGGCCAAAAGCCCCATCGAGGCTCTACGTGCCGAGGGAATGGAGGTCGTCGTGGTCGGACCCGAGGCCGGGCGGACTTACGAGGGAAAGAAGGGAGAGTATTCGGTCAACTCGGATCTCGCTATTTCCGAAGCTAAGTCCCAGGACTTTAGCGCGTTGATGATCCCGGGAGGAAGCTCTCCGGAATCTTTGCGAGTCGAAGATGGAGCCGTAGAGCTGGTGAGAAGCTTTGTGGAGGAGAAGAAACCGATCGCGGCTATCTGTCACGGACCTCAACTTCTGATCTCCGCCGACGCTCTCCAGGGTAAAACGATGACCTGCGTGGATACCATCGCGATCGATATGAAGAACGCCGGAGCTAACTACGTGGATAAGCCCGTGGTGCTCGACGATAACCTGGTGACCTCTCGAACCCCCAAGGATTTACCCGACTTCAATCGGGAAATGGTCAGGCTCTTCACGGCTGTTTAATTAGGCCGTGCCTAAACCCGCGTAACATTTTCTTTACATGAAGATGTGCCAGGCTATCCCTCCGCCGCCGTCACGGGGTAAAGTCAGGAAAATGCCCAAAGGGAGTTTCTTGTATGCGTCCGATCGACGAACGTTCACCCACGCCCATCCCGCGCCGAGCTTCAGAGACGAGCTCGAACTCGAGCAAGGAGCCGGTCAAAGCCAAGTCACCAGCCCCGGCGGCCTCGCCTGCGGCCAAACCTGTCGAATCTCCCACCAAGAAGGCGACAATTCTCGACAAGAAGGACAGTCCCGCGCCCAGTAATCCCAGCGGGTCGCGAGAACTGACCCGACGCCAGGCGAACTTGGCCATCGAGTTGACCAGTGGGAGTGGATTTACCCCGGCGATAGCCACCGATGACAGGAAACCCGACGTCGTGCCCGTGCACGACGTCGATGGGCCATCTGACCCCGCGGATTCGGAAGAGCCAAAGAAAGATAAAGATCCGGAGTTGGACCACCTGGTCAAGGACCCGACCAAGAAAGACCAGCGCTCTGACCTGAAGCTGAAGCCGCCTTATTCGCCCAGGTCCGAGACCCCCGAAGTCCCCGACCTCTCAGGCCTTGAGCCGGCCAAGCGCGAAGAACAAAAAGACGGGAGCGTGAAGAAGACCTTCGAGCAAGATGGGGTCACCTACGAGGTCGTCAGGGATAAAGATGGTAAGGTCACCACGAGTTTCACTTCCGACGGCGTCTCCTACTCAAAGGAAGAGAACAAGGACGGCAGCAGCACGCTGAACTTGTTCTCCGACCTCTCGGAGGATCGGCGATACAATCGCGAGATCACGACCGACGCGGAGGGAAAGGTGAGCGATGTTTCCTCGGTCGTGGAGAGCCATCGCGACAGTCAAGGGCGGTTCTCTTTCCAGGAGAAGAAGCTCACCGTGGGACCTGATGGTAAGCGAACCTTGGAGGAAGAAGTCCGTCGTCCCGACGGGGGGCGTGCCAACTACACCAAGGTCACCAACGTCGATGGGACCGGTAAGGAGATCTATGATTCCTCCTTGGGCGAGACCAAGCTCCGCCGAACCACCAAGATGGGTCGCGACGGCAGCTCGGAAACTCGAACCGAGAAGAGCTACCAGTCCGACCAGGACCTGGAGGAGCTTATCGACGTCCCGGAATCTCCCAGCCACGGAATCGGGAAGCAGCCCGACCTGCCCACCGACGGGCGTGAGCCGACTCTGGTCAGCGAAGTGACCGTGGTCACCGATGACGGGAAGGGGGCCAAGAAGCTTCAGTACTCGGAAGAATCTTATTCTCAGACCTCCAATGAGGTGGAAGTCACGGGGGAGCTCCCATCAGGATTGGAGGTTGACAGTGGCGAGACGAATCTGACCCGAACGGTGACACGCGTGAAAGTTCCCGGAGATGACGGGAAGCTGGAGGAATCCACCGGGGTTAGCCAGACCGCGCGACTTGTGGCCAATCGAGATTCCGGTGGAGAGGTTGTCTTCAGCAACACCAGCACCTGGAACGGTAAGGGAGAGAGTGCGAGCTCCTATTCGGTCGAGGGCTTGAGCGAGACTGAGCTCAAGGAGATCTCACCCAGGGCCGGACGAGGAGCTCCCAAGCCAAAGGTCCCGGGTCTCTCCGTCGGGGATGTGGGACTGCCTCTACTCTCCAACAGCTTGGCTCCAGCTCCTAGCGCAAGGAGCTCGCGAGAGAAAAACGCTTGGCTCAATGGTCGCAACGCCGACTATCATTTGCCCTTGAGGCCTAACGGAAGTGGGCCGCGAGGTCTTGATGAGAAGGACGCCGAGTGGCTCGACGAGGACTCGATAGATTTTACCCGTGAGGTCTCTTTTGACAAGGAGGGCAAGGTCGCCGCGACGGGGATCACCTACGGGTCCACCGACTCCGACGGAGACGGACGGACCATCTCCGCGAGTAAGACCCCCGACGGCCCCCTGACCTGGACTTACAGCGACGTCAGCAATGATGGACAGGATTTCAAACGCCAGACAGTGGTGGAAGGCACCGAGCTCTCCACCTACGAGGAGCGGGTGACTCACGGTCCCGGCGAGTTTTCTTACAAGTCGGAGACGACGGAAGCGGGAGAGCGGATCGAGTCCAAGAGTGCCTCACGCTCCAAGGTGACAAGGGCGGAGATCCAGGAGGCCGTCGAGGAAGGTACCCTGACCGAAGCCCAGGCCAAGGCCGTTTTAGCGGGTAAGGGCCCCTACTACCTGGAAACCAGCCAGGCCTCCGCCGAACCTCTCGTCGACGATGACGGGAAGCTCAGGGTCGATGGCGATGGTAAGCCAATCCAGACGGGCTACGAGCAGTTCACTTCCAAGCTCTCCAACAATCGCGGATTTGAAGCGGTCGAGTACGACCAGAGCCAGACCGATGATAACGGTGATATCACCACTTCCCATCTTTCCAGCGTGACAGACCCGACTAAGAAACCCCCTGTCACCGGGACTTTGGAGACCACGGACGCGGATTTTAACCGAGAGACCAGTCAGATTCAGATCGACAACAAGGGGCGGTTTCTCAGCGACGGAGAGGTGGTCGGACAGTTCGACCTGGGGAAAGCCGACTTGGAGGCCTTCCTGCAATCCGGAGGTTCCGCCGACGATCTCTTCATCGGTGCGCTCGACACCGTGAAGGGAGCGGCGGAGGTTCCAGAAAACTTGCAGGAGTGGGGGAACCCGCGCTTCCAACCGTCGGCGAAGCTCGCGAGTGGCGCGGACAAGCTCGCTAAAGGAACGACCATCCTGGGAACCTTGATTGGCGCCCAGCAGATCTTCGCCGGATTTCAGGGTGACAATGACTACGAGCAGATTCTGGGTGGGGTCGGCCTTGTCAGCACCGGAGGTGAGTCGGCTCTAGCCGCGATCGGTGGATTGACCGATGAGGCGAGTAAGGCCGGCAAGATCCTGAAGTTTTCCGGCAAGGCTCTGGGCTCGGTGGGAGGAGTCGTGTCCGTGGGTTTTGGACTTCGTGACCTTTGGACCGCGGATTCCGGATGGGATAGGGCGGCCGGCGGACTTTCCGTGGCGGCCGGAGCAGTGGCCATCGGTTCGCTCTGGTTTGGACCACCGGGCTGGATCGTGGGTGGAGTCGTCTCCGGTGTGCTGGGGCTCGCCAGTATTGTCGTGGGCTCTCAGGACGACATCGGGGAACACGATCGCGAGCCGATCGACAACCGGCTCAAGTAAGGTCGCGAAGGGTCCAAAGCCGCTGGGCGAGAATCGCCAGGTTTCACCTTCACCAAGGAGACCATCATGATGTCGTCAGCGCGAGCCTTCGTAGTCTTGACCCTCTTGCTACTGACTCCTGTTCTAGGTGAGGAACGACCACCAATCAATCTGGCTTCGCGGGGTGCGACCGCCGCCGATCGTCAAGCTTACTATCGCTCCGTGGTTACCGAGTTCACGGGGGATCCGTGCCAGGATAAAATTTGGGTTTTGGCCCTTCGTGGAGCCTCCATTGATGGGACTCGGCGCGACTCGGCCCACAACGTAGGGGGATATACGGACACTCTGGTGGTCATTACTCCGGACGGTCCGGTGGAGGAGTTTCGGGCCGCCACCCATGCCGGCACGGAGCGTTCTTCCGACTTTCCCTTTGGAGTGGCTCAACTTCGACCAGGTCGATACCTGGCCGAACCGATTCATGGCGGTGCCGATGCGGCTTGGAGCCTGACTACAGGCGAAGGTTCGCCGGCACTCCCGGCATGGCTCGACCGCGACGGAAACGGTTTCTTGAGCGCCGAGGAGAAAGACCTCGATGATCATTATGGAACCACCACCAGATCGGTGGTCCTTTGCGATGGAGGGGATCTCAAACGTCCCGGACGGGTCGGAGCTCAGACCTTATCCCCCGAGGACTTTCCAAAGTTTGTCGCCATGGTAGGCAAGCGGCAGACCTTCAACTACCTGCTACTAGACGCGAACAAACCGTTCCGGGAAGAATTTCGGGACCTCAGGACCCTGGCCACCCCGCTGTCGCCTCCAGACGACTTCGCTTACTACGAGCATATCGCTCTGAAAAAGGGAGTCGGTCGGAATTTCGGGCTTCTGGTCATATTGCTTCGGGGCATCTCCCCCAACGGAAGTCGTCACGACTCGGCCGACAACGTGGGACCTTATAACGATACTTTCCTGGTACTGGATCGATATGACAGATCCGTCTCGGCCTTTCGAGGCTCGGCCCACGCTGGCCAGGCTTCCACCTCTCGTTCGCCCGGTTACTACGCGGGGGTCGCCCAACTCCGCCCCGGTTTGTACTGGGCCCGCTCCAACAACATCTATCACGGCTACTGGTCCTGGCACATCGTCAACAGTGAGGGAGACTACCAGGGCCACGTCCCGGCCTGGCGTGACAAAGATAAGGATGGATACATCTCCCAAGCCGAGCGCGCCGCCGCCGAGCGAAACGGCGTGATCGCCACCGAGATCTTGATCCACAACGGTATCGATCCCAATACCGGAGACTCCATCGGCTGTCTCACTATGCCGCCCGCCATCATCGTCCGTTTTATCGACAAAGTGGGCGAAGGCTCGTCTTTCCCTCTGCTCTTGCTTGATGCTAACGCTGACCCATGACAGGCCTACTAAGCCTTCCAGCCGTAGTAGGCGAAGGAACGGGGAGGTAGGGTCACGGTTAGGCTGCCGTCCATCACGGTGGCTTTCCCTTCGGCCAGCATGTTGCGAAGCTCCGCGCCGTCGGGAAGGTCCTCATCCATTGGAATGGTCAGGGTCTTCTCTTCCTGGGCGTTGTTGAAGACGCAAACCACCTGCTCGTCGGTGCGTAGGCGGGCCAGGGCGTAGACATCATCTTGAACCAGGAGCTCCTTCTGGGTTCCAAACTGTAGGGCCGCGCTCTCCTTGCGGAGGTGTGTCAACTGGGTCAGGACCTCCTTGACCTGGGGGTTTTTGTCCCATTCCATGTCCTTACGGTTCTCCGGACCCCAGCCTTCCATAGCCGATTCCGTGCCGTAATAAATCGAGGGGATGCCGCGGCAAGCGTAGAGGAAGCCCAGCGCATTCTCCAAACGGGTGGTGTCTCCGGCGCAGTCACTCATAAAGCGCATCATGTCGTGGTTGTCGACGAAGGTCATCAGTTTCTTCGGATTGTCGTAAAGCCGATCGGCGGCGAGCGCCTTGGAGAGCTCTTTCATACTCTCGTCGCCGTTGGATTCTTTCAAACGCAAGCTCTCGGTGATGTTGTGTTTGCCCACTTCAGCCGCTAAGGCGTGACGTTCTTCTTTACTGCGCGAGGGAATTCCCGAGAAGACGTTACGAATGGCGTAAGCCAGGGGAAAGTCGAACATCGACTCCTGGGTCTCGCGCTGGTAGGCCGCGACGTAGTTGGGATTGCGCCAGAACACCTCGCCCACGGAGAAGAAGTCGGGATTCTCCGCCTTCATCGACTCCAGAAACTCGCGGGTGAACTCTCGCGGGACGTGCCGGGTGGCGTCCATGCGAAAGGCGTCGATCCCGGTCTCTTTCAGCCAGGCCTTGTGAGACTCGGTCAGGTGGGTGGAGACTTCGGGGTTCTCCACCGCGAGGTCCGGTAGGCCCGCCAGGTTCTGATTCTCGATGGCCCACTGGCCGACCCAACGAAGCTTCCCTTCGTGGTGATACCAGTCGGTCTTCTCCGGGTCTTGAGTGTAGGGGTGCTGGTAGCCGGTGTGATTGGTCACCACGTCGAGCATCACTTTCATCCCCTTGGCGCGGGCGAGCTCGGTCAGCTCCTTGAGCTTCTCCTTGCTGCCGAAGCTCAGCTCGGGAGCGTTGAAGTCGTGGGGCCAGTAACCGTGGTAGCCGTCGTTGCCGAAGAAATTCCGGTCGGCCTGATAGGGGCAGGAGAGCCAGATGCAGTCGACGCCGAGGTCTTTGAGATAGTCGAGTTTCTCGATCACACCCTGGTAGTCGCCGCCGTGGAAGGCCTCGATGTTGTCGGGATCGGTGCCCTGATCGTTGGTCTTGTCGCCGTTGGCGAAGCGATCGGTGACGACGTAATAAACGGTCTTGCCTTCCCAGCGCAGAAAGCCGTCCTTGAGAGCTCCTTCCGGCAGGTTGGCGCCGCTGACGGCTTCCAAGACATCGCTCGTTTGGCCCTCGGCGCCGGTGGTGGTGGCGCGAAAGCGCAGGGGGCTTCCGTCGCTCCAGCCGTTTTCGCGCAAAGCGTTCTTGTCCAGGTCCAGGCGAAGATGGCTGTACTTGGGGTCGTAGGACACTGGAATACCCGCCGGAATATCGCCATCTTTGGTACGGTGGAAGGCTTTACCGTCTTTGACCACGATGCTTAGCGGCTCGTTCTCTCCGTGGGCCACCTCGAGCTCTAGTCCTGATTGGAATTGGGCGCCCGGGCGCAGGTGAGCGACTTCGAATTGGATTTGATAGGGTTGGTCCGGCCGGCCCTCGCGCGAGGATAGGGCGAAAAGATCGCGGCTGGAATCCCAACCGTCGTAGTCGCGACGGACGTCGCCGACTTTATCTAAGGCCCGAAGATGGGCTTGTCCCAGGCCTTCTAATTTGGGCTGGTTGGAAAAACGGTGTTTGAGGACGTGTTTGGTGGTCTCCACCTGGTTCCACTTGTCGCGTAGAAAGGTTTTCGTGTCGTAGGCCGCGATTTCAGTGTACCTTCCAAGAACACCACCCACGGCAAGTCCCGCCGCGGCACCGATGGCACCAGCCACGGGGCCGCCCAGGGCGGTGGCGATTCCGCCCGCGGCAAGAGCGGTCAGACCCGCTCCGGCCAGCGTTTTGAAGGTGGAAACGTCGGCCACGTCGCGCCATTCGGCGTGGGTAGGGGAAGAAAGAGACTGTTGGGGAGAGGCGGTAGAGGCCGGTGACGCCGAATTGGCGCGCGCCACCATCGGTCCGCTCCGCGCGGTCTGGATAACCATAGTTCAAAGCTAGCCGAGCACCCTGAAAAAATCGTGAACTCTCTTAGCGTTAAGGGAGTTCACGATTTGGCAATGAGATGACCAGGAAGTTAATGGATCGGCTCGGGATTGTTTGGAGTGACCTTCTTCTTACGGCTGAAGAACTCCGCGCCTCCCTGAATCATCACGTAGAGAGCGGGGATGACGAACACGCCCATCAGGGTTGCCACGGTCATTCCGCAGGCGACCGCCACACCGAGGGATTTCTGTCCGGCCGCGCCGGCACCGCTATCGGCTAGGGCCAGTGGAAGGACTCCCAGGATGAAGGCGAACGAGGTCATCAGAATCGGGCGAAAGCGTAGTTTGGCACCCTCCAGCGCGGCTTCTCGAAGAGGTAGCCCTTCCTTTTCGTACTTTTCTTTGGCGAACTCCACGATCAAGATGGCGTTTTTAGCCGCCAGACCCAAAAGCGTGACGATTCCGATCTGGACATAGATGTTGTTGTCGGCGGCGAAGAGCTTGGTTCCCAGGTAGGCTCCCAGAATTCCGGTCGGTAAGCCTAACAGGATGGAGAACGGGACGGCCCAGCTTTCGTAAAGCGCGGCCAGGAAGAGGAACACGAAGACTAGAGCCAGACCGAGAATTTGTCCGGTTTTGCTAGCCGACTCTTTCTCCTGATAGGCTGTTCCGGTCCACTCGTAGCCCCATCCGCGCGGCAGATTGATCTCGGCCATCCGCTCCATCTCGGCGATGGCGGCGCCCGAACTGACTCCAGGGGCTGCGTTACCATAGACTTCGGCGGCCCGGAACATGTTGTAGCGCATGATCATGTCGGCTCCGGTGGTCATGGTCACGTCGGTAATGGTCGACAAGGGTACCATCTGGCCGGTGTCGGTGCGAACGTCAAGGTTGCCGATATCCTGGGGGGTTCTGCGGTACTCCGCCTCTGATTGGACGAAAACGCGCCAGGTGCGTCCAAAACGAGTGAACAGGTTGATGTATGAACCGCTCAGGTTGACTTGCAGGGTGGTGTAAATGGTGTTGATAGCCACCCCCAGGGTCTTGGCCTTCTCACGATCGATGTTGAGAAAGATCTGAGGTATGGCCGTGGAGAATGGGGAGTAGAGGGCCGGAGATAACAGCTTGCTTTGGCGCGCGGCGCCCAGGAAGGACTGAGTCATGGCGTCCAACTCCTGGGGAGTTTTACCGGAGCGGTCTTGAAGTTCAAACACGAATCCGCCGGCGAAACCTAGGCCGGGAACGGCCGGAGGGTTGATCACGATGGCTTGCAGTTCGCTGAGGCCCGAGAACTTGCCCATTAAAGCGCCCTGGATCGCTACCGCGGATTCGGCGGGAGTTCTCTCATTCCAGGGCTTGAGGATGATGAAGTAGGTCGCGTAGTTGGAACCGCGGTTACCGGCCAGAATATTGATGCCGCCCAGGGCGTTGACAGTCTGAACACCGGGTTGAGCCATCATGATCTCTTCGAGTTTGCGACAGGCGGTGTCGGTACGCTCGAGAGAGGCTCCCGGAGGGAGAGAAACACTGACCAAAAGGTACCCGTTGTCTTCGGCCGGGATGAAGCCGGTCGGGAGAGTTTTGTGAAAGTAACCCGCCCCCAGGACCACCACCGCCATCACGATGACGGTGAGGAACAGACGCCGAACGGCGATCCCGGCCAGACGGGCGTATCCGCTCGAGACGGTTCCGAAGATCTTCTCGAAGGCCGAGATGTACCAGCCGAAGGGGCCCCACAGCTTGGTTCGAGGCTTGAGGATCATCTGGCATAGGGCCGGAGTCAAAGTCAAAGCCACGATAGCCGACAGTACCACCGAGGCTGAGAGGGTGATGGCAAACTGCTGGTAGAGCTGTCCGGTCACACCGCCCATGAAAGCGACCGGGACGAAGACGGAGCAGAGAACGAGAGCGATGGCGACCACCGGTCCGGAGACCTCGTCCATCGCGCGCTCGGTCGCTTGCAGCGGTGTCATGCCATGCTCGATGTGATGCTCGACCGCCTCCACCACCACGATGGCGTCATCGACCACGATACCGATGGCCAACACCATACCGAAGAGAGTGAGGGTGTTAATGGAAAAGCCGAAGGCGTAGAGGATTCCGAATGTTCCTATAAGAGACACGGGTACGGCGATCAAAGGGATCAAGGTGGCCCGGAAGTTCCCTAGGAAGGTAAACACTACCAAAACGACCAGGATGAACGCTTCGGTGAGGGTTTTGGTAACCTCGTGAACAGAGGCATCCACCGCAAGCGTCGTGTCGAAGGATACCTGGTAGTCCATGTCGGCGGGGAAGTCTTTGGCCAGTTCCGAGAGCTCTTTTTCCACGGCTTGGGCCACCGTCAAGGCGTTGGCGCCGGGGCGCTGGTAGATCAAGATCGGGATCTGGTCCTCGCCGTTGCGCCTGCCGAAAGAGTCGTAAGCCTCAGAGCCCATCTCTACCCGGGCGATATCGCGGACCCGCACCAGCGCTCCGTCTAGGGACCGCTTGATAATGATGTTGCCGAACTCCTCGGGGGTCTCCAGCTGGCCCTTCACCGTCACCGGGTACTGAAAAGCCAGCCCGCTGGGTTGGGGCGGAGCACCGACCGAACCCGCCGGAGCCTGCAGGTTCTGCTCGTTGATGGCCGCGTTGATGTCGGTGACCGTGATACCGTACTGCTTAAGCTTGTCCGGCTGGATCCACATCCTCATGGAATAGGGCGCGGCGCCGATACGGAGTTCGGCTCCACCCACTCCTGGAACACGGGCCAGGCGGTCCAAGATGTTGAGAGTCACGTAGTTGCTCATGTAGAGCTTGTCGTAAGTCTTATTGGGTGAGGTGATGGAGGCCAGCATCAAGATCTGGGTGGACTGCTTGACCACGGTGATACCGTTTCGAATCACCTCCGCAGGAAGGCTAGCGTTGGCGCGGGACACACGGTTCTGCACGTCCACGGCTGCCAGGTCCACGTTGGTTCCGACTTCGAAGCTTGCCGTCAGCGAGTAGCTGCCGTCGCCGGCCGACTTCGACTGCATGTAGATCATGTTCTCGGCGCCGTTGACCTCGCGCTCGATCACGGTGGCTACCGTTTTTTCCACGGTCGCCGCGTCGGCGCCCGGATAATTGGCGCTGACCTGTACCGTCGGAGGGGCGAGATCGGGAAATCGAGCGACCGCCATATTGGGAAGCGCCAGCAGTCCGATCAAGGTGATCAGGACCGAGACGACGATGGCCAGCACCGGCCTGTGAATAAAAGTTTTCGCGGACATCTTGAGTTCGGCTCCTAAATCAGTCTAGGAAGCCTTCGGCTTCTCGGTCTCGGGAACAACGGTGGCTCCGGGTCGGACCTTTTGTAGCCCGTCGACCACGATACTCTCACCCTCTTTGAGACCTTCGGTGACGACGACCTTGTCGGCCACCCTGTCACCAAGTTTGATGGTGCGAGGATCCACGGTGTTGTCCGATTTGAGGACGTAGACCGAGGAGAGCGACTGGTTGGAAAAGATCGCCTTTTGCGGGATGACGAGAGCATCGTCCATTTCGTGCTCTTTCATCTTCACCCGCGCGAAGCCGCCGGGTTTGAGGAGATAGTCGGGATTTTCGAAGCGGGCTCTTAGAAGCAGAGTCCCGGTCGCTGTATCGAGTTGGTTTTCGGTCATGACGAACTGGCCTTCCTCGGGATAGGCCTGCCCGTTCGATAGGGTCAAGGCTAAGGGAGCGGTGGAGAATCCGGCACCTTCCTTAAAAGCGAGATACTCTGGTTCCGAGATGGAAAATTCCGCGTAGATGGGATTGGCCGAGGAAAGATTGGCCAGAACCGCGTTCCCCTGCACGATCATGGTGCCCTGGTCGAGACGTACCCGACTGATAAAGCCCGTGAAAGGGGCTTTGATAGTCGTGTAGCTCAGCTGCAGATTGGCGCTGTCCACGGCGTTACGAGCGGCTTGCACGTCGGCGTGAGCGGCCTCCACGGCGGCTTGAGCCGATTCGACATTGGCTTGAGCCGCGGCGACATCGGCTCTGGCCACACCGACGTCGGCCTGGTCGTCGATCCGGGTGTTCTGGACTTGAGCTCGAACAGCATCATACTCGGCTTTGGCCACGTCGCGGGCGTCCACGGCGCGGTCGTATTGTTGACCGGGGACGGCGCCCTGCGCTTTCAGTGGAGCGTAGCGCTGGACTTCCCGTTCGGCCGCGTCCAGGTTGGCTTTGGCGCGAGCGAGATCGGCCTGACTTTCTTGCAGGTTGACCTGCGTTAGCGCCTTCTGCAGGCGAGCTTGAGCTTGACCCAGAGCGGCTCGGGCCTGGGACACACTCCCCTGGGCTTGGGAGACACCGGCTTGAGCTTTGGCCAGAGTCGCCTCGGCCGCCGCGATATCTTTGTAGAAAGGAGCGGGATCGAGTTGGAAGAGGGTTTGTCCGGCTTGGACCATTGCCCCCTCCGCAAAGTGGACGGACTCCAGCGTACCGCTGACTCGGGTCCGGACCTCCACCGTCTGCACGGCTTTGAGCGCGGCCGAGTACTCGTTGAAAACCGAGACGGATTCCTTTTGGACTTTGGCCACCTGGACTGAGGGCGGAGGAGGAGCGGCTCCCGCGGCGCCACCCCCCGCGGGTCCTTGAGATTTACCGCCGCATCCACTCAGAATGAGGGCTGTGACAAGGGGAAGACAGAATCTAAGTTGTTTTTTTTTCAAAATCACAATGGGTCCTGGGTATCCTGGTTTTCTTATCGATTGAACGGTCATTCAGTCGCTATGAGGGAGACCTTACCTTATGACAGGTAGGGCGGTCAACTCGGCCACCGAAGAAGTTCGGTGGATAGGTGTATGTGGACTTCCCTTTTTCTGTTTTGGGCTAAAGATGAGGGGATCGACATCAGTTTGCGAATGCGATGTCGTCTTTGACGGGATCTTTGTCTTTGCCGCGCTATCTCTACTTTGGTAGGGTAGCTCCCTGGTGAAGCGGCGCTCTAAACTTTCTCGAAGAACACGCTCTTTTTTCTCCGCGGCCGCGTCGTTGCTCGTCTTCGCGCAAGGGGTGGCTCTGATCGCGGGAAAACCCGCCTGGTTGGTGTTTCTCCCCTCTAGCCTGCTTCTTCCCATGGTGGTGTGGGCATGTCTTGTGACCAGGAAAACTTGGCAAGCGGGTCTTTCCTTGTCACTTTTCGCCTTGTTCTTTTTACTCGGCCCTCTTATGGCTTACCATCCCGATGCCGGGTTGTCACAATCTGATGCTAAGACGCGACGCATTCGTATCGTTTCCCTCAATGCCGCCTCCTGGGAGGTCGACCTGACCGCGGTAGGCCGTCGCACGGCCGAGCTTCAACCAGATATCTTATTGTTGCAAGAGATGTGGTGGATCAGCCACCTCAAGAGCTTTAAGGTCGGACTTCCCGGGTTTCTTTTCCGTGGGGACGCAACCGGCCGCCGGGGTACCAACATCGGCAGCCGGTTCGCGATGGAGCCTTGTTGGAAGCCTCCGCCGGAAAGAACGCTCGGAAGCATCGTCTCGATTGGAGGCCGCGACGTCTTGCTTCTCACGGTGCACGGACGGAAGGCCTCGAGCGGCCTGGCCTACCCGGGGAAGTCCCTGCTCCGCCAACAAGAGCAAGCTCGGGAACTTTCAGAGTACATTCGGGAGATTGGCTTACCGGTTATCCTGGGAGGCGACTTCAACGGCTCGACCGGCGCTCCGCTCTATTCGGCTCTGTCCCAAGAACTCTTGGATTCGTTTCTGGTGGCGGGAAAAGGTTATGGCTACACTTTCCCCTCGGTCCTTCCGATGGACCGGCTCGACTTTGTTCTCGTTTCTCGAGAGGTTGGCCGAGTCGTGTCCTATCAGGCCGTCGACGTGGGTTCAGACCATCTCGCCATCATGGTGGAGCTGGAGCTCGCCGCCGAAGGGAAAAAAAAGTTTACAACTAACCAAAATTGAGGCTGGACATGAAGGCCCCGACCCCCCCAGCGCGAACGGCTGACCGACACTTCGAGGGCTCAACTGTTGGTTAGGGCACCTCATCTAGGAAGGAGACGATCATGAAGATTATCGCCTGTGTCAGACAGACTCCTGACACGGAAACCGTCGTCAAGATTGGCGCTGATGGGAAATCCATTCAGGCTGACGGCATCAAGTACATTATCGGGCCTTACGACGAGTATTCGTTGGAAGCCGCCGTTCAGATCAAAGAGAAGGACGGTGGGGAGGTCACCGCGCTTTCGTTTGGTCCCTCCCGGGTGGCTGAATCGCTTCGCTCGGCTCTGGCCAAGGGAGCTGATGCGGCGGTCCACATCGACACCGGAGCGGCTGAGGTCGATGATGCCTTAGTGGTGGCCTCGGCTTTGGCCGCCCAGATCAAAGCTCAGGGAGCTTTCGACGTGGTGTTCACCTCCACCAAAGGCTCGGACTCCGACCGCGGCGCGGTCGGTCCGATGCTAGCCGAGCTTCTCGGTGTTCCCTACGTGGGACTGGTAACTGATATCGAAGTCAACGGTGGAGCCATCACGTGCAGACGCGACATCGAGGGCGGCGTGACAGAGACTTTCTCGGTGGCGACACCCGTCGTTATCTGCGGTGAGAAAGGTGTGCGTGGTGAGCCTCGTTACCCTTCCTTGATGCAGATTATGAAGGCCAAGAAGAAACCGATTCAGACAGTGGACTTCGGCTCACTGGGCGTGGACCAGGGTCTAGCCAAAGTCGAGCTCATCGGTTATGAAGCGCCTCCGGCCCGTCCCCCGGGACGGATCATCGAGGGAGCATCGCTCGATGCCAAGCTCGACGAACTGGTCCGACTGCTCAAAGAAGAAGCGAAGGTGGTGTAAGTAATGGCCAACGTTCTTGTTCTAGGAGAAGCCCACGCGGGTGAGATCACCAAAGCCACCCTGGAGTGCTGCTCGGAAGCTAAGCGCGCGGGAGCCGCTGAAGTTCACCTTGTGCTCTTTGGAAATGGTGCTCAAGGCTCGGCCGCCTCGGCCGGAAAAGCCGGAGCCACCAAAGTTCACTACGTGGAAGAGGCGTCTTACAACCTGGCCCAGCGCGTCGCCACCGCGGCCTCTCTGGTGGAGTCCCACAAGCCGGCTCTTGTTCTGGCCTCGGCCACGACTCACGGTAAGGAGCTCGCGGGGGTCTTGGCCGCCCGTTTTAAAGCCGCCTACGCCAGCGAGTGCCTCGAGGTTCGTTTGGACGGCGGTGCCCCCGTCGCTTTACGCCCTCAGTATTCGGGCAAAGTTCGCGCTCGAGTCAAACTTAACGGCGAGACTCCGTTCGCGACCTTGCGTCCCAACGTGGTCGCGGTCGACATCGACGGCACCGACGCCGCGGTCGATACCGTCGCCTTGAGCGGAGAGGCCGGTTCGGTGAAGTTGACCGATGCTTCCAGCAAGGCCGCCGCGAGTGGTGAGGTCGACCTCTCCGAGGCTTCCGTGGTGGTGGCCGGAGGACGAGGTTTGAAGGACCCCTCCAACTTCGGCATCATCGACGACCTGGCCAGGGCTCTCGGCGGTGCCGTCGGAGCCAGCCGTATGGTCGTCGACGCCGGGTGGAAAGAGCATCGATACCAGGTTGGCCAGACCGGGCGTGTGGTGACTCCCGACCTCTACGTGGCGGTGGGCATCTCAGGAGCGATTCAGCACCTTGTGGGAATGCAAAACTCCGGTTGCATCGTGGCTATCAACAACAATCCGGAGGCGCCGATCTTCAAGGTTGCCGACTACGGGATTGTGGACGACTTGTTCGAGGCTGTCCCGAAGCTCACGGAAAAGCTCAAAGGGTAGAACTCTGTGGAAAAGGAGAGGTCCTGGTAGCGGGGCCTCTCCTTTTTGTTGGGTAAGGGAAGCTTTAAGATGGCATGAAGGCCATATAGACCCAGTCACCGCCACAATCCTTGATGCGGTAGTCTTCTAACTCGAAAGGGGCGACCAGGTAGGCCTCGGTAGGGAAGAACTGGATATGCATGTCCATGGTGTAGTAGTGGTAGCGCTGCCGGGGTACACAGACCAGCAGTTGGCGCCGTGCGACCCTCTTGAGTTCAGCGACGGCTTTGGCGAGGTGAACGACATGCTCGAGTGTGTGGCTGCAAACAACCACATCGAACGACTTGTCCGGAAAAGGGACCTCTTCTATACTGCCTAGGGTAAAAGGTGTGACGGGATCATCCAGGTTGTTAACCAGGTCGCATCCCGTCACCTTGTAACCACGTTCGGCGTAAGCTTTGAGTAAGTGTCCCCGCCCGCAGCCAACGTCGAGTACCGTGCGACAGTCGGGATCCGTCCAAGCTAGCATCAGGTCGCGGCATTCCGGTAGCAGGTCACTTTCGCGAATCTTAGATTGCTCCTTGAGGCCGTCATAGAGGCGCGTCATGTCCTGCTCTGTCATTTTGTGGAAGTTGGACTTGAACTCCATGGCCTGGCGTACATTGCGCCCGCGAAACCAGAGAAAGAAGAGTGGAGACATGAAGTAACGGTTGTCGCGTAATACGGGCGGAAGCCATTCATCGAGGAAGTACCGAATCTTGTTGGTTATGCGCCTGTCCATAGGTCTCGGGTTCCACTATCGGAGTTTCCGCTCCCCCTTAGGGCCTGTTTCGGGGCGTACGCCGTGTGTCACGGTCTGCCTGTCAGCCGACGGGCGATCAGGCTTAGCGTTTGTCGAATCGTCCGGGAAACATTCATTTTACTGCTCGACACTTTGTAGTCGTATCTTAACAGGAGGGGCACTTCCGTCATCAGTATGGTTGGCTCATGGCGCAATTTCAGTAGGATGTCAACCATGACCGTGAAGCCACTTTCGCTGATAAAACTAGCGTTTCTTTTCATCACGTCGGTGACGAGTTGACCACGATAGGCTCGATAGCCGCAAGTGTAGTCCCGAACACCGGGAATGGGAAAAAGGGTGCGCAAGACCAGCGACGCCGCCGCGCTCAAGAATTTGCGGTGCAAACTCAGCCCGAGAACTCTGGCTCCCGGGCGAAAGCGGGAAGCGATAACCACATCGTAGCCTTCATAGACCAATCGAACCAGGTGGGGAATCAGGCCCGGCGTATGGCTGTTGTCGCTATCCATGGTCAGGATGACGTCTCGGGGCTTGACCTTGTCGGCGCAGTACAGCAGTCCTGTCTTTATCGCCTCGGCCAGGCCTCGGTTGACCTGGTGCTGAAGCAGGACGACTGAAATTCTGTCATCTCCGAGTTGGTCGATTCGCTGGATTTCGGCTCGAGCGGCATCAGCGGTATTGTCGGTGGAGCCGTCGTCGACAACCACCACGGTGAATTTGAGACCAGGTAGAAACTCGTTGGCGGTAGCGGCAATATCTCGAAGAAGGACGGAGATGCCATCTCCTTCATTGTAGGCGGGCAAGGCGACGAAAATCACGAATCGGGTCTCCTTTTGTAGACGGTTGCGAAGCCAAAATCCTTGAGAGGGATGTAGTCCTTGAGAATTTCCTGGTCGAGTTCTCGTACCATTCCCCAGAAATGATCTTTGTCGATATTGGGAACGGCGGATAGGGTCTCCGGCGACCACCCAAAATGGTAAATGTAAGGTAGCTGGCGCCTTTCGAGCTCTACGACAAGAGACGGTACTTGATCGGTCTCTCCCAAGACGGGGATAACCGAGGACAAGCGGCCAATGGGAGAAACTCCGCTGAGGAAGGTGAAACCCATGGCGTAGGGATAGCAAAAGGCGGGGCTGCCCAGGGGAGTCAGTTCAAGCGAGGTCCGAAAGAGTTCGTTGTAAGCGCTGGCCAGTTGCGGGTCCGAAGTATAGAGCGTCCCGCGTACCGTCTGAATGGGAAAGATAAATCGACTCGCTTCCACACACTGATAGAGGTATGAAGTCGCGTAGACCAGGCAAAGGAAAATGGCGACGGCTCGAGTTTTATAGCGGCAAAGAAGCCAGGCCAGCAAAATGAAGAAGAGCGGAGTCAAAAAATTCAGATAGAGCATCGTTTGTCGGCTAGACCAGGCAAGGATGGAGGTCGTTTGCGCCAGCACGATGATGGTAAGGTTGGGATTGGGGCGCGACCTGTAGGCTAGAAGGGCCGCGACGAAAAAAACGGGATAGAACAAGAGATAGTTGCAAGACCAGGTGAGCAAGTAAGAGACGGTGTGGAGAATCCAGTTGGCTACACCGGGACTCAGGGGAGTTGCTTTGAGTTGCTGAAAGAAACTAGCCCAGTTATTGAGAACACTACTGGGAGTGTAGGGGGAAGTGCCGTTTCCCGCGTTGTTGCCAAGCGCCCATTCGACGTTTTGCTGCCAGATATCGGCGATGGTCGTACGGACCAAGATCGGCGCCCAGAGAATGCCGCTCGTGACGACTAATCCCACGATCCAGGCCAACAGCATTCGCCGGCTTATCTGGCGGTGGTAAACTGCCGCGACCAGGAGAGTCAGAAGATAGAGCGCGGCTGATTCGGACTGAAGTGTCCAGTTCGCCAAGGCGCAGGTGACCCCACAGAGAACTCCACGGCTCCACTCCTCAGGGGCTTCGCGCCATCTCAATAGAGCCAGCGTCCCTAACAGAAACGTTAGAACGCCAGCCCAATGATAGCTGAGAATAGGCCACTGGGTAACGCCACTGCATACAAACAGCAGATAGGGTATGAAGGCCCATTTCCCAGGGAGGACCCTTCGACTTATCAGAAAGACGCTTAAAGCCAGACCACCGGTGATAAGAGCCGCCAATAACCTGGTGGCCGCTATTGTCGGACCCATGACCGCGTAGGCAAGTAGGGTGAGAAAATAGGTTCCTGGGGCAAAGTGGGTGAAGAAGTCGGTGTAGATCGCTTCTCCAGCCAACAACCTAGTCGCCCCGACGCTAACGATACCCTCGTCATTGATGCTACCGACCTGAAAGAGGGCTCGGAACGGAAAAAAAGAGGCACAACCCAATACAAATAAGAGCGACGGAACATGAAGTTGACTGGAAGGCAAGGTCGCCCGTCGAGTGGCTAGGTCTCTCATCCGTCAGCCGACCGGGACCGCTTCCAGAACATACTCGATTCGATGAGGAGACTCTAGTCGGATTGGCTGGTTCCAGAGCTCGAGCAGGGCGTCGTGTGAAGGGACTTTTCTCAATCGACCCAAGAGTTTGGGATAGCGTCGGAAGGTGGACTTGAAGAGAAATTCCAAGAAAGCCGGAGGCAGTCCTTTTTCGAATAGCGAGTTGAGATGGTGTCCTCCCAAACCTTCTACCGCACGGACTTCGTAGCCGTTTCCTTTCAAGACCGCCGCCCAGGTCTGATGTCCATAGAGATGGTGATGCTGAAAAAAACCGTCGAGCGCTCCAGCCATGGCCATTCCCAGGCGAGTGGAACGACGCTCGGCCCAAGCGACCAAAGAAAGGGTTCGAGCCCATCCGAAGGCGGGGACCGAGAGGAGTAGCCTTCCGTCCGGCTTTAGCGCCGACCGAATGTTGCTTAGCGCCTGATGAATGTTCGGCACGTGCTCCATGGAGCAGTTTCCGATGACGACGTCGTATCGTTGTTGAGGGCTGAAGATAGAGATGTCGGCGACCTGAAGGTCACGATAGCATCCTGTCTGTTTGGCCAATTTTAGCTCGGCGGTGGAGAGATCCAACCCATCAATGGTTAGCCTTGCTCCTTTAGGAAAGAGCTCGCCGAAGCAGCCGTCCCCGCAGCCCACGTCCAGGACTTGGCTTCCTATCGGAATCCTTCGCGATAGACCCATCACGCGCATGGCGGAGCGGACGGCCAGCGACAATGGAACCCTGCGGAGGTAACCCGCGAAGAGATCTTGTAGTTCTTCCAAGCTGACTTGATAACAATCGTTGGATGTCACTTCGGACGATACCCCGTACCGATCAGGGCAAGATTGAAGATAGTCTTCTGAACCTTGATGTTCTCGAGCCCAGCCTCTTGTAGTAAGCCGTGAAGCCGTGAAGCCGTGAAGGGGGTCGGGTGCAACCCTTTCCTGGTAAAGCCCTGGCGACGCGCCATCCACTCCAAGAAGGTTCGCTCGATCAGGGGGAGGAGCCAGCCTCCATAGTTCGGGGTCGACAGCTGCAGGGCGCCACCAGGAGCGAGGGTTCGGAGCAATTCTCGAACCCAGCGTTCAGGCTCCAAAACGTGCTCGACCACCTCCGTGGCGAAGACGACGTCGTAGGCACCGTCTCCGGCGGGCAATGCGTAGGGCTCGGAAACCGCGAAGCGAGCCTGGCGGTCCTGGTAACGGTCCTGGCAGATCGCGATAGCACGCTCGTCGACGTCCACTCCGCGGTACCAGTGGTGAGGTTCGATGCTCTTGAGTATCTGAGATAGGCCACATCCCACGTTGAGGATCGACAGAGTACGTCCGCCGGCGCTTTCATGCTTAATGAGTTTCAGCACGTGAGAACGAATGGGCCAGTGATAGATGGAGAATGGAAAACGCTCCACGACATCGAGATTGCTGAGGTAGTCGTTGCCCAGGGAAGCCGAAGTCATCTTCGCGACTTTCGGGCTTAGACTTGGTGAAACCTTGCGAAAGGCGGGGTCCAAAAGTAGGCCGGTAATTTAGCCGAGACGATAATGGGAAGTGCGACTGTATCGGTCGAAGCTGTGAGCATGCGAATAGCCGTTTCACGATTACTACTATTTTTTCTTATTTTGTGTTGGGTCTCGCCCTCATCCTGGGCTATGTCGGTGGAGGACGAAATTCGGATAGGAGCCCAGGCCGCCTCTCAGTTTGAAGCGAAGTACGGAGTCGTTTCAGATCCGGCCTACACGGGGCGTTTACAGCGAGTCGTCACTAGGATGATGCCCTATGTACAACGCAAGGACCTGCCCTGGACTTTTAAGGTCATCAACATCGAGGAGTTCAACGCCGCCGCTTTTCCCGGCGGCTTCGTCTACGCCACCCGAGGCTTGATGGATGGGCTGACGGATGAAGAGCTGGCCTTTGTCGTCGGCCATGAAATGGGCCACGTCGATCACCGTCATTCCGTCAAGCAGTTGGAAGGGGATCAGCTCCGTCGACTTGGTCTGATCGCTATCGCCGCGGGCGCCAGCGGAGGTCGGATCACCGACACGACGGCGACCCTGGTCAGTCTAGCCGACGGAGTTATCTCCAGCCAGTACAGCAAGGCGGACGAGTCGGAGTCGGATCGCTACGGCCTGGGGCTGATGGCTCAGGCCGGATATGATCCCGCTTTTGCCCTGTCGGCGCTGCAGAAGCTCGCCGCGCAGAGCGGTGGCGGGACGCCGGGATTTCTCAACACGTTGCTGGGCTCTCATCCCTTGCCTAAGGAGAGGGTCGCTCAGGGGGTCTCTTTGATACCCACGGTTCTCTTCCAAGCGGAAGCGGTACCCCCGGTGGGGGGAAGCTCTTCGACCTCCACACGGCCAACCGTGGGACGCCTGGTGTCCGACGGCGGCAAAGCGATGGAGTATTCCCTTTCCCTGCTGGGACACGGCTACAGCGCCAGTTTGCAAGGGATCGCTGAACAGGTCGCCCTGGGTCAAAGAACGGCTCCAGCCAATGTCGGTGTCGTACGGGTTTCGGGTAGCCGGGCCGCTGGGCTGTCTCGTCTGGAAGACCAGGTGCTGGCAACCCGCGAGTTGCAGCAGGGAAAACGAAGTTTTGGAGCCGCCGTGGTGGAGCGCGAGTCTGGTCAGATTGAAGCTGTGGTGCTACTGCAAGGAGGACGATAGTGATTCGATTTCAGGGGGCATTTCTGGCCCTATGCCTCATCGTGGTAACTTTCCCGACTAGACTTCTGGCTCAGACCAGCACCACGGAAGCTCAGCGTCTGGCCGGAATTCTTGGTAGCCAAAACGAGTTTCCGGTCAACGTTCGGTTGCGCTACCAGGTCCTCAACGACCTGATTCCCGGACTCAAAGGCAAGAACGATCCTAATCCGATTTTGACCTTCTTTTCCACCACCCGCGTGCTGTCGTGGAATAGACCCGTCAGTTCGGAGACGGCGCGGAATTTAAGAAGCTTCGAGTCCGAGATGGTGGCACTCGCCAAAGAGAAGGGCTTTAGTCTCGATCTTCCCCCCGTGGGGTATAGCGCTTCGGGCGCGCCCTCGGCTCCTGTGGCGCCTGCCGCTGGAGGGCTGCTCCCCGCGCGGCCGGATAGGGAGACTCTGGCCAAGGCTGTGCTGAGAGCCGAGGAGTTCGGGACCGACGCCCTCAGCCAAGCCCATTCCCCACAGCTTCTCGCGCTGCGGGATAGTTTGACAACGCTTCGTCTAGACTTGGCCGACCCTGGGGTCGCATCTGATGTTGTTCGTGAGGTCCTCAGGACGCGAGTGGAGTTTTTGACCAGCCCCGCCTCGGGTTCGGTGAACGCGGGTTTCGTGGAGCATCTGGACCGTGCGACCGACCTCCTCCGGGCTGCCTTCCCCCCCGAGGTCCTTCGCCAGTCACGGGGCCTGGTGATCGAACTCTGAGCGACTTGGCGCAAGGTCGCTTGAGCCTCCCGTCGAATTCGTATCCGTGAAGGGCACAATGTACGTTATGACAGGTCGGTGGTCGGTTTGGCTTTTTCTCGTCTCCCTATTGTTAAGCGGGTGCCAGGGGAAGCTCTACCACTACACCGATCCGACTTACGGAGTCTCGGTTAGCTATCCGGGTAATCTCTCTTTGATTTCCGAGAAAGAGACTCTCGACCAGGTGGTTAAGCCAGCGGAGTCGGGGGCCATCGACCAACCCGAGTTGCTGTTCGTGGTCGCGACGCCAGGGCAAAGCCGCTTGAGTTGTTCAGTGCATCACCTGCCTGAGGGCTCGGCGATGAGCGCTGAGGAATACTACCAGGCCAGCACCGCCAAGGAGATCGAGCAGCTGGAAGGCACCGTAATCGAGGAAAAATCGGACGTCACCATCAACGGGCATCCTTTTTTGAGGGTAGGATTTACCGTCAAAGTCGACGAGATGACCGAGCTACATATTCGGATCTATCAGCATCTCGATAGCAAAAGCGGCCGAATCCTGGTGGTGACCTCGATGGTGGAGGTGTCGGTTTGGGAAAGTGAGTCGTTGCTTATCGAGCCGGTCATCAATAGTCTCAAATTCCACTGGTCTTGACAGGTTTACCATACGACCCGGCCGTTCTTGGTCTCCGGCAATGAGGGCGAAACCGACTCTAGCTTAAACCCGCTCTCTGTTTTGGTGTAGACGAATCGACCCTCGGGGCTGAACCAGTCTGTAGGGATTCTGGACAGATAAGCGGGAGACAGGTCCTCGACTTTATCAGGATATCGCTTTTTGTCTTTCTTGTAGGCTTCCAAGCCAGCCAGAACCTTAACAGCTGACAGCTGAGTAGCGGTTAGCCGGGAACGCGCTAGAGCCGGTAGGAAGTCCCCTTTCGTGGCCCATTCTTTAGCCAACTTTCCCATCGGCTCTGGAATTTTCACAGTGAAGCCTCGTTCGGCGGCTTTGGGGTCGGCGAACAAGGGGCGAACCGCTAAAAAGCGCGTGGCCAGGTCGTCGTGCTCTTTTGCCTGAGTCTCTTTGTCCAGCCCCTGGCTCTCCAAGCGGCGCACAGCCATGAAATACTCCGTATCCAGGATACCCTGCAGCTCGATTTCACTGCCCAGCAGATCTTGCAGGCCGCTGATCACTTCTCGGAGTTGGAGCACGCTGAGCTTACCGCTTCTGACCACCCGGGTCAGACTGTCAAGAGTCTGGCGCTCAAAGGCGTTACCTTGCTCGTAGTGCTTGATTGTGGCGGCATCCAGGCTGGTGGCTCGGGCGATGTGAAGGTAGTCTCGGAAGCTTTGCAACTGATCCTCGACATCAGGATTGTGAGCTTCTAGCGCGGGAAGTAGCCATAGTGACGAGCATACTTCGACGAAAGCTTCCGAGTCCGGAACTGTCACGGGTCCTCGCTCAGGTACTTTAACGTGGGCGCCTATGTGCCGATAGGTCGCCGCGCGCGCGACCACCTCGTAGTCCTTATAAAAAGGACTACCTTCTATCCCATCGGGACCACCGAGTGTCGAGGAGACAGACTCCACCCCTTGGCTTTTAGCCCGAGCCGCCAGGTCCAAGAGCCCCCCGGGAATTTTCTTGATGCTCACCAACTTCGCGTAACCGTTACCTTCGTCGGCATTAGCGATATAGCCCAGGCGTAGCCGTCCTTGCTCGGCGTGCTCCCAGGCTATCTCCGCCGGGGAGAGCTCGCGATGCTTCTTTTGGGGCACGGAGGGTGTCGAAAAGATAGGGGTGGAGGGTGTCGATTGGGGAGGGAGGGGAGAGCCGCAGGAGGTGAGGAGAAGAATAGCTAGGCCCAGACTTACGAGTCTACCAACCATCTTCTCCTTAGGTCCTACACAATCGCACAAGTTAAACTGACCTTATTCCCATCATAGTGGAGCCTCGCGGCTCAAATTCTGGGGCAACCACACCGACGTTAAACTTCGGGAGCCTTGTTAGGTGTCCTTTCCTTCCAGGCTCTCGACTGAGATTGTTGTCCGAGCGGCAGGCAACGACTCTTCGTTTGGGCAATCTTTTTCAGGTGAGCCAGTCTCGCTTTAGAAAGGGCTTCATCGTCAGTCCCGTCTTCGACGGTGTTTTTTTCTTGTTTTCTCCATTGCTAGCTCTTTTCATCGGGTATGGAGTGGCCTTCACTCCGTCGGCCCGTGTTCCCATGCCGGCCTGGGGACTACCTGAAGGTTTATCGGGAGCCTTGATTCAGATAGTGATATTCGCCCATCTGTTCCTGGTGTTTTTCCGCAGTCACGGCAACAGCCAGATCTTCGCTCTCTATCCCTATCGCTTTACTATCGTTCCACTGCTGCTGTTCCTCGGATGCTGGCAGTCCTGGAAGATCTTGGTTTGCACTTCCGTGCTAGCTACCTGGTGGGACGTTTATCACTCCGGCTTGCAGACCTTCGGCTTGGGACGAATCTACGACATGAGGGCTGGTAATGACGCGCAGACGGGCCGTCGCCTGGATTACCTCTTGAACCTGCTTCTCTACGTCGGTCCCATCCTGGGTGGCGCGGCTCTCATGGACCACCTGAGCGAGTTCCGAGGCTTCGACAGGCCTGAAGTGGGCTGGACTACACTAGCCTCCATTCCGATCTGGGTCGCTCCTCGCCGGACCGAGTTGCACCAAGTGGTGATGGCTCTGGCCATTCCGTTTTTGCTCTATTATGGGTGGGCTTACTGGAGACTCTACAAGAATGGCTATAAGGTCTCGCTCCAAAAGGTGACCTTATACGTGGTCACCGGCTTGGTCTCGCTCTTGGCCTGGGGATACAACAGCTTCGGTCAGGCTTTTTTGATTATGAACTTTTTCCACGCCTGGCAGTACTTCGCCATCGTCTGGTGGAGTGAGAACAAAAACCTGAGCGAACGTTTCGGAGTCGCCCACCTGCGCTTCGGTAAACCTCTCACCTTCATCATCGTGTTCGGCATCGTGACCCTTTACGCGGTCTGGTCCTATCGTGATCCAGGCAAGAACACAGCGGCTCTGGCGGTCACGCTGGTGGTCTCCATCATGCACTTTTGGTATGACGGATTTATCTGGTCGGTACGTAAGAAGCAGATCGCCTAACTAGCCGCTTCTGGGACGCGGTCGCGACACGCTGGGAATTTCAGCTCCCTTATTGACTCCCGGCACCACTCTTAGCTCCCTATAGGCCCTAGGGCTGTTGATGTTGGGCATGTAGTAGATCTTGGCGTCGGTGCCGCGCCCCGCGACAAAGACCATACTGCTGTGGTCGGGAGTGGCGTATTTGGGGTGGTGTACGTCACCGAGACCGGTGTCGAGCCGTCTTAAGGAGGTTGTCGCTCTTACGAAATTGTCCTGAGGGGGAAATCCAGCGCGCTCGATTCTGTCGATGGAAATGATGCCTTCGGGAGAGCCGTGAAGAACGTGGACATGGCTGCCGCTCCCGGTGTCCTCACCCACTGTGGCGAAGGATACTCCGTAAGGGGGATATTTACTGTTGCGCTGGCCGACTTGATTCCAGCTCTGGGGCTTACTGTAGGTTGTTCTATCGCCCGTGTCGGGGTCCATGATGATGGCGCCGCGGTACTTTTTCTTCTTGGCGAATAAACCCGTACCCAGCAAGCCTCCACTTCTGTTGTAATGGTAGTAACTTGCGATGAGGGCGGTTTTGGAGCCGAACTGGGCTGAACTGAGATCGTAAAGAGTTCCGACCTTGTTCAGAGGATTGGGATCCGAAGGAGGTGAGAAGAGTCCTCCTATTCCGGGCTCGGGAGGCTCGGGTGCCAGCGGGATAGTCCTCTGAATACCGCTGCCGTCGATGTAGACCTTGCGGATCAGCTTGTCGTACTCCCGGCCGTAAGCATAAAAGACGGCATCGCCTTCGGGAGAGAGGCAACATCCGTCCATGGTACCTCCATTGAGATTGACGGAAACGATTTTCTTTTTCACCGCGCCGTCGGAGGAGACACGGTACACGCCGTCAGCCGCTCCCACGATGATCTCGGTGCCCGAGGGAGACCACTGCCCGTAGTGAACGTCCTGGTTGGGGAAGCTGCAAACCAGGGTGTGGTCCAAGCCGTCCAGAGTCATCTTCCAAAGCTCGGCTCGATTCTGCGGGTTCCAAGTTTTGTAGAGCACCCACGGCTCGTTGGTAGTGACCAAGTAGTGCCCGTCGACCGGGAATCTCGCTTGAGCCACTCCACCCTTCCGATCGCGGATGTCACATTCTAGCAGATAACGGTTGCCTCCCTTGTCGCCGGTGGCCGGGGCCCAGGTATCGCGACCCACCCACTCCTGGTTCTCCGCATCCCACTCCATGCGCACTTCGCCCACGTTAGAGAAGCGTCCGCCCCACTCGGCCATGTCGTAGACTCTGGTATGGTTCATTCCGTCGTCGTTCAGAGTTCCGGCTTCGACGGTCTTCCAGCGGAAATATGGAGGATCGCCGTTTTCATCCTTGACGCGGAGCTCCAAAGTCAAAACTCCATCGACGGCGATGCTGTTACCGTTGTTGGTCTTGGGGTTCACGTTGTCCGGGTAGGCTTTGGGTCCGGGGAGGGTCTTGCCCCTCATAACCTGTACAACCGGGGGCTTGTTAGATACCGTGGCCGGAGGAACGTATTGGGCCATGGGTGCGCTGTTTTTCTCGCTAGTGGCGAAGACGCCGCCCTTGTAGAGCCCTTTTTCCAAACCAACTTCACCGCTAGGGGAGATCCATACGGTATACGGCGTGTTGGCAGCTGTCAGCATGCCGCTGGCCTCCGAAACCCCCATGGCGACCACCACGCGATACTTCCCGTCGGCGGCTCTGGCGCTGGAGACGACATTGCCGGACGGGGTAAAGATGAAGAGTCTAGCTGGTGGTGGGTCGACTGGGCCGAACCAGGTCTCTGGTTTGAAGCCCGCGCTGGGAGTTTTCATGGTGGGCGCGGGTTCCCATTCCGGGCCAGCCCATTGGCCGACATAGTAGGCGACTTCAGGAAAGGATTGCTGAATCTTCCATTGTGTGGAGACTTTGGGAGTGACCTCGCCCTCGAGGAAATAGGCCTCTTCGGTATGGAATAGAGTGTCGCTTATGGGAAACGCCACGGCGACTGGAACCGACTTGGTAATGGCTGTCTGGCGCGCTTGGCGGAAGCGGGCTACAAGCTCCTCGGCGGTGGTTTTGACAGAAGCGCTTTCTTTGGTATGGCGCCCGCTGGGTACGATCAAAGCCAGAGCGATACTCACCATCATCATCCCGACGATGAGCTCCATTAAGGTGTATCCATGCATTGTTCTGGTTTTTTTCATCACACACTCCCAACGTCTACTGTAGCGCAAATTTTATTAGAAGGCACCCAGATCGATCAGGTTGATCAGGTCTCCCTTTTGTCCCACACGCATGTCAAATTCCGCTATGATGCGATGACGAACAGGGTTCCCGTCCTCATCTCCCACCTGCCCGATGGCGGTCACCCTCAGAATCTCATAGGGCGCGTCCACCCATCGGCGGTCACAAAAGATCTGATAGCGGCCCAGTTCGTGGGTTCCGTCGTAGTCGTTGACGGTTTCCGTGAACTTGAAGACCTCTTGAAGGGGCCCCATGGTCGCGGGGGGGAAGTTGAAGTCGTTTTGTAGGCGGACTCGCACCGTCTCGAGCCCCGCGTGGGCCAGCTGCTGGGCCTGGAAGGAGTCGCGAGACTGCATCAAGGTTTGCCGTTCTCGTGTTTTAATGCTCAGAAATCCGGCGGCTAAAATGAACATCGTCGAGACCAGGATCAGGACCAAGACCAGAAGGACTCCACGCTTTCGCTTCGCCATCATAGTTGCACCACCGGCAGCAATACTCGCGCATGGACTGGAGCGGTCATCTCCGCTGGTCTCATCACAAACGAGATAACTCGTCTCCCACTTTCCAGGGTCGGTGTGAATTCACCCACGTTGACGGCCACGATCGCGGATTCGCCGAAGGCCGTTCGCTGAATCTCTTTGGAGTCGATTAGAAATTGATATTGCGTGGACACCAGGTAGGCGGGATTGAACAAACCCGAGGAGGGAGCTCCGGGAGGGATTGGCCAGGGAAGCCGGGTGGGCGGAGGCTCCTCATGCGCCAGGTTCAAGGTGGGATTGACACGTGTGAAGGTCAGGTTTCCACTCGCGACCGTCAAATTGAGGGCGCTGGAGACCTCGTAACTGAGGCGCTGGAGAAAGGAGGTCAGCTCCATGCGTTGGGACATCTGATAGGTGGCCAGGTTCAGCCGCGAAAGCGCCTGATAGCCGCGACCGACGATCCCCAATATGATTCCCACCAAAAACATGGCCATCAGGGTCTCGAGCACGCTAAAGCCACGTTTGCTCTTTCGTTTCATGGTAGTTGTAGCCCCGGAACATTGACGGTGAGGTACTCCCCGGCGTAGATCGCATAGCAGGTCGGGTGAATGATGCTGGGAGGCGGTGGGTCGGGGGGCTTGCTTTGAAAACGAGTCACCTCGAACTCGCGGCCGTCTCGCCGGGCTCTTTCGGTGAAGCCCAAATAGCGAATGTCGGGAACCCATAGAAACATAATATTGTCTAGGCCACGACCCGAGCCATCGGTGGCGCTGACCGAGTACATTGCCTCTTGACCAACGCCAATGGCATGTGGGTTGGGGCCGACGACGTTGAATCGGATCCGGGAGACGTCCCGGCGGGGCTCACCGACATAGGTGAGAACGGTCAATTGGTCTCGGGGGTTGTCGGACCAACTGACCTTGACCTCTACCGGTACGATGGCGTTGCGCATGGTACGCTTTTCTCGAGGAGTTGGCTCCCATTGCGACTCAAGCTCAGCACAAGGGGAGTCGATCGGGCGTCCCGCCGCCCTGGCTCGCACGGTGACCTGGTACTCGGGAAAGCCTACCGGAGTGATGGTGGTGTTGTAGGCGCCCCAGGTGCCTTTGTAGTTGTTGATGTCCTCGGCCCACATACGAATGTCGGAGATCACGGACTGGGCCACTAAGTTGGCTTTGGCGATCTCCTGATTCCTCTTTTGGGCTACAAAACCGGATTGGGTCAGTGAAAGGACGGATAACGCCGCGTAGCTGAGCAAAAAGACAGCAATCACGGCCTCAAGAAGACTGAAAGCGCCACTCTTTTGTCCGCGAGACATACGTCTGATCATAGCATAAGAATCATTAGACACCAAGTTTGTCCAGGAGTCCATAGAGAGGAAGGAAGACGGACATGACGATGACCCCCACCACAAAAGAGATGAGTCCCATCAAAATGGGTTCGAGGGCGGCCTGAAAATTCTGGATTCGGCCTTCGACTTCTTGCTCGAACCAACTCGCGGATCGACCAAAGGCTTCAGAATTTTGACTGGTCTCCTCTCCCATCATGACCATCTGCTGAAGGAGGTGGGGGTGGATGTCCGGTCGTTGGTACATCAGGTCCGAGAGGTGTTCTCCTTCAGCGATGCCGTGGCTGAGTCGTTTGGCTTCAACCTCGAGTATGGGACTGCCTGAGGCCAGGCAGCCTAGATTGACGGCACGGACCACGTCCAGACCAGCCTCTACCGTCAGTTCCATGACCCAACAGAAGCGAGCCAGACAGCTGTAACGCACGATAGGCCCCATCAGCGGTAGCCAGGTGATGAGCTTGAACATGATCAGACGACGCTCAAGAATCTGCCAACTGTGTTGGACGAACTTGTAGACCCCGACGATGCTCAGAACCAGCAGGACCCAGAACCACCAGGTCTGGACCCACTCGGTCATTTTCATTAAGAGCGCGGTGATGGCTGGCAGCGGTACTTTGAAGTCTTTATAAAATTCGGCGAAACCGGGCAGGACAGTGGAAAACAGACCAAGGGTCATGATCGAGGTTAAGACAAGCACGAAGGCAGGGTAGGAGATTGCGCTTTTGACACGCTTGAGAAGGTTCTCCTCACGCTCGAGGAGATCGGCCAGGCGGGTGATCACTTCCACCAGCCGTCCGGTACTTTCGCCGGCGCGCAGTAGATGAAAGTAGACGGGTGGGAAGATTTGGGGGTACTCCGAGGCGGCTTTGGAGAAGGCGTAGCCCTGGCCGAGCTTGGTCGCCAGCTGTCGCGACACGTAAGCCATGCGTGTGTCGTCGGCCTGCTCGGAAAGGACATCCAGCGATTGCAACAAGCCAACCCCACCGATCGTCATTGAGGAAAGCTGGCGGCTGAATAAGGCTACCGTGCGGCCTCGATTCTTGAGTTTGAGTTTATTGGCCGCGATCAGAGCCGGGTTTGGGTCAAGCTTGGTTCGAAGTAGCTTGAGCAGGGGAGAGAGTAATCGCTCAATCCAAGCGGAGAACCGTTGATAGGCCGCGACAATACCGTTGACGATGGTGAAAAAGATGGCTATACAAGCCTCTTTGAGAGCGAGCGCGAAGGCAATGACGGCGTTCTTGATACGGTGAGGTAGCTCGCGCAGCCAGGCCATGAAGGCCCAGAACATACGGATAGTCCAACGACTGAGGCGACCCGGCCAAGTCAGCATAGCCCCAGGCAAGTTTCGCAGCCATTGGAAAAAACGGAAAAGCACCTCTGTGCGGTAATTAAACCTTTTGGCCTTTCATCCTCTGAGCGCCGTTCTCTAGAAGCCGGTCGGAAAGTCGACGAAGCGGGTGTTCACACCGAACTCCCTCTGCAGGAGAGGACCCAGGGCCTGCACGCCCCAGGTCTCGGTGTGATAGTGACCGGCCAGAATCAGCGACAGTTGGAGCTCAAGTGCGGCATGATAGATCGGGTGAGAGGCCTCTCCTGTGACCAGGATGTCGACTCCGGCCGCTTTGGCGGAATGGAGTAGCCCGATAGAGCCTCCTCCAGAGGAGAGCGCCACTCTCTGGATGGTGCTAGCACCGAATTTGAGCAGTCGGACGGGTCCGGCTAGAACAGCCTCCAGATCGCGAGCGAGATCGTCAGCGGTCGAGGTTTTTCCCTCGCCGATCCAGCCGACTTGATCAAACCTTTCGGTAGGTTTCCAACCGAGCCGGCGGAGTAGGCAGACATTGTTTCCGAACTCGGAGTGGACATCCAGCGGAAGATGGGCCGAGTAGAGGCTGATGTTGTTTTCGAAAAGCAGCCCCAGAGATTTGCGAGTGGCTCCCGTAATGCTTTTGATGGAAGGCCAAAACAGCCCGTGGTGGGTCAGGATCATCTGGCAGTCGGAGAGAGCCTCGAAGGTCTGTTGGCAGGCGTCGACGGCAAGTCCCACGTCCTGAACCTCCTCGGCTCCTTCCACTTGCAGCCCGTTGGGACAGTAAGGGTCGGGAACGTCTCGCACCGCGAGCACGGTATCCAGGAAGCTGACGATGTCGTCACGAGAGGCCATTATTCTGACTCCTTAGCTAGCTCCACGGCGACCTGTCCGGCCAGGTGCGCGTTGTGGAGAAGTAAAACGCGATTGGCGTCGAGCGTCTGGCCGGAACTCTGTTCGGCCAGAAAGCTCAAAAGAAAGGGGGTTACAGCCTTACCGCTGACGCCTTTTTCTCGCGCGGTCTCAAGTCCCGAGACCACCCAGCCTTCCACTGTCTTGCTGGCGATAGCGTACTCCTCGGGCACCGATTGAACGACTAAGGGTGCTCGATGGAGAAGGTCTAGTGACAAACGGGCGGCCCGAGCTACCTCTTTGGCTTCATCCAAACGGGTCCCGAAAGGCGCTTTTTTCCCCAAGGAATAGAATTCTGGAAAATTGTCGGTGCGGAAGGTGATCAGCGGGACTGAGAGACTCTCGAGTTTTTCTAGAGTCGTCGAGATGTCGAGCACCGACTTGGCCCCCGCGCAGACGGTCAGACAACGGGTCCGAGCCAGTTGGTGCAGATCGGCCGAGATGTCGAGGTCGTCGGACCAGCCGCGGTGTACCCCACCGATCCCTCCGGTGGCGAAAGTGGGGATGCCGAGTCGGGTCGCCAGAGCGAGTGTTGCCGAGACGGTGGTGGCTCCGAGGCGTTGGCTGGCCAGAGAGCCGGGTAGGTCTCCCGCTCCGACTTTGATAGAGCTAGTATCGGCGCACAGTCGCTCGAGATCGTCGCCCTCGACTCCGCAGCGCACTTTTCCGGCTTCCGTCCAGAACAGTGCCGGGACGGCGCCGGCCAGGCGAACTTGAGCTTCCATCTCTAAAGCTGTTTCGTAATTGACGGGGCGCGGTAGGCCTTGACACCAGACCGAGCTTTCCAAGGCCACCACCGCGGACTTTTCCGACAGAGCGGTCTGGACTTCTTGGGAGATTTTGAAGTACTCGGTCATAGGGGAGCTCCTAACGGGGATCTGAGGATGGTGTTGAGGACGACTCCGTTTTTGATCACCGCGCGGACCGGGTTGGAGCCGAAGCGGTAGATGGCGTCACGGAAGTCGGGTGCGTCGAGAATCAACAGGTCGGCCTGCTTTCCGGGCTCCAAGCTGCCCACCTTGTCGCCCAGGCCCAAGCTGTGGGCAGCGTTCACTGTGGCGGCGGTCAAGGCTTCCTCGGGGGTCATCTTCATTTTCAGAACGGCCAGCGACATGGCCATCGGCATCGATTCCAAGAGACAGGAGCCAGCGTTAAAGTCGGTTCCCAGAGCTACCGGCAGACCGGCATCCCACATCGCCCGGGCCGGAGCGTAGACATCGAGGTCCAGGAAGAACGAAGTGCCGGGAATGACCACGGGGATGGTGCCGTTGGCCTTGAGGGTATGGAAGTCGGCCTCAGGGAGGTGCTGGAGGTGGTCGCAGCTAGCCGCGCCGAGCTCCGCCGCCATTCGTGAGCCGCCCAGGTAGCTGAACTCCTCGGCGTGGATGCGCAGCCCGAATCCGAGTTCTTTGGCCCGCTTGAGAACCTGCTCGGATTCCTCCCGAGTGAAGGCGCCCCGTTCACAGAAGACGTCGATGAAGCGGGCCAGATTTTGATTCTTGACGGCGGGCAACAGATCGTCGGTAATGCTTTTGACGTAACCGGCTCGGTCATTGTCGTACTCGGGAGGAAAGGCGTGCGCGCCGAGGCAGGTGGGGACGATATCAAGAGGCGAGTTTTCGGAAAGCTTGTCGAGCAAGCGAAGCTGCCGTAGCTCCTCTTCGGTGGAGAGACCGTAGCCGCTCTTGGCTTCCAGGGTGGTGGTGCCGTGGGCCAGCATTCGCTCCAAAATGGCGCCGGCTCGCTGGAGCAGATCTTCGTCGCTAGCTAGTCGAGTGGCGCCCACGGTATGTGCGATGCCGCCACCGGCGGCGTGGATCTCCTCGTAGCTGGCGCCTCTAGCTCGAAGGACAAACTCGTGTTTGCGATCTCCGGCCCAAAGGGGATGGCAGTGAGGATCCACTAGGCCGGGTATCAAACAGCTGTTGGGAAGTTGTAAGCGATCTCCGGTCCAGCGTGTGAGGATCTCCTCTAGAGCTCCCACCTCACTGATCTTTCCGTCTTCCAAGACCACGGCGCCGGCGGGGATGATCCCCACCTCACCAGCCTGGTCTTTAGTCTTAGGGCGGGAGCCCCCGGCGCAGGTGACCACCTGGTCGGCGGCCACGATCAGGTCGGCTCTTAGCATCTTTCTTGTCTCTCCTTGCAAAGGTTTCGTTCGGCGATCTGATTGGGTCGCAACTGGTCAAGTTTGAGGAAATGGCGAAAGGCTTCTCGGAGAGCTTCTTCAGGGACCAGACCGATGAGTTCACTTGAAACGACATTGGCTCCGTATTCGGCGGCCACTTGATCGACTTTGAGGTAGGCCAGGTGTGGGGGAGTCTTGGCCGGCTCGAGGAGGTTCATCGAGATCTGGACGGCTCCGGCGCGAGCTGCCAACGGAAAGGCGAGAGCTTGAAGCCCAGGCAGGCCACCTCCCGACTCTCGTACACGAGCCGCGACCTTTTTCCCAATCTCGAGATCGCTGGTGTCGAGAACGCAGTTGTAGGCCACCAGGGGTGGTCTGGCGCCAAAGACGGATACACCCAGGGTTGGATGGGGAGTGTTTGGCCCAAAGTCCTGCTGGATCTCTTTCTCGGCTAAACGCTGGGAGAGACGATTCAAACCTCCCCTTCTCAGGAAAGGGAGAGTGACGGGTAGGGCTTTGTCGGGACTCGATTCACGATAGAGAAAGATGGGGAGAGAGAACTCCTCGGAGATCGCCGTCGCGCATGCCCTGGCCGCTTGGCGGGTGTATTCCATGTCGGTGCTCCCCAAGGGGGCAAAGGGGACCACGTCGACAGCGCCGAGACGAGGATGTTGTCCCTGGTGGCAGCCGAGATCGATATGCTTCGTGGCCCAGGCGAAGATCACTCGAAGTCCGACTAAAAGCGTAGGCTGATCTCCGACCAGAGAAAAGACGGAACGGTTATGGTCGGCGTCGGCTGACCAGTCGGCCAGGCTAACGCCGGTGGAGGAAAGCGCGTCGGCGAGTTGTCCCAGCGCTTCAACCTTACGTCCCTCCGAAATATTGATAGCGCTCCAGAGTTGACCTTGCGGCATGGCAGGGCCAAAATTTCAGTTTTTTTTCAGGACTCCTGGCAAAGTCTTTAACAATTTTGCAACATGCTCTGACCCGGTGTTGAGGATACTCCCGTTATGAGAATTGCAGGGTCCCAACCGATCTCTCGCTACGCCGAGGCCAAAGAGCGCGCTCCCCGAGTCGCCATTTTTGACAATTTCGCGGCTAAGGGTGAGAAGCCACAGCACGGAGACAGCGTGGAAAAGATCGTGCTCGGGACCACCGGCCTTAAAGACAAGGACGTTCAGAATTTCGAGAACAGCTATGAGCGTGAGACAGGAGAAGAGGATGTCTTCACGGCCAAGCCGGACCAACTTCTAGGCACCCTGAAGACCTTTACGGAAGAAACCGTGACAGGCTTCTTGAGGGCGACTCAGGGAAATGTGGAAACGATTCTGGCCGACCCGAACAATAAGATTCGTGTTATCAACCAGTCTCAGAGTCAGTGCGCCGCCCGGGTGGCCCGGCCTTTTATCGAGAAACTGGAAAAAGATGAGGCCTTCCGGCTATCTACTAAAGAGGCTTTGGGGCTACCGTTGCGCGCTCGAACCGACACGGTGGCTCAGACGCTGCTAGAAGAGGTCCAGAAGACCTTCGAGGAGAGCGAGAAGATCGAGCGAGCCGAGCGGGCCTACCTGCGAACCTCCAAGAAAGCTTTCGACCGCGGGATTGTGCACGTGGTGACAGCGGGCAACCTGGGCCGGGTCGCCAGTAAGTGGGAAGAGAGCGGGATCAAGGCTCCGGCAAACGCTTACCGCAGCGTACTGGCCAATGAATACGCCACGATTTTAGGGGCCACGGACAGTCGAGGGACGGCTACTGTGCGCGACGATAGGGCGGCGGCTTTCACCTCGATTCTTGCCGGGGCGGAGTTTGCTATGCACGGCGTCAACGTCGAGGTCGTTTCCTCTGACCCGAAAAAAGACGAGTACTCTAACGGAACGTCATTTTCCGCCCCTCAGGCGACCGGACTGATAGCGGACATGATCAAAGCCAACCCGAAGCTCGGAGTGGCCGAGATTGAAGGTCTACTGCGCTCGGCGGCCGTTCCGGTAAAGGGGAGTGTCGAGCAGATCGGAGCTGGCCAGATCGACTTTGATCGCGCCCTTTATCTGGCCACTCAGACCGCCTTCATCGCCAAGGGATAGAGCGTAGTCCCCTTCAGGGAGCCGCTCCGCCTGCACTTCAAGGTGCCGCGTTGCGCGCACTTCAAGGTGCCGCGTTGCGCGCACTTCAAGGAGCCGCGTTGCGCGCACTTCAAGGTGCCGCGTTGCGCGCACTTCAAGGAGCCGCTCCGCGCGCACTTCAAGGTGCCGTTCCGCACGTACTTCAAGAAGCCGCGCTGCTCGCACTTCAAGAGCATGCTGCAAGCACTTCAACTAGCTACTAAGCGGGATTCGGGGAGAGGCCGCTGGGATTGAGGGAGGCGCCTTCTTCGCCCCGCTCTTCTTTTTCTTTAGCCGCCGCGGCGTCGCGGGCTGCGACCGCTTTCTCGCGTTCGGCCTCGCGCTGCTCGCGCATCTGTTTGCGAGGCGCCGGACCGAGGATGCGATCGAGGTCGGAATCTTCCAGCACCTCCGCGGCGATCAGTTCGGTCGCGAACTCATCGAGTCTAGCTCGCTGCTCCTCAAGAATCTTGTAAGCGCGTTCGTACTGCGACTTCACCAGACTGAGCACTTCCTCGTCGATCTGGCGAGAGAAAGCCTCGGAAAAGTCGCGCTGTTCACCCAGCTCGCGTCCCAGAAACATGTTAGAGCGGCTTCCCGAAAAATTGACCGGACCCAGCACCTTACTCATTCCGTAGCGGCACACCATGTCGCGCGCGATCTGAGTGGCCCGCTCGATGTCGTTAGAGGCACCCGTCGTAATCTCGCCAAAGGTTAGCTCTTCCGCCGCCCGGCCACCCATGAAAACGCAGATGTTGGCGATCATCTCCTCACGAGTGTGGTTGTAGCGGTCCTCCTCGGGGATCATCGAAGTCACACCTAGCGCCATTCCGCGCGGAAGGATGGTGACTTTACGCACGGGGTCAGCCTCGGGGATAGCACGCGCCACCAGGGCATGGCCAGCTTCGTGATACGCCGTCACCTCGCGCTCTTTCTCCGGGATGATGCGACTCTTGCGCTCCGGTCCCATGGTGACTCGGTCGATCGCTTCCTCACAGTCATTCATATTGATGGTATCGCGACCCGAGCGGGCGGCCTGCAGAGCGGCTTCATTCAACAGATTTTCTAAGTCAGCGCCGGAGAAACCGGGAGTGCGGCGAGCCAGTTTGCGGACGTCGATTTCGGCGTCGAGCGGTTTCCCCTTGGAGTGCACCTTGAGAATCGAGATACGCCCGGCGATATCCGGTTTGTCCACGATAACCCGGCGATCGAAGCGTCCCGGGCGCAAGAGCGCGGGATCCAAAACGTCGGGGCGATTGGTGGCCGCGATGACGATGACATTCTGATTGGCGTCAAAGCCGTCCATCTCCACCAAGAGCTGATTCAAGGTTTGTTCACGCTCGTCGTGCCCACCACCCAAACCGGTGCCACGCTGACGACCGACCGCATCGATCTCGTCAACAAAGACGATACAGGGCGAAGTTTTCTTGGCCTGCTCGAAGAGATCGCGAACGCGCGAGGCGCCCACGCCGACGAACATCTCGACAAAATCCGAACCGCTGATGTAGTAGAAGGGCACTCCGGCTTCACCGGCCACAGCTCGGCCTAGCAACGTCTTACCGGTTCCTGGGGCGCCGACCAAAAGTACGCCCTTGGGAATACGCGCTCCGACCTTTTGATACTTCTTGGGAAATTTGAGATAGTCGACAACCTCGGCCAACTCTTGCTTAGCTTCGCTGACACCCTCGACATCGTCGAAGGTCACCTTGACCCGATGGTCGGAAACCAACTTGTGCCGGCTGCGCCCGAAGGAGAATGCCTGGCCTCCCTGAGACTGCGCCTGTCTCATGATAAGGACAAGAAAAATCACCATAATGAGAATCAGGGGGATGATCTGCAGCAACTGGCTCCAGATGGCATTTTGATTGGCGTCCTTGATCGTCAAGGGCACGCCTCGAACGCTCACCTCCTGTTCGGGCGAGGGCTCCATGCCGGGGCGGAAGTTCGTGTAAAACTTCGCCGGCTTACCCTTCTCAGGATTTTTGTAAGTCCCGGTCAGCTTCGTTCCAGAGCCTTCGATCACCACTTCGGCCACCGAGCCAGAGTCCATCAATTGAAGGAACTCGCTGTATTTGATAGCCTTAGGCGCGGTGTCCTTTTGCACACTGTGGACCACCACCAAAAGACCGACGGTGATCAGGGCAAGGATCACCAGATGCCGAAGCACCCTGTGCATATTGTTTTCTCCTCTTCGCCGAATCGCTGGCGGGACGTGAAATTCTCGAGGCTATGACCGCGAACGGCAGGCAAAGTTTCTTATCGACCCTCTTCTCCCTCTTGGCGACATCTTCATCCTTCGAGTTGCCATCGGAAGCGCCAAGGATCGAAGTCCAGGCAGCCCTGGCCTGTCCCGGCATCCGTGGCAAGACCCGGAACCGCGACGATCTCACCATCCGCGATCAGTAGCGGCCAGCGGTCACGCACCCAGGGAGGATGGCCCAACCCCGCCAGTAGCTTCTTGAGCTCCTTACCTTGGAATCGGTCTCCCGGGCGGCGCGTTCGGACCGCGTATACCACACCCGACTCAAAGACTTTCCCCGGAAGAGCTAAACTAACACCTCCAGGAATTTCGCCGGTGCCAAGGGGAAGAACGGTCCATCCCTCCCCCAATAGGGGTTGACGCAGATTCGCTGGGATCGTGACTTCCCTAGGCTCCGGGAGACCAAGAGGCTCCAGCCAGAGATACTCGCCCAAAACTCGCAAACGAACATCGCCGAAGAGCACTCCTCGATCGTCTCCTCCATCCGTCATTAATTTCTCCGCATCGCGGAAAATGCCACCGAGCGGCCGCGCTCCCGGAGCCGTCCGGCGCCAAAGACTCCGAAGAAAGCGATGGCGCACCGAGGGATGAAGTCCGCGTACATCAGCTAGCTTCCAGTGGTCTCTCTCCAAAGTGCGCTCTCGCAAGAAGCGCTCCGCCTCCCCCCGCAGCCCATCCTCGTCTAACGCGAGTTCCGAGGCCGTCCGCCCCAAGATATCCACCAAGCTCGGCCGTACGGACTCCAGAACCGGCATCACACGGGCGCGCAATCGCGCTCGGTCGTTGCCGTCGAGGTTCGTTGGGTCCTCAAGCCATCTCTCCCCTTGCTCCCGCAAGAACTCTCGTAACTCGCTTCTCCGAAAACGTAAAAGAGGTCGAAAAACCGAACCTCTCCAGCACCGCACTCCGGCAAGGCCGGCCAGGCCAGAGCCGTCGAGTAGTCTCATTACTACAGTTTCGGCTTGGTCGTCAGCGGTATGGGCGGTCACAAACGTTCCTTCCAGCGAATCCACACGACCGTAACGAAGCCGCCTCGACTCAGCCTCCCAGGAGAACGACCCTCCTTCCAATCGAATTTCTTCAACTCGTAGCGATAGGTCAAACCGCGCGCACAAATTCCGACAGAAATCGTGGGCCTGAAGCTGAAAATCGGAATCGCCGTGAACAAAGTGCAGACAAGAAAATTCGATCTCCGCCTTCCGCAACAAGAAAAAGAGCGCGACGGAATCTCCTCCTCCCGACAGGAGCAACGTCACTTTGGAAGAGGAGCATTCCCGCCACGCCAGCACGAAACGCTCGCCAAGTTCTGTCAAGAATTTACCCAGGCTGAGCCTCAAGTAGTTTGAGACCGGCGTGGTCGACCTCTAGGACCAAGGCCGAAGCGGTCACGCCGCTGTCGGAGAAAGCGGAACTCATGGCTTCTCCTACTCTTTCTGAGCAATCCTCCCGGCGGTCCACGAAGGCCGCCATCGTGGGGCCCGCGCCTGACAGGTAGACGGCCGCCCCACCTGCCGACAGGCCGGCCTCCACCACCCGATGAAAGCCAGGGATGAGGCCGGCCCGATAAGGTTGATGCCAGCGGTCGTCACAGCCCCAGCGTAGCAACTCGCTATCCCCCCGGCGAAGCCCCTCGATGAGGTAAGGAAGACGTGCCAGATTGTAAATCGCGGCGGATTTGTCGTACTTTTTGGGAAGAACCTTCCGAGCTTCCGAAGTCAGAAGAGAGAACGCGGGAATCGCCACGACCACCTGCCAACAGGGATGGATCTCCTGGGGAAGCGCTCTCCAGATCCCCTCGTTGTCCAAGAGACCGCTGATCAAGCCGCCTAGTCCCGCGGGCGCGGCGTTGTCGGGATGCCCTTCGATGACCGAGCCTAGCTGCCAGGCTTCTAAGCGAACATCTCCGGCCAGGCGTCGATAGGCTTCGGCGCTCGCCACTCGAACCGCGGCGCTAGAACCGAGACCGCGAGCCAATGGAGTCTCGTTGTGCGCGGTCAAGCGAACTCCTAAACGCGACTCGCGCAGTCGCTCGAAAAGATCGGGGCCGCACCCTTTCTCATTTAGTGTGCGCCAGGAAGAAAAGAAGTGATGAGCCTCGTCCCTGGGAAGCGTTCGCTGCCCTTCGCCCGTCGTGGCGACAACGCGGCAGCGACCCACCGGCTCTTCCGGAGTGACTTCCAAAGTCCAGGTGTTCTCTTGCTCGAGTGCCAGCCCCAGGCAGTCAAAGCCCGGTCCGAGATTGGCCGTGGTCGAGGGGACTCGGAAGGAGAATTTGCAGGGCGCTATCGTCATAGTCCGGCGTTCGTCCGAGGGTAGAGACAGTCCCGCCAAACGAGGAGGACATAGGGGACGGGTAAAAGGGAGCCGTATGAAGTTTCTCAAGTATAGTCTCTTATCTCGCCGCCGCTTTCTAGGTCTGGCCGCCGCTACCACCGCGACCTTGATGGCCGGCCCGCGACTGGCTCTGGCCAAGCAGCCGCTCAAGATTCTGATTCTGGGGGGAACCGGCTTTACCGGCCCTCATCAGGTGGAGACAGCTCTGGGGCGTGGTCATCAGGTCACTCTGTTCAATCGTGGCCAGACTCATCCCGGTCTCTTTCCTCAGGTCGAGAATCTGACCGGTGATCGCGATGGAGACCTCTCCTCTCTCAAGGGTCGCCAGTGGGATGCCGTGATCGATAATTCGGGCAACGTGCCACGCTGGGTCACCAGCGCAGCCGCGATACTCAAAGGCAACGTCGGCCATTACATGTATGTCTCGTCCATCTCCGCCTACGCCGACCCCTCGGTGGTCGGACTTAAAGAGACTGCTCCCCTTCAACAGATCGACGAAGCCCAAGCCCAGGAACTTACCTCCGACAACTACGGAGGAGTGAAGGCGCTGTGTGAAGCCAAGACCCGTGAAGCTTTTCCTCAGACGAGTACCATCGTCCGAGCGGGACTTATCGTCGGTCCTGGAGACCCTACCGATCGTTTCACTTACTGGCCCGTTCGCGTCCACGACGGAGGCACGGTCCTTGCCCCCGGCAAGCCCACCGATCCGATCCAGTGCATCGACGCCCGCGACCTGGCTCATTGGATGATCACGGCTCTGGAAGACAAGCACTACGGCGTCTACAACGTAACTGGGCCACGCCAACCGTTAACCATCGGCGACTTCCTCGAAGGAGTTAAGGGCACGGTCAATTCCGACGCCACCTTCTCCTGGGTTCCGGCTGACTTCTTGCAGAAAAAGGGCATCACTCCCTGGGGAGACATGCCGCTTTGGGTACCTCCGGGTTCAGAGATCTCCGGCCTCACCACCATTGACATAAGTCGCGCCGTCAAAGCCGGCTTGACCTTTCGTCCGATGGCCCTGACCGTCCAGGACTCCCTGGCCTGGTATCGATCCGAACCCGGCGAGCGCCAACTCAAAGCGGGTTTGACGCCGGCGCGAGAGGCCTCGCTACTGCGTGAATGGGCTCAGTTTTCGCCCGAATAGTAGTCATGGGGCACCTGGTTGGAGTGCACACGGGGCGCCGGGTTGAAGGCGCGGGGCGTCTGGTTGGAGTGCACACGAGGCGTCCGGTTGGAGTGTGCGCGGGGCGCTGGGTTGGAGAGAGCGCGGCGCGGCCGGGTGAATTGCACACAGGGCGTTGGGTTGAAGTGAACGCGGCGGCCATCTGGAGGGTCTATCTTGAGCGTGTTAATGTTTATTTCATAAGATTGAAACGACTCGGCAATCACTTCGTAACGGACCGGAAATTCATGTGTTGCAGGCTATACACATGATAAACGTGCCTTTCACATACAATTTGGAATCGCGACGCCGCAAAGCCGGCTTGACCCAGCAGCAAGCTGCTGAACTGACCCAGATACCTCGACAGCGCTGGAATGCCATCGAGCGTGGAAGATATCGACCGACTCACGACGAGATCTGCCGGATGGAGTCACTGCTCGGTATTTTGCAAGGACCACTCAAGCCGGCTCGAGCTCTCCAGACTTTACTCTGTCGAGGGCGGCGTGGCGCTCCTACTCCTCTGCCGTATTTTCCAAATCAGGATCGACATTCATTCATCCGCTTTCACGCCGCTGGCCAGCGCTGTCCCCAGCTTGTCGCACGGTTGGCTTCAACGATATCAGCGCGACCGGATTTCGCGCTTTGCGATTTTCTTTGCGATCGTATCGCCTTTGACTCTTATGCTGAGGTCCTATTCGTGCTACATCTGTTGGCCGATGGTGCTGAGCCCTCCCTGGTGGCACCAGCCTGGTTGGGAGTACCAACCCCTCGTCCAATCGTGGAGCCTGAGCTAAAATTACCAGTGGGGCACCGTCCTAGTCCATGCTTGATAAAAGGGAAAGACTTCTACTTTTTTCAAGTATCGTTTGAAACTCCCCGTGTCTACACGGTCGACGCGCTCCAATGGAACGGAAAACGAGGTTGGACCGTCGTTGAAATAGATGGTGGAGGCCACGACTTTCAATTTGACACTGTTCGCGAGGTCGCTATCGGTCTGCCCGTTCAGCGAATTCCCGCCGTTAAGGTAGAACAGGCAAACTTTCTGGCAGCCTAGCGAAAGCTTGTGCTCTCTTCGGCCGGGTGCGATGTTCTGAGTCGAAGCGAGCGCAGGTGTCTGTTCGGAGTGCAGGCAGGGCACCCAGTTGAAGTGCGCGTCGAGTTTCCAGTTGGAAAGCGTGCCGCGCTTCCAGTTGCAGGCAGACAGAGCTTGGTTGAGATGCGAGTCACGGATCAGCTTGGAATGCGCTCCGCACGTCGAACCGAAGTTCGCGTGGTGAACTCAATCAATGCAAGGAAGGAGGGAACTCAAAAAGCACATCCATGAGCTTCATGGCGACTTCTGAATGAAAATCCCATCCCTGGCGAGTCAGCCAGAAGCGCTCGCCGTTCCTTTTCCACCAGGTCGGCGGAAGGGTCTGAAAAAAGGCCTCAATCTGCTCGCCTTCGAGACCAGGGAACTGCTTTTGGAGAGTACTGAGGGATACGCCGTCGGCGACACGAAGTCCCATCATCAAATTGTCCTTGAGAGCTCCGTCCAGATCCCTACGTTCAGCATAGATGATGGGCGAGCGCCCTTGTTCTAAAGCCTTCTGATAGTAAGCCGGTGGTTTGATCCGCTCCTGACGCCATCCATTATAGTAGGAGACGGCTCCACAGCCCGCACCGAGGTATCCCACGTTGGTCCAGTAGAGGCGGTTGTGTTGACTTTCTTTGCCTGGGAGCGACCAATTGCTTACTTCGTAGCGATAAAAGCCCTCCGCTTCTAGTAGCTCGATCGCCAGGTCGTCCATTGCTTCACGAACCTCTTCGTCAGGCAACTGGAGTTCTCCAAGAGCTAGCTGTTTTTCCAGACGAGTCGAGGGCTCAATGGTCAAACAGTAGACCGAGAGATGCTCCGGTCCGAGAGCGAGCGCCCTACGCAGAGTTTCTTTCCAGTGCTCCAAGGTTTGCTGGGGGAAACCGTAGATCAGATCGAGAGAAAGGTTGTCAAATCCAGCTTGACGCGCGTCTCTGAAAGTCGATTCGATCTCCTCGGCGCTGTGAGCTCTCCCGACAAGCTCTAGAAGATGAGGCTGGAAGGCTTGAGCTCCTATCGAGAGCCGATTCCACCCGTTGTCTCGTAATGCCCTGAAGGCTTTCCGATCCATGGTTCCAGGATTGACCTCCAGAGTGTTCTCCAGGTCCTCGGTCCATACCATTTTCTGGTCGAGGGCCCTCATCGCCTCAAGGAGATATTGAAGGGGCATTAGGGAAGGGGTTCCTCCGCCCCAGAACACGGTGCGAATTCTCGCTTTGGGCAAGATGGCGATGTCCGCCATCAAGGCCTGATGATATTCCGCGTAAGCCGTGTTCCTGTCGCCGGTGGTGACATGCGCATTGAAGTCGCAGTAGCTACAGCGATGGCGGCAATAGGGGAAGTGCATGTAGAGTCCTAAACTTGGCCCACCGGCAAGACTCATGGCACAATCGTCGAACTCCACTTTCCGTGACATCCTCTCAAAGGTTTCAGCGCGGCTTAGTGGCACTGACATTTCTAGCCGGCCCTCTCTTGGCCGCGGCTTGCCAGCCCTCTTCTCCGGCGGCTGATGAAGTTATCCCTCCCGAAGGGATGGTGTATGTGCCTGGTGGCAAGTTCTTGACTGGCTCGAACAAATACGCCTCAGACCCCGATGTCGGGCCTTTGCGTGAGGTCTATTTGGGGCCCTTCTTTATTGACCGTACGGAAATTAGTAACGCTCAGGTCAAGAAGGTTTGGCCTGAGTTTACTGTTATTCCAGGCAGTGAGGACAAGCCGGCGGTAGAGCTTTCTTGGAACCAGGCGGTGGACGTGCTTTCTCGGATGGGCAAACGGTTACCTACCTCGCTCGAATGGGAGAAAGCGGGAAGGGGGATGGACGGACGAATCTATCCTTGGGGAAATGACGCGAACTTCCAGGGGCGAGCCCACGTGGGAACTCCAGCGGATCACAAGTCTAAGGACCATAAATGTGGGTGGGGCGAACTCGTCGCGGTGACGGATAACCCCGACGGAGCCTCTCCGTATGGTGCTTTGAACCTGGTGGGAAATGTTTTTGAGTGGGTCGGTGATCCGCCCACCTCGCAACGTCCTTATCATTTGATTCGTGGTGGCGCTTTCGGATACCCGACTCATCACAATCGCCTGGATACGGTGACCTACGAGCAGCCCGGCGCGACGTGAAACGAAGTCGGTTTTCGCGGAGCGAAGACTTATCCTTGACGTAGAGTCCTCGAACCTTTCCTGGACGGTTGATGCATTGGGTGGCACGCCTATTGGAGAGGGCGCGTCGAGTGCACTTCGGGAGGACGCGCTGAGTGCACTTCGAGGGGACGCGCCGCCCACGCTTTAGGAGGGTGCAGTGAGGCGTGTCCATTATTTAACATTCCAGAGGGCGTTAGAGCCGGTAATCTTCCAGGCATTTCAAAATTGAACGGAGAAGAACTCTTTCTCGGTTCTCTGTTTGCAGTTTTGTAACGATCGGCAAATATTGTACGGCTATAGTGTAGATGTGGATGTGTGTGTTGGATAGGGAGATGGAGTCGAGCCGGATGGCTGGAGTTTGTGCATGATCGATAAACTCGGGCACTCCAATATTCCCGCGAAGCAGGCAGCACGACCGCTCTCCGGACCCAGGCCAGAGGAAGATGCGGCGCTTGAGGTCGTCGACACACCGATTTTTCAGAAGAGCTCCATCATCGAGCTCGACGCCCTGAGCCTTAAGGACCTGCGCGCTCTGGCCGGGGTGAAAAAGCCCAACTTCTTCCAGAGAATAGGTAAGACTCTCTCGGGATGGGCTTCCGGGGTTCGCATAGCTCTCGCGGTCGGCCCCACCCTTGGGCACACCGTATTGGCCAAAGCTATGGCCGATATCGAATCCAAGTGGACCGGCAAACCGGCGCTAGCCCCTCTGGACTGGTTGCGGGAACGTCGACCCGAAGCCTACGTGAACAGTCTCGGAACTCTGCTGGCCGAGGTTTCGGGCCCCACGGAGGCGTCACAGGGGCTGTCTCCGAGCGACCTACTCGCGGTGGAAGAGCACTTTTATCGCTCCATGGAGCCGGTCAAGAAAGAAGATGACGGCGGTAAGACGGTCGCTCCCTACTTGCAGGAGCTGGCCAAGGGACCTTTTCGCAAGCCGGGTGAACCTCGCCCCGCATTTGTCTTTTTGGGAGAAAAGCTTCAAGCCCAGGCCGATTCGGTGACGGCTCTGTGGAATTCTCCCGACCGCCCGATCACCAATCCTTTTCCGGATATCGATCAACGTAGCCTGATCTGGAATCAGCTGGAGGTCGAGTCGAAGAAGGGACTCTTGCCGGTCTTTGTCGATGTCGATGGCGATTTTAGCACCTTTACCGGAACCGAGTTCGTGGCCAAGCGAACGCTGGCTTCACTGGGTGAGAGGAACAACTCCTTGGGCGACGGTTTCGCCGACACGGGGATGTACTTTCAGTGGCTGCAGAGCCGGCTTGAAGCAACCTCCACCGAGCTGTTGCCGTATTTCGCGGAGAAGGACCCTAAACTCGCCAAAAAAATCGAGGGATTCAAAGAGATTCTCACGCCTCCCTGGCTTGACGGTCAAGACGGTATTGGACCATGGCCTGCTCTGGAGAAGACTCGAGAGATTCCCGTAGAGATCGCTAAGGTGAGAGAAAAGAAAGGCGAGGCGGCCTGGATCGACACCCTGGCCTCGCTCGACCGTGATGTCCTCACCGGTGTGCAGACTCATTGGGTCAAGCTTCTCCGAGAGATCCCTCGTGAGACGCGACGGGGATTGACCCGTCCGCTACCCGAGGCCTTTTTACAATGGAACCTTAAAGAGCCGGGAAGCGCCGGATTTGACCAGGTTTCTCCTTCGGATGCTCCCGTTCTTGACGAGATCGGAGGACGCCATGACCTTCAGCAGCGCAAGCGACCTTACGATCGTTCCTCAGCTCTTAAGGACACTCTCGACCACAGTCTTGACGGCCTCGGGATAGCCGAACGTCGCGAACTGCTCCAGGCGATTAAAGACGGAGCTAAACGGGAGTCTCCACGGATCGAGTCTCGCGAGCAGCGACTCAGGGATATCCTCGGCTCCAGCTACGAGGGGCTCGATGTCTCGAAGGTCCTTGATGGTACGGTCTCCAGAGTCGAGTTGCGACGTGGTCTCAAAGCGCTTCGAGATTTCGCCGATCTCAAACCTCGAGATCCACAGTCAATGGAGGCGCGTCGCCACGGTCAGCTTCTGAGCTTTCTTTTTGACATGGAGCATCGCTACGGTGAAGTCGATCAGATTATGACGCGGCTTCAGGGCGATTTCGAAAGGCAGCCTCTTGGAGTCAGCGAGTTCTTTATTCCTCCGGCCTCCGGTGTCGCCGTGTCACCGCTTCGCCAACTGGCTCAAACCTCGGTGCGCCTGGGTAACCCCAATGATCCGAATCCTCTGAAGATGAGCCAGGTTTTTGAAGGTGGCGGTGGCCGAGGTTTCGCCTACGTGGAGTGCCTCAAGCAATTTGAGAACGCTTTCGTCGGCTCGCCTCATGGTTATGAGATTGATGAACTCGTGGGTACTTCAGCCGGAACCTTGATGGCGGTTCTCCTGGCCGCGGGCTATAAGCCTGATGAGTTGCGTCGGGTTTTGGAGTCGGTGGACTTCACCTCGTTCAACGGTGACGGTGTCTGGATGATGGGAGGAGTCGACCCGAAAGTTCGAGGTATCGATCGTAACGGTCTCTTTTCCACTCAGAAGATGTATCAGACCTTTTCCAAGCTTCTTTCCGATAAGCTCGGCATCGAGGGACGTCCCATTCTCTTTCGGGACCTGCCGCACAAGCTCAAGGTCGTGACCACGCTGGTCAACTCCGACATGCCGGAAGACCATCCGCTTCGCGAATGCCTCGATGGGGATGGACGCATGACTTGGAGCACTGATAAGACGCCCAATGTCGATGTGGTGGGCGCGCTGGTCGCTTCAGCGGCGGTACCCGGATTCTTTCAAGCGCCCCAGATATTAGTGGCTCAGCCGGGAGAGAACGGAGAGACCAAAAGGGCCAGGCTTCAGATGGTTGACGGCGGCGTGGTTGATAATCTCTCCACGAGTTCGGCTGCCGATGATGGAGGAGAGCGAGCGTTGGTCGTGCTCCCTTCGCACACCAGGACGCGCGATCCGCAAACCGGAGAATGGGTGAGTCTCGATACTCTCAACTTCGATACCGGCAATTTAGACCTGATCGACGCCCATAATCGAGAGCTCTACGGAAAGTTCATGCCTCAGATGGATGGCTACCTTCAAGCCATGAAGGCCCATGGAGCCAAGCGTGTTGTGATGGCTTTCAATCTGGCCACCGAAAAGCAACAGTCGCTCCCCGCACTACAAGGGAGTCATGAGGATTTTTCCCTCAAGGGGCTGATTCATGCCAAAGAGCTTGGAATGCCGGTTCTTAGTAAGGAAAAGGGCGACGCGCTGATCAATCGCAGCCTGCGCCCTCCGTCCACTCTGACCAATGTCCTTGGCGGATTTTTTGACACCTACGTGGATAACAGGCCCGGCGAAGGGGATGGCCTGGGTAAGTTGCACCGTGATGCTGATGGATTCCACTTTCGGGTGGGACAAAATGAAGAAGCCGACCTTTTCGAGTCGGTGCGCTCCACGGGCGCGGCGGCTCTGTCGGCAAGCCCGGCCGAGTACGCTAAAAGGCGCTTTGAGAAGCCGTCGCATGAGGGTGCTCCCTGATCGGCCTGAGACCTGGATCTCCCGGTATGGCGGTAGCGATTTTACCGAATTGAAAAGTGAAAAATTTTCTATTTCTGGTAGGAGTGACGACATGCAGGGGGAACCCCAGCGTGTGCGTTACCGGACAGCCCCATTCATCTCGCTGCTGAACTTTTTGTTGTTCTGCGTTTTTGTGGGTTGCTTGTGGGTCTACAGTTCGGTCGGCGCGATCGCCAATATGAAATTTGGACCGACCGAGATCCAAATGCTGATGTTGCAGTCCGTCTCCATGTTGCTCTTGATAGGAGCTCTTCAGATGACTTCCAAAAAGGATAAGCTCTGGCGAATAGCCCTGGTGAGCCTCTCTTTTATCGCGCTTTCCGAGTCGAGTCTGGTCGCGCTTCTAACCCCCGCCGGCTAAGAACATTCTGGAAAACTACGATCAATGCAGGATAGGTTAGCGCAGTCTGGGCCACATTGTGGTCGAAGCTACCGTCACAATGGGAACTTCGAGGCGAGCTGGCAGGATTCACTCTGATCCCCGCAAATGCGCCGGGCATGCCGCATACCGAGAACATACCTCAAGAGCTATCTCAAATTCTTCTTGACGAAGCCGCCATCCAAGAACGGATAGCACAGCTTGCCGCCGAGCTTGACCGCGACTACGCGGGCGAAGAGATTGTCCTGATTTGCGTCCTCAAGGGCGCATTTTTGTTTACCTCAGACCTGATGCAGAATATGTCCAGCAGGGTCGCGGTCGATTTTATCAGCATTTCCTCTTACGGAGAAGCGACCAAGTCGAGCGGAGTGGTGAAGATGGTCAAGGATATGGAAGAGAGTATCCGCGGCCGTCACGTATTGATCGTCGAGGATATCGTCGACACCGGGCTTACGCTGGACTATCTGCGCCGTAGCCTGTTGATGAGAGAGCCGAAGTCGTTGAAGATCTGTTCTTTGTTGTCGAAGTCGGCGCGTCGCAAGACCGATATCGTGATCGATTACCTCGGCTTTACCATCGAGGACCACTTCGTCGTGGGCTACGGACTGGACTATCTGTCTTTTTACCGGAATTTGCCTTACATCGGAGTTTTGGATCCCGCCCGAATCAACGACTGATTTCGAAAGGTTAGACCCGCCGGGCCACGATAATGGTCACATTGTCTCTGGCCTCGGTGTCGAGCGTCTTCTGTAGCAGTCGTCGAGCGGCGCTGGTGGCGTCTCGGCTGCTAGCCAGGGTCGATTCGATTTCGTCATTGGAGATCTCCGAATTTAGGCCGTCGCTGCAAAGAAGAATAGAGCTTCCCTCGCCCCAGCTTCGATAGGGAGCCCTGTCCTCGCGCCACTTTGGTTCCACCGTCAGGTGGTTGGCGTCCTTACCGCCGCCTAGGCTCGAGGTTAACTGGCTGCGAAAGGGGTGCTCCTTGGCTTCAGCCTCAGAGATGATCCCCTCTTCTAGAAGAAGGCGAACCACTGAGTGGTCACGAGTCATATAGGTGATCTCATGGCCCTCTACCTGGTAAAGGCGCGAATCGCCGATGTAACAGTGAACGAACCCTTCCATGCAAACGACCGCGGCGACGGCGGTCGTTCCCATCCCCGTGAGTTTCCGTTCCTTACTGGCCCTCTGCTCGATCGCGGCATCGGCGCGGTGCAAGGCCTCGCGTAAGCATTCATAGAGATTTTCAGGCTGATTGGAACGTTGGCGATTGACGACTCCCGAAATCAGGTTCGCGGCGATTTCGGAAGCGACCTCGCCTCCGGCGTGTCCACCCATTCCGTCGCAAACCAAAAGCAAGGCGTAGTCGGAGCCTAGCTCCGGCAAAGGATAAAGCCGAAAGGTGTCCTGATTGGCGCTTCGAGCTTTTCCCACGTGGGTCAGACCAAAAATTTCGATCCCGTCTACTTTTAATGAGACTTCGCCTGAGGTCCAATTCGGTTCGGGTATCGGCGGATTGGAAGGAGCCGGGATCAAAGTTTTGGCCGCTTCGGAGGGACCAATAGTCGATTCTTCATTCGTCTGGCGAGATGAGCGAAGGGCGGCGAGCGCGACCGCGACGGTGACTCCACCAAGGAGCAGGCCGGCGAAAAGGCGGGCCCAGCGTGGAGGAGAAGAGTCTTCTAGGAGCATTGCCATTGTCGTCTTCTTTCTATCCGAGAGCGGGCCCAGGCGCTAAGGTAGCGGGGCTAGTGCCGACGCTGGCTAAGTTCATTCCTTGAGCGTGTTCATGAGCCCTCAAAGGTTGGTCGCCCGCCGATAGTTCGAATTCCAACACGATTCGTCGCTGTTCCACGGCAAAGCTTTTGACTTTCTTGATCAGGTTGAGTGGAATTTTGCTCCAAGGATTGATTCGCATCGATTCGTTGGAGATTTCGACCAGACCTTGAAGCTTGTCCTCAGCAAAGGTTTTGATCAGTCCGAGCAACACGTTCCTGGTGAAGCCGGGAAGCCTCATGTTGGTGCCCGGCACATAGAAACGGTCGAAGAAGATCCCGAACATGTCGTTTTCCGTCTCCAGACGAAGATCGACTTTAAAGGAGATGGGGATTTTGATCTTAACGTTGGCGTCCACCACCATCACCGGTCCAGGTAGCTCGATGTCGAGTTTTGAGACCATGGGCGGAATCTTCTTGCGGGCAGCGACCAGAATACGTTCAAAGAAGCGTTGCTCGATCTCGAGGCGCATCTTGCGAAGGACAATGACGGCCTCTCGTTGAGCCACTGCTGGAGGCTTCTTGGTATCGTAATCGAGAACGGACAAGGACAGATCAAGAATGCGAATCAGCTCTTCCTGGTCGTGTTGTAAGGTCAGTTGTTCCAGGTCGACGTCCAGATGGGCGACTTTGGTGGGAGTCAACCGGATTTGAGTTTCCACCTGACTCATTTCCACTCGATTGATGGCGTTGTGCATGTCGGCCACCACCGGGTCTTTGGCGAAGATCGCGGCTCGGGCAAAAAAACGGTCGTCGAGATCGACGCGCAGCGAGCGTGCGTAGGAGTCGACGGCGATGGAAGGATCGTTGGGAGTGGGAAGAGAGAGATTACGCGCTCCGAATCCCTGACAACTGATCGAGATTCCGGGATCGGTTCCATCGGCCGCGGTGAGTCTCAGGCCTTGAAGTTGGGCGTCAAAATTTAAGCGCGCGCCCGAGGTGGGATTGACCGCCCCGCTGAGCTCTTCTACTCGAAAACTATTAATGATGCCGAGGGCTTTAACGATCTGATCCATGGCGTGACACTTCCTAGCAGCTTGGATGCCCCGTTTCACCGTCGAAAGGGGTGTTCCTGTGAGGGTTGGTTTCCGGCCGAGGTTGGTAAAGATTCTCATCTATTCTTAGTGAAAGAGCGGATATGTTAGACACGGAAATTGAAATCCCCCGAAAGCCTGGCGGAAGCGGCGGAATCCTTATGTGGTGGCTTAAGAAGCTTTGGCTGGGATGGCGAACCATCTGCCCGCGCTGTGAAAAGGGCTCTATGTTCGAAAGCTTTTTCGGAATTCGTAAACGTTGTTCTCACTGCAAGGTGAAACTCCAGCCTCACTCGGGGGATGAGTTGGGAGTCATCGCGGTTGGATATTTTTTAACTTTGATACCGGCTCTGATCGGCCTGGTCGCGGCCTATAGCTACACCGATTGGACCGCCTATCAGCTTCTGTTTTTCTTTTTCTTCCTCACGACGGCCATCTTGATCGGCTTTTATCGCAACATGAAGGGGCTTTGGGTCGCCTTTGTCTTTCTTTTGACCGGGTTTAAGAAGCTGTAGCACCAGGCTTATATTTCGTACTTCTCCCGCGAGGATGTGGTTTCGAGGAATCGCTATCGCTAGGAGCACCGAGTGAGGTGTATTGAACCATACATCAGCGAGGTATAACAACGCGAAAGCGGTGCCTTGAGGGCACATCCTCGCGGGAGAAGTACGAAATGTAGGCCTAAGGGTTGCATTCATGATCGAGATCGTTATAATATGCGACCTACGTCAAAACCAAGGAAAGAGTTTCTACGATGATTTGGATGGACTTAACGCGATTCGCCCACAAAAAAGGGATGGGCTCCACCAAGAACGGTCGTGATTCCAACGCCAAGCGCCTGGGTGTGAAGCGTTACGGAGGACAGGTGGTCTCGGCTGGAAGCATTCTGGTGCGTCAGCGCGGCAACAAGTTCTACCCGGGCGAGAATGTTCAGGCCGGTCGTGATCATACGCTGTTCGCCACCGTTGATGGTGTGGTGAAGTTCGAGAGCAAGGACAACAAGTCCCTGATCTCGGTCGTCGCTTCCGAAGCCTAGCTTTTTCGCCCCGACGGGCGAACTTGATATCACAACGCGGATTGAGCACCTCATTACGGTGCTCTTTCTTTTTTCGAGGACTTTTCTAAGTGTTTAAAGATCAGGTCAATATTTTTGTTAAAGCGGGTGACGGCGGGAATGGGGCTCGCTCGTTTCGCCGAGAGAAATATGTCCCTCAAGGTGGACCTGATGGAGGGGACGGAGGACACGGAGGTTCGATCATCATCGAGGCCGACGAGAATCTCCATACTCTGCTGGAATTCAACTCTAAGGTTCACTTTCGCGCCCAAAAGGGCGGTCACGGGAAGTCGAGTCGCAAGAACGGAAGTTCGGCCGAGGACTTCGTCTTAAGAGTTCCGGTCGGTACTAGAGTCTCTCTTCGCGATTCAGGACTGGTTATCGCCGATTTCACCGAGCACGGTGAACGAGCGGTGGTCGCGCGGGCAGGTCGGGGAGGGCGAGGCAATCAGCATTTTGCCACCTCGGAGCGGCAGGCTCCTCGCTTTTTCGAACTGGGCGAGCCGGGGGAGGAGCATTGGCTGCATTTGGACCTGCGAATGCTCGCCGAAGTCGGCTTCATCGGATTTCCTAATGCCGGTAAATCCACACTTTTGTCCAAAATTTCGAAAGCTGATCCCAAGATCGGGGCCTACGCTTTCACCACCCTCAACCCGGTCCTGGGCATGGTCTATCTCACCCCGACTCGAAGCGCGGTCTTCGCCGACCTTCCTGGGCTTATCGAAGGCGCCGCTTCGGGTGTGGGCTTAGGTCACAAGTTTCTTCGCCACGTGGGTCGTACCAGGCTTTTGGTTCATTTGTTGGACCTGACTAAGATCGATCCTCAGAGCCCACTTGAGGGCTACACCATCATTCGTAACGAACTCCGCGAGTACGACATGCGGCTGGCTCTCAAACCGGAGCTTTTGGTGGTCAACAAAGTTGACGAGCAAGGTTATGAGGAGGCCCTGGAATCTCTGCGTGAAGTTTGTCGCAAGGCCGATCGCCAATTGATTGAGATCTCGGCCGACATGGAGCTTGGACTCGAGGAGTTCAAGGCAGCCGTCTTCGAGGAGCTAAAGAATGCGCCCAAGCCCGAGCCGGTTGAAGTTCATCCCTTGCCGGAGCGTCGCTCTTTGGAGTTCACCGTACATAAAGAAGATGACGTCTTTGTGGTGCAAGGGCAGAAGGTGGAGCTCCAGGTCGCCATGACCGACATGAATGAAGAGGAGGCTGTCGCTTTCCTCCAGCGCCGTTTGGAGGGATGGGGGGTTCAGGAAGGTCTTTTCAAGGCCGGCGCCCAGCCCGGAGATGTCGTGCAGATCGGAGGGATGGAGTTTGACTTCACGCCGCGTTCAGCCTATCTCGAGGAGATGGATGAATCCGCCGAGCCCGACCTGCGGCCCTCCGCGGTGAAGCGCCTGACGGTCAAAAAAGAGCTCAAGTCGATCCGCCAACAGAGCGAGGCTCTGGCCCCCACGCGCAGCCGCGGTAAGAAGCGCCAGACCCGTCCTCGCAAATACGAGTAGCCCCAAGCCTTAGGGAAGAACGGCTTAGGGAAGAACGGGGAGCCCTAAGGCTAGAGCGTTGTCTCGAACGCGCCGGTCGAGGGAGACGACTTGGAGCTCGGGGATAGCCAGGCGCAGATCGATCGCATCCAGAGTTCTCACTGGCTCTATTGGGAAGGATTGCCCGACTTGGGTTAAGAGTCTGAAGTGAATGGGGACCAGATCCCATCGTGACTGGAAAGCGAGCAGTCGCTGAATGGCGATCGTAGGTTCATTCAAGCGCCGTAGGGCCCGCCAGCACTCCGCAAGCGTGAGCTCTGAGGTCGCGAGGTGTCCGGTTTGTCTGATAGAGTCCTGGACGGCCTGTCCTTCCGCTTCCTCGAGTATCCAACTCAAAACCGCGCTCGTTTCGAGGTAGGCGCTCAAGGTTCTTCACGATCCAAGTCTATGAGGCGCTGGCTGGTCCCGGCGGGATGGTTAGAACCATGAGGTAAATCATCGTAAAAGCTTGGTGAGTTCGCTTCTCTGGCTCGTCTGATTTCCCCGCGCGCCACTTTCTCCCAATAGAGTGGTGGAAAATCCTCGAATCCGTTGCTTGGCGGCGTAGGCGGTCGAAGCTCCGCGACGACCCGGCCACGATCAGTCACAATGACGACCTGGCCAGTCGCCACGGTGCGCAGGTAAGCGCTCAGATTGTCTTTGAGCTCTCGAACACCAACTCTCTTCATGGGGCTATTATAGCTACATTTGTGAGAGAGGGATAGCTAACGTACTCCGCATAGGGTTTTTCAGTTTTGGCCCGCGAAAGCCGAAGGCGTTCCTACCGGACTCCATCCACTATGGCTTCGTCCCATCTCGCTTAAATATGTCAACATTAGGCGCTACGGAAGCCGTAACGCTGCGCTTGCAATGGTCCTTGCCATAGCGGCGCCTCGCGACCCAAATTCTACAAAAACCTATGCGGAGTGCGTTAGACTTTGACTTTAGCTGGGCGCTTGCGGATTTCGGCGTTGCGCTTGACCTCGGCTCCGCGCTGCTTTTTAGACGAGGCCCAGGAGCAGATGGGGCAGTCATCGAGATTATGGTAGAGCGCGGGACAGTGCTCTCGTCCGAAGTAGATGATCTGCAGATGCACTTTGGACCAGGTCGATTTGGGAAAGACCGCCTTGAGGTCTTTCTCGGTCTGGGCCACGTTCTTACCGCTGGACAGCCCCCAGCGCTCGGCTAACCGGTGGATGTGGGTGTCGACGGGAAAGGCCGGGATACCGAAAGCTTGAGCAACCACCACCGAGGCCGTTTTGTGACCGACTCCGGGTAAGCTCTCGAGCTCTTCGATATCGCGCGGCACCTCGCCACCGAATTTCTCCACCAGCATCTTGGACAATTTGGAGATATTGGCGGCTTTGGTGGGAGCCAGGCCAATCTGACGAATGATATCGCGAATCTCCTCCACCGGAACCTCGCCCATCGCCTCTGGCGTCGCGGCCCGGGCAAAGAGGGCGGGAGTCACCTCGTTGACCTTTTTGTCCGTCGTCTGGGCGCTCAGAAGCACCGCCAGCAAAAGTGTGAAAGAGTCCTGGTGGTCCAGCGGGATCGGAGGGTCCGGGTAGAGCACCTCCAGTTGGGCTAGAATGCGCTCGGCTTTCTCTTTTCTGGTCAAGACGACTTGGCGGCGAGTTCGGCGCGCATAGTGCTCAGTTCACGGGGAAGAGTGAACTGAACGTCTTCCTCGATCACGTCGAGGTCACAGAATTCGATGGAGAAATTTTTTTCCAGCCAGCGGACGACGTCTTGAACCAGGTGTTCCGGCGCGCTGGCTCCGGCGGTGATACCCAGTCTCTTGATCCCTTCGAACATCTCGCTCCGCAGCTGTCCGCTGTCATTGATCAGATAGGCGCGGCAGCCCCGGCTTTGAGCCACCTCGACCAGCCGATTCGAGTTGGAGGAGGTAGGGGAACCGATGACCAGGATCATCTCGCACTTGTCGGTCATCTCCTTGACCGCGGCCTGACGATTGGTGGTGGCGTAGCAGATATCGTCCTTGGGCGGCGACTCGATGTGGGGGTACTTGGCTCGAAGGGTATCGATCACGGCCCTGGTGTCGTCAATAGAAAGGGTCGTCTGAGTCAGGTAGACGATCTTATCGCTTTGAATGTCTAGCTTGCCGACATCATCGGGAGATTCCACCAAAACCATGGATTCCGGAGCCTCGCCCATGGTTCCCTCGACCTCGACGTGATTGCGGTGGCCGATCAAGACGATGCTGTAACCCTTTTTAGCATATCTAATGGCTTCCAGGTGCACCTTCGTGACCAGGGGACAGGTTGCGTCGATGACCTTTAGGTTGCGGCCCGAGGCTTGAGTTCGAACCGAGGGCGAGACGCCATGAGCCGAGAAAATGGTGACAGCGCCCTCGGGTATCTCCGAGACGTCGTCGAGAAAGATCGCGCCCTTCTCGCGCAGACCGTTGACCACATGGTCGTTGTGCACGATTTCATGGCGAACATAAACGGGTGGTCCGTAGATGTCCAGGGCGATCTCCACCACATCGATGGCACGATCCACGCCAGCGCAAAAGCCACGGGGTTTGGCAAGGTATACTTTCATCATAACGTCTCCTGTAGGCAAGGCCATTCCCCCGCTCTTATCACGTTGAAACCCGATACCACCAATATCAGGGGATTCCTTTCACTCACCGCTATCGTGGCCGAGCCAGGAACCTCTTGCTCGCGTGGGAATTAGACATCCGATGAGGCTTGCTCTTCTATCTATTTTTCTACTGGCTAGCGCCGCCCTCGCTCAGCCCCGCACACCGGCGGTGTATCTCAACGAGAAGATTCGGTCCACCCAACTGGCCGTGGGCCAGCGAGCGAATTTGCGTTTCGATCTTCGCCCGATCGCTGGCCAGCATCTGCTGGTTAAGGTGTTTCACCATAGCCAGAGCCTGGATGACGTTCCGGTCAGGGAATGGGTTCTCAATAAGACTGCAGGTACGGAGAGGTTGGACTTCAAGGGGCTCCCGAGGGCTGTCTACACCCTGGTCGCCACGGCCTGCGACGATAAGGGGCGGCCCTTGGCGCTTCCGGCGCCCCTCGTCAGTGTGGAGTACGGCGGTTGGAGAGGCTGGGAGGCCTTCAAACCGCCGGTGGAATCAGTGACCTCTCCGCCTCCGGCCTTCGCCCAGGTCGACGTGGCCACCGACACGAGGAATCGCAATATGCAGATCGGCCTGGACCCGCCCGCGGTGGTCCTGCGTCCTGGGGGAGAGATTCCGCTCAAGGTGGGATTCGCCGATATGCAGCCTGAACGTGTGAACTGGAAGCTGATAGGCCCCGGAGAGCTCAAGGCGGTGGACGAGTATCACTACACCTATAAAGCGCCCCCCGAACAGATCGGAAGCAAGATGGTTCGGATCGAGATTCAGAGCGTGGCTCACCCTGAACTGACGGCGAGCGCGTTGGTGCTGGTGACCAACGCCGACCCTGACACTCTCAATTCTTTCGACCCATGAGTGGTCCACTCGATGGGATCACCATCGTCGACCTGACCCGACTGGTTCCGGGCCCTTACACCACGATGCTGCTGTCCGACCTTGGAGCCCGAGTGATCAAGGTGGAAAGCCCCTCGGCCCCCGATATCCTCCGGTTTCCAGAGCCCCACCTCGATGGAGCGAACGTCGGGTTTTCCACTCTCAACCGGAGTAAGGAGAGTTTGGTGGTGGAGCTGACTCGCCCGGAGGGGGCTGAAGTGGTAGCTCGCCTGGCCGAAAAAGCGGATGTCTTTCTGACCTCGACCCGACCAGGCTGGCTGGAGGCTCGCAGATTAGGACACGAGACGCTTTCTCTGAAGAACCCTGGACTGATCAGTTGCGCGATGCGGGGCTACTCGGAAAAGTCCGAGCAGGGCCAGAAGGGCGGTCACGACATTAACTTTCTAGCCCTCTCGGGTTTGGCCAGTTGCCTCAAGGACGAGCAAGGCCGGCCCATCGTTCCCAGCGTCCAGTTGGGAGATATAGCGGGAGGATTGAGCGCTGCCGTGGCCATCCTGGCAGCCCTGGTGGAGCGGGCAAAGACAGGGAGGGGGAGAAGTCTCGAGGTCTCCTTGACCCAAAGCTGCACGGTCTTCACTGTTCTTTTAGAAGCCGCCGCGCTTTTAGGGGTCCGTCAGGAGGTGTTCGAACTAGGTGCCCTGACCGGCAAGAGCCCGGCTTATCGCAACTATCGCTGCGCCGACGGTGGCTGGATCGCGGTGGGGGCACTGGAAGGCAAGTACCAATCACGTATCCTGGAGCGTCTTGAGCGGCATGCCCCTGAAGGGGTGTGGCCAGTTTCCATTGAGGATTGGCCGAGCGATCTTTTTATGGGGTGGGAGCGGGCCGAGGAGGCCACTCGAGTATTGGAAGAGATCTTCGCCACGAAGCCGCGCGACGAGTGGGTAGAGCTCTTCTCCGACTTGGACGCCTGCCTGACTCCGCTGCTCGAGGTGGGCGAGGCGGTGATCGCCTCGGGTCAGACCACGAGGGTTGTCACGTCGGACGGTACCCAGGTCTTTCAGCCGGCCGGACTGCTGGATTCCGAATTCCCCACGGAGAGGACTCGGCCGGCCGCCGCCGCGCCCGGCCAACACACTCGCGGACTTCTCCAGGAGGCGGGTTATAGCGATTCGGAGATCGAGAGACTGGGTGACCAGGGTATCGCGTTAGTCGGACCGTAGGGCCTGAATCGGATCGAGCTGGGAGGCTTTTACCGCGGGATAGAGGCCGAAGAAGATTCCGATGCCAGCGGAGAATCCGAAGGCTAGGATAATCGACCAGGACTGTAGCGCCATCGGCAGACCGCTGACCCTGGTCGCCAGCGTGGCGATGGCGGCGGCCAGTCCCACTCCTATCGCTCCTCCCAGGACCGACAAAAGCATCGATTCGACCAAAAACTGGAGGCGAATGTCGGACCGTCTAGCCCCCACCGCGCGCCGAATCCCGATCTCCTTGATTCGCTCGGTCACCGAGACCAGCATGATGTTCATGACACCCACACCGCCGACTACCAGGGAGACGGAGGCGATCCCGGCCAAAAGCGCGGTGAAGACGGAGGCGGTCTCGGCCGCTCGCTCGGCGAACTCGGCCTGGGTCCTGACGCTGAAGTCCGCTTCCTCTCCCTGGGAGATCTTGTGGCGTCGAGTGAGGATGGTGTTGATCTCCTCCACCGCGGCGTCGACCGAGTTGTCGTCGACCGCCGAGGCCATGATGGTGCGCAGTCCGGTCAAGCGAAACACACGCTTCATAGCGGTGGTGTAGGGGATAATGATGATGTCGTCTTGGTCGCCCCCGAATTGAGAGTCGCCCTTGCTCTCCAGTACTCCGACGACCCGCACAGGAACTTGCCCCAGGCGGATAGTCTGACCGAGGGCTTGTCCGTCAGGGAAGAGATTCTCCACCACGGTCTGGCCCAGAACGGCCACCTTGGCCGAGGTTTTCACCTCTTGTTCGGTGATGAAGCGACCTCTCGTGACTTTCCAATTTCGAATCTTGGAGAAGTCGATGTCTACCCCGTTGACGTTGGTGGACCAGTTATTGTTTCCCACCACGGCTTGAGTGTTATTCTGAGTGTAGGCCGAGACGGCCGAAAGGTAGCGGGCTTCTTCGGCCAAGGCTTGGGCATCGGAGGGGGTCAGGGTTTGGCTTCCAAAAGCTCCACTTCGAACTCCACCAGAGTTGGTCGATCCGGCGCTCACGGTGATCGTGTTGGTGCCAAGGCTGGCGATACTAGACTGCACCCGAGATTTGGCGCCGTTACCCAGGGCCAGCATCACCACCACCGCGGCCACTCCGATGATCAGGCCCAGCATGGTCAAAAGCGTCCTCATTCCATTTCGGGATAGGGAGCGCCAGGCTAAGAGCAGGGTGTCGGCGAGGTTCATGCAGGCAGCTCCGCGATGTCGTCGGAGGCACGGCGCCGTTCGTGGACAGGCTCATCGCGTAGGAGCTTACCGTCACGAAACGAGATAAGGCGCTTGGTGTAAAGAGAGATTTCGGGCTCATGGGTAACCATAAGCAGGGTCAATCCAGAGTCGTTGAGTTCCTGCAGAATGCGCATCACCTCAAGAGTGGTCCGGGTGTCTAAGTTTCCGGTTGGCTCGTCGGCTAAGAGAATCGACGGCTCGGTGACCAGCGCTCGTGCGATGGCCACTCGTTGCTGTTCTCCTCCCGACATTTGGGCAGGATAGTGGTCGAAGCGATGACCCAGCCCGACCGAGGCCAACACTTCCTTACAGCGTTCGCGACGCTCTTTTCGTGGTAGTCCTCGGTAGAGAAGCGGCAATTCAACGTTCTCCACCGCGGTTGTGCGTGGGAGAAGATGAAACCCTTGAAAGACAAAGCCTAGCTTGCGGTTGCGAAGCTCCGCCAATTCGTCGTCGGAAAGCTTGGATACCTCGACCTCGTCCACCCAATAGCGTCCCGAGGTCGGGCGGTCCAGTAGGCCGAGTTGATTCATCATGGTGGACTTGCCCGAGCCGGACGGCCCCATGATGGCGAGAAAGTCTCCGGGAGAAACGGAGAAGCTGACGCCTCCGAGGGCTACCACCTGGCCCGAACCGGAACCGTAGGTCCGAGTCAGGTTGTCCACCACCAATAAAGCCACGTTAGAACATCCCCGGAGGCCCTGGAGGGCGCCCGCCGCCGGAACGACCGCTAGTTATATTGCCGCTTGAGGACGCTTTTGTCTTCTCTTGCTCTTCCACTCCAAGAATTAGCCTTTGGCCAACCTTGAGGTCGCTCTTCTTTACCTCGATATTGACCTCGTCGTTGAGCCCGGTGGTCAGGGTGTGAGCGACAGGGCGCCCGTTCTCCAGGATATAGACTCTGGACGGTTGCTTCTCGGTCTTTACTTCGGGCCCCGGCGTGGTCTGGGCGACACTCTTGGCTCCTGAAGGACGGTAAGACAGCGCCTCGGCCGGCACCATCAGGACGTCGCGTCGTTCATCCTCGATGATCTCGACGGTCGCCGTCATTCCCGGTTTGAGCTCGCCCCTGGGGTTGTCGGTACGCACGATGACAAGATAGGTCACCACGCCGTTGGTGTTGGTGGGAGACTGGCGTACTTCCGTAACCTGGCCGTCGAAGGTCCGCTCGGGAAAGGCGTCCACGGTGAAGACCGCTCGAGCTTCGGTTTTGACCTTCGAGATGTCGGCTTCATCCACGGAAGTCTCCACTTGCATCTGGCTCAGATCCTCGGCCAGAGTGAAAAGGTTGGGGGCTTGTAGCTGCGCGGCCACGGTCTGACCCGCGGTGATGGCGATGTCGAGAACGACCCCGTCGATAGGAGAGGTGATGGTGGTTCGCTCCAGGTTGATCTGGGCGGTCTTTAAGTTAGCTTGGGCCTGAGTCACCTGAGCTTGATAGCCGCTAACCTTGGCTTGAGCCGAGAAGGATTGCTCCTGGGCCGCTTCCCTTTTTATTCGCGCCGCCTCCACCTCGGTCTGAGCGGCTCGGACCTGAACCTGGGCGGTGGAGAGATTCCCCTCGGCCGTCTGTAGGTCGGCCTGAGCGGAGATAACGTCGGAATCTGCGCCGGCCAAGGTGGTGCGGCTGGAGTCGACGTCGGAGACGGCGATCAGTTCCCGAGCCAAAAGATCATCGTTTCGAGCCGCGCTTTTCTGAGCGTTGTCGCGGATACTTTCGGCCTTGGAAAGGCGGGCCCGGGCCGAGGCGATGGAGGCCTGGGCATTGAGCACGCCGACTTGGGAGGTTTCCACTCCGGCCTGGGCGGTCAAGATCGCCGCGTCGGCCGCGCGCACGTTGGCCGCGGCGTTGCCGGCGTCGGCCCGCGCGTTGGCGAGCGACGACTCGGCATTGTCCACACTAGCCTGGGCTTGAGTGATGGCGGTTTGATAGGTCGAGGGATCCAGTTGGGCCAGAATCTGACCCTTCTTCACCACGGAATTATGCTTGACGTAAACCTGGTTGATGATGCCGGAAACCTGGCTGCCGACTTCGATGCGGGTGACCGCCTGAAGCGTTCCGGTGGCGCTGACTTTGAGACTGACCGTACCTTTTTCGACCGTGGCCAAACGGTAGGTCGGCTCCTGAGGCTTCGGATGCGAAGCCCGCCAAGCCAGCCCGGCCCCGAGGGCTAAGACAAGGAGAAGCACTATCCATTTTTTCACACTCCCATTATGGGTGCTGGCGATCCCAGAACTTAAAGAAAGTGTCTAAAAAGTGTCTATTTTCTCAGAGCCTTGGAAAACGCCGGCTCACCAATGTTACTTTAGGAGCGCAGCCCAAAGTAGAACTGGCGAAAACCGATGACGCTTTCGCCGTCGTAAAAGGTGGCCAGCATTTTCTCGACCTTGCCCTCTCCCGCCGGCGTCACACTAAACGTGTTCTTCTCGTTTTCTAAAACGGAATAATGGCGGGAGGGGTATCCGCGCTTGTTGCTCCAAACGACCCGCATGTTCGGATGCGAGGTTCGCGTTTTTTCGTTGGGAGAGAATGTGATCTCTAACGGAGTGTCACTTTTCAGCCAATACTTGTTAGAGGGCGACTGGCGATAGGGAGCCGATACCTGGGAGTCGATGGTAAACTGGGCGTCCTCTTTTAAGGCCTCTTGGAAATGAGGGGAGGCTTTGGCCAGCGCCTCCAAACGAAAATCTCCGGCCAGGAGAAAGTCACGCACCTCTTCATTGGTCACCCCGTGTTCGAGCATCATGGAGGTGATGGCGTTGCCTTGGGCGTGACTGCCGGGCGACAGGTTGAGTTTGAGGTCGGAATGATAGTCGCGCAGGTGGGATTTGTCCGTTCGGTAGTTTTCGCCGAAGTGCTGATCGGGAGACAGTTGATAGGCGAAGTAGTCGGCCAGAGCCTCATGCATGGCGATTTCCGACTCCCCCGTGCCGCCGGGCCTGGGAAGGTTAGGGTAGGCGCTCAAGACCAGAGCGTGAAAAATCTCGTGATTGATGACGTCGGCGGATTCCAGGCCCGCGTTCTGAACGTTTCCGAGTTCGGGAAGATAGATGGTATCCTCGCCGGGGTTATATCCCGCGCGTAGCCCTGAGCCGCCGACTTCGAAGTTGACAGGGCGATGAACGGGGCCGAAATTCTTTCGGAAATACTGGACCGCTTTTTTGGCGGTATCTTCCAAGCTCTGGAGAGATTCCTCGGAATAGGAATCCGCCGCTTTGATCGTCACCTCCTGTCGAGAGGCGGAGCGAGGCGAACGGTAGGTTTGAAGCACCGAGCGGCTTGGTTTGGAAATGGGAACGTCCAAGAGGGAAAATTTCGTCACGGAACCTCGTGACCCTGCGGAGGTTTCGTTAACTCGTGGTCAAATTCATAACTCCCATGCTCTGCCGGATCACTATCCCATTACTGATGTTTCTGCTCCTCGAACCGGTTTGGGGTCAGCAAGTCTACATTAAGAACCAGCCCTTTTCCGGCGCTGTTTTTAAAGACTCCACCGGGCTCTGGGTCGAATTAGCGCCTTTGCAGTGGGCGTTGAACTTTGAATCCAAGCTCGAGCCGGAGGGGGCGCGCGTTGGGGAGAAACTCGTTCGGACCCTGAAGCAGGGCGACAAGATTATGGTTCCTTTGACACAGATCGCCTCGGCGATAGGCGCCGTGGTCAAAGAAAATCCCGAGTTTCAAACGGTGGACATCCACCTCGCCGTTCGTCCCAAAGTGGGGGCGGGCCTTGATATCAAGCCGGCCGATCTGTCCGGCGGCGATCGAACGAAGCCCGATCAGGAGCGCGTTGTCGAGGGGCAGCCTGTCTCCACCGCGGCCTACGGCTTCACTCTTCCTACCGGCATGAAAATGACCCGAGACCCCCGCTTGATCAAGACCGCGCTGATGGGCAAGGAGAGCAAAAGTTGGGATAGCGACATCAAAGTTGATGCCATGGTCAGTTTCGAGAATGATCCTCTTTTCAAGAGAGGCTCCGCTGTTTTCACCTGGCTAAGCTTTAATGTTCCCAAAGAGATCTCTAACGAGAGCGACCTTCTCGACATCTCCGCGAATCTCGCTTTGGATTTTCTAGGGAGATTTGGATGTCAACCAGTATCCAAACCGCGCGTGATGCGGACCAAAGGGCAAAGTCTTGTTCTAGCGGCCGGGGTGGAGTTGGCGCCTCCCAACAACGTGACTATGCTGCTTGTGCGCATAGATCCCAAGAGAAAACGGACTTACCTCGCGGTAGCTCGCGATCTGTCGCCCAATGACGACACATCAGCGGAGAAGTTTGTCGACATGCTCTCCACCGTCACCACACGCTAGGCCGGAGCTCTAGTCCCTGGCTTGAAAGTGCAGCAGAAGTTCCACGTGATGGGTTTGTGGGAAGAAGTCGAACGCCTGAAAGGCGAGCAGCTGGTAAGTGGTGGTAAGGTCCTCGATCTCTTCCAACAATCGGTGCGGATTGCACGAGATATAGAAGAGCTCCTTCGAAGGCGCTTTTTCGCGCAACAGTTTGAGCAACTTGGGGTGGCAACCGGAACGAGGGGGATCCAGCAGGAGAAGATCCGTCTCGAGATGGCTCCAATCCTCGGCCGGCATGGCCTCGAAGCGTGCCTCGATGCCGTTGCGGTCGGCGCTTACCTTGGCATCGGAAACCGCTTGGGCCACCAGTTCCACCCCCGTCAGCCGGTCGCCGGGCTGGTGAAGAAAGAGCCCGATCGAGCCGACTCCGCAAAAAAGATCCAGGATACGCCCGCCGGTGGGAGTGCGTCGCCAGCGGCGCATGGTTTCCAGCAGTCGTTGGTAGACGGGAGGGTTGATCTGGTAGAAAGAACGCCAACCTAGCTCAAACTCGAGGTTCCCGAGGCGCTCCGTCCAGGTCTGTGGTCCGTAAAGCGGCTCCTCTTTGTCGGGCACGATGGCTCCCGCGATGGAGGACTGCCAGAGTAGAACGGCTCCCCGGATACCGGACTTTTGAAAAATTTCGATCAAGCCATCGCGGGCTTCCTGGGTTAGTGTCGCGCTGGAATCGATCACGAGAGCGACCAGGTCCTGCGGAGAAACCGAGGACTTGCGGTAAAGGAGAAAGCGAAGGTCTCCCCCGCCACGACGGCTATCCCAGCCGACCAGTCCGTGACGCCGAGACCATTCTCGAACAGCTGAAATTGACGAGGCCGGTAGCGAGGAGAGCCAACAGCTTCCCAGATCCACCAGTTTATCGAAGCGGCCGCGGCGATGGAAACCCAGCTTCGTGACTCCGTCGGATTCGCGCAAGAAGCTCAACTCGATCTTGGTGCGATAGGCCCAGGAGGTGGGGGAGGGGACGGGCGGGTGGACCACGGCCTGGGGACAAGCCTGAAGAATCCGGCGGTAGAGCTCCGATGTCTTGATCTCAAGAGCCCGCTCTTCCGAGACCTGCTGAAGAGTGCAACCCCCACAGACCCCAAAGTGCGCGCACCGCGCCTCACGCCGGTCGGGATGAGGAGCAACAACTCGCAGAAGGTCTCCCTGTTCACCTCGCCGGCCTCGTTTACCCCGCCGTACCAACGCTTCCTCTCCAGGAATGCCGCTATGGAAGAGCAAGGGCTTACCGGAGGGGAGCGGGAGCCAGAATCGCCCTTTCTTGTCCGGACCTTGGGCGAAGCCGCGAATCGGCGCGGGACGACTTTGTGCCTTCTTTCGAGCCATGAGTTGAGGGTTGGTGCGACCTCGAGCCGAGGAACTCCTGGAAGTCGAAACCGGCCGGCAGTAATCCCTCTTTCCAAGCGCGAACGGCGCAGGCCATGGCCAGTATTTATGAACTCAAAGGAAGATTCCAAAATCTTCTTCGTCCCGTGACCCGGACGCTCGCCAAGGGCGGTGTGACGGCCAATGGCGTCACGATGGCGGCCCTGGTGTTGTCCGCGGCGGTTGGATTCGCCTGTTGGCTGGTGCCCTCGCCAAAAGTCCTCTTATTGCTCCCCATCGCACTTCTCGTACGAATGGGGCTCAACGCTATCGATGGAATGTTGGCTCGCGAGCATGGGCAGAAGTCGGTTCTGGGTGGGTTTCTCAACGAGCTGGGAGATGTCTTGAGCGACGCCTTTCTCTACCTTCCGCTGGCGACCCGGCCGGAGTTCTGCTCAAGCGCTGTCTTCTGGTTTTGCGCGATGGCTTTTTTGACGGAGTTTGTCGGTGTGGTCGCGGTCAGTCAGGGAGCTAGTCGTCGCTATGATGGTCCCATGGGGAAAAGTGACCGAGCTTTCTTCTTTGGGGCTCTTGGCCTGGCTCTGAGTCAGGGAGTTTCGCCCGCGATCTGGGTCACCGTCGTGCTTTGGCTCGGTGTGGTTCTGGGGGCTTTCACAGTGGCCCGCCGTGTCGGTCGAAGTCTTGAGGAGGTACAGTCCGATGAATTTTGATGTCGCGGCCGCGGAGGCCGTCGCCAACCCGGTCGTTCTTTGGGCTCTGGCCAGCTTGTTCTTAATTCTGGTGGTGGCCACCATCATTGTCAACTATCTCCATTCCCGAGGAGGTTCGGGAGAGTTCGACGAGGTGGTGCAAAGGCTCAGGACCTGGTGGATCATCGTCTTACTTTTGTCCTCGGCCATCCTTTTGTCGTCGGGGGCCTCGCTGGTTTTCTTCGCCTTGATCTCCTTTCTGGGGCTAAAGGAATTCCTGACTCTGGCGCCCACCAGGCGGGCTGACAGAGACGTTCTGTTCTACCTCTACCTGGCCATTCCGGTTCAATATCTGTGGGCCGCTCTGGAATGGTACGGAATGTTCATCATCTTCGTTCCGGTCTATCTCTTTCTCTTCGTCCCGCTACGCATGGTGCTCTCGGGCAATACCAAGAACTTTCTCAAGGCGGCCGGCATCCTTCACTGGGGTGTGATGACCACGGTCTTCTCGATCTCTCATTTGGGTTTTCTCTTGATGCTGCCGGCCGGCCGCAATCCCCACGGGGACGGGCCGGCGATGGTGCTCTTTTTGATCATCTTGACGCAGCTCAACGACGTGGCTCAGTACCTGTGGGGGAAGGCCCTCGGCTCTCGCCGCGTGGTGCCTAACGTGAGCCCCAACAAGACCTGGGAAGGCCTGGTCGGGGGCGTGGTCACGACGACCCTTCTAGCCACCGTGCTGAGCCACTGGATGACACCTTTACTGCTCTGGCAGGGGGCCATCGCCGGATTGGGGATCGGTCTATTCGGATTCGTCGGCGACGTCTGCGTCTCGGCGGTCAAGCGCGATTTGGGGATCAAGGATACCTCCCAGATGCTCCCCGGACACGGCGGTATCTTGGATCGGGTGGATAGCCTGACCTACACCGCGCCGCTCTTTTTTCACTTCGTCTACTACACGTGCTACTAGGGAGGGGCTCAAGCTGTGCTCGCTAAGATTTGTCGATTTTTCTGGTTCAATCTTTTTATCCGGCCCCTGGTCTTTCTCTATCTGGGGGTCAACATCAGGAGGCGAAACCTTCTGCCCAGACAAGGCCCCGCGATCCTGGTGGCCAACCACAACTCGCATCTCGACACGATGTTGTTGATGATCTCCTGTCCCTCATCACTTTTTCCAGTATTGAGGCCGGTAGCGGCGGCCGACTATTTTTTGGCCACTAAAGTTCGCGCCTGGTTTTCCACCAATGTTCTCAACATCGTTCCGATCTGGAGAAACAAGGAGGACCGGGGAGAAAATTCCGACCCTCTAGCCCCCATCGACCAGGCTCTCGACGAGGGCTCCGCCGTCATCTTTTTTCCGGAAGGCTCCCGCGGCGAGCCCGAGCAGATGACAGATTTCAAACGTGGGATCGCTATCCTAGCTTCTCGTCACCCCGACGTGCCGATCGTTCCGATTTTTCTTCAGGGCGCCGGTCGCGCGTTGCCTAAGGGAGAGGGGATGGTGGTGCCGTTTCTACTCGACATGTTTGTGGGCGAGCACCTGTATTGGGGTGGTGACGAGAAAGAGTTCATGGAGCGTCTCAGGCGTCGCTTCGAGACGCTTTCCCGAGAGGGCTATCGTCCCCAGTGGGAATAGGCCTTCGCCAATCCGCCGCCGTCCTTTTGTACCGCGAGCGCCAGGTCTGGCTGGGGCAACGTGGACAGACGAGATTTCTTCCAGGGTTCTGGGTCTTTCCCGGAGGCGCTTGCGATTCGGGGGAGGACCACGAGACGGCGGCGCACCGAGAGGTCCAAGAAGAGACCGGCCTCGTTTTGAGCGGTCCCTTGCGTCCGCTGGATAGGGCCATCACCCCGGCCTACGCGTTGGTTCGCTTCGATACCCGTATCTACGCTTGTGAACTCTCTGAGGGCGAGGAGCCTGTTGCCGACGACTGCGAGCTTCGACGAGGACGCTGGTTCGATATCGCCGAAGTTCTCTCCCTGCGCGACTGTGGAGAGCTCCAGTTGGCCCCTCCCACCTATCGTCAACTCTTGGCCTGGCGCGAGATCCAGGACGGAACAGCTGAGTGGCCGGAGGAGCCGGTAGCTTTCGCCCCCCCGCCTTTGGTCCAGCAGCAGATTTTACCCCTGGTCGACGGGATCACGGTGATCCCTTTGGAGTCGGGGGCCATGCCTCCGGCCGCCTGGACCAACGCCCTGCTTGTGGGAAAAAAGCGCCTGGTGGTGATCGACCCGGGAGGGCCAGACCCCACGGTCCTTCTCCAAGAGCTTGAACGTCGCGAGAGGGACGGCGCGGAGGTCATAGGGGTGGTGTTGACCCATCATCACCCGGACCACCTGGCGGGCTATCCCGCTCTGGGATTGTCTCATTTGCCCCTGTGGTGCCATCGCGTCACCGCTCCCCTTTTGCCCGAGGGCTTTCCTCAGCCGATTTTTTTCGAGGATGGGGAGAGCTTGGAGATCGAACCCGGCATGAGCCTCGTCGCACATTGGACACCGGGCCACGCTCCGGGCCACCTGGCCTTGCAAGTTCCGCAGAGGAAGACGCTGCTCGCCGCGGACTTGATCAGTAGTCTCTCCTCTATCGTTATCCCCTCTTCCAACGGAGATCTGGTCGCCTATCTCGACTCTCTCCAGCGAATGCGAGACCTGCATTGCTCGTTGGTCATTCCCTCGCACGGGCCGCCCTACGGCGAGGGGGGAGACCCTTTCGGCATCGCGCTCGAGCACAGGGCGGAACGGGAACGCCAGGTTCTGACGTGTTTAGAGCAACAAGGGGGTCCGGTCAGCCTGGAACGGCTAACGGAGATTCTCTACCGCGGTCTGGATTCTCGCCTGGTTCCCGCGGCTCGGGCCAACGTAGGGCACCATCTCAAGAAGCTGGCGGCTGAAGGAAGAGCCTTTTTTCGGGACGGCGTTTGGTTTCATCACCGCGACTGATCAGTCTCGCCGTCGCCAATGCAGCGCGGGCAGCTGAAAACTCGGGGCTGCCTTGACGAAACGCTCACCAACATCTTTTCCTTCCGGTAGTAGTTCCAGAGCGATGTGACGAAGCCATTGACCGGAAGCGATGGGGTACTGGCGCCGTATGGTGTAGAGATAGGGGCGGGTGAGCCGCTGGGACAAGGCCGGACGAAGGGGGTCTTTGGCGCCTGGTCCGGGGCCGTCGGCCACGCTAAAGACCGTCACCAAGAGGCGCCCTCGGGGAGAAAGGCTTCGTTGGAATTTCTCCAGCCAGTCCAGCCAGCGCCCCGTCGGTCCCGTAGCGTAGACGGTGCTGATCCCGCCCAGCTCCGGAGGTAGGGTGGGTGGATTTCCGATGACCAGGTCGTAGGTCTCTTCCACAACCTCATCCACCGAGCCGAGGTGATAGCGATAGTTATTCAGACCTTGCGCGCTCACCGCCAATCTCGCCAACGCGATGGCGGCGGGATTGATATCGACCCCCAGCAGGGTCCCTGAGAAAAGAGGGAGCGCGAGCCCTACGCCGCCGCCGCCGCAGCACAGGTCGAGAGCTCTGACGTCCTGTTCTTGAGCAACGAGCTTGAGTAGCTCGCGCCCTCGCTGCATCAAGTAGAGGGTGTCGTCGCCGAAGTAGACGTGGTCGTCTCCGCTATCGTCGCCGCGACTGGCCAGGACGTAGCGACCAAAGCGAGAGATGACTCTGAACAAGGGTTTGCCGGCGCGGTTGAGCAGTTCTCGGAGTTCGGTAGGAACGTTGTCTTCGGCAACGGTGGAGTCGAGAGTTAACGCGCGAAAAAGTTGGTCCAGAGGGAAAGGAAGACTTTGCCAATACCATCTGGGAACCGCCACCTCCTCGAGGTTGCAAAACCCCTGACGGTAGCGCTTCCAGGCCCGCCGTTCCAACAGCGGAGACCAGCAACGGGCGGTGAACAGCGGGCACCGTGAGGTTTGGCGGAAGCCGACCTGGTCTAACCAGGAAAGAGCTCGGCCGACAGCTTTGGGGTCTAAAGCCTTCGCCACCGAGCAAGATTCCGCCGAGGGATCGCGTAGTTCCTCTTATGCGGTTGGAATTACGACGCAAATTGCACCCCTACAAGAGTCTGCGAGAGCTCGCCGACGCCTTCGAGGTCACCGTCCCTCACTTGAAGAGGTGTTTGCGAGAAGTGGAGGCCAGCGGGGACGTGACTCTGGCTACAGTGGCCCGAGGTCTAGGGGTGGAGCGGCCCGGTCCGGTTCAAGAAGACCTCTTCCTGGCATTTTACCGCCGTAATCTTTGCCTGGTTTGCGGAAGCGCTCTTCAGAAGGTCGAAGGACGACAAGCCGGGTGGGGAGAGTTTTCCCAGTGCCGCTTCTGCGGGTTTTCCGCCCATGAGAACGCCGACTTTTCCCGCCTGCGAGAGGTCGCCGAGGGCAAGTTGGAAGACATGCGCCAAGCCATGGCCGAGGCGCGGCGTGTGTTGGAGCAGAGAGAAAAAAGCGGACGAGAGTTAGGCTCCTAACGGACCGTTTAGCCGAATATGCCAAAAGCCTTGTGGGTTCCGTATTCTGTCAGCTTGCCCCAGAATGCGGAGAGAGGGTTCTCTTTTTTTAGCGGATGATAAGTTTGGCCGCGGGCGGTCACGTTGACCACGCGTCCGATCAGAACGCTTTTGGGCAGAGCCTCTTTTTTTCCGAAGCCATCGTAAGCGGTCAGGAGAAAAGTGTCCTCTTTGGTCATCTTGAGTTTGACGAAGCGGCGAACAGAGGTTTCCCTTCCCGTGCTCACACAGATCACGTCTCCCATGACCAGTTTGGTGAACTGGACCGCCTCGATCTCTAGTGTCGAGTCATCGGGAATCAGTCGCTGGAGGTCGCTACGAGCGAGACGGACTTTTTTGGTCCCTCCTTTGTTCAGCAAAGACACAGAGGTGGCCGCAGCATTGAGGTCGCCGGCCATTTCTTTTTGAAGCGCGCTATAATCCTTAGACACTTGTCGGGCCTTTCAATTTTCCGATTCTTACTGAGTTGGTCATATTTGACCAACGGGGTAAAGGACCCCTCTCATATCGGGCTTGTTAGTCCTAATGAACTAGTGGGCAAGCTTGCTGTTTCGTAGTCGTTCTTCGGGCCTGTCTAAGAATAATATGTACAGATTATTTCTATACCCACATCCATAATTGGTGGGGAGGCGCCGAAAGCGCAAGGACCGTCCGATGGCGCACCTCGGTCCCGCTTGCAAGTCGAGACGTTACGCGGTCGGGATATCGAGAATCTGTAACTGAGGCGGGACGCGGCGATTTCGGATGGTGTCCGGACTTCGTAACGCCTTCTATGAGAAGGCTTGAGGAACGCCTTCGGCTTTCGCCGCCAAGATTATGCAAAATATTAGGGATGTGGGTATAGACAGGTCCTTGGTGCTCGGGAGGAAGGGAAACGACATCCCTGACGCGCAATGTCTTCGCCCGGGGGGATTTTATTCAAGCTCCCGGAGAATCGCTTTGGAGGATCCATGTCGAGCGGCAAGCTAGTGACCCTGACCCGTCATATTCTTGAGGAACAAGCCAAGCATCCTGAATCGACTGGGACTTTCTCAAATCTCCTCCACGACCTCACTCTCGCCTTCAAAATTATCTCGCGCGAAGTCAGTAAAGCCGGATTGGTCAATATCCTGGGCGAGACCGATGACAGCAACGTGCACGGCGAGACGGTGATGAAACTGGATCGTTTCGCCGACGATCGCATTTTCAAAGCCATGGACCACGGCGGGCATCTTTGTTGTATGGCCAGTGAGGAGTGCGAGAACCTGATCAAGATTCCGGCTCGCTTCGAAAAGGGGGACTATGTGCTGGTCTTTGACCCGCTCGACGGCTCCTCCAATATCGATAAAAACGTCTCTATCGGTACTATCTTCGCCCTCTTTCGACGGGTCACCCCAAAGGGGGGAGACGGAACGTTAGAGGACGCCTTGCAGCCCGGCATCAAGCAGGTGGCCGCCGGCTACTGCATCTTTGGTTCTTCCACCATGCTCGTTTACACCACGGGGCAGGGGGTCCACGGCTTTACTCTGGACCCCTCCGTCGGTGAGTTCTTGCTTTCTCACGAGAATATCCGTTGTCCAGAGAAGGGCAAAATTTACTCGGCCAACGAGGGCAACTACTGTTATTGGGACGATGGGACCCGAAAATATATCGACTTTCTCAAGAGTAAGGATGTGCCGGAGAAAGGGAACTACTCCTTACGCTACATCGGATCGCTGGTGGCGGACTTTCATCGCAATTTGTTGGCGGGCGGAGTCTTTTTGTACCCGATGGACTGGAAGAATCCGGATGATCCCCGACCTAAGTTGCGCCTTCTTTATGAGGCCGCGCCGCTAGCTTTCATTGCCGAACAGGCGGGAGGGCTGGCCACCACCGGAACCGGTCGAGTGATGGAGCGAACCCCGCGAAGCCTGCACGAGCGAGTTCCCCTTGTCATCGGCAGCAAGTGGGAGGTCGAAAAGTATCTTGAGTTCTACCAGAAATACAACGCCTGAGGTGTCCATGACCGGAGAGTCGAAGACCTATCTTCTCGATACCAGCGTGCTCTTGCACCGGCCCGAGGCCATCTTCTCGTTCGGAGAGCACCAGGTGGTTATCCCTGTGGTAGTTCTCGACGAACTGGACAACTTCAAACGTGGTTCGATGGAGATCAATCGTAATGCCCGCCATGTGATAGGTCTGTTTGATGATCTGCGAGCACGGGGGGCGATTTTCGAGGGAGTAGAGCTCGATAACGGCGGTCATCTCAAGGTGGAGACGGAGTTGGGCCGCGACACCAAAGGTCTATTGCCCAAAGGCTTCGAGAACAGTCCTGACAACTGTATTCTGGCCACCGCTCTGGGGATCAAAAAGTCCACCTCCGACCACAAGGTCGTTCTGGTCACCAAAGATATCAACATGCGGGTCAAAGCGGAGGCTCTCGGTCTTTTAGCCGAGGACTACCGGGCCGATCAACTGGTGGAGCCGGAGGAGATGTACACGGGCCATGCCGAGGTCGTGGTGCCTCAGGATATGATCGACCAAATGTACAAAGAGAAGGTGGTCAGCGTTAACGGATCGCTTTCGAAGGAGCAGACCTTTTATCCCAACCAGTTCTTGATGCTGGTCAGCGCCGACTCGCCCTCCATCACGGCGTTGACCCGCTATGACGGGGATAACCTTGAGCTCTTGAGGGACCCTCGACACGACATCTGGGGTATCCGACCTTTGAATCGAGAGCAACGGTACGCCGTCGAGCTTCTACTCGACGACAACATTCCATTGGTGACCCTGGCGGGCAAAGCCGGCACCGGCAAGACCATCCTCGCCATCGCGGCCGGTTTGCAGAAGGTCGTCAACGATAAGCTCTACCGGCGACTTTCCATCTATCGTCCTGTGGTCCCGATGGGGCGAGACATCGGTTATCTGCCGGGGACCGAGCAAGAAAAGCTGACTCCCTGGATGCAGCCTGTTTTTGATAATCTGGAGTTCCTACTCAATGAGGGAGACCGCAAGAACAGAGGGACCTCCAAGTTAGACTATCTGATCGACAGCAACGTTTTGGATATCAAGGCTTTGACCTACATCCGCGGACGTAGCTTACCGCATCAGTTCATCATCGTGGATGAGTCGCAAAATCTGACCCCTCACGAGGTGAAGACCATTATCACCCGAGCAGGCCACGGAACGAAGCTGATCCTGACCGGCGATCCTTACCAGATCGACTCTCCTTACCTCGATTCGACCTCCAACGGGCTGACTCACGTGGTGGAGCGATTTCGCGGCCAGAAGATGGCGGCCCACGTGACCTTGACCAAGGGTGAGCGATCGCCCTTGGCCGAACTTGCCTCCCAGATCATGGAGCGCTAGACTTTCGAGAACGGCCTAGAGTCAAGAATTCCACAACTTTCGCTCGGTTTTCGAGTTGAGTCTAGTATGAAAAGACTCTATACTCGTGTTATGAGCCAAAGACTGCGTCCACTCATCTTATCGTTGTTGTTCCTTCTCGTCTCCGTCGGTACCTACCAGATAGGGTCGAGTTACTTGTCGCCCACGTCCGCCGGCTCGGAAAGTCCCGTGGGGACTTGGCAGCAATATGTGATCGTGGACGACAAGCCGGTCTATCTGGCCACCTTCTCCTTCATCGAAAACGGTTCGGACTTCGCGGTGCGAGCCAAAGACGTGGCTCCGTGCACTTTTCCGCAGAGCGATTTCCGAACCTTCGGCCATAAATACGAGGACGGTCGTTGGAATTTTCATTCGGATTGGCATCAATACGGCATCGCACAGTTTGAACTGCGAGAGACCGTCAAGGGCCACTTCGAGGGATACGCCTACCTCGATGGCGAGCAGCGCCCCTATCGTCACGTTCTCGTGCGGGTGGAGTGATATCCTCGCTAGCGCAGATCCTCGTCGGCTCGCAGACGTAAGGTGACAGTGGGCTCTCCGGTTGACTTTTTCTTGAAGATCAAGAGTCTAGGAAAGAGTTTCGGAAGGACTTTCTCGGCCGCTTCGCTTTGTCCCGTGATCAGTAGGCTGGTCTGATCTATGGTTTTGCCCTGACGTCCTGGCGACAGAATGGAAACCTGGCCGAATCCGGCGCGTATGAACCTATTTCCCACCGTGAGTTTGCGACGTTCCCCGGTTCGATAGTCCTCGATGATGACGGGAATGTCCCCCAGGCGCGCGTCGGGCAGGGGGGGGAAGAGTTCGCGTATAGTGTTAGAGGGCTCTCCCTCGATGGGAATCAGGTAGGAGATACCGTTTTCAAAGTAGTCGGCGACCTCCACCCGCCCCTTACTGATATTCTGCAGAGGAAAGTTTCGATAGAGATTAGCCAGCGCGAACATCTGCTCGACCGAGAGATCTGTTGACATCTTTTGGGAGACAGCTTCGGCTAAGCTCTTGTACTTGGGGATATGCTTAACGTTCTTGAGCTCTCGGATCAAGGCGGTTAGGAACTGCTGTTGCCGGCGGATTCTTCCGAAGTCGCCCTCCTCATCGTTGCGAAAACGAAGGTATCCCACGGTTTGCGTGCCGGTGAGGACCTGTTCGCCGGGGCTAAGGTGGATGTGCAGGTTGGCCCAGTTGTCGTCGTAGTCCATCTGCTTCTCCACATTGATCGGAACACCGCCCAGGCCGTCGACCAGGTCGGCGATCACATCGCTTTTGACCGTGATGGTATGATCGATCTTGATCTTTAGAAAGTTCTCGATGGTTCGTTTGGTGGCACCGATCCCGCCCACCGAATAGGCCGAATTGATCTTGTCGTAGGCGCCGTCGGTTCCGGCGATCGGGACCAGAAGATCTCGCGGCACGCTCAGTAGCGACATGTCTTTGGCTCGCGGTTCGACCCTGACCACCATGATGGTGTCGGTTCGTGCGTCCTTGGTATGGCGTTGGGCCTTGGAGTCGTAGCTGTAGTCTAGCCCGCAGAGTAGGATATAGAGATAGCTCTTTTGCCCGAACGCGACCTTCTTTGGAGTGGTGACCACCTTGACCGTCTCGATGGTGGCTTCCGGTGCGAACACGATGGCGCAGATGCCAACTCCGACGGCGAAAAATACCAGTGCGAAGAAGAGGCGCTTCAAAAGGCGAAACAGCTTGGCTAGCATAAACTCCTCGGCATAATCCGCCTCACAGACTTTAGTTTCACTTTCTCTTTCGGCACCGCTGCCGTCAAAGGACACCTTCGGAGGGGAGGAGAACCAAACCCGGCCGCCAGACCTCTCGCGGTTTTTATCAAAATTTTAGCTCCAGGGGAAGACAATGTTGGAAACACCACCCAAAACCCAAAGCACCCGCGCCGAAAATGAATTCATGTCCTACATCGACGGGGCTTTCGTCTCCATCGAGGGAGCCAGATCCGAAGTCAACGTCAATCCCGCCACGGGCGAGGAGGTCGGACGGACCTATCAGTTGACTCGCGAGCAGTGCGAGCAGGCCATCGAGGGGGCTATCAAGGCCTTTCCCGCTTGGCGCGACACTCCCGCGCCCAGCCGTGCCAACGTCCTGTGGAAGTTCCAACGCGTGATGGAGCGCCGCAAGGAAGAGTTGGCCAAAGCGCTCACCCAGGAAGAAGGAAAGAAGTACGGCGAGGCTCTGGGCGAAGTCCAGAAGGCCATCAATATCATCGAATTCACGGCGGGCGAGGGGCGACGTATCGCGGGGAAGACCATCCCCTCGGAAATGCCAGCCACCTTCGCCTACACCATCCGGCAGCCACTGGGCGTGGTCGGTATCATCACTCCTTGGAACTTTCCCGTCGCCATTCCGGTGTGGAAGATCGTCCCCGCGCTGGTGGCCGGAAACGCGGTAGTCTTTAAGCCCGCTTCCAACACTACCAAGACGGCATGTCTGTTGCTGGAGATGTTGGAGGAGGCCGGGTTACCGAAGGGCGTCGTGCAGCTAACCATCGGGCGTGGAAGCGCCGTGGGCGACTGTATCGTCAATCATCCTAAGGTTCGCGCGCTCTCCTTCACCGGCAGCAACAACATTGGGCAGCGTCTTTATATCGACGGGGCCAAGCGCGGCGTCAAGGTGACCTGTGAGATGGGTGGCAAGAACCCCATCGTGGTGCTCGACGACGCAGACGTGGATCTCGCTGTCGACGCCACCGTGCAAGGAGCGTTCGGAAGTACCGGCCAGCGCTGTACCGCGACTTCGCGCGCTATCATTCAAGAAGGGATCGCCGATCAGTTCGTGGAGAAGCTGTTGGCTCGGGCCAAGGCCATTCGTCTGGGTGACGGTATGTCCGCGGATACCGATATGGGACCGATCGTCGATGAAGAACAGATGCGTTCGGTCAGTGAAGGCGTGGACCAGGCCAAGAAGGACCCCAAGTGCGGCAAGCTGATTCTTGGTGGTGAGCGAGCCACGGGGGGAGTTTTGGAAAAAGGCTTTTTCTATCCACCGACAGTTTTCGACCATGTCGAGCCCGACAGCTTCCTGGCCCAGGAGGAGCTGTTTGGGCCGGTTCTGGCCATCACCCGTGTCAGGACGTTCGAGGAGGCGATCGAGGCGGCCAACAACTGCCAGTACGGGCTCTCCTCGTCTATCTATAGCAAGAATTCCGACCTTATTTTCCGCTTCTTGGAACAGATCGAGACAGGCATCACCCACGTCAACTCTCCCACCATGGGTGGAGAGGCGCAACTGCCTTTCGGCGGTGTCAAAGCCACCGGTGTGGGCTCCCGCGAGATGTCGACCGACGGGGTGGAGTTCTTCACCGAGCTCAAGACTGTCTACATCGATTACACCGGGACCAAGCGGGAAACCAACATCTATTAGAGTCAACGTATAAAGAGGCGGGGCTCTCCGACGGGAGCCTCGTCCTTTTATGGTCAGAGAACCGGCTTCCCGGCTTGCTCCTTGGTTAGGACTCCGCCTCGACCTTCGGCGGCAACTCGCCGGGAGCGAGATTCTGGACGGCTTTTTGAGCCAGGACCGCCGAATGCCAGCCGCTAGCTATCCAACCTACTCCAGTGATGATGATCCAGAGAGCGAGGCGCGGAAAGTTGGGTAAGCGGCTGATAGTGGTGGCGTGGCCCTGGTACATTTTCCAGAGTTCCGGGAAGAGGTACCAAACTTCGGAAACGGTAGCTAGAGTCCCGAGTGTGAAGACCGCGGCATAGAAGGCGCCCCAGCGGCGCTCGCCCAGCATGAGATGGCCCGCGCCGGGATAGCCGAAGAGCGAAACCATCGTCACGAAGACCACGTTGGGCGGTTTTTCCTCGGCGGGCGGTTTGGGACGGCGTTGCACCCGGAGAAGTTTTACGAAGATCGGCTCAAGTTCCTCGTTGCATTTCAAGAATGGGAAATATGAGAATGGGGAATATGAGAAAGAATCCAGCGACGAGTGTGGAAGTTAAACCGACTATGAACGCTATCGACTACTTGATCGACAGAACCTGGCCTCCGGCCTGGAAAGCCTCAGCGGCCCTATTACTCGGCACGTTGTTGAGCTGGGTGAATGTTAAGGGCGCCACCCTCCTCTCCACTCACTTTCCCGCTCTCATCGCGGGAGAGCTGAGTTCACGTATTCTGGTCGGACTTGCTTTTGTCGCGACGTTGATCGCGGTGGGCACCGTTCTTGGTATCGTGCTGTTGGTGCCTCTCTTCTTGACCTATCGCTGCACCAACCTGATTCATGCGTGGACCAGGCAGCGCGTGGTCGAGGAGATGGTGTGCGCGGGGATGCCGGGTTCGGCGATTCTCGATCGCTCGGCACTTTTCGCTCTCCGCTGGTGGGTGATCACCGTGGGTCCATCTCTCGTTTTAGGATGCTTCCTCTTCTCCGAGATGGCTCGAATGGTCTCTCCGGGGGTCGTCTTGGGTTACCTTTTGACCGTGGCTACCCTCTCGTATCTAGGGGCTTTCGCCACGGCATGGACGGGTTATTGTGGGGGGAAAGTTAAAACTCCGCTTCTGGGGGCCCTCTTGGTGGTGCAGGGCGTTCCAGCCCTAGCCCTAATGGTCTTTGGACTAAGCGGTACCAGTCTGATGTGGGCTAGCATCTACATCATCGTGACCGCGCGCTGGGCGGCCATCTACGCCTTGGAAAACTCGGAGTCGCTTCGCAGCATGGATAACAAGGTGCGCCGCGTGCTTCGTATCGGCTCGGGGAGCCAGAGTAGGAGTCTTTCAGAGAACCCGATTCTGGCTAGGGAATCGATGCGAGGAACGGATTCGGCCGACCTTATCGCTCGCGGCCTGACGGCTGCCTCCTTTGTTCTGGCGGCTATCGGGGTCGTCTGTCTCCAAAGCCCGGGAATTTTCGTTGTCCTTTTGATCGCGGCCGTCTCCTTCAACTGCTATCGAGCGGCCGGTAAGATGTCGCAGATCGTGACCGAGGAGATCGAGACTTCGACTCTGGAAACGATTCGTTCGACTCCGATGGGTAGCGAGCAGTTCCTGAACGGATGGCTGCGCGCCGCGCTACGTCCCATGTTTATCGAGACTTCGATTTTGCTTGGCGCGGCCGGGCTAGCCACCGTCGCGTTCGGATACGGGAGCGACCTCTTCCATCCGGCGATCGTGATGGGAGTCGCGCTCTGTTTCGCTCTTCCGTTGGCCGGGGCGTACGTCGGCGCGAGCATCGCCGGCCAGGGACAATCCCGCTCCCAGATCTCGGGTCAGTTGATTCTGTCTTTTGGAGCTTTCGTAATCACCGCTGTCCCGCAGGCGATGGTTTCCACGGCGATCTTTAGCCTGCCCGCCGCGCTCTGTGGACTGGCTCTGATGACCGGAGGGCTCTGCTGGTTGCTCGGCGCCGGAGCGAAGAAGAGTCTCAATCGGGTGTTCTTGCCTCAAAAGTGAACGAGCCAGTCGAGAAGACAGTCGCTCAGATCAGCGCTCTCTTAGAGCGACGAACAGGGCAGAAAGAGGAGTGTCGTATCCTCGACCTGCTACGCCCTTTGGCCGCGGAGCAGTTTGTGACCGTGCTGGCGGGCCTGAACTTGCGACGCTTGTTGTCCGCCTTGGACTGGCGTGTCTGGGGCGTCGACACAAGATCGGAGTTTCTCGGCCTCCTCGAACGATTCATGGGGGGAGTGGACCTGGAGACGAAGGTACTCCTGGCCAATCTGTTGGCGGACGGCCCCACGAGATATCGCGAGGAGAGAGTCTTGCGAGCTCTCTTTCTCTCCACCAGAGGGGCGGAGTTGACCGAGCTAAAGCTCCGTATCGACATGTCGGATAACGGACACGATCTGTTGGACCTTTTGACCGGGGATATCGACTCACCAGAGCTTCGCTTTGATATTCTCAAGCACTTTAAAGAAGCTGCGGAGTATCCCAAAAATCCTAAGGAACGGGTGCTTCGAGTCGTCAGCGACATCGACGACACGCTCTACTCCAGTTTGCACGACCAGAGGTTTGCCAAAGGGACGGTATACCACGGCGTTCTCGAGCTGTATGCGGCGCTGTCGCCTCTACCTCCGATCTTCCTGACCGCTCGCCCTGAAATGGTCTCCTCTCTAGTGGAACGATTGACTCATCGTCAGTTGCGCCGCTACGGCTTGGACAAGCCGACCGTCTTGTCGGGAAATCTGGTCGGCCTGATGGGCCATCGGCGGATGGCCGAGCAGAAGGCAAGGACTCTGGCCAGTTATGTCGAGATGTATCCCGAATTCCGCTTCATCTTTTTCGGTGACAGCGGTCAGGGAGACATGGCGCTTAGTGAAAGTCTTTTGGCCGCTCACGATCCGGTGATTGAACGAGCTTTCATTCACAAGCTTAGCGATTTTCATGCCGGTGCCAAGACCACTAATCCAAGAATCCACCTTTACCCTGACTACGGAGAGGCGGCGACCTCTCTTCACGGCTTGGGCTATCTCGACGAGGAGCGCCGCGACACCGTTATCGCGGCGGCTCGAGTTAGAGTCTGACCCAGGCCTAGGGATATCCGCGATATCCGCCCAGGGGTTTGCATCCACCGGCGATTTGGGTAGAATGCCAGAACTTTCGCCTTCGGAGGCTGCATGCATTCACTATCAATGGTGGTTCCCGCCTTAAATGAAGAGGAACTCGTGGACGACTTCATGGAGAAGTCGGTTCGCGACCTTAGCGCGGTCGCCGAAGACTGGGAGATCGTTTTCGTCGATGACGGCTCCACCGACCGCACCTTAGAGTTGGCCAACGCGTGGACCGTGAGATACCCCGAACAGATCAAGGTTGTTAGCCTCGGACGAAACCTTGGCAACGGCGCCAATGTCGAGGTTGGATTTCAGCATTGCACAAAAGAGATAGTATTTAACAACACTGTTGATGCATTTTTTAACACTGAAGACTTGTCTTGGATTTTGCCCCACCTGGAAACCTACGATTCCATCAGTGGTGTGCGTTCGGACCTTTCCGCGAACAATCTCTATCAGAAAATGTTGACCCTGGGGAATCTGACTCTGATTCGGACCCTGTTTCCCTTAAAACTCAAAGCCTACCAGACCGTTCAGTTTCACCCGCTTTCGTTGTTCCAGCAGATCCGTATCGAAGGCCGTAGCTCGTTCGTCTCTCCCGAGCTTTTGATCAAGGCTCACTATCTGGGTTATAGCATCGGTGAGGTGGCCGTCACGTTTCATCCTCGTCTCAAGGGGACGGCCAAAGGCGGCGGTGTCAAGCATATCGCCCGGACCTTCCGCGACATCTTCCGCTTCTGGTTCAAGTGGGTTGTTCTCAAGCAACCGATCGCGGTGCGGGAGCTTCCGAAAGTCGAGCCGGAAGTCGCGGCACAAGGAGAAGTTACCGAAGAGTCGCGCTCGCCGGAAACTCTGGTTAGCTAACGCCTAGAACTGGGTTACCATTGCAAAATTTCGTTGACCTGGCTAGCCAGCGACATGGGATCGAACGGCTTGGCGATGACACCGCTGACGCCGATCTCCTTGAAACGTTCCTTGTCGGCCGCTTGAACTTTCGCGGTGAGCAGAATAACAGGAGTGTTGGAGAGTGCCGGGATCTCTTTCATCTTCAAGAAAGTGGACGGTCCGTCCATGTCCGGCATCATCACATCGAGCAAGATCGCGTCAGGGGAAATCTCCAGCGCCTTCTCGATACCAGCCGCACCATTGTTGGCGCTTTCGATCTTCCAGCCGGCGGTCATCTCCAGACTCATCTGAGCCACTTCACGGATATCGTCTTCGTCATCGACGAGCAGTACGGTTTTCAAGCTTGATTCCTCTCTTGCTCTGGGACCGTGTGAAGCGGAAAAAGTTGCGCTTCCAAGCCCCATCTACCCCTGCCGACATACTACTCCCAATCCAGGCCAAGACCTCCTCGACGACCTATCCCGCCGCTTCGCGAGGCCAGGAGACGTGGATGTGGGTATCGTGTCCCCGGGCGCCGGGGCCCAAGACTTCGGTCGCCCCCATCTCTCGAGCTTTGGCCATGAAGTCGCGAAAGCCCGGATGATTAGCGTTGATTGGCTGGCCGTCGAGCATGTCGATGTCGAAGCCCACGCCCAGGTAGTGGCGAGAGCGTGTGGAGTGCGAGCCCCCGGCCAGTGAGGTGATGCGGAAAGTATGGTCGTTGGAGAGCTCGGTCAGGCCTTCGAGCAGAGGGAAAGAGAGGGAGACGCGTCCCCCCGGAGCGTTCTCATAGGAGGAGAGTTTGGCTTGCCGGCCCATCGCGGTGTCGGCGATGTTGGAGCGCGCGTCGGCGCCGTCGTTACGCCCACTGACTTGGATGGGATAAAGGTCGATACGCTGATTTTGAAAGCGCTCCCACAGGCCCAGGCCTAGCTCCTGGCGATAGACTTCAGTGCGTTCTCGCACGGGTCCAGCCTGACTAACCTGGCTGCTACAGGACAGTTGAAGCAGGTCGTGCACCTCCCCGCATTCGGCCGGCTCGGTGGGCGGCGCGAGGCGTTGGGGCAAGGAAAAGGCGGCGAGGCCTTTGGGGGCTCCCTGAATCGTTAGCATAGAGGTCTCCTTTTATTTCCTCAAAGGATATCGCAGTCGCGCTAAAGGCCCGCTAAAGAATTGTAAAATTTCCGAAGGTATTCTTCCGGGGCGCGCTGTACGCCCGAGGTCAAAGAGAGGATATCTACAGATGGCGAAGCTTTGGGGCGGACGATTCAAGAAACCCACCGATCCTGTATTTGAGGCCTTTGGACGCAGCCTGGAATCGGACCGGCGACTTCTTCATCACGATCTTCGAGCTTGCACGGCCCACATTCTGATGTTGACCGAAGGGGGAGTGATCCCGGCCGAGGACTCCGAGCGCCTGGTCGACGCCCTTCGCGCCATCGGACAAGAGGTCGATGATGGTCTTGCCATCGAGGGAGCCGATGAGGATATCCATTCTTGGGTCGAGCGCCAGTTGACCGAGAGGGTGGGAGCGATCTCCTCGTCCATCCGCATCGGTCGGAGTCGCAACGATCTGGTGGTGACGGACTTTCGCCTCTACGTCATGGAGGCGTGCAAGGAGCTTGGCGCTCTGCTGAGAGAGCTCCAGCAGGTCCTCTTCGATCGAGCCGAGAGCGACCTCGAGACGATTTTGCCCGGTTACACTCACCTGCAGCGAGCTCAGCCCGTGTTACTGGCTCATCATCTGCTGGCCCACTTCTGGGCCCTCGAGCGCGACCACTCACGCTTTGTTCGCGTCCTTCAAGAAGCCGATTGCTGTGTTTTGGGGGCGGGCGCTCTGGCCGGAAGCTCCTGGCCTATCGTCCCCGAGCAGACGGCGCACCTTCTGGGTTTCTCTCGAGCGCTCGACAACAGCCTCGATGCGGTCTCCGACCGCGACTTCGCCTTGGAGTTTCTCTTCGCTTGCGCGACCTGCGCGACCCATCTTTCCCGCCTCGCCGATGAGCTGGTTCTTTGGAGCACCTCGGAGTTCGCTTTCGTGCGTTTCGACGACGCCTGGTCGACCGGTTCATCCTTGATGCCGCAGAAGAAAAATCCCGATCCGGCGGAGCTCATCCGAGGAAAGACCGGACTCTTTTTGGGCAACCTGATCGATCTTTTCACCAACCTTAAGGCCTTGCCCTTAGCTTACAACCGTGACTTGCAGCAAGACAAGCCTCCCGTCTTTCGTAGCCGGGAGGAGTTGTCGGGCTGTCTCCAAGTGATGAAGGGGACCGTGGAAAGCCTCGAGTTCAAGGGAGAGCGGATGGCCGAGGCTGCTTCTGATTCAGGTCTACTGGTGACCGACCTGGCCGATTATCTGGTCCGCCACGGGCTACCGTTTTCCGAGGCTCACGAACTGGCTGGTCGCAGTATGGGGGGAGAAGAGGCTCTCGAGGATGAGGAGAAGCTACGAATCAGGGCGGCCTGGGAGGCTTTGAACCTTCAGCGAGCTGTCTCTTTGCGCTCCCATCAGGGAGGGGCGGGTCACGCCTCGGTTGAGCGACAGTTGGAGAAAGCCAAGAAGATTCTCAACTCCGAAGCGGGGTAACGCGACCTCGCTCGTCGACTTCCACCTTCCAGCCGTTCCAACGGGGAAGTTGGTTAGCGTTCGGACGCGAGCCGCGTGGACCGGAGAGCCAGCGTAGTACCACGAGACGGCGAACCGGATAGTAGAGCACGTCGTAGGCGACTCCACCATAGTGGTACAGGGAAGGATAGGTTTTCTTGAGCGTCTCATGCTCTTGAACCTTCTCCGCGTCCGGTTCGAGATCGGCGTCGTCGAGAAGCTCCAGCTCTTCGCTTGTCTCTAGCCCGAGTGTTTCCAAGCGCCGAGTCAGTTCATCCTCTGGAGTACGGGTTCGTGCCGGCGAAGTTCCCGAGAGCGACTCGCTGAGCGTTTCGTAGAAACAGAAGGTTTCCCAGCGCTGCCACAAGCTCGCTTGCCACTCTCCGGCACGGCACAGCTCGACGAGAGCTTGGCGTAACGGAGCCCCTTCCAGCTCTTCCTCGGTTTGCCCGAGAACGCGTCCGGCGAAAGTCCAGGCGATCCTCGCCACCACTTTCTGTTCGCGAAATCGAATCTTGGAAAGCTCGGGCGAGCCGTAGCCGTGGCGTCGCAAGAGTGAGAGGTCGACCGGCATGGCGCAACTTCCTCGCAGGTCGACTCTGAGCCCTCGCCCTATGACCGGCTCCACCCGCAAGAAGACGGCCGCCTGGCACTCCTCGGGAAGGCTTTCGCCCCTCCCGGCGCGACACTCGACCTCTCCGTTACCCCAAGCGTCGCGCGTCTGACGGCGCACGAAGTGTCGCTCCGGCCAGTGTTGAGCTAGGAAGTCCTTGAGCTCGGGGTGAGGGCGAGATTCGGTCGAGCGCTCTTGCCCACCGAGAAGCTCCCGCAGTTCCGAGGAGAGAGTCCTGGCTTCTTGAAGCGTCTCCATGTCCAGTCCGTGGCTTGACGGATCGCCGTGACGGAGCATAATGAGAGCCCGCGCCCACGGCTCTTCTCCGAAGTCCAACCGGCGCCGCTCGGCATGGTCAGAGTCGGAGTGGGGGCTTATCCAGGAGCGACGGGCGGCGGAGAAGGCGTGAAGGTCGCACAGGTCGGAGCGAAGCGAGACCGGCGTTAAGGCGAGAATGCGAGCCCAGGCGGCCTCCACGGGGAGTTTCTCGGCCGCCTTACCAAGCTCGGTCAACCGACCTACCTCACTGATGAGCCCTTTTTGGAGGAGGCGCTCTCGCGCCCTTTCTGAGGCGAAGTTTGGCGGAGGGTCGAGCCACTCGCACTTCGTGTCGAGCCCATCGGGCAGACCGGCTAGAAAAAGGAGAAGGTCGTCGAGTTCCATCCGTTCCAGGTCGGGAGGGCGCGCGGATTCCAGACGTGCTTTGCCGTCCCACAGACGAAGACAGAGACCAGGAGCGGTTCGTCCAGCGCGGCCGGCCCGTTGATCGGCCGAAGCCTGTGATATAGCGACCGTGGCCAGAGCCACATAGCCGGACTGGTGGATGGCCCGTTTTTCCAGACCGCTATCGATCACCGCGGTCACGCCGGGCACGGTCAGCGAGCTCTCCGCCACGTTGGTGGCCAGAATGATCGCGGATTCGTCACCGGTGAAGGCTCGATCTTGACGCTGGCGGGTGAAGGTGCCGTGGAGAAGCCCGACGGGTAGCCCCGACAGTTGGGATTTGAGCTCTTGCATAGCGGCGATACCGGGAAGAAAGACCAGCATTCTGCCCGCTCCCGTCCAGGCCGAGCGCACCGCGCGCGCGGCCCGTTCGGTCAGATTTTGACCTGTCGGTGCCACAACACCGGATTCGGGCTGATAACGAATCTCCACCGGAAAGCTCCGGCCCACGCTTTCGAGGGTTCGCGCCCTGTAGACTTGAGCTATTCGTCCTGCCTCGAGGGTGGCCGACATCAGAACAAGTCGGGGAGCACGCTCTCCACGGGCGGCGAGAATCGCCATGACCGTGTCGCTCTCCCAACCCCGTTCATGGAACTCATCGAAGATGACAAAGGCGAAGTCTTGGAGCTGCCCTTCGCTGAGAAAACGTCGAGCCACCCCCGGGGTGACGTAAAGAACCTCGGTGCGTTCCGAGCACACCTGCTCGCGCCGCACGCAATAGCCGACCGTTTCTCCCGGCTTTTCATCGAGTGCCGAGGAGACCCATCGGGCTAGGGCGCGACAGGCCAACCGCCGCGGTTCCACGACCAGGACCTTTCCGGGCCCAACCTCGCGACACCATAAGGGAACTCGAGTCGACTTCCCGCTTCCCGTCGGAGCCGAGACGACTAGCCTATCGCCCGTTATCATCCTCGAGAGAGCGACCAGAGCGGTGTCCCTGATCTTATCTATCGGAAGTTGGAGCGGCACAGGCTCGTGATTTACGAATTCTAGCTGTGATCTCCTAGTCCTGGAACTCGGAGATCCAGGCCGATAGGGCTTGCAACTCCTCATTGCTCATACTGTTCGCGGCGACGAATTCGTCCGGCGAATCGGGATCGTATTCGGCATCGCCTTCAACGTAAAAGTCTTGCATGACGCCCATGTCGGAGTAGGCGATGAAGTCGTCGGGAGCGCGAACGGAATCCTCGATATATTCGCGGATCCCTCCGGGACCGATGGGGCGTGGATTGTCTGGATCGTCAACCTGAATGGGCGCTAGCGAGACCAAGCCCGTCGCCTCCGGGTATCCCGCGGCGGGAAGAGAATGGCACGCTCCACAATCGAATTTCTCCCAAGCCGCTCGGCCCGGGTTGACCTGCACATTTGCTCGGACGGTACGGGCGTTGCGCTGCCCATAGTCAGGATGGGTGACGGTGACGTCGACGACCCGTGCGTTCGACATGTCCTCACCGGCCAGAGGCTTGAATATAACGTCGAAATGGAAGGCCTGGTGGGGGGGAGGAAAGTTCCCCGACATCGTCTGAGAGTCTAGTTGGGAGAAGTCTATCACGCGAAATTCTCCCACTTTTTGCCGCATGAGGCTCTCCATATCTTGGTTCTGAGAGGCTTGCGCGGTCTGGCGTAGACCCGTGACGAACATGCTCATCACAAAGGAGCAGACCACAAACATCACGGTCATTCCCACCATCAGTTCGGCCATTGATAGGCCTCGGATATGCCCTTGTGTTTTCATCGGCCCCCCTTACTTAGTGGCTAAGACTTCTCCATCGCCACGACCGTCGATACAGGGTGGCCTAAGCTGCCAACCCAGATGTCGGTTTTTATAAAAGTGATGCCGTCATTCGTTTGACTATGGACGAGAAGCCGTTTGACACCGCGCGCCAACACTCGCCCGTCGGCGCTCTCATCAGGAACGGGCTGGAGGGGGACGGAGTGGGCTTGGTACAAAGTCCGCCGAAGCTCTCCGGAGTTACTGGCGCTGGGCGGGACAAACCAGTACCCGACCTTCACAGGTTCGGTATTGCTCTCCCCTGGCTGGCTCGGATCGTTTCGGAATCGGCTGATCTGAAGCTCTTGCAAACCTTCCGGCGAGGTGGGGGAGTTGGGCACGGAGGAGCCGTTCATCAGCACCATCGAGGAGTAGCGCGCCGCCTCGAGGTCTCGTGCTAATCCATCGAGAGCCATCGAGGCCAGGCGGACAAGTTCCACCTTTGTGACCGAGGCGTCCTGGGACTGGCGGGCCATCTTCATCGCGCCGGCCACCATACCGGTGAACAATCCGAACATCGCACCAGTCATTAAAACCTCTATCAGAGTGACGCCGCGAGGTCGACGACTACAAGTAGAGATCATAACTTCCACCGCTGGTGACCACCACCGCTCTCTCGGTTAGAATCTCTCCGTTCGAGCGTAGCACACGGCCTCGGGAGATAAACTGGTGGCCGGTGGCCAAGCGCTCGAGTTCGATCTCCTCTTCGCCCGGCACGACGGAGATAACGATTCGGCTACCGTTAGCCGGCGCTTGGGAGGGGAGTTTGTTACGCAGATAGTTGTAGTACTCGACGCCGGCTCGAGCTAAGTGCTGGGCCTGATTGCTCGCCTGTTGGCGTCGCTGAAACTGAAGATCGCGCTGGCAGAAGGTAAGAAAGCTCATGCCTATCATCAGCAGAATCATCGTGATAAGCAGGGCGCTCGCCAGCGCCGCTCCTAGCGGACGTTTCAAGCGTGTAGTCATCGCCTGGATTTTATCATAGACTTTAGGGGCCATACCGACTGCAAGGGGGATACGCCCGCATGACGCTCAAGTATAGTATCCGAATATTTCTTTTGCTCGCTCTGTTGGTCGGCGGATGCTCCCCGGAACGGCCAATTCCCGGCAACAGTTCGAGTCCGAGAGGGGATACCCCAAGTCCGACCACCAGGCCATCGGCTTCCGCGGATACTCTCGGAGGACGCTCCGCCCCTCCCACCAATCCATCCCAGCTTCGCGCCAGTGCCACACCCCGAACCTTAGAAGATATTCAGGGGCTTTCGGGCTATGATCAGGTACGGGACCTGCCAGTGCCGAGTTTCACCATGGATATGAAGCAGAAAGGGCAATCGCTCTACCAGAAGACCTGCGCGCGTTGTCATGGAGATAGGGGAGAACCGAGGGACCCGGACAGGAATCTGTCGCGCTACAACATGGCCAACCTCGCGAATCCGTTGGCTTACAAGTACGGAGCGGACGCTCGGGGGATCTATCGCTCGATAGCGTACGGAACAGCAGCTCCGCCGCACGGTCTCTACAAGGCTGTCTATTCAAATCAGGAGATATGGAGCCTGGTGGCTTTTATCGAAACTCTGGATGCGCGCTAGCCTCCCAGTTTGGAAAGGATACCGTAGATGGGCAGGAACATCCCTATGAAGAGCACAGCCATGGCGAGTCCCATCAGGCATAGGATCATGGGCTCCAGCATCGCTGTGATCGACCGGATCAGATGATCGATCTCTTCTTCCATCAGGCGTTGATTGGCCGACAGAAGCTGATCCATATTCCCGCTCTCCTCGCCCACGGCCAGCATGCTGTGAAAGACCGGTGGAAAGTAGTCGACGGGATGCATCGCCTCAGAGAGGCTTCCCGTGTAAGTGAGGATTCTTTTCGCTCGTCGCAACCGGATTCGATGAGCTTCAAACTCGGTAGTTTCCGTCAACATGTGCAGCGCACGTTGCACCGGAACCCCGTCTTTGTGGAGATAGGCCAGAGTTTCACACAAGGAGGCGCAAAGAATCTTTCCCACGATCGGCTGGGTTAAGGGGAACCATAGCAGGAGGTCGAAACATTTCTGCTTGATCTGGCGCCGGAAGACGATGCTTGCCACGGTCGAGCCAGCCAGCAGCGTGAGCGTCAACGGGTGATCGATGAATTCGACCAGAGAGAAGACCAGACTCGAAACCACCGGAAAATCTAGCTCCATCTCTCGATACATCGAGATGAACTTGGGAAAGACCAATTTGATGACCAGCAAGATCACGACGCCGCAAATGGCCGCCGTGATCAAAGGGCTCGATACGGCTTGCTTTAATCTGGTTCGGAAATCCAGCTGCTTTTGCAAAAGCTGGGCCGCGCGACGCATGCGACCCGCGATGTCGCCTCCTTCCTCACCCGCCCGTAAAAGCACGATGGTGGTGGTGGGAAAAAGTTCGGGATACATCGCGAACGAGGCGGTCAGCCCGGCACCGCTATGAATTCGTCGGAGAATGTGATGGAGCGCTCGAGCGAATCTGGGGTCGGACTCTTGTTGGACCAGACTCTCCAGGGCGGTGGCTGGAGCCAGACCACTTTCGATCATCAAGGCGAGTTGCTCCAGGAAAACGATGACGTTTTTCTTATGCACCGCGTTGAAGAAGCCCATCAAGGCTTCCAGGTGGCGAGCCGCCGACCGGCTGACGGAAGAGTCCGATTCCGTCACGCCGGCTTGAGCCGCCGTTCCCTTCAAGGGACGCCTCCGAAAATGCGCCGAAAGAAGGCGAACAGGCCACCTGGAGCAGATGTCACGCGGTCGGGCCCTTCGTCCTGGGTGCTTTGTAGATAAGTACGAATTTTCACCAGCTCTCCATCGTCGAGCCACATGCCGTGGTCTCGACACATGTCAATGGTAACATCGCTGTCGATCATGTAGATGTGACGCTTCATACGAATTTGACATAGGGGACAGACGACCGGAGTTTCCAGAGAAACACCTTCCGTGTCGGCCTCGAGCGTAGGTTCGATTTCTGAGGCATAAAGCTCGATGTCGGAAAGCCGCAGAGCTTTCTCGAACTGTTCGAAACCGAACCAACAACCCTCACACAATTTGCACAAACATCCAAGGGGGGTGCGATGCAGGGCGACTCCAGAGCATCGCGGGCAGGGCAGATTCGACATTCTTTCGCCTTCGACGTCCCGGCCTTCTCCCCCCCACAGTGTAACTCACTCGCTGAGTGGGAAAGAAGAGATATGAGTAGCTTACGTTCCGACTTCTATCTTCTCGAAACAACCCTGACCGCCAAGCAGCGAGAAAAGCTTCAACAGGTTCGCCAGTTCATGGTCGAGCGGATCCGGCCGGCCATCAACGACTACTGGACCCGGGAAGAGTTTCCCCACAACCTCTTGCCGGAGATGGCACAACTGGAGATAGCTGGGAGCCCCTACCAGGGCTATGGATGTCCGGGAGAGAGCTGGCTTTTCGACGGGTTTCTCACCCAGGAACTGGCTCGAGTCGACTGCTCCATCGCGACTTTCTTCGGTGTCCACAGCGGGCTCGCCATGGGGACTCTGTATCTTTGCGGAAGTTCGGAGCAGAAGGAAAGATGGCTACCCGCCATGCGCCGGATGGAGCTGATCGGAGCTTTCGGTTTGACCGAACCCGACCACGGCTCGGATGTCTCTAAAGGCCTTGAAACCTCGGCTCGCCGCGACGGCGACAGTTGGATACTCAACGGCAAGAAGAAGTGGATCGGCAACGCAACTTTCGCCGATGTCACGGTGATCTGGGCCCGAGACGTCGAGGACGGACAGGTCAAAGGGTTCCTCGTCGAGCGCGGCACCCCAGGTTTTGAGCCCCGGAAGATGACGGGGAAGATGGCACTTCGCGTGGTGCAGAACGCCGAGATCGCACTGGAGGACTGTCGTGTGTCCGAAGGCAATCGCCTGCAAGGGGCGCGGAGCTTCGCCGACACGGCCAAGGTGCTTCGCATGACTCGGGCCGGCGTGGCCTGGCAAGCCGTCGGAAATATGGCGGGTGCTTACGAGCTAACTCTGGACTACACTAAGAATCGCAAGCAGTTCGGACGTCCCATCGCCGGCTTTCAGTTGGTTCAGGACCGCTTAGCCGCGATGCTGGCCAACATCACCTCGTCTCAAACCCTGGTCTACCGGCTCTCCCAGCTTCAAGATGAGGGGCTCTTTGGTGAAGAGCACGCCTCTTTGGCCAAGATGGTCTGTACGGTGAAGATGAGGGAGACCGTCGGTCTGGCTCGCGAGCTGCTGGGGGGCAACGGAATCCTGCTAGACCACCACATCGGTCGCTTCGTAGCCGATGCGGAAGCCATCTACAGCTACGAGGGGACCCGCGAGGTCAACGCTTTGATCGTGGGCCGGGCGGTCACCGGACTGGGAGCTTTTATTTAACCCAGATGCGCGGACGAACCTCACCTGGCGTCCTCAGGTGGCCAAACCCTGCGTCTGGAGCTCCTCTCCGGTGCTCCCGACTGCGTAACGTCTTCGACTTGCAAGCGGGACCGAGGTCATTCGGGATCCACCAAAATCCGCTCCTCGAGGCGATCCATCCTTGCGTTTGAACCACCTGAGAACACCATTCTTTGGTCCGCCACGCATCATCTGGGTTAAAGCGAGCTCTTCTTGCGTGACTTGTGCCGTAGGAAGTCTTCGTCGTCTCCCCACCAACTTCTGGGCGGATCAACCTGGTCTTGTCCGGACAAGCTCTGGTCCAACTGTTCCCGGTTTTCTTGTTGATCGCGCTCGGTGTGCTCGATACGGTCCTGGGATAGTGGATACTGGTCGGCGATGCCGGGAAAGATGTCGTTGGGGTACGAGCTTGTCGTAACCTCCTGAGGGGGAGTCGGTGGGTTCGGTGTGGGTGGGGTCGGCGGCACGGGAGCGATCTGACCGTTGACGGTGGTGCCTACCGCGGTGACCTGAGGCACCGTGGTGTATCCATTGGCGTCCACCACGTTCGGTGTTCCCCCGGAGGTGATGGCGGCGTTGTTGGTCGCGACATTGATCGGCTGAGTCGTTGAGCCCAGCGTGGTGCCCGCTCCCAGGCCCACCGAGGGCGCGCTCAGAAGCCCGTTGGTCTGAGTGATACTACCGGAGGAAACGACCACCAGGTTCCCTCCCGCTGTCACGTTGCCGTCGAGGACCACGCTGCCGGGAACGGTCTGGGCACGACCTGCCTCAAGGCGCGAGCCGGAAACGAGCGCCGCGTCGCCACCCGCCGACAGGTCGGAGGAGATTCGTAGCGAGCCGTTCTGGGCTCTCACCCGCAGGTCCTCACCGGCTCCGCTCGTGGTGTAGGTGGTACCCGCGATGGTGGTCTGTTCGACCACTTGCAGGTCGCCCGAGGAGCGGCTGACCAGGGCGTCGCCGAGGACGTCGATCACGACCTGGCTCGCTTGAATCGAGATCTCTTCAGCGCCGTCCTCGGGAGTGAATCTTCCGGCGTTCCCACCGACCTCCAGAGCGACGACGTTAGCGGTGAGATTTTTTCCCGCGGTTTGGACGACGTCGGCCGACTCTAGGTCGAGGGCGATGCCCGAGGCACTGGTGATGTCGGCCTCCAGATTCAATCGCCCTCCTCCGGTGTTGGTCATGGAGATTTTGGTGTCTCCTCCACTGGAGATTCCGTCGCGCCCGAGCCGGCTTTGTCCTAACCGATTGACGATCGAGACCTCTCCGACGGTCAGGTTCTGTCCGTCAGACTCTAAGAGAAACTCTCCGCCCGCCTGTCCGGCCACTTCGCCGCCGCTCACTAAGATCGGAGCCGAGCGTTGTCCCACATCGCCTGAGGCGACGAGAACCAACTCTCCCACAAGGTTGATACTGGACCCAGCCACAGAGGTGATGTCACCGCTGAGAGCTTGGATGCCCAGCCGCTCACCCGCTCCCACCACCACGCTGCTCAGAGCAACTCCGGCGCTGTCGACGTAAAGGATGTTCGCGGTTTGAAAATCTCCCAGACTGAGAACACTCTGGCCGGAGAGCTGGCTCACGCGTAGGACCCCTCCGGTGATGATATCGAGAACTTGAACGTCGGACCCATTGCCCCGGACCTCAAGATATCCATTGCCTGCGAGAACTTCCGCGCTCACCTCCGACCCGGGAGTCGAGGCAGCGTCGAGGATGATATCGGGGGCTTGGAGCTCTAATCCACCTTTGCCGGTGCGACGCCCGATCTGCCCTCCCGAACGTAGCTCGATCTCTCCCCCGGCGGCGATATCCGTGACTTTGGTGGTCACACCGTCGTTATTATCGATCAGATCAGGAGCGGAGAGGAAGACCCGGGATTGAGTCCCTTCAGCACTGATCAGAGCGGTGTCTCCGTCGTTTGAGGTCGAACCTTTGCCGATAGTGATGGCCCTGTCGCTGCTGAGCGAGATGTCGCCCTGAAGGGAGCGCAGGGCGGCCGGGCTCCCCGCACCTCCCGGCCCTTCCACTCCCATTCGCTCCAAGGTAAGAGCTCCCGGTCCCGTGTGATTGACGGTGATGTCGTCCCGGGCGAAGACGGAAAGATCGGAATTGTTGGGAGTCACGATGTTGAGATTGACGTTGCCGGCAACGGCTTGGCTCGGGTCGGGAACACCCGAGGAGAGCCCGTGCACGGCAACGTCGCCGGTGGTGAGACGCGCGTTGGTCGAATCGACTCCACGTCCGGCGGCTAGAATCACTCCGTCCGGGGCATCAAGGAGGGCACTACCGAGGTGCAAAGTCCCTCCGCTGGTGACGGTGAGAGTCGTGTCGCCGGAGAGGTTCGCTTCCTCTAGGAAGACATTTTCATGAACGGAGCCGATCGCAAGGTTCACTCCTGAGGCTGAAGTGACCTCATTTCTCGCACTCAGTTGGGCGTCGCCCAGGGAGACGTTACCGTTGTTGGAAATGATGGACACGTTGGCGTCGGTGGTGCTGAAGGATCGGTATCCGATATCGATAGTAGAGCTATCGAGGTCGATATCGCCCTCGGCCTGGATAGTCAGGGGAGTGGTCGTGGAGCTACTGACCCTGATCGATGTGTCGGTTAAGTTGACAGAATCTCCCGAGGTGATGGAGACTCCTCCCGTTTGGCCGGTTCCCAGGTGGGTATTGATTTGACTTCGCTGCATGGAAACGAAGTCTCCGGCGATGACAGAGATATCACTGTTGGCCACATCGAGTACAAGATCGTCGAGAGTGATCGAGCCTGGCGCTTGAATGCTGAATGGGTCACTGAAAGCGAATCGACCACCGATGGCGAGGTCTCGCCCTGTGTCCACGAGGAAATCAGAGCTAGAACTTGAGCGAGTGTTGCGGAGCTCGACATCGTGCAGCAGGATGTCTCCGGTCTGGGAGGTCAGACTCAAGGTGCCGTCAAGCAAAAAAACATTGACGAAGGTGGTTGGATCTCCGTCGGCTTCCGCGCTGGTGACACTATCGCCGGCTCGTAAAGTTACATTGACCCCGGAAGCGGTGGTACTCTCATTAACGGCACGGATGTCGGCATCTCCGAGGTTGATGGAGCCGCCGTTGGAGATGACGGAGACGTCGGCGTCGGTGGTGCTGAAGGAGCGGTAGCCGATGTTGATGTCGGCTCCGTCGAGGTCGATATCGCCCTCGGCCTGGATAGTCAGGGGAGTGGTCGTGGAGCTACTGACCCTGATCGATGTGTCGGTTAAGTTGACAGAATCTCCCGAGGTGATGGAGACCCCTCCCGTTTGGCCGGTTCCCAGGTTGGTATTGATTTGACTTCGCTGTATGGAAACGAAGTCTCCTGCGGTCACAGAGATATCGCCGTTGGCGACATCAAGGATAAGGTCGTCAAGAGTGACAGAGCCCGGAGCCTGAACGTTAAAGGCATCGCTGAAGGCTAGTCGACCGCCTAGGGCCAGGTCTCGTCCCGTGCTCAAGAGGAAGTCGGCGCTTGAGCTTGAGCGAGTATTAAGGAACTCGACATCGTAAAGAAGGATGTCACCGGTCTGAGAAGTCAGACTTATGGTTCCATCGATCGTGAAGACATTGACGAAAGTGGTGGGGTCACCATCGGCTTCGTCACTGGTGATGCTGTCACCGGCTCGCATGGTGAGATTGACCCCGGAAGCGGTGGTGCTCTCGTTAACGGCACGGATGTCGGCATCTCCGAGGTTGATGGAGCCGCCGTTGGAGATGATGGATGCGTCGGCGTCGATGGTGCTGAAGGAGCGGTAGCCGATGTTGATGTCGGCGCCGTCGAGGTCGATGTCGCCTTGGGCCTGGATGGTCAAAGGAGTGGTGGTAGGGCCGCTGACTTTGATGGAGGTGTCGGACAGATCGACGGCACCTCCCGAGGTGATGGAGACTCCTCCGGTCTGGCCGGGTGTCACGTTGGCATTGATCTGGCTTGAACTGATGGAGATGTCGCCATCGGAAAGAACGGTAAGATTTCCGCCATCCCAAAGATCTAAGGCTAGACTATCGAGAACGATGGAATTGGTGCCGTCGAAAGTGACGGAGCCGTAGTTGAGAATCTCTCCGGCCACGACGATGTCTCCGGCGGCGTTGAGGACGATGTTGTGAATGTCGCTACTATTTTTGACTTCGAGGTCGAGGTCGGCCAGGAGAATGTCACCGGTCTGAGAGATGAGAGCGATGTCTCCTCCGAGCCTCCAAACGTTGGCGAAGGTAGCGGGGTTATCGTCGGAGGAAGCGCCGATGATGTCTCCGGAAGCTTGAATAGTGAGATTGACCCCGGAAGAGGTGGTGCTCTCGTTAACGGCACGGATGTCGGCATCTCCGAGGTTGATGGAGCCGCCGTTGGAGATGATGGATGCGTCGGCGTCGGTAGTGCTGAAGGCACGGTAGCCGATGTTGATATTAGAACTTTCCAAATTGATGTCACCCTGCGCGGTGATGGTAAAAGGCGTTGTGGACGTACTGGAGATTTGGATATCCGACTCTCCAAAATTGACTTCCCTCCCCGCCGTGGCGGTGAGAGAGCGACTTATGACGAACTCGCCATCGCCGAAATCAATATCGCCGTCGGCCTCCAGAACCAGATCGGAGACTCCCCTAAAAACGGTGCCGTCGTCTCCAAAATCGATCGAGCCCACTATCGCGGGGGAGGTGCCGGCGCGTAAGGTCACCGCGCGATCCGTTCCGGAAGCGGCAAACGATCGAAAGTTCACGACCCCGTCGTTGGTGGCACCATCACCTTTAGTGGCAAGGTCAAAAATCAGGTCGCCGGTGCTCTCAAGGGTGAGGCTGGCCATGTTCTGGGCCCGTATCCACTCCTTGCCCAGAATCGTGTTGCCGTTGCCGTCAGGAGTGGCTCCCTGGTTTCCATCAATGATGATCAACTGATCGGGGTCGAGCAAGAAATGCCCGGCGACCCCGTCGCTAGCGGCGAAATCCATCTTCCCTTCCAGCTGCACCTGATCGCCGCTAACCTCGATGAAACCACCGTTCTTCCCGGTGACGCTCAACTCGGCGCCGGCTCGGACTTCGCTCTTCCCGACCAGATCCGGGTCCATCCCGGACAAAACAAGGATCGTTCCACCGTCCCCCTGCTCGGCGTTGGCGCTGGTGCGCGAAGTGTCGGTCAGCACGGTCAGGTCGGTCGACTCCAAGACGATGAGACCGGCGTCGTTGCCTCCCTTACCATCAACGTTGATGGAGCCGGCCTGGACCAGGGTACCCGACGAACTGGCCAGACGAATGGAGCCGTCCGGCATCGTGACCAGGCGATCGGCCCGCTGCTCGGCCGAGATTCCCATCGCGTCGGCCAGGATATCGCCCGTCATCCCGGGCGCTAGAATCACCGCCCCAGGGCTGACCTGATTACTGATCGCGTAATGCACCAGGTCGCGGCCGTCGAGGTTGAGGGTGGTCTTTTCGCCCGCGGCCAGGACGACTTTCCCCAACTGAGCGACGATACTGCCTTCGTTGACGACGGCGGGACCGGTCAGAACCGCGAATCCGGCTTTGTTGATCGTGATCTTGCCCTGATTGACCACGGCCGTCAGCTGTCCGCTGTTATCCTGGAGAAAAGTGTAGCGTCCGGCCAGAAAGTCCTCATCGGAGATCCCCAGAGTCGAGGCGACCAGTCCGCCGACGTTGACCACCGAGGCTGGTCCGAAGACGATCCCCGCGGGGTTGATCAAAAAGACGTTACCGTTAGCGGAAAGACTCCCCAGAATCTGCGACGGGTCGCCTCCCACCACGCGATTGAGAATGATGGAAAGTTCGCTGGGCTGTAAGATGCGTAGTGATTCTCTTTGTCCGATGGAAAAGCTCTGCCAGTCTATGATCGCTTTGTCGGTCAGTTGTTGGATCTGGGCGTCCACACCCGGGCTATAGTGGGCCTGTCCATGGCGTACTTGAGGCCCTTCGGGATTGGCGAAAACAGGAGGGGCGGCCAGGGTGAGAGCGAGAGCGGTGACGGTGAGGGCTCCCGCCGAGCGCCGAAAATAGCGCACGGCTTTCCCCAAGCCGCGGATCGGTTTCAATATTCGGTGCACTACTGGTCGCGCGTTCATTGGAGTCCCTCCGCTCTTTCCCGTTTCTATCAGAGGTTGACTCTACCTTCAGTGAAGTGGGCCACCTCTTGCGGTCAGTTAACATTTCGGACTCATTTCTCCACCTGGCGGTGCGGTATGGTACCACCACACTAAAGAAGATTTATTCCAGGTTATTAAAGGATTCCAGATAGCATGATTAACTTAAACCCTAGCCGTTCTTACGTCTCAGTTCCCACGAACCGTAACTCCGCCGCGCCGGCTCAAGCCGCTTCGAAGGTGGAAGCTCAGAGCCTACCGTCCGAAAGCGCGCAGCTTTCCTCGGTCCCGGCTCGCATCGCCTCGGTAGCTCCTTCAGCCGTGGCTGAAGTCGCCAAGAGTATGGAAGGCGGCGAGTATGTCCCCGGCGAGTTGATCGTGAAGCTGAATCCCGGGACCGAAGCCGGGCTAATGGGCGACTTCGCCGGCGAGTACGGCGCCACTGTGGTCGAACACTTCGATGTGCCCGGCGACATTCACAAGACTTTCGGTGGAGAATTGATTCGCCTGCAGCTTCCTCAGGGTATCGAGTTGGCTGAAGCCATCGCCGCGATGAAGAACGACGGCCGCGTGGCTTACGCCGAAGGCAACCAGGTCATCCGCTTGCCCGAGACCCAGGACAACGGAGTCGCTGAAGGTCCCAACGACCTCGACTCCAAGCTATGGGGCCTCAACAACACCGGCCAGGACGGCGGAACCCCCGGTGCCGACATCAGCGCCCTGGACGCTTGGAAGGTTACCACCGGAGACAAGAGCGCCAACGGACCTCTGATCGCCGTCATCGACACCGGCATCGACTACAATCACCCTGACTTGAAAGCCAACATGTGGGTCAACACGGGTGAGATTCCTGGCGACGGTATCGACAACGACGGCAACGGCGTGATCGACGACGTTTACGGCTACAACGCTCAAGCCGACAACGGGAATCCGATGGACGGCCACTCCCACGGGACCCACTGCGCTGGAACCATCGGCGCCGTCGGTAACAACGGTGAGGGTGTGACCGGTGTGATGCAGAACGCTCGTTTGATGGCGGTCAAGATCTTCTCCGACTCCGGCAGCACCAGCACCGATGCCATCGTGCGCGGTTTGATGTACGCGGCCAAGATGGGCGCTACCATCACCTCCAATTCCTGGGGCGGTGGGCCGTTCAGCCAGGCCATCTACGACGCATTCGCCTCCAATCCGGCTCTGCACGTCATCGCCGCTGGTAACTCCAACTACGACAACGACAAGCGGGACAACTTCCCCTCCAACTACGACCTGGACAGCATTGTCGCCGTGGCCGCGACCACTCGTAACGACCAGAAGGCCAGCTTCTCGCAGTGGGGAGCGACCAAGGTCGACGTGGCCGCTCCAGGCCACCAGATCTGGTCCACCGTTCCCGGCGCCAAGTACGGAAATAAGAGTGGTACCTCGATGGCTACCCCTCACGTCTCCGGTGTCGCCGGCCTCATCGCCAGCGCTTACCCTGAGGCTTCCAATGCCGAGATCAAAGAGCGCCTGATCAAGGGTTCTGATCCGGTCTCGGCTCTCCAAGGAATCTCGGTCTCCAACGGTCGCGTCAACGCCGCTAAGTCACTGGAAAAGGACCTCGTCCCCGCGGGCTAGTCCTCACGCGTCAAAGTGAAATGAAACAGGGTTCCTCAAGGGACCCTGTTTCATTTCCCGGCTTTCAGACCAAGTCCTTAGCTCTCCAGCAGGTGAGATGACTGAAAGAGGTGCACCAGATCGCGAGATGGACAAAAGCTATGACGCGGTCGTGGTCGGCGCTGGAGCGGCTGGAGTGTTCGCCGCGCTGCGGGCTAAAGAGTGCGAACCGGACCTCAAGATTCTGGTCCTGGAGAAGGCGGCCAAGCCGCTTCGCAAGGTCGCCGTCTCGGGAGGAGGGAGATGCAACGTCACACACGCCTGTCACGGTCTCGATTGGCTCCTCTCCTGCTACCCCCGAGGAGGTCCAAGGCTGGAGGCGATTCTGGCTCGTTTTATGCCGGAGGATACCGTGGCCTGGTTTGCCGGGCGAGGGGTGAGGCTCAAGACCGAGCCGGACGGTCGCATTTTCCCCACCAGCGACAGCTCTCAGACTATTATCGATGCCTTACTGTCATGCGCGGAGGAGCGGGGAGTCAGACTTGAGACCGGAGTAGGAATTACGTCGTTCCGGCAAGGTTTTCGTCTGGGTTCCCAAGACGGTCGTGTCGTCGAGGCCGGTAAGGTGCTGCTGGCCACAGGGGGAGGCTCCGCGGCCACGGGATGGCTGAAGGATCTCGGTCACAAGCTCGTGCCGGACATCCCTTCGCTTTTTACCTTTTGCTGTCAAGACCCCGTCGTGACGGAGCTGGCCGGAGTGGTCGCCGACCCCGTGGGCCTCGAATTGCACGTGGACGGGGAGTTCTTCGTCGCTCAGGGTCCGATGTTGATCACTCACTGGGGCCTTTCCGGGCCCGCTATACTCAAACTGTCGGCTTTCTCGGCTCGAGCGCTTCATTCCACCGGCTATCGCGCGGAGCTGCGTGTGGATTTTCTTCCTTCCTGGGATCGGGACAAGCTTGTCCAGGCCCTCGAGCAACGCTCGCCGGAGCAAAGGCTTACAACGGCAACTCCCTTTTCTTCCATTCCCAAACGACTGTGGCAGCGTCTCTTGGAGAGGTTGGAGATTCCGTCGAGCCAGACATGGCGTGGGCTCGTGCCCTCGGAGCGCCAGCGGCTGGCTGGCTTTCTCAAAGCGGTGCCGCTAAAGATCGCCGGCAAAGGCGTCTTCAAGGAAGAATTCGTCACGGCCGGCGGAGTGCCACTCTCCGAGATCGATCCTTACACCATGGAGAGCCGTAGGGTTCCAGGTCTCTATCTGGCCGGCGAACTGCTCGACGTGGATGGCATTACCGGTGGGTTCAACTTTCAGAACGCCTGGGCCACCGGCTACATCGCCGGAGAGGGGCTGGCCAGATCCTAAATCTTGGAGATAGCGACTTGGAGGGCTTCCTTGAGGTCCAGTCGGCCAGCGCCTTGAGAGGCTTTGGCTACACCGGGGAGCCGGTCGGCCGTGCCGAGTAAAATCTCCTTGACTTCCTTATTTGTCAATTCGGGATTGGCTTGCAGCAAGAGCGCGACAGCTCCCGAGACCATCGAAGTCGCTTGGCTACTACCACTGGCGGTGACATAGTGGGCCTTCGCTCCAGCCTTTTCAGAGTAGTCCGAATTAGGAGCCAGAACCGAGATAACGTTGACCCCCTCTGCGACGAGGTCCGGCTTACCCGAAGCTTTCGCTCCCTGGCTGGAAAGCTTCCAGATGTCATCGTCAGCCCTACTGGTGGTGCCATGGTCATCGAGAGCTCCAACCGTGATCACGCTAGGGGAGATCCCAGGGCTTGTGATCGAGGCTTGGCAGCTCTGGCCCACGCATTCGTTGCCGGCCGACGCGACGACGACCAGGCCGGCGGCGACAGCGCGTTCCGCGGCCTTGCGCAACTCGTCCTTTTCCGGATCGGGATTGGCGGGAGCGCCCAGTGAGAGATTGACCACATCGATCGAATACTTCTCGCGGTTAGCGATCACCCAGTCCAGGGCCTTGACGGCTTCATCGGGACTGGCCACTCGGCAGCTGACCAGGTCAGCCTTGGGTGCGATTCCGTCAACTTTCTCGCCGTCACCAAGAATGATTCCGGCCACGTGCGTTCCATGACCGCGGGGGTCATGGGGCGCGCGGCGCTTAGAAGCGAAATCCTTGAAGGCTTTGATGCGATCTCCGAAATCCTCGTGACGGGCCACTCCGCTATCGATCACGGCCACGGTCACTCCTTCGCCGGTGAAGCCCTGGGAGTGAAGGTCGTCTAGCTGTTGAGGACGGGATACGTGAGCGAGATTCTCCTTGGTCCGTGCCTTGAGACTGGGCAAGGTGGAATACCCTTGTGTCAGCGCGGGGTCGACTTGCTTGGCGGGACGAGCTTTGGACTTGTCTCGCGCGACCGCTTGAAGAGCTGACGTCAGTTGTGTCGCTATGATCTGCACATCCTCAGAGTAGAGCAAGCGTTCGCATCACATGTTTCAATTTTGTAAATCACCTCCCCCTACCGTTTTTTGGACAGGAACTAGAATTTTCTGATCTTGCCCGCGTCGACATGCGCGCGCGGGTCGGCTATCCTGGCAATCTTGCGAAGTTTCACCTCCGAGATACGTCAGACGCTGGCCCTGGGTATCCCCATGGCGGGAGCGCAGTTGAGCCAGTTGGCCATGACGACTACCGACGTCGCCTTCGTGGGACGTCTGCCTGGTAACGGCCTGGCTTCGATGGCGGTCGGCCATGCGGCCTATGGGATTTTCTTGTCCATGGGTATCGGTTTGGTGGCCGCGGTCAATCCTTTGGTCAGTCAAGCTCACGGCGCTGGTAAGTCGGTTGAAGCGACCCGCACGCTCGGGGTCGGCATCAGCTGTGCCATTATCTACGGGCTTCTGGCTCAGCTCTGTCTTTATCAGGTGGACGCTCTCTACCGTCTTTTGGGCTACACCCCGGCGGTCACCGCCCTGGCCACGGATTTCGTTCGCACTCTCATGATCGGACTGCCGGGATTTTTGAGTTTTCTGGCCATCAAGAACTATCTCGACAGCACCTCGAGACCGAAACTGGCTTTCCAGATCGCCTTTTGCGCCATCGCGCTCAACGGACTGCTCGACTACATCCTGGTCCTGGGGCGTTGGGGCGCTCCTTCTATCGGAGTGATGGGGGCCGGGATGGCGACTTCCAGCGTCAATCTCGCGATGGCGCTCGCTCTCTACGCGGCCATCAGGTCTGAACTGCCCAAAGGGTTTCTCAGGTTCGACTTTCCGGCTTTGAAAGAGTTTTTGGCTCTGGGACTCCCCGTGGCGGGCTCTCTCCTGATGGAGGTAGGACTGTTCGCCCTCTGCGCTCTTTTGATGGGGCGACTCGGCCCCGACGAGGCGGCGGCGCACCAGATCGTCATCACCTGCGCTTCCGCCACCTTCATGATTCCTCTGGGAATATCGTTCGCCGGAGCCACTCGAGTGGGCCAGGCGATCGGGGCCGGGCAGTGGTCCCGGGTCAGGCCGGCTGGTCTTGCCGCCATCGGGGTGGGAGTGGCCAGCATGATGATCAGCGGGACTGTTTTTTTGACCGTGCCCGAGGTCCTGGTCAACTTGCTCTGGGAGCCGGCCGAGGGAGGAGGAGCCACGGTACGCCAGTTCGCGGTTCAGTTACTGGCTATAGCGGCGGTTTTTCAAATGTTTGACGGACTACAGGTCACGACCAGCGGAGCTTTGCGAGGGATGAAGGACGTGAAGATTCCCATGCTGATCTGTTTTGTCTCTTATTGGGTGATCGGTTTCACGGTGGCCGTTGGCGCCGGACTTTTCACGGACCTGCGCCACCACGGGGTTTGGCTCGGACTGCTGAGCGGCCTGGCCGTCGCTGGCACGGTTTTGTTCTTACGTTTCTGGACGTTTTCCGGCAAGATGTCGAAGCAGGATGACAGCATAGTTTAACCAAATGGGGCCAAAGTATGCAGTACTTGCCCTCATTTCTCTGCCAACTGATTGACGCCGTCGCTTACAAAGGCGACCTGATGGAGTTCCAGGAGGACTGGGAAGCCTGGAAGACCGAGTTCCAGGCTTACTATGATCGGGAAAGCGACGTCTCGTTGTCTGAAGAAGACGGCCGCGTGGTGGAGGATATCCCTCACCTGCTGCACGAGCTGGACACCCAGGTTGCGAAAGCCTTTTCCGGCCAGGGCGATCTCGATGAACTGATCAAGGCTTCCGTGGGCTTTTTCGCCGCGCACGACTCTTTTTACAACGAGCGTGAACGTCTCTACTTTGTTCAGAGCGCTCCCATCGATCGGCTGCTCAAGGCCGCTATCGCCCATCTCCAAGGACGATCCACAGCCGAAGCCGTGCATAAGCGAGAGGTTGACGCGGCTCTGGCCGTCGATGTTCTTCACTCCATCTTTCAGTCGGCCCGCGAGGACCTACCCGAGGCCATACGAGACGGATCCATTCAGGGCTTTCAACGCGCTCAAAAGGGCTTCCACATGTTGGCGGACCACCCGGACGAGATCCCTTTGGAAGCGCTGGAGGAGGCGATCTTCGAGATCAAGAGCGCCGGAGAGCTACTCGAGCATATCCCCAACCTTATGCGAAAATTTCAAGAGCAGGTCGGTTCGCAGATCCCCATGGTGGGGGAGCTGCTCACGGCGCTGCGTAGTAGTCCCGATGACGAACAGCTGATCACCCTCTTTAGGGAGGAAAGCCTTCAGGCTTTCCTCGACCTATGGGACCGTCGGCAGGACGGTTGGCTCCTTGACCCGGAGGTCGCCCATGGTCTTTTGGATGAGGCTAACCAGGCGATTGGGGAGTTTGCTGATCTCGCGGAAAGCTATCCTGATAACGAGGATGATTTTTGGGCGGTGGTGGACCAACTCGAGGACCTGTTTGCTCAGTTCCGTGCCAACACTTTGCAACTCGACGAACTGAGAGCTTCGCCCTACTGGCCAGAGGCCCAGATGTTGATGAACCTCCTTCGGAATGGAACACCGCTCTATGCCGCGCGCACCTTCTCCGCGGGAGTCAGGTCCGGAGACGCTCCACCGGTGATCAAGGCCGTGGCCAAAGCTCTCGACGAATGGTTGCAAGACCCCGACCCCGTCATCTTGCTAGAGGCCATGGTCGCGTTACGGCAAGACCAGGAGTTGAACAAGACGACTCGCCCTTGCGCTAGTTGTGGCGAACGTATTCCCTTGCAAGCCAAGTCCTGTCCTCAGTGTAAGACCAAGGTCGAGGAATTCTCCCTTTCCGGATAGGCCATCAATAGGATGATTGTTCGGTCGTGGGCGGAGCGATTGGTGGCGCGGCCAAGGTTTGACTTGGCCGTACTCTTTTTGATCATCATCTCTATAGTCTTGCTCGCCCTTGAGGTGGTGTTCCCGTTGCAAGACCCGCGCCATTACGCCATCGTAATCGCCAGCGACATCATCACCGCGCTTTTTGTCGTGGAGCTGGGGATCCGCTACGCCGCGCATCGTCGCAAGAAGCGATTCTTCCGGGACTACTGGATCGACATTGTGGCCGTTTTACCGCTCTTTCGAGCTCTCCGGTTCCTGCGTCTGCTCAGGATGCTTCGACTCTTTCGGGCGGTCAACATGGTGGCTCGCCAGACGACGATGCTGGAGTGGCTTTTTCGCCGAAGGGTGACCGAGTACATGGTCATCGTCGTCTTGCTGGTCTTCGCCATCTTGTTTGGAACACTAGGATTAGCCCATTTTCATGTCTCTCGCGGCACGGGCGTGGAACTCTTGGAGTTCTCTTTTTGGGAAACTGTGTTCACCCTGGTGGCGGGAGAGCCGATCACTGAGTTTCCCTCGACCTTCGGCGGCAAGGTCGTGATATTGCTGGTTCAGGTTAGCGGTCTGACATTTTTCGCGCTGTTGACCGGTACGGTTTCGGCGGTGATGGTGGAAAAAATGAGGGAGGGTACGGTGTTTCAACAGATACAGTTAGAGGACCTCGAGAATCACATCTTGATCTGTGGCTTCAATTCGGGGGTCGAGACGGTGATCTGTGAGTTTCAGAATCATCCCGACTTTCGCGACCGTGAGATTGTGGTGATCAGCGAGCGCGACGAACTACCGTCGCTCAACGTCCCTTATCCCAGTCGTGTGCGCTCGGTGAAGGAAGACTTCACACGCGTCGATGTCCTGCAAAAATGTAACGTCAAGACTTGTGGTGTGGCCATTATCGTTTCCGAGATCGGGCACAATCGCACACGACAGGACGCCGACGCCAGAACCGTGTTGGCCGCCCTAACCATCGAGAAACTCAGTCCTGGTGTTCATACTTGCGCCGAGCTTTCCAATCCGCAGAGCGAATCCCACCTGCGGATGGGAGGGGTCAACGAGGTGATCGTGACGCGCAATATCGCCGGTCATCTCCTGGCCCAGGCGGCCATGTACTCGGCCAACGTTCATCTTTTGCAGGAGTTGCTTCAGCCCACTTCAGGGAACACGTTGCAGCCCTTCGAGCTGAGTCCGGATCTGGTAGGCCAGAGCTTCTCTCGCGCGCTCGCGGTTTACCATGAAAAGACCGGCGGTATCCCCGTCGCGGTGGAAAGGCCCGATGGAGAGATTCTTCTGAACCCGCGCTCCTACGTTCTGGCCGCCGATGACAAACTGATCTGCGTCTCGTCGGAACCCGTTACTTAGCCGCTTGGGTGCTCACAAAAACCGCGAGTTCCGCGGGGTCCAGAAAGCCCTCATGGCGAGCCAGGAGTTCTCCGGAGCGAAAAAGACAAAGCGTGGGATTGCGATGGACCTGGTGAGCCCTGGCGCAGTCCGGCCAGTCTTCCACGTTGACTTTCCCCAGGACGATCTTCCCCTCCCAATGGGAAGCGGCGTCGAGTAGAACTCGCTCTTGCCTTTTGCACGGAGCGCACCAGTCGGTGCCGAACTGGATCAGAGTTATCGATTCACTCCGGAGAAGTTCGGAGAGATCGCTGTCGCTCAACTCTTGTAGACGCATCTTTTCAGTCGATCCAGAGGTTCCCTAAGAAAATTCGATCTTCATCACGGTAGCTCAGACCCTCCGCCCCAAGGTTCGACAACATTTTTCCAATGGGTGGGTGGAAGACGAGTTCGGCGACCTCCTCGAGAGAGACCCAGCGGACGTCGGTGATCCGTTCTTCCACCGGAGAGGTGGGGGAGTGCGGGCTGTGGCTTGAGCGTCGCGCGGAAAAAACCAGGTGGAGCAGGTGGCGGGAGGTGTCGGGAGCCACGGTTTCGCTGACCAACAGTAGGTGCCCTATCTCGGCCTCCAACCCGGTTTCTTCTAAGAGCTCACGGCGCGCGGCGTCCTTGAGACTCTCGCCCCATTCCAGTCCTCCACCCGGAAGAAGCCAATAGCGGTGTTTTTCTTTGCAGTGCTCCACCAGGAGTAACTTGCCATCTTCAACCAGTGCTACCGCCACCCGAATCCTTGGGAGTCCCCGAGACATTGATGCCATGGGAGGCCTTCTTCCTTACCTTTTGACCGCTCCCTTCACGGGCGACTTAGGACCTGCCCAGAAATAATCTGTACATTGAGCGCATCGAGTCATCCTCTCCAGCTGCGTCGCTCTTCGGTTAATTACCGCGTAGTATCCCGTCTAGCGGGACCGAGGTTCGCCCTCATCGCTCCTTGCTGGCGGGGCGCCTCGCCACGCTCAACTGTACATCTTATTCCTGGGCAGGCCCTTAGAATAGAAAAAGGCACCCCGTTTATGGGACGCCTTTTGTAGAAGCCAGGCTTCGAGTTACTTGATGGTAACTTGAGCGCCGACTTCCTCGAACTGAGCCTTGATCTTCTCGGCTTCGTCCTTGGAGACGCTTTCCTTGAGGATAGAGGGGGCTCCATCGACGAGGTCCTTGGCTTCTTTCAGGCCCAGGCTGGTGACAGCGCGGACAACCTTGATCACGGGGATCTTGTTGCCACCGGCGTTGGTCAGCTCGACGTTGAACTCGGTTTTTTCTTCTTCAGCGGCGGCGGCACCACCACCACCGGCGACGGGGGCGGCGAAAGCCACGGGAGCGGCGGCGGAAACGCCGAGTTTCTCCTCGAGCTCCTTGACGATGTCGGCAGCTTCGAGCAGGGTCAGATTACAGATAGCTTCGATAAGATCGGCTTTCTCAACTTTAGCCATGATTTATACTCCTTGAGATTGCTCGGCGTCCAACTACTTGGAGCCTTCTTCTTCTTGTTTGGCGCGCCAAGCTTCGAGAAGCTGAGCGACTTGTCGACCGGGAGCGTTGAGCACACCAAGAATGTTCCGGTGAGACGACAACATGAGTCCCAGAATTTGCGTTTGCAGTTGGGGCAGCGTCGGCAGATCGGCCAGGGCTTTCAGATCGCTCTGATTGAGCACCTTACCGTTCATATAACCGGCGTGCGGTTTGGGAACGCCCTTGGCCTTCATATCGTTGGCATAATCAAGGACGGTCTTGGTCACCGCGGCCGGATCATCGTAACCGAAAGCAATGGCCATGGGGCCTTTGAGGTGACTGTCGAGACCTTCGATGCCTAAGTCCTTGGCGGCTTTGGCTACCAAGGTGTTCTTGACGATGCGATATTCGCCGCCAACGGCACGTAGCTTCTTGCGAAGCTCGGTGATCTCTTTTACGGTCATCCCCGACCCGTCGCCACGGTAATCGGTTAGGATCGCGACACTAGAGCGCTCCAAGCGGTCCCGGAGTTGATCCAGGAATTCGCCTTTGCGCTCCATCTGTTCGGCATGAGTTTTCATCGCGTTCCTCCGTTAGAATTTTGGAGAACTTCGCACTCTTTCGAGTGCTTTGCCAGAAAAAAAGTTTGGGCCCGTCCGTTTGTAGACGAGCCCACGCGTTAGCACCCGATGAACTCGGGAGCTTGGTAGAGGACCTCGGTGGGAAATTAAGGGAACAACGTTCCACCCACTGTCTACGGCATCTTGGCTTGTACCACGACCGAGGACCCGCCGGTCTTCGATCTGAAGAAAACCCCGTGAAGGCCCTCCTCTAGAATTCTAGCGGGCGGAGTATAAGCCGAGGGGAGCTGTTTTGTCAAATTTTTATGGGCCGGAGGAACAGATTCTATTTCGGCCCTCGGCCTTGGCTTTGTAGAGAGCTTCGTCCGCCTTACGAAAAGCCATATGCCAATCCTCGAATTCACGTAGGTCGACAATCCCGGCACTGAAGGTCACCCCCGTGGTATGCCCCGCCGGGAGAAGGGTACGCGAGGCGGAGAATTCTTGTCGCAGACGCTCGAGTAGCGCTATCCCGCCGGCCAGTTCCGTCTGGCGAATGTAGAGGGTGAATTCCTCGCCCCCCCAACGGCAGGCCAGATCGCCCAGGCGTACGTTGTTTTTTAACAAAGAGGCTAATTCGCACAAAACTAGGTCGCCGGCCTCGTGCCCTTCTCGATCGTTGACCTCTTTAAAGTGATCCAGGTCCAGAACAGCAAGGCATGAGCTCATTCCATGGCGGCGCACCATGGCGAACTCGATCTCCAGTCGCTGTTCAAAGCCTCGTCGTGCGTAGAGCCCGGTCAGAGCGTCCTGGGTGGCCGATTCGAACATATCGTGAAGAAGCTTCTGCACGCTTCCGGACGACAGCTCCAGGCGAAGCTTGACCTCGGGGCCGAAGGAGAGCGTTTGGCCGGACTCCATCTCCCCGCGCGTGATCCGTTCGCCGTCGAGATAGATGCCGTTGGTCGACCCGAGATCCTCGACGATGACGTCGCCATGAGCTTTCACGGTGATGGTGGCGTGAACTCGACTGACTCCCCGTCCGTGAATCACGATGTCGCAGTCGGGGGTTCGACCGATGGTGTGCTGGCCGGTTGATAGGCCAAAGGTCGCGCCTTTTTCCGGACCCTCCATCACGATGAGGCAGAAAGAACGCCGTCCCCGATCGGATCGTGCTTCCTTGGGGACTTTAAACTCTATCGTTTCCGAGGCGGAATCGTCCACCTCGCATGCTTTCTCGCCAGCCCCGGAATGCCTTCCGGTCCCCATGCCCTCTCGTATGCCCCATTTGTACCATTCAGTGTGAAGCAAAAGTACGACCAGGTCCGCGATAATGGAACGTGTGAAGGTGTGTGTTCCTCGGGAATTTTCGAACTGGAGGTACGAACAATGAACCGCGAAAAAGCAAAAGAACGAATGATGAGCAACGTCCTCAACGGCTTCGCCCTGGGTGCGTGTTTGTTTTTGGGGGGCTTATTTCTGACCATCTGGAGCTTTGGCCTGGCCTCTCCCCTCGGTGTACCGATGATGATCGTGGGTTTGGTCCTACCCTTCTATGAGGCCTATAGGGCAAGAGAGGGACGCAACTGGATCGGAGCCGTCCGCGGACGCACGAAGGTGTAGTTAAGGTACTTTATACTTTATATAGCTGGAACAGAAGTGGAATGAGAAAGGCTCGAAGCTTTGCTCTTGTCACCGTATAACCTTGATAAAATCGTGCTCGGTGGTGCTTGTAGGTCGAGGTGGGCGGAATTTACACAACGATAGCCAAAACCGAAGCGGTTCTCGCATAAAATGAGATATGCGCATCACTCCCGCTGGCTCAAGATTAGCCCATCCCAACGTTCTGCTGGACCCTCCCAAGTATAACGGAGCGTTGTTTCAGCAAAACACGGACGGAAAAGTCCAGATCTTGAAGCTCTCCGGCCAGACGTCTCCCGAGGGTCCGCCGGATATCGGCGAAGACGCCGCGCCCAACAACGAGGTCTTCATTAGCGTCAACGGGATTGACCAGGATTGGGAAGAGCACCACCAGCAGATCAGAGACTGGTGGCACGGAGGTTTCCCCAATGGAGCCAACCTCGAGCAGCCCATCGTTGGGATTCATGAAGGGAACCGTCCAGGGCTCTCGGACCAGGTCCGCGTTCTCAAAAATACCATCTTGCTCAAGAAGCTTCAGGCCGGATGGTCGTCGGCTGAGAAGATTCAGAAGGCCGCCTACAAGAACGACCCCTCGGTCAAGACCATTCATGACCAACTTCGGCAGAATCTCGCCGTCGGTCGTAAGATCACTTTGATGGCTCATAGCGGTGGGGGAAGCCAGGTGGCCCTCGCTATGTCTATTCTGGCTAAGGAAGACGACGGACTCTGGTCCGAGGTGATCGGTAAGAATGTGCGTGTGCTGGGCACGGCCGCCACTGCCACTCAAGACGATTTCCAGCAGGCCGGAGTCGAGGAGGGGAATATCTTCTTGACCTACAGTTTGCGCGATCCCGTGCCGTCGTTTTATCGCACCCCGACGAGTCTGCGGAAGCCATGGACTTTGGCGAAGGCGGCGGGACGAGGATTGGCCGTCTCCATTCGCACCGGATTCCAAGCGGGGCCCTATCACGAGGGGCAATACATCTTCGATAAGAACACGACGCCCCAGGGCAACCGAATCACGAAATTCGTCGAAGGTGGACCTGGCGGGACTTATCAGCTGTCTTGACTGTCGTCTTCGCCTGAGCGGTCAGGCCGCACTAGGGATCCTAAAAAGGCGACGACCACCACCGCCATCCAAGAAAAGAACAGGTAGGGGGGATCAAACTGCATTGATGCGATCGCATGGATCAGTGGGCGGTCTGATCCGGGACCGAAATTAGCCGCATGATAACACAGTATGGCTACCAGCCAGGAGCCTATCGCTAGCGTTGTGCAGGCTCCATGACTGAGCTTGCCGCTCGAGACGAAGCGTACCGAAAAAGCGATGATTGCGATGAGAAGGAAAGGGCCCAGGATAGCCCAGCCTATGACGAGCGCGATGGCTGTGCCGTCCATCGGCCCGGCCAGGGCCGGCAGGCTCAACAGCCAGAGTATGGGCAAAAAGCGATAGAACACGGGCTAGCGAGGGGTGATGATCTCTTTGACCAGCGTCTCGCTGTCGTGCCAGGCGGAATACCACAAGTCTCTCAGATTCTGAGCTCCGACCGCCATGCGATCGTGCATAAAATCCACCGCCACTTCACTGGGCGCGTTGGGCTTGAGTTCGCCATTTTTCTCCAGGGTGTAGAGCTTCTCCACTTGGGAATTCGATTCGGCCACGATGCCCAGGCCCCACTGCAGTGGGTCTCCTCTGTATTGGCGGAGTGGTCCGACGCGCTCTTTGATTTCCTCCTCGGAAACGGCGGCGCTGACCAGTTGGCGCTCGAACTCCACGTGAAGGCCCTTAGAGGTGCGGAAGCCGTGGGGGTTTCCTCCGGCGGCCGCGACATTCCAGCCGTCGTGGTGAACGGTGGTGTGAAGGGGCTGAGACGCGTCTTCCACGTAGTGACCCAAAAGACCGGCGCTGAAGAGAACATTCTCCTCTAAAGCCTTTCTTCGCGGATCGTCCTCGGGAAGCGACTGGCCTTCTCGACGCCAGATAGCGAAGTCCAGGGTTAAGTTCTGATACATCTCGGCCATACGGTAGGGAAGGAAGCCGACGTATTTAGGAGCGGCGTTAGGAACGCTACGCCCTTCCGTTTGGACCTGGGCGATAAAATCGTAACGGTCCGCAGGCAACTTTTTGAGGTCTTTGACCTGCTCGTAGGCCATGAAGTGGTCCACCGTGGTCGCGCCACGAAGATATCCCAGTTGCTGTGGTTTCCAGCGATCCGGCTGGCTGGCCAGGCCCACCAGGCGATCCTTGGATTCGGTGAAGAATTCAGGAACACTGTCCCGAGGTAGCGATTCTACCGCGATCTCTTGAATCAATCTATGTCCGTGGGCACCCCATTCGGGTTTGACGGAGTCATCGCCGGCATGATGGCAGTGAGCTCTAGGCATGCCGATGGATGAGGTGGGTCCGATCATAGAACGAGCATAGAGGAGCCGTCGGGCCTAGATGTTGCGAGAAATTGAACCGCTAGAAAATAAGGCGACTCTTCACCCGATCGCGTAGCACGCTCTCGGGAGTGAAGCGTAGCGCGAGATCGCGCAAGGGGCGTAAGAAAACGTTGTCGTAGTGGAGAGCGCCTCGAAAATATCGCTCGGCCTTGAGAATGGGCTTTGAAACGTCGTGACAGTGAGGCTCGAAGGCGGTAGGGTCCCAGTTTTCGGTTAGTACACTTTCAATCACCCGCTCCATCTGACGGCGGACCATTCGGCCCGACCAGTCGAAGGTGCCCAGCAAGGGAACTCCCAGGGCGGCCTCGCCCAAGGCCAGGGTTCCTGGGGTGGGAGAGAAGGCGAGTTGGGAGGGCGAGCGTTCCTCGACGAAGCTGATCTCTTCGGGCTCCACCCCTTCGAGGAGGGCTTCCATGTCCGGGCCGAATTCGGAGAACAGCTCCCGCAGTTCCGCCGCCGTTTGGTGCGCTCCGTAGGTCGTGCGAAATCGGAGCTTGATCCGAACCATTGCGTCGGGAAGTGGAAGCTGCTCCACGCTCTTGCCCAGGGCGGTACGAAACTCCCAGGCGTTAGGTCTTAGCAGGTCGCGACGGACAAAGCTCCAGCAGGTCACCGCGCTCGGGTCGGAGGGGGCCGCGCCCGAGTGGACCAACATCTTGCGTCCTTGAGACGATGGCCCGTCACAATACAAGACCCCATCACAGACGATTTCACTACCGTCGGAGAGCGAACAGATCACTCCTTCCTCTCCGTTTCTTGTTCGAATCAAGGACAATTGGGAGTCTAACGATTCTTCTTTGTCGCCGGGGACAAGCTGAGCCTCGGAAGTCCGAAGCGTGAAGTACTCTTGTAGAGGAAAGGAGAGGATCTGGCGGCCCCAGCGGTCGCGCAAGACGGCGCGTGTCACCGGACACGTCTCCACCTCACGGAAGAGTCCCGGTTTAATGATAATGGGGGTAAGAACCGAATAGTGGGGAGCCGGACTGGGGAGTCCCCAGACTTTTTCCACGGTGGAGATTTCGCTCAACACCTCGCGGACGATAGCCGCTTCCAGGGTGGAGCCGACGACGAGAAACTTCAGACCAGACCCTGCTTCATGGCCAGCACCGTGGCCTCGGTGCGGTTGTTCACCTGCAACTTTTGGAAGATGTTGCTGATGTGATTGCGCACGGTGTGCTCGGAGATTTTTAGGTCGGAAGCGATCAGCTTGTTGGGCATACCCTCGGCGACAAGTTTGAGGATCTGAACTTCGCGAGGGGACAGGGAGGCGAACATGGCGGCCTCGGGATTCTCCTCGTTCTTGGCCGAGAAGGTGACGAACTCGTCGAGCAGGCGATCGGCTAAGAGAGGCTCGAGCAGATTCCCCTCTTGGAAGACACGGATGACCGTCTCCACCACCTTCTCCGAAGGAGTGTCCTTGGTCAGGTAGCCGCTGGCGCCAGCCTTCATGGCTTCCACGATGGAGGCGAGCTCTCGCGAGACGGTCAAGATGACGATACGGGTGGAAGGTGAGCGCTCTTTGAGGCGCCTGCAGCATTCCATCCCGTCCATCCCCGGCATCTTCAGGTCCAACAGAATAACGTCGGGCGCCTCGGTCGCGGCGAGCTCCAGAGCTGTTTGGCCGTCAGCGGCCTCGGCTACGACCTGCACCTGTTCGTGGGATTTTAAGAGACTCTTGATCCCTTCACGGAAGAGGTGCTGATCATCTACGAGCATCAGCGTAATCTTGGACTTGGTCATAATCTCGCACTTCGCGTGTACCTGTTCCACTCCTGTAGGATTCCACGGCATGAATAGGTCCAGGGGAATGAAAGGAAACGGTTGCGAAAGCTTGCTGCCGTATGCTTCGCAGCTCCATGCGTTCTCTTGTTAAATTTTCTTTACGTTGGGCCTCGTCGTGGGCCGGTTGTCTTGTGTTCAGGGACCAGTGATGAAGCCGACCGGCACCACATCCGAGCTGGTCACTGTTTACCGCGAGGTTCTCAAGCGGCTGGACTCGGCCTGTTTTTTGCGCGATAGACTCGACTCCGAGTCCTACCCCCCGTACACGCAGCTCCTGGCTATCGGTAAGGCCGCGCCCGCCATGGCCACGCTCGCGACTCCCTACCTCGCCGCCCCCCGCGAGGGGTTCGTTTTGACCAAAGAGGCCCACCTGGGAGCCCATGCCCGAGACGCCCTTTGGGGGCTGGAGACATGGGAGGCGGGGCACCCCTTCCCCGACTCTCGTGGCCTGCTGGCCACCGAACGCTTGGTGCGTTGGCTCGAGGAGGTTCGCGAGCCTCGCCATCTGCTGCTTTTACTTTCCGGGGGCGCTTCCAGTCTCCTCGTCGATCCCGCTCCACCTCTGACTCTCGAGGACCTTGTCGAGCTCAACCGAGCGCTTTTGGCCAGCGGCATGCCGATCGGCGAGATCAACGTCGTTCGCAAACATCTTTCGACCTTGAAAGGGGGAGGACTGGGGCAAAGATTGAGGCGATTTCGTCGCGTCACCCAGCTGATCTTTTCCGATATCTGTCCCGGCGCGGAGCGACTGGACCTGGTGGGCTCCGGACCAAGCTTGGCCGACCCATCCACCGTTAAGGAGGCCTCGGAACGGCTCGCTCAGCTCGAGACGTTTCTGCTCCCTTCAATCATGCGTCGCTGTCGAGACGCTCTGCGTGAAACGCCGAAGTCGTTGCCCTGGACCGCAGAGGGGCTGGCCGACCATCGGACGCTTGTAAGTTTGGCTCGAGAGATTTTGGACCGGCGTGGGGGAGAAGCCGCCGGTTGGGGCGTCACTGTGACGGGAGATGTGACAGCGCTCGCCTCGTCCTGGGCCCACCTGGCTGTACGCCTGCGCGGAGAGGGGTTCCAGGGTGTGCTGGTGGGCAGCGGGGAACCTACCGTGCGACTGATCGACCCGCTTCCTGGAGCTAAAGGAGGGCGCTGTCAGGAGTTGGCCGCCCGATTTGCCCGCGAGATCGAAGGGACCGAGGGGATCTCGCTTTTGGCCGGAGGATCGGACGGAACCGATGGACCGACCCCTTACGCTGGTGCCTGTGTGGATGGATCGAGTTGGTCTCGCCTATATCTGACTCACGGGATAGAGCGTGCGGAAAAACTGCTCGAAGGGCATGATGTCAGCACTCTTTTGCGCGCTGTTGACGGTCTTTTGCTCGAGACCGGACCAACGGGGCACAACCTCAACGATCTGTACCTTCTCTCCATTTGTCAAAGTTGAATTTTTGTCAGTGTGTTTGACAGGATTGGCGCTGGCTGGAAAGGAAATCAAGCACGTGACCCCGGTGTATCTCGTTATAGGCCTTCTTTGCCTGGTCTTCGCGTTGCTCATTCACGAGTTCGCCCACGCCTGGATGGCCTATCAGCTGGGAGACCCCACGGCTAAGTACGAGGGGCGACTGACCCTCAACCCGGTGGTGCATTTCGAGCCGATAGGCGCCATCTGTCTGTCCGTCACCTATCTCGCCACCTCGGGGATGGTCATCATGGGCTGGGCCAAGCCTGTCCCCATGAACTCCGACAACTTCAAGAATCGCTCCATGGACACGGCATTGGTGGCCGCCGCGGGGCCGTTCATCAATTTCGCCGTCGCGGTTCTCTGCTCGATGCTCTATCTGTTGGGCGTCTTCAACGAAACACCGATTCAGATTGTTTTGGGTCTGATGATCGGGGCCAACGTCGGCTTTGGGCTTTTCAATCTCTTCCCTTGGCCGCCCCTCGATGGATGGAAAATTTTAGGCGCCGTCATGCCGGAGGCGATCGCTTCCCAGATGAGAGCCCTGGAGGGCAAGCTGGGTGTCTGGTCGTTACTCGTGCTTCTTTTGATCCTGTCACTCGGCGGGAAAGACCTTCTCATTTGGGTTAACGGCATCGTGCGGGGATTCTTGATGGGGGGGCACTAAAGCCGGTGGAGGCCGAGGACGTCAAATACAAGGTTCAACTTCCCTTTTTTGAAGGGCCGCTCGACCTGCTCTTGTCTTTAGTCGAGCAATCGGAGCTCGATATCACCGAGATCTCTCTGTCCGAGGTTACCGGACAGTATCGCGAGTATTTGGAGATCCTGGGCCAGCTCGACGTCGAGATCGAAAGCTCTTACCTGGTCGTCTTCGCCCAGCTTCTGGAACTGAAGTCTCGGCTTTTACTCCCCGTGATCGAGCCGGAAGACGACGGTATGCCGATGGGTTACGACGAGGATCCGGAAGGGGACCTGATCACTCGGCTGCGTGAGTACCAGCGCCTCAAACGGGCGGCCGAATGGCTGGCCGACCGTGAGTCACAAAGCCTGGCCCGCTATCCCCACCCCAGCGGGCTGTCCGAGCCGGAGACGCCGCTTCTCAACGTTTCCAAGAGGTCCTTGCATCTTGCGGCGCTACGCATTTTGCGTCCACGCAAGCCGTTCAAAGAGCCGATCGGCTACCGCAAGGTCGAGCTATCGGTGCCGGAGCGAGTAGAGGAGATCTGGTCTCATCTTTGCGACCGTCCCGACCGGCGCGTGACTTTCTCCGAGCTTCTCCGCCGCGAGGGAGAGCCGAAGGCTCTGGTGGTGGTCACCTTCCTGGCCCTTCTGGAGATGGCTCGTCGCGACCGTATCACTCTTTATCAAGAAAGCTATCGAAGCGAACTCGAGTGCGAAATTCGAGAAGCGCCCTCCGAGAGCGGCTTCGCCGCTGTACCCGCCAACCTCAATTAGAAAGACCTCATCCATGACACGAGACGACATCGCTCCCGAAAAAGCCATCGAGGCCATGCTGTTCGCCGCGCCCGGGCCGCTGCACCTCGAGGAGATCGCCGAGGCCGGAGGCTGGGATAAGGACGACACAGAGCGCTTTATCGACCGTCTCCGACGCCAGCTGCGGGACCGGGCGCTGGAGGTACGAAAAGTTGCCGGAGCCTACCAGATGCTGACCAAGGGTGAGGTCTCGCCCTACGTGGAGCGGATCTTGCAGGTGCAGAACAAGAAGCGCCTGTCGCGGGCTCAGATGGAAGTTCTGGCCATCGTGGCCTACAAGCAGCCGATCACGCGCGCCCAGTTGGAGTCGGCTCGTGGCATCAACTCGGACCGTACGCTGGCCCAGCTGGTGGATCTGGAGCTGGTGGCCCAGTCGGGCCGTTCGGAGCTTCCGGGACGCCCCTTTGAATTCTCCACCACTGAGCTTTTCTTAGAGCACTTCGGAATGTCGGACCTGGGGCAGCTCCCCGAGCTCTCCTGGGACGACCCGGAGGCCGAGATGCCCAGCTTCTCGTTGGAAGAGTCGATGGAAGAAGAGCGGCCCATTCGCTCGCGCGAAATGCAGGCCCTGGCCGAGGATATCAGCGGACCCAGCACGGGTCTGGCACGCTTGCTGAACAAGATCCGTGGTACTGAAAGCAAAACGACCTTAGAGGAGATGGGTTTCGCCGATTAGATGTCTCCTCGTATCCGGAAACTCTGCCTCCTTTTATTGACTCCCCTGGTTCTTTCTGGTTGTCGGTCCAGTGATACACCCTCCACAGCTAGCGCCACTCCGACCGCTACCTTCGCGGCGGCCTCCGCTTCCACCCAGGCCGAGCCTGTGTCTGCTTCGGCAAAATTGGAGGTCGGGCCCGACAAAGGCGGTCGAGAGCAGATGCGAGCTCGTGACGGTGACTACAAGTTCCAGGTCACGTACGAGGTGGGGGTAACGCCGTCTAGAGGGGGAGAAGAAGGCCGCTATGATCTGGAATTCAGCAAGTGGATGCCGACGAAAGGCGGACGCGGAAGTAGTGAAAGAATTGCTCTTCCTCTCGGTGACGGTAAGTCCGTGGAGGCTCTCCGGAATCTTCTTAGAGAAGAGCCTTCCTTCCGGCCTCTTGGCCTCACGGTGGGCGAAGCTCTGCTCAGTGAGCGTTACCCTCAGTGGCCTCTCAAGGCTGAGGACAAGAAGAACCTGGAAGCCTTCCTCGCCGTCCTGAAGGACTAAACGTACTCTTCGTCCTCTTCCCCAAAGACTCGCGCGTTCAGCTCATGAGCTAGCTGACGCGCGAGTATGATCCGGGGGTCCTGGTCGGTCCACTCCTCGGCTTCAAAGGTCACGTATCCGTCGGTAAAGGTAAAGGCCGAAAGATAGTCCGAAGAGGCATCCTCGAGGGCCTGTTTCCACTCTTGCTCCGAGAAAAAGAGCTCGCGAGGATCCTCACTCTCCTGGTAGGAGGCGCGTTGAATGTAGTATCGGTAGGGCAAGACTACTTCTTGTTGGGAATCCGCAGGGTCTGCCCGATGTCAATCTGATCCGGATTGGACAAGATGTTACGATTAGCGTTGAAGATCTCCGTGTAGCGATTGGCGTCTCCGAGCTCTCGCTGGGCGATGTCGCTGAGAGTATCCCCCGACTTCACTTGATAGAAGCGCGGCGCGGGAGCCTCCACATCCTTATCGCTTCCAGGGGGACGAACCTTGACGGCGTCCTCGACCTTCTCGACTCCGTCGATGTTACCCACGAGAAGAATCAGATCGGCTTTATCGTCGACACTTTCCACCACCGCGTAGACCTTCACTCCGTGGTCTCCGATCAACTTAAGAGCGAGGTCTTTGTGCTTAATGTTCGAGGCTTTGATCTTGGCCTCGACAGCGGCGACGGTCAACGCCGGTGCTTGGTCCTGGGCCGCGTCCGCGGCTTTCTCCAGTCCCTCGGAAATCATATTCCCCGCGCTTTTCACAAAGTCAAAAATAGCCATGTCTTTATTACTCCTCCGTTAGATCTTTTAAGGACGGTATCTTGAAGCCTTAGAGGGGAGCTCAGAATCCCCTTTACCCAGCAGCAGGTCTCTCTAGAGTTTTTTCAAATAGTACATGAGCTTTTCGCGTTAAAGGGTGTTTATGCAAGATTCCCAGAGCGTGTTTCGGTTCACCAAGAGCTGTTAGGGAGGATTGAGGTGTTCACACAAAGTTTCCTGGAGCAGATTTCGACGAAGATCGAAGAGGTCGAGTCTAAAAGCTCGGTAGAGCTAGTGGTGGTCCTAAGTCCTTCCTCGGGTAGCTATCGAGAGCTAGAAGGCCAGTGCGGTTTTGCCTTTGTTGTCGTCCTTTTGATCGTGGCCATCTATTCGCCCTGGGTCTTTCTTCCTGAGTATCTTCTCGGCGGCGTGATCGTGTCTTACCTTCTGGGCTACTTTCTCGGGGTCAAAGCAGGCTGGCTTCGTCGCCTTCTGACTTCTGCCCAGCGCCGTCGTCGGCAGGTCGATAGCCAGGCCAATGATGCCTTCGTTCAGAGAAAACTCAGCCACACGCGTGAGAGGACCGGGCTGCTACTGTACGTGAGCGAATTTGAACGTCTGGTCCGGTTCGTACCTGATACAGGAATTCAAGGCAAAGTGTCCACCGCCATTTTTAACGAGCTGGAGTCTCGTTGGGGTCAAGCGTCGAGCTTGTCTGAGCTAGAGAAGGCGATTCTCGACGGTTTGAGTCCTCTGGGCGATACTTTGGGCGAATCTTTGCCACGGGCCGCCGATGATGAAGATGAGCTTCCTAACGAAATCTGGTTAATGAAGGCTGGTGTGTGATGAAGCGTTGGTACTGGATGGTCTTTCTGTGGTGGATCTCGCTTCCGGCTTGGGCTCGCCTGGGGGGAGGGTCGAGCTACAGCTCGTCCTCACGCTCCTCCTCCTCCTCATCGTCGTCCTCTTCCTCTTCTTCATACAGAAGCTCGTCCTCGTCATCCTCCTGGGGGGGGAAGCAGCTCGTCCTCGTCCTCTTCCTGGGGGAGTAGTTCGTCCGGAAGTTCGTCTTACTCAGGAGGTTCGGGAGACGACGGAGCCGCTTTCATGATGGCTTTGATTCTTATGGTCGTGTTACTGCTCATTGGGTTCTACTGCATGAATTCGATGGCGCAACAGTCCCGAAACGGCCTCGGCTGCGGTGTAACAGCGCTGCTGTGCGTGGGAGGCCTGGCCTTGTTGTACAACCCGATGCTTCTACTCTTGGCCGGAGTGTTTGCCCACCGTACTGGCGCCCTTTCGCTTTTTAGCGGGTTGCTCTCCGGTGGCACTCGCAGGCCGCCCGACCGGGGATTTGATTCCTATCTCGAGTTGAACCAGACTCGATCCCCGTCGACGTTTCAAGAAGATCCCTTGCGCTTGGTCAAGGAGAAGGACCCGAACTTTTCCCTTCCGATCTTTCGAGAGTTCGCTGTCTTGCTCTACAGCCAGGCCCTACAAGAGATGCCCGGGGGGAATTTTGTCCATTCACGTCCATTTCTCTCCCCTCAAGTCGTAAGGCAACTGACCACGCGTGGTAGCCTGCTGGAGCAGGTTCAAGACGTGGTGGTGGGATTTCTCAAAATTCGGGAATCGTCCATCAACTTGCCCAACCTCGTCATGCGGGTCGAACTCGAGTCGAACTACCTTACTCGGCGTGACGGACAAACCAAGGCTTACGTGGCGCTTGAGACCTGGACCTTCGAACGCAAACAGACCCTTTTAACTCAACCGCCTAAGGCGGTCAGTAAACTGAGCTGTCCGAGTTGCGGTTACGGTGGAGACTTCCCCGCCAACGGGACCTGTCCCCAATGCCAGACCACCAACGTCTACGGGCAGTTTGATTGGGTTGTCTCGGGCATTTCCATCACCGAACTTAACGAGATCAAGCCGCACCAGGCCGAGGGGGGAGGTGTGGAGGTGGGAACGGACTTGCCGACACGTTTTCACCCCGCTCTCAAGCGCGCCCGCGAGGAATTTCTCACCCGCCATCCCGACTTTTCATTCGATGAGTTTTGGGCCAAGGCGTCCAGCATCTTCTTGAAACTCCAACAAGGTTGGAGCGAGCGTGACCCGGGACAATGCCGGCCTCACGAGACCGACGTGTTGTTTCGTATGCACCGCTATTGGATCGAAGATTATCGCCGTGGAGGTAAGATCAACAAGCTCTTGGATATTCGGATCAAGGATTGGGAGCTTTCCAAGATCGAGCTCGATGCCTACTACGAGTCCATCACGGCTCGGGTCTATGCCTCGATGATCGACGTGACCACCAACGAGGGAGGGATGATTCTTTATGGAGATCCCAAACTCCACCGTTCTTTCACAGAGTACTGGACCTTCATTCGTCGTGTTGGTGGAAAGCAGGCCAAGGGAGATTCTGTCCACAGCTGTCCATCTTGTGGTGCTCCGCTTGACAGGATCAATCAATCTGGCGAGTGTGAGTATTGCCACACCGTGATCACCCTGGGCGACTTCGACTGGGTTCTCTCCAACATCGAGCAAGATGAGGTCTACGAGCCTTAGTGGAATATTTTATGGTAGGCTGACGACAGGGGGCGTTATGAAGAAAACATTGCTCACCTTATTCTTGAGTTCCATTCTCCTGAGCTCGGCTCTGGCGGACCCTTCCCCGAAACCCGGTATTTTACCGGGAGGCTGTTATGCCCCGCCGGCTGGAGCTCGAGACGTTTCCTTCTCGCCGTTACAAAGCTCCGTGGAATCCGTGAACTTCCTAGTTACCGAGGGAGAGAGCCTGGAGAAAACTAGCGTGACCTTTTTCCCGAAGGAGGAGACTCGTTGGAGCCAGGGCGGCAATTATTGGCTTCACTTGAAATGTCTCAGTGGCGACTATCATCCGGCGGTCGGATTCAAAATGGAGCTGGTAGACGGAAAGATCTCCAGCTCCGGTGAGCCTTTTCGACTGCTTCTAGAGGAGTTCAAAGACCAGCCCAGGCCCTTGCAGCTTGTCGTGGAATGCTCGGTGACCCGCTATGCGGCCGTCGACTCCGAAGCCGAAGAGCTGGGAAAAAGCGCGCCGCTCACCCTGACCGTGCGTTAGGACGATGTCGGAGAGCTTTGAAGCTGTCTTAGGGGAAGCGGCGGAACATCTCTCCGATGACCCTCACCAAGCCATCATGCTCCTTCGTTCCGTTCTGAGCCGGCCGGGGCTACCTCAGGATGGAGACAGACTCTCCCTGCTTCTCCAGGCTTTCGCCAGGGTTTTCGAAGCGATGGGTCTAGCTCAACTCGAGGGTCTCAGTCGAGAGTTCGCACTCAGCTTGGACTCTGTGGACCAAGCTTGGGAGCTGGCTTACCAAGCTTATGAAGTTGGCCTGCACGACTTGGCGGCACTGGTGCTTCGAAGGGCAATTTTCTCGAATCCCGATCAGGGCCATCTCTATCCTGAGTTGTCGGCAAATCTGGAGGAGTTGCTGGAGTATCAGGAGGCTTTTAGCACACTGGCGCGGGCACCGGCGGAGGTCCGGAAGGACCCGCTAGTCAGCTATCTGATGGGATTCAACGCTATGATGATCGGCGACGTGGGGGCTGCTGGTGAGGTGCTACCTCGGGTGGAGTCCGGACAGCAAGACCTGGCTCGCGATCTGCGCGCTATGATCGAGCGTGCTGGCGAGATTCCAGAGCCGCGGGGCCTCCGAGAGTGGCATTACATCATCAATCGCTCCTTACTTCTTCATCTGTCCCCCCACGGCTTTGAGGAAGGGATGAACGGTCGTTACGCCATGCTGTGGGATACTTACGAGTTGATGGGGGAGGGGCTTCGACTGCTGTCTCGCATCGGTGTTCGGCCTCAAAAGATTATGTTCGCCAATGACCGAGCCAGTCGGATTCTAGGGGAAGCGGCTTGTCGGTATCTTGAGGCAAAGCCGACCCGAGACCCCGAACTGGCGGAGCTATTGATCGCCTATGACCTGGATTCGGTCCAGGATCGTGAATTCGTGCTCGCCGCGGGAGAGTGTCGAGAGGGCCAGCTCTTGTGGTCTCACGCCAATAACTGGGTGCGGCCTTATCCGGTCGCCGCCGACCTTATGACTTTGCTCTACCAATACAACTACCCGCCCTGGGAGCCTGGGGTTCCTCAGCTCGATCCGGAGACTGACGAGATGAAGGAGTCCGAGGGCGACTCCCGCTCCGAAGCGGAGATCGCCGCCGACATCATCAAGGAGATACCCGACTCGGTGGAGAGCTGGGGAGGAGAAGCTCCTCTGACCGATTTCGCTAGGCTTCGGCTAGAGAAACTGCGAGAACTGGGACCCGCCCAACGCTGTCGGATGCGGGCGGGAGGACCCGTTCCAAGCTCACGATTCTTGGAGAGCTGAGGGAGTTACAAATTGGGGCCTCGACGCGAAGTCGAGGATGGGCCATAGGTGAGGATCTTGACCCGGTTGTAGCCCGAAGTGCTTCAATGGAGCCTCGACGTGAAGTCGAGGATGGGCCATCTGGTCGCAGCAGTCTGATAGCTCCGTGCCACACGCGCTTCAATGGAGCCTCGACGTGAAGTCGAGGATGGGCCGCACCAAACTCGCTCCTGTGGGCGGGTCTTTGGCCGGCTTCAATGGAGCCTCGACGTGAAGTCGAGGATGGGTTCTTCAGTCCGGTCCGGCCGCAACAGGCACAGGTAGCTTCAATGGAGCCTCGACGTGAAGTCGAGGATGGGTTTGAGGAAGTCCACTTTCAAGGTTGGCTATGGCCTCGCTTCAATGGAGCCTCGACGTGAAGTCGAGGATGGGGCCGCGACGAGGTTGAGGACTATGAGGGCAACGAGTACGGCTTC
>JBBCJA010000003.1:0-62303 GCA_037189585.1 Selenomonadaceae bacterium | reverse complement strand
CGTGGGGTCACAGTGGGGTCAAGGGTCGAATCGAACACTCGGGGAATCGAACATCCAGAAATGAAAAACCCCGTCGTTGCGGGGTTTTTGACTGGCAGGCGCGACAGGACTCGAACCTGCGACCTACGGTTTTGGAGACCGTCAGCCAGGAAGTCTGAAGGCTCGTGTATACTGGCTGCGAGCGCGCCGGTCGAATCTGGTCCGTACTTTGTTCGTACTTGCGGCTCCTCGCCGCGCCAACTGGGTCCGAATCGAAGGGGTTCAACAAGCTCTTCTTCTGCGGTAGAATCGAGAGACCATGAAGGCTATCCACCTCAAAGCGTTGAGCCGACCTGACGGGACGGTCACCTTACCCGCTGGCGCGCAATGGACTCCCGGTCCAGTCGAGATCATCATCCTCAGGCCGGGCCCTTCCAGTGCCGGCTTGATGGAGGAGCGCTCCTTCGTCTATCAAGAGCAGTTTCGACGCCTGGTTGAGAACCAGCTCGTATCGCCAACACCACTTCTGACGGCATGGGATGCCCGAGAAGCGTCGCGCATGGCGGTCGAGGCTACCCATTGCGCGAAAGTGGCCATCAAGCGCCATCACGAACAATGAAGCTCAGTCAGAATCCTTGGCAACACCATCTCTTCGAGGAGGCCAACGGGTGAAGGCCGGTCGGTTGCTGCTCGAGGGGCGTCTGATCTTCCAGTCCATCGGCTATCACCAATTTGCCTTGCTGGTGATGGCCTTCCTGCCGGACGGCGATGGCGACCACTGCCTGGTCAGCTGCGACCAGGTCTTCCTTCCGGAGCTCCGCGAGGCTGCGCTGCTCGGTCTGGCTCGAGCCCGTCGGGACTTGGGGACGCAAGGCACAGCGGTGATCGGTCAGGTATGGGCGCACGAGGTTGACTCCCACGAGAGAGATTTCGAGAGATGCGCCTATGAGACCGTGGCTCGTCATCACCGCGAACCTGCCTTGCGCCCTCCGCCCCGAGTCGACGGCCCCGAAGCTTTGTGGGCATTTTGGGTGGAGGAGGCGGCTCGCATGGAGAGCCAACTGCGGAGAGCCCTCGACAGCGCTTTGCACGGGCGGTGCTTCGCCACGGACGACCCTTCGCAATGGCACCGGAGTCAGGAGGACTTTGAAGAGACGGTACGCCTCGTACCCGCGCGGTGGCTCAGCAACGCACCTGAGGTTCTCTATACACGCCGAGTCTTTGGGAAAGAGGTAGTAAGCAGCTCTCTTCATCGCCTAACCGAAAGGCCCGGCCACTGGCCGCTGGAGTCTGCGACGTGCTCCAGCGAGATGGTCACGGCGCTTCTTCCGCTCTTGCTCCCGTGATTCTCGTGCAGAAGTGGGCCTGGCTACCAGTACCAGAGTGGCTCCACAAACCGCTGAGACGGAATGAATAGTGCCCGCGAAAGGCTCGCTGGAGCCAGCGTCATCGTGGATCCAGAACAGTGGCCCGTCACGCACAGCCGGCCGGTATCTCGTTCTTATGTCAGACCGGCGCGACCTTCACCGAGGCGTCTCGCCTGACTATCGGCGATGTCTATTCCTATGGACGACCGAAGAAGTGGGTGCGTATGCCCGCAGCGACCCCGCTCTCTTGCACGATGCTAGTCAGTCCCGCTGCGCGGAAGACCATCAGGCTTGTGCTGGAAGTCCGAAGTCAGCAGGGCCTGGTCCCATACCAGTCAGCGCCGCTGTTTGCGACGCCGACTGGCACACCGTTCACCGCCGACCAACTGGCCAGTTTGTTCTGGATGTACCGTCAAGCGGCGGACAGCTAGACCTACAGCTCACCGTCTGCAGGGACCCCGCCGATTGCGCGGGGTCCTTGCTCTTTGCTTCGGGAACAACAAGGCTTAGCCCGCACGTCCACGGCAACTACTCTCTCTCCATGTTGTGAAGTATGTAACGATCGAAGCTATCGTCTGGATCCAGTTTTACTGCGCACCGCAACGTAACCTTGGCTTGCTCCTTGTCGATGTCACGCAGAATATCGCCCAAGCGGGATAACGCCATGACGTTGTGAGGGTTGATTTCCAAGGCCTTTTCGAAATAGGCTCGTGCGGCCGCCGGCCTTCCCACGTCTTTTTCGAACGCGCCCCTTACGATGTATCCATACTCAAAGTTCGGGTAGCGCTCGATGCAGGTTTCTGCAAGTCGTCGGCATCGATCACGGTCGCTAATACAATTGAAGGCTTCGCTGCTGAGAGCCACGGCCTCTTGGGGTGGCGGCATGTGTTTCGGCAGCACCGTATCTTTCATCCGGTTGGCTTTGGCCGCGAACTCCGTCGTGGTATCCAAGTTGTTTATTCTGTCGATACAGACCAGGGTCTGTTCCCAATGCTCCCAGCCGTATCTCCGCGCAAGTTTGTAGTACTTCCTCTGACTCAGCCCGTCAGGCACCGTCTCTGGGATCTCGCTCCGAAAATCTGGCAGACGACGCTTTTCAGCTTGTTTAGAAGTCGGCTCCCGACCAGTGCCCGCTGCGATGACCTGGCCAGTATCAGCGTCGACGATCAAGTTCACGGGCACTCCGACGACAAAAGTACGAGCCTTGGTGTCAGCTAGCTCCTCGCGATCATCCTGAGCGAGTTCATGCTCACCGATGAGCTCGTAGTTGTTGGCACGTTCCTCGAGAGCCGCCTGATGAGTTGGCAGCATTGAGAGCACCCAACTGCAGTCGGCGATTGCAAGATCATATTCGCCTACGGCTCTGTACAGACTGGCGCGGTAGGCTCGATTTTCGAACTCGTTGAATCGATATCTGGAGTTGAGCTCCCGAGTCACATCGTCAATGGCGTCGCGAGTTCTTCCGAGCTTAACGTTGATCTTCGCACGCACTATCCACAGCAGCGAGCCATCAGGGTCCGACCTCAAGAGTTTGTCGCAGTCAAGCAGTGCCTCAGGGAACTGGCCGTTTGCGTAGTAGGCGTTAGCTCGTTTGTCCAAGGCGTTAGTGTTGGTCGGGTCCCGCTCGATGATCATTGAAAGCATTTTTATCGATTCGGGGTACCTTCTGAGTCGCAACAGCGCGTGAGCGAAGTCGAACAACGCCTCAACGTCGTCGGGATGCCCCACCAGATAGCCTTGGAGTTCATGAGCCTGGCCTTCCCAATCACCCTTCAAGTAGACTTCTCTAGCCTTCTCGAGACTCTGTCCCCACCCCGGACTTGCACGGGTAATGAGCAGCCCAATAGCAATGAGAGAGGCGGGGAGCAAACGCCGAAATCTCTGCATTTGTTCCAATTGGGCGAACTTGTCCGCCGCTCCTGTTTAGTACAAATGCCGGAACGAGGTTGGCACTGAGACGAATGCGATCGGGCTCCCAATTGGTGAGCTCGGGCGTTGTGCATCGCCACCACTACCAGAGGTGTGGGTATGGACACTCTTCTGGAAGCCGGTCGTCGTCCCACGCTGGTTCACCACGAATCGCCTTGAGCGCTTCTGTCGCCTCATAGCCGACTGTCCATCCCATACATCCGAGCCCGTCATCGTTTCGCAAATTCCTTAGAGCGGACTCTGCGGCGACCATTTCCATCTGTCCGGCCGCGTAGCAAGCCCAGAACCGGACATTCGGATGAGGGTCACTGAGACAGTCGAGAATCGCGCGATGAACCTTGCGATCAAGACGATTCTTTGGCCGGCGGAATTCGGCGTGGCCTGGTAGGCTCTCGAGGCACACGCCTCGGACGAGGTAGTGCTCATGGGGATCTCTCACTCGGTTGAGCAGAGCGTTCGTCAATATCGAGGTTCGGAAGAGCCACGTGAGACAAGCACTTCGGTAACGCTCCGTGGCTTCTGGCGCACGTCGGATTCGCCAGGCGAGCCATCGAGCGAATGCCCCGGTCCGCGGCGTAGCGCGATGGTCTATCGCATATACTGCGGCCTTCCAATGGCTCAGCGAACATCGCTCGTTGCGGCTCATTCGTGCAATAGATCCACTTCGCACGGCGCGTCAGGCGTTAGCGCCACAGGAAATCCTTCGGGTCATCATCGGCCGTCAGTTTGTGAAAGAAGTCTCTGGCGCCCTTACGATAACCATCGACGGCCGCAGCAGCGAATTCCCCGACCGTACCGCCGCCACGAGTGCAGTCGAAAAGAGTCACTAGCGGGCTAGTGTCCCCTTTGAGGCTCTCCAAAGCGTCTATTCCTCGGTCGTTGTCGATGCTGTAGAGAGCCAAGGCCGCATATAGGCGTGCGGCAGGCGTTCCGTCGAGCACCAGCTGCTCGAGTAACGGAATCGCCCCTTCTCCCTTCGCGGCCTCGGCCTGGAATTTGTAGTAGTAGGGACTGGGCGCGCTGCCGAACCCAATGCTAGACCCGTGGAACTCCTTAACCTCCGCCAAGGGCTCGGCGTAATAGGGACTGTAGGACCGTGCTGGGCCCGAGCGGCGAGGCAGCAGCCGAGCATCATGGCAATGACGAGGCGAAGGTGGGACCTAACGATGGGAGGCATGCTCGAAATCGTACCTTCAACGACTCGTTCGCGCAAGTTGCCCCGAGCCAACCGACAGCGTCGCCGCCGCTGACCATCCATATCCTATGACCGCAAGGCCTACGCCGCTGACTTGCCCAATTGGAACGAATGCCGAAGTGGTTAAGGACGATGGGATTGGCGGGATTCTCGACGCTAGCTTACATGTGGGCGCGATGGCCAACTATCCGAGAGCCCGAGGAAGTCAAGTGGCGGCTTGCCGAGGCCAGGAGGCGTTGGACTGATACTCAAGGCCAGGCCCTGGATCAGAACTTGAACGGATATCTCTCCGAGGTCTTCCAAACCTTTTGGGACAGAGATTTACGAGACCGCGATAGTCCATCCGAGGTAGAGCGGACCATCACGCGGTGGGCTGAACTTAGTGAGAGCGCCAGCGACGATGAATTGGTCCTGGGAGAAGCGGCATCGGAGATATCTAACGCTCTCGCAAGTTTCGAAGCGCTGGCGCCAGCCCTTGCGGAGAGGATGAAAAAAACGCTTTTCGTTGTCCCAGCGTCCCAGCTGACGTTGACAACGCCCATCTTTTCCATCCTCGCCCAGAAAACTTGCATGCAAGCAATGCTGGGACTCTCTCGGGTACTCATGGCTCGAGGGAGACCATCCGAAAGTGTTGAGGCATTGCTGTCACTGATTGGTTTCGCGAACGCTCAGTTGGATCGCGGAAGCCTGATCTCGGAACTCATTGCCGGTAACGCTCTTTGTCGGGCCATAGAGGGCGTTTGCCAGGTCTTGACCCCCTCGACTCTGCTGCCAGCCAAGGACTGGCGTAGGCTCAGCTTGTCTCTCAGCCAGGCGGTACCTCCCGACGATTGGCTGGAACGCTGTCTGGAGATAGAGATGGCGGCGGGATGCGGTAGCTTCGCTCTAGCCCGAGACGGACGGTATCTGTTGGATCCGAATGTTCGACTCCACCTCATCCCCGGTATGGTTGCTCGAGAGGAACGAATCTATCTCAACATCATGACCGGTCTTCTGGCTAAGTTGCGGCTGGGGCATATGCCTTCCGATGATATTTTGCCCAGGCGGGTGGCCTGGGTTTTAGGACACACGGGTTGGTCAGGACCCCTGGGGTTTCTGCCTGGAGAGCGTCTGAGACAGGGCTTCTGGATGCATCGGCACTCTCTCATCGCGATGGCGACGGCCACTGCGCTCAACGCGTTCCAAGCGGAGTTCGGGAATCTTCCAGTGGCCCTGGACGAGGTTAGCGACGCAGGCGTAGCGCTTCCAGCTTTAGGGGGCGGGCGGCTCTCTTATCAGGTCTCAGATCGAGTAGCGAGGGTGACCTTGCCGTACCCGTTGACGACCTCGTGGGCTCCCGAACCGCCCGTGATCGATCTGGGCGCCTGGGGAACTAACAAAGCGGGAACGATTTTCGTGGAGGTGCCGACATGTCCACGATAGCCTTCGTCTGGTGCCCTCCGGAGCAGAGGCAGACGAAGGCCGACCTCCTTTCCCCACCAAGAATTCCAAGCCTCCGGCGGCGCTCGGCTATCTTGTCACCATCGAGCGACGCGCAGCGAGAATTGCGGTCGCCGAGGTTCAATCGAGTGACGAGCGAAACCAGTCGGCATGGGAGCAATCAACGACATCGTTTTCGAAGGAGTCTGCCCGGCTTGTGGGGCCCAGGGTGAGCTGAGAGCTCAAGCTCACATCGGCGGGGACAAGACTGGAAGGTTCTGCCATCGAGTCTATCGACTGGATGAAGAATGGCGTGGTACGGTCCAGATGATCCCCGGTATCCGGACTGGCGAGACATGGACTTTTACTGACTTAGGATCCGATGGGTCAGCGCCGAGACGGACGAAGCCATTGAGTGCTGCGCACTCTGGTGCCCTGGGTGTGAGTGGACGCACGAATTGACGGCCATCCTGAAATTCCGAGAGCTTCGTTGTGTCGAAGTACTGAAGCTCTGCTTTGATGAGCAGATCTCATGGAGCTACCTTGGGTTGCCCTCTGCGTGATCCACTCGTGGGTGAACCTTGCGATGATCTCCCTGCAAGAGCCCGCCCCCGCCTGCGCGAGGTATCGTTCTTCAGTGCCCCGCCTTCGGCGGGGCGTCGGCCGAAGGCCGACTTCCCCATTCCCTGATAGAATCTATTTTTGTCCAAGGATCCGAGCCCTTGGCTGTCGCCGAACTGGGGTCTCCTACAACGCGCGAGGGCCGGCCGTAGGCCAGCCCTCGGTTCTAGCGGTGCTCGGGGTGACTCGTTTGCTCGAGGTCCGGCGGAAGTTGTCCATCAGCCACCGCCCAGAGCCAGGGCCGTCGTCGAGCCATGGCCTGGGTTCCAGCCCAGAAAGGCCTGTTGCTGTAAGTTCGTCGGCGACCACTCTTTGCATCGAGGGGAGGACGTGCGAGTAGGTGTCCAGGGTCAAGGAGCTCCCGCTGTGCCCAGCCCGGTCACTGATAATCTTAACTGAGACACCGCGCAGTAGAAGCAATGTCAGGACACCTGCGACCTACGGTTTTGGAGACCGGTGATCAGTATTCAAGGTCGACTAGGACGGGCCAGTGATCGGACCGCCCGACGCGTAGGACTTCACTTTGCAGAGGTCGGAGTTCGCTTGTTCCGAGGATCCAATCCAGTCTGCCTAACGGTAGTCCGAGACGGGCGTTCCAGGTCGGACCCGCTCGACCCGCGAGGTCGGATAGCTCGCGTCCCAGGACGTGGTGGCAACTCCAGGGCGGAGACGGCGTGGCATTGAAGTCGCCGGTGAGTAGCCAGGGCCTCGGCAAGGGCGCTAATCTTTGCAGCAGAATTTTGCACTGCGCGCGTCGGCACAGGTGGCTGAGGTGGACGTTCATCCAGGTCAGCGGTCCGGTCTCGGTGGAGAAGACGACGCAGGTGGCTACCCGCGCCGATCCCATTCCTGGCAACTTGGAGCCAGGCTTCTCCGGTTGGTGCGAGAGCCAAAAATGGTGACTCTCGATGACCTCGAATCGGTCCCGCCGAAAGAAGGCGGCACACTGGATCCCGGATCCGTCGGCCCACCGACCTCGTCCGATGACCTGGTGGTTCGGCAGGTGGGCTCGGAGAGCCTCGATAGCCTCGGGGGTCGCCTCCTGAGTGCCGAGCAGGTCGGGCGTGCTTTTCGACAGCAACTCGCCCAGCTCCCAAGCGCGTCGTCCCCAGGCCAGGAACGGACCCGCCGGCGCCATCAGATTGCTACTGGCCACCCGAAATCTCATCGGTAGATCTCTCCGACAGCCGAGCTAGCTTAGGGCGTGATGGTGACGATCTCGAGGGGGACGAACGCGCCGCTCTGCACCACGTTGATGGTCAGCAGCTTGTTGAGGGTGTCGCCGAAGGCGTCGAAGGAGAGGCGGCCGGTGACGCCCTCACTGTCGACATTCTCCAGGAAGCGAAGCAGCGCGGCCCGGTCTCCCCCACCGGCCACGGTTCCAGCGATCAAGAGGTTGGCGGCGTCGTAGGCGTAGGGGCCGAAGTCGCTGGGCGGCTCGGCGAAGCCGGCCGCGTTGTAGGCGGTCAAGAACGAGGCCGCCGAGGGCAAGAGCTCGACCGGGGCGCCCAAGGAGCTGGCGATGTCGTCCTCGGTGGAGACGCCGCTGTCGTCGATGTAGGCCTGGGCCTTCATCCCGTCGCCGCCCATCATGGGCACGGTGATGCCGGCGGCGGTGGCCTGCTCGCGCACCAGCGAGGCGTTGGGCACTTCACCGGCATAAAACAGCAGCTCGGGCGTGGTCGCGGCGATGGGGGTGAGCAAGGCCGAGTAGTCCGTGGTTCCCTCCGGGGCGACCTGGGTCGAGGTGATGGTGCCGCCCAGAGCGGTGAAGCGGTCGGCGAACGAGTCCGCCAGCGCCTGGCTGACCGCCTTGGATTCGGTCAGCAGCCCGACCTCGGTGATGCCCAATTCGGTGAAGGCGTAGTCGGCCAGGGCCGGTCCTTGCAGATTATCCGGCACCACCAGGCGAAAGTAGTTGTCGAAGGGCCGAGCCGGAGCGCTCAGGTCCGCTCCCAGAGTCAAAGCGGGGTCCGTGTTTCCGGGCGAGACCAGCGCGACCCGGGCGGCTTCCAGGGTGGGTAGCACGGCGTTGGCGACACCGGAATTGTAGGTGCCGACCACGCCGCTTAGCGCGGGCACGTCGACAATCTCGTTAGCGGCCGCCAGGCCGACCGCGGGGGTGGAGGAATCGTCGAACGCCACCAACTCGAAGAAGGGGCCGTTGGGCTGGTGGGTGGCGTTCCACTGGTCGACCGCAAGCTGGGCGCCGTTGCGAATGCCCCGTCCGAACTCTACCTGCCCGGCGTTAAGCGGCGCCAGGACGCCGATCCGATAGAGGACCGGACTGGGGTTGGTGACCACGAAATTCTCGACGCTGTCGCCACAACCGGCCAACATGGCTATCGCCATCAGAAGCAAAAGAAACCGTTTCATGGCCACGGCATTCGTACTAGGAACCTCGAGGCCTTTTGACCAGAAGTGGGGACTGGTAGGACGAGGTGGGAACGGACAGCTATCGTCGAGAATCCCGGTGGATGATGGCCAGACTGCTTTTCACTTTTCTCGTTGTCTTTAGCGCGATTCCCCTATCGGCACAGGATGTCGACTCGTTGATGCGGCAGGGCAAGGCTCGTCTCGAGACCCAGGACTACGCTGGTGCTTTGGAGTTTTTCCGCCAGGCCTTCGAGCGTTCTCCGGATAACCCTGAGGTGGTATTCAATACCGGAATGGCCGCCAACCTGAGTGGCGATTTCGACCTGGGGGTCGCTGCCTTTACCCGTTTTCGTGAACTGGTGCCAGACGAGCCGCGGGGTCTGACCAAGCTGATTCAAGCATACCAGGGAGCCGGTAAGGATAGGGAGGCCGAAGCCGTTATCGACGACCTACGCGTCTGGTGGAAGAATGGCCGTCTCGACGACACGGTCATGGCCGAGGAGAGAAGTTTTGTTCGGGAACAGTTCCAGGCGGAGGGATATCTGGTCATGGTTTTTGAGTTCTTCGAACCAAACTTCGAAGAGCGCGAGCACACCTGGGATTTCTGTGTGTTGAAGAACGGCAAGGAGCAGGTCGCCATGTATTATGTCATGTTCGACCAGATCGCTTCCGCGGATATCGTTGCGAAGACGGGACAGACGCCTTACTTCTTTAACGTCCGCTGGTCGGGTGGCGGGGGTACCCTGGTCGGGATGACGGAACGCAAGCCGACTTACGCCGAGGCTGCCTCGATCGTCAAACAGAGCATGGCGGGCAAGAAAGTTGGACCGTCGATCAAGCTGCCCTGAGGAAAGACATCCGCGCTTAGCGACTAGGCGGCAAAGTGGTTGCGACGGATCTGCATGACACGAATCCTTGAATGTGGGTCCAGGAACGCTTTGCTTCCGCGCGAGCCGCGAAAGATGACTGCAGAAGGTCCGGGTAAGGCAGACGGCCAGCCAGAGCCAGTACTCCGAGAGCACCGCCTTACGGCTTTGGAGACCACAGCTATGGGGACCGCGTGGTTGTGAGGTTTGCGCGGAGATGTGGAGAAAATCCAACAGTGACTATGCCCTTGCGACAAGAGTAGTCGCAGGAGAGCACCAGACGTCGACCAGATCTCAGCCTGCAGGAGCTACCGCGATGGTCAGCCGAAACTGGCACTGTGACGCCGTCTCCTCCTATTGATAAGCCGTCTGCGGCCCTGGTCGTTTGGGGTTACCACGGGACCGTGCTAAGCCGAGCCGAGACGATTCTCAAGAAGGGGTTTATGATGAGCCAGAATCCCTGGGATTGGCTTGGCGACGGAGTGTATTTCTGGCAAGACGCACCGCACAGGGCTCGCTCGTGGGGGGAAGAGTGGGCGCGGAAGTCGCCCGATGATCAGTTGGCAGTGATTCGAGCCAAGCTCACTCTAGAGGACTGCATCGACTTGCTCGACACGGAATGGATGGATGTTATCCGTGACTTTGCCAAGGCATTTGCCTCACTTCATCGCCGACAAGCTACTGAACTTAAGAATAGGGCTGGAGGTCGCCACGACCTGGACGCGGCCTTCTTTAACTTCCTCGTGGAGTCGCTAGGGCGGCAGGGGGTCGCCGTACGGTCTATCAGGGCCGCGCTCGCTGAAGGAGAGCCGATCTTGGAAGGATCTCCGATTCGTTTGAAATCCCATGTCCAGATAGCAATCCGAGATCTGACGTTGATAGAGGACCTACAAATCGTGTAAGGTGGGATTATGGCAATAGACCCCAAAACGGCACGGGCGGCTCTAGATAAAGAGTTTGATGGCCTGACAGCAAAGTCCTTTGGTGAACGCCTACACCGCGCTACTCCCTCGTGGGCAACGCCGACAAAGAAGACCAAGAGACCGAAGAAGAAGGTCGTCGCGAAGAGCGGGTTGGTGGCACGACGCTCGAAGAAGGCCGCTGGCAAGAAGGATTCAGAGATCTAGAGTCAACTCAGCATCAAGCATGGCACCGACGCGAACACCACGACTACAGAGGGGTTCACCGCTTTGCATATGGCCTGCGAACGTGGATTTGTAGAGACTGCCCAAGCGCTTCTCGATGCTGGAGCGGACCCAAGTTCTCAAGCCCAGGGATACACGCCGCTCGCTTTGGCCGAGCTGCGCGAGGAATCCAGAGTTATCGAACTGCTCAAGGACCGATGATTCCGAATGCAGTCCCACCGGGTCGCAGAAGTCTCCTCGGTTGCGCTCGGATAGCTTGCCAGCCAAACTACGTGGAATACTTCCAGAACCCGACGGCTCCGAACTCGGTAGGCTGATCGCTTAGGGTGTTCCGCTTTCCTTCCTCCGCAACAGAACCATTTCGTAGGTCGTTCCTGTGGGAATCAAGTTGATCGAGTGCTCGGTTCTTTTTTCGTAAACCCAGACAATTTCTCGATAGTCAGGGGGAACGATCAAGGGACCAAGTCTTTGTCCGGACTCGCGCACCTGTTTGGTGATTTCGTCGATTTGAGCGCTTGGCGTCTTGGCTAAGACAGGGACCTTAGAGCTAACGGGCCAGGTAGAGGAGGCCCAAAAACGTGGCCGTCGTCAGACATCCGGCGAGAAGCGGCGCGTAGCCGTCAGCAAATCTTGCCGTGAGCAGCCTGACCACGATAGCGCTAACGACGGCAATCAAGCCGACCATCATCAGCACCGGCATGATGAAGAACATCAAGTCCGAGGCCTCTTTCCCCGCCGACTGGGTAGTGGTCATCAGTTTAACCAGTGAGCAGGCTAGAAAGAAGCCAGCCATGCCGCATGAACCACAGGTCAAGACAAGAAAGGGCTGGCGAGGGTCCTTTCGCTCCCGCGAGTCGATAGCCGATTCCGGTAGAGACTCCCGTGACCCCGGAGATGAGGATCAGTCCAAGCATCGAAGGTTCCTTTCAGGACAATTTGGAAAGCACTTGGTCGCTGGTGGTGCAGGCCCGTCAGTTCTCTCTGGGACGGACAACTCCTAGACTGCACCCTTCAGACTCGGAGCGGCCTTTCCCGTACTGGTTTCTCCAGGAACGCTCTCGTTCCGGACGAAACGACGAAGATGAACTGCCCGCTCGCCGAAGGGGAAGAGAAGGGAAAGCCCCAGCGTAAGCTGAGCAAGGTTTAGCCACCCATGCCATCCTCCAAGAGACTGCAACTCTCCCTGGTCCTGTGTCTGTTCATGGTGGGGCTCGACGGTGGTCTGGTCAACGTCATCTTGCCTCTGATGCAGGAAGTGTTCAAGGTCAGTATGGCTCAGAGTACGCTGCTGGCCACGGTCTATATCGCAACGCTTGCGGCCTTCCAACTGTTCTTCGGTCGAGCAGCCGACCTCTTCGGAGCAGCCCGACTTTACTTGGTGGGAATTCTCCTCTTCGGCCTGGGCTCCTTAGGCTGCGCGATGGCCTCGACGCTTTTGTTGATGCTGGCGGCCCGCGCTTTGCAGGGGCTGGGAGGAGCCATGCTTTCGGCTTCCTTTGGAGCCGTGATCCTGCAGAACTTTCCCAAGGAGCAGCGCGGCAGCGTGGTGGGGACGGCCATGCTGTTCATCAGTCTGGGCGCTCTGGTGGGGCCACCGGTGGGAGGGATGTTGGCTGCCCACGCCTCTTGGCACTGGGCTTTCCTGCTCAACCTGCCCGGCTGCCTGCTGGCGGCCTGGGCCGTGTTGCCCGCCCTGAAAGGCTCGGCAACTCAACCCTGGCGTGGCCGGTTGGACCTGCCCGGCTCGGTCTTGAGCGCGGTGATCCTGCTGGCCCTTCCGGCCGGACTCCATAACCTCGCGCTCCCACCCGGGCAGCGCGGTTCGGCGGCCGCCCTGCTGGCTCTGGGGCTGGTGGCATCGGTCGCCTTCGTCATGGTGGAAAAGCGCGCCGCTCACCCGCTAGTCGAGATCTCCCTGTTCCGAGATCGCTCGCTGCTGGCTCTGTTCGCCCTCAAGGTGGTGCTGTTCGGCGCCCTCAACGGGGTCAGCCTGGTCTTCCCCTTTTTCATCGCTTCCTTGCCCGGGCTGGGTGTGGGACAGGCCGGCTGGCTGATGCTGTTCTCGGCCGTGGCCATGGCGGTGATGACGCCGCTCTCCGGTCGCCAGGTGGACAAGCGAGGCCCCTACCCAATATTACTGGCGGGAGGTGCGGCCGTGACGCTGGCCGCGGCCGCCTCGCTGGGCCTGGGCGCGCAGCCTCCGTCCTGGGCGCTGGCTCTCTCCTTGGCCGCTTTGGGCGGATCGTTTGCTATCGCTATGGTCGGCAGCAGCGTGGCCATCTTGGAGGGAGCAAGACCCGGCCAGGAAGGCATCTTCTCGGCTCTCAACTCGGTGGTCTCCCCCATCGGCGGAGCGCTGGGCCTCTCGGTCTTCTCCCTTCTCTACGGCAGCGATGCCAGCGCGGCCCGCGATCTGGTGGGCTTCCGCGAGTCGCTTCTCACGGTACTGGCGTGCGGACTAGGGATCTGCGCTCTGGCGAAGGCGTATCATACGAGCCGAGCGAAAGCGACGCCTCTTGAAGGAGAATCGCATGCCCACCAACAGCTTCCCGCTGAGCACCCCTCAACGCCGGATCTGGTATAGCGAGGCCGAGCAGCCCGGCACCGATCTGAACAACCTGGCGCTGCGGCGGCGAATGCCCGCGGGGGCGAGTTTCGCCGACATCGAGGCGGCTTGGAACCGCCTGCTCGAGCATCACGACAGTCTGCGCCTGCGCCTGGTGATGGAGGCCGTCCAGGATGATGACTTCCCCATCTCGCAACGCATAGCCGACTTCGCCCCCGTAGCCGTGGAGGGTTATCGCTTCCCCGATCGAGAGTCTTCCAGAACGTTGGTGCGTGAGCTGATCGAACGCCCCTTCGACCTCAAAAGCGGCGAAGCGATGTGGCGTCTGGTGGCCCTTCAGGTGGGTGAGGAGGCTCCCGAAGCGCTGTTGGTGATCCACCACCTCATCTCCGACGGATGGAGCCTCACCCTGGTGGGCGACCAGTTGGCGCGCCTAATAGAAAAGGGAAAGCTACCTCCCGTCGGGAGCTACCGAAGTTTTGTCGAGGCCGAGCGCGACTATCTGCGCTCCGAGCAGGGTGACGCCGATCAGCGCTTCTGGCGTGAGCTGCTGCTGGAGGGGCCGGAACCGGTCGAGCTGGGACCCGCCGGGGCCCGCGGCGAAACGCCATTTCAGCTCACCATTCCCCTCGACGACGAACTGGCTCAGCTTTCGGTCAAGGCCGCGCGTGAGCGTTCGCTGACCTTGTTCAAGCAGGTGTTGACCGCGCTAACCGTGGTGCTCGGGCGGAGCGCCCGGGTGGAGCAGTTCGGGCTGGGAATCGCCAGTCACAATCGGGGCCAGCGGCAGTTTTTTCCCATGGGCGGAATGTTCGTGAGCACCTTGCCCCTGTTGCGTCGCTACGCTCCCCATCAGACCTTCGCGGACCTGGCTCGGGAGTCGGCCACCGAGCTCGACGCGCTGCTCAAGCAGCATGCTCGTTATCCGTTCGACGTCCTGGTCTCGACGATGCGGGCCGAGGGGCACGACATCTCTCACGTGACCCGGCTGAACCTGGTTGGCCATCCCGACTTCTCCGAGGAGATCGTGGCCGAGGCCACCGGTGGAGTCGGCCAAGGGTTGGCCCTGCACGTGAATCTGGGCGGCCAGTCCAAACAGGGCAAGCTGGTGCTGGGAGTGGCCGGCGACGGACGCACGGTGAGCCGAAAAGAAGCCCTGACGCTGGTCCGACAGGTGGCTAACGTGCTACGTGCCGGACTTCAAAACCCCGACACGCCGGTGGCTCGTCTGCCCCTCATCGACGAAGAGGAGAAGGCCCGCTTGCTGGCCTTCAACGGCACCTTTCACCCTTACCCCGATCATGGCACCATTGTGGAGCAGTGGGACTCCAGGGTGGCCGAGCACCCCGACAAGGAGGCCCTGGTGGCCGGAACCGAGCGGCTTAGCTACGCCCAGCTCGACGGCTGGTCGGAGGCGATCGCGGCCGCTCTGCGGCAGGCATCTGTTGGCCTGCCAACCGCTGAAGGCCAGCCGGCCGGAGAGCGTCCGCCGCTGGTGGGGGTCTGCTTGTCTCGAGGCGCCGCCATGGTGGCCTCACTGTTGGGCGTGCTGAAATCCGGCGCGGGCTACATCCCGCTTGATCCTGAGTATCCGCCCGACCGGCTGGCCTTTATGATCGAGGACGCGGGGCTCACCCTGGTCCTGGCTGAGTCGCGCTTGGCGGAGCTGCTGCCGGGGGTCGAGCTGATCGACCCCTCGACCTTGCCTCGTCAGGCCGAGGCCTCACGGGGAGAGATCGGCCCCGACACCGTCGCCTACGCCATCTTCACCTCGGGCACCACCGGCAAACCGAAGGGTGTTCCGATCGCCCATCACCAGGTGCTGAACCTGTGGAAAGGACTGGCGCCCCGCTTCGGCCTGGAGCGGGAGAGTCGAGCCCTGCTGTTCGCCTCCATGAACTTCGACGCCTCGGTGGTCGAGCTGTTCCTCCCCCTACTGTGCGGAGGCACCGTGGTCATGGCCCTCGAGCAGCATCGCTCTGACGGGACCGCCCTACTTCGCCTCTTGGAAGAAGAGCGGGTCAGCTGGGCCACCATTCCGCCCGCGCTGCTGGCCATCATGCCGGCCACTCCGCTGCCCCACCTAGAGCACCTGGGCGTGGCTGGAGAGGCCAGCGATCCCGCCGTGGTGGCCACCTGGTCGAAGGGACGCACGATGTACAACGCCTACGGTCCCACCGAGTGCACGGTGGCTGCCTCCATCGCTCCCTTCGGGGCGGACACCAGTACTTCGGACATCGGCCCTCCCACTCCCAACACTCACGCCTACGTGCTCGACGCTGGACTGGAGATGGTGCCGGTGGGTGTGCCCGGCGAGCTGTACCTGGCCGGGCCTTCGGTGTCCACCGGCTACCTGGGCCGCCCAGAGCTTACCGCCGAGCGTTTCCTCCCCAACCCCTGGGCCTCAGAGCCGCTGCGAAACCCTCGCATGTACAAGACCGGCGACCTCGTTCGCTGGACCGAGAAAGGACGGCTGGAATTCATCGGCCGGGTCGACTTCCAGGTCAAAATCCGCGGCCACCGCATCGAGTGCGGAGAGGTCTCGACCGCCTTGGGCGGGTTGCCCGGAGTCGGCGGAGCGCTGGTCATTCCCGTGCCGCATGGCTCGACTCACCGACTGGTCGCTTACGTGGTGCCGGCCGAGAGTGTTTCCCTCAACGTGGCGGAACTGCGTCAAGGACTCAGCCGGCGGCTGCCCGACTACATGGTCCCCTCGGCCTTTGTCTTTTTGGAGGCTTTCCCACGCACTCCTAACGGTAAGATCGACCGCCGAGCCCTACCGGCACCGGCGGCGAGCACGGAGCCATCGGCCGACTACCTGGCCCCTCGCGACCAGACCGAGCAAGAGCTCTGCAGCCTTTGGGAAAAGCTCTTGGGGGTCGAGCGAGTCGGCGTGCGCGACGACTTCTTCGCTTTGGGCGGGGACAGCCTGAGCATGATGAAGGTGGCGGCCGCCGCCGAGGAACGCGGAATGCCGGTGACGGTCGCCGACCTGCGCGAGACCCCCACCGTGGAGCAGCTCGCTCTTGTCCTCAGAGGGCGACCCGACAGCCAGGCCCTACCTCCCATCCGAGAGGTGACGGGAGAGGATCCCTTCCCTCTGTCGCTCAACGCGCTGATGATGGAACATCAGGAGGCTGCTCTTGAGGCGGCCGGCTTTCACCCTCCCGCTATGCTGAGCGTGTGGGAGCTGGAGGGGCCGCTGGACGAGGCCGCGATGCGCGACGCGGTCCATCGCTTCATCGCCGACAATGATGCCCTGCGGGTGCGCATCGTGCGCCAAGATGAGGGCGCGATGTTGAAGCCCGTGAGCCAGGGCCTCACCCCGGAATGGGAAGAGGTCGAGGCCGAACGCGCGCCCGAGTTGGCTCGGGCCTGGGGCGCCCAGGAAGAGGACGGAGAAAGTCCCTCCTGTCGTTTCCGCCTCTGGCGACTGAGCGAGCGACGCCATCAATTGGTGATGAAGGGCACCCATCAACTGCTCGACGCCTGGGCCTCTCGAGTGCTGATGTCGACCCTGGCCCAGAGCTACCTGGGATCGACTCCGACCTCGCCTCCCACCAGCCTGCGTTCGTTCACCCATTGGTACCACGAGCTTTTAGAAAGCGGCGCCTGCGACAAGTCCCGCGACTACTGGAGAGAGGTGGCCGCGGAGGGTCCAAGGACTTTCACCGATCCCCCCGCTCCCTCCGATCCCGCCGACCCCTATCGCGCGGTCATGCATCACGCGCCCTTTCCCCTGGAGCTTCGCACCGCTTTTGAAGAGCAGTGCCGGCGCCACTCGGCCACCTTGTTCGAGGGCAGCATGGCCGCCTATCTTCTCGCCCTGCGGCAGCTGGCCCCGAGCGACCGCCTGGTCTGCGGCTACGTCACCGCGCTGCGCGATTCGGCTGCCGCGCAGACCGTGATCGGGAGCTTGACCAATCGCATGTTTCTGGGACTGCGAGTGAGTTCCGAAGAGGAGTTCGCCCAATTGCTCCCCCGCGTGCGCCATGGTCTCAATCTCAACGACACGCACCATCTCTGGCCCGCCTGGAGGGAGTTCGGCGAGGACGGTCTGGGAGCGCGGGGGACCTTTTTCCACTACGTCCCGCGCGCCACCGAAGCACCGCCGACGCTTGGTCCCCAAACCGTGCTGCGCCCCTCGGGGCCGCCGCCCTTGACCTACTGGCCCCTGGGTCTGGTCTTTCAGGTGGTGGACCATCCGGAAACCCCGGGACTGCTGGGACTGGGTCGCGCCGGATTCTGTGACGCGGCCTATCTGGCCCGCTTGGCTCAGGCCTTCTCCGAGGTTGTAACCTCAATCGTCAACGAAAAGGAATCGCTTTATGCCAGCCACGTCCCGGCTTGAGATCCCGGCCCGCACCGCCTTCTTACCCATCGCCATCACCTTCGCCGAACACGCCGCTAAAGGCTTTGGGCTCGACAGCGAGTCGGCCGGCGCCCTGGCTCTGGCTACCGAGGAGGTTGTGGCGGCGCTGTGCGGCCTCGACGATCCCGAGATGGAGATCAAACTCGACGCGCGCGACGGAGTGTATTACACCGACTTGACCATCACCATCCCTTACACCGAGCTCGCCCTGGGCAAGTTGAACCTGACCGCGGCCATCGACAGTGAAGAGGACCTCGACAACATCGGCTGGATGTTGGCCAGCCGCATGGTGGATAGCTTCACCATCGACCATCAGGGCAAGCGCTCGACTCGCTTTCGCCTGCGCAAGCACCGCCAGTACCCCGAGTTCGAGGGAGAGGCCTCCATGCCAGCTCCCGGAGCGCTGCTCGTCGATGTCCGTCCCGCCACCGGGCACGACCTGGTGCTGTTCGCCCAGCGGATGTTGCAAACCGGAAAGCCGCTCTTAAACCGCTGGCTGATGGACCCACCGGCTCGTTTGGCCGGACTGGTGGAAAGCGGGGAGTACGAAGTCCTGTTGGGCTACTCTGATCGGGGCGACCCGGTCGCTGGAATCATCATCGATCGCTCCTTCCCGGAACTGGCTTTGCTCGACGGACCGCACCTGATCGAGCAGCCCGACTCGGTCCGTCACCGGCTCTTTCACGCGGTGCTGGAGCGGCTGGCCCGAACCTCGCTGACCGCCGTGGTGGGAGAGACGCTGACCGAGGTTCCCGAAGAGGAGATGGAGCTGTTGGGCGGTCGCGAGTTCCATCTCGAAAACGGCGAAACGCTGAAAACTCGAGCCTACTATCGCGCCTTGCGAGAGGAGCACGGGGGAATGGTCTGGGGCACCCCCTGGCTCGAGGAGTTCCTGCGCGGTGAGTTCCGCCGTCTTTGCCTCCCGCGCGACCTGCAGATGTGGCAGGACTTGCCGGAGCGGGCAACCCCGTCAGTGGTCTCATGCACCTTTCGCCGCCACCGCTCGGAGTGCCGGCTGCGCCCGGTGCTGGCGGGTCACGACATCGCGGAAAACCTGGCCGCTCACCTTCGTCTGGCTCGCGAGGAGGGCTACAGGAACGTCACCTTCGAGCTGGACCTGGGGCAGCCGTTCCACCTGGCCTTCGCCGAGCCGCTGCGGGACATTGGTTTTCGCCCGGGCGTACTGGTACCCGGGGCTGGTAAAGGCGATATCCTGGCCTTGGGAGCGCGCTCTTGAGCTTCGACCTGGCCTCTTTGGTCCCCGACTACATCCAGCGCTTCGAGCCGTACACCCCAAGCCCGCCGGACGACGTGCTGTGCCGCCGATTCGGAGTGGGACAGCTGCACCGGATGAACAACAACGAGAACCCGATCGGGCCGCCTGAGACGGCGCTGGAGGCGTTGCGTAACTACCCGCCTCGGGACGCCTCCGTCTACCCCTCGGGCGACTGTTTCCACCTGCGCCGAGCCCTCTCCGAGCGGCACGGCCTCGAGCCGTCGCAGTTTCTCGTGGGCAACGGCGCCAACGAGGTGATCGCCTTCGTGATCAAGGCGTTCTGCGGTCCCGGTGACAACATCGTGACGGCCGACAAGACCTTCGCCGTCTACGAGTGGGTGGCCGAATTCTCAGGTTTCCAGGCTCGACTGGTGCCGCTCAAGGGTTTCGCTTTCGATCCCGAGGCGATGGCGCTGGCCGTCGACGAGCGGACCAAGATCGTGTTCGTCTGCAATCCCAACAACCCCACCGGCACCTACTGGGACAAGACCCGGTTCCGCAACTTCATGGACCTGGTGGGGCCGGAGGTCGTGGTCGTTTTAGACGAAGCCTACGCCGAGTATGTGGAGGCGCGCGACTTTCCCGACGGACTCTCCATGCTTGAGGACTACCCCAACCTGGTGGTCTTTCGTACCTTCAGCAAGATGTACGGGCTGGCCGGGCTGAGAGTAGGCTACCTGGCCGCTTCGGAGACGATGGTCGATCTCATCCGTCGCACCTGCGTGGTCTATTCGGTGAACGGGCTGGCCCAGGTGGCGGCCCAGGCCGCGCTCGGGGATGAGCAGCACATCCCGAACACGCTACGGGTCGTGCGGGAGAGTCGCGACTACTTCTGTCGGGAGCTCGATCGTCTGGGACTGGGCTATCAGGCCGGGGTGGCCAACTACGTCATGGTGAAGATGCCGATGAGCGACACCCTGGTCTACAAACGTCTGATGGCGGCGGGATACATGGTGCGCCCCATGACCACCTTTCGCTATCCTAACTATATTCGAGTGTCGTTGGCCCGGTTACCGGTGATGGAGGGGCTGGTCGGCTCCCTGGAACAGCTGTTGTCGGCGGGAAAGGTGGTTGCGTGAAGATTTCGGTGGGACCGTTATTACGGGAGGAGCAGGCCCAAGGCGTGGCCGAGCTCTTCTCGCAGGTCTACGGCGAGGGCTACCCCGTCGACCTGTATTACCACCCGGCGCGACTGCTGTCGGCCAACCAGGAGGGGAGCACCCTGAGTCAGGTCGCCGTGGACGAGACGGGTCGAGTGGTCGGGCACTGCGCCTTCTATCCCTCGGCCCCCAACCCGCGCCTTTTGGAGGTGGGGGCCGGACTGGTGCACCCCGCGACACGAGGCATGGGCACCATCGCCGAACTGGTACGAGCGCTGGTGGCCCGGGCGCGGGACGAGCGACTGGCCGACTGGCTCTTCGCCGAGGCCGTCTGCAATCACACCACAACCCAACGCACCGTCCATCGCGAGGGGTTCGTCGACACCGCCTTAGAGATCGATCTGATGCCGGCGTCCGCCTACACTCAAGAAGCCAGCGCCGTGGGTCGCGTGTCCACCTTGCTCTCCTTTCTTGCCATCCACGATGCCGGCGCCCAGGTGTATCTCCCCCGAGTCTACGCGGCCGAACTGCGGGAGCTCTATGAAGCCCTCGGCGTGGAGCGGACACTGCTCGAAGCTCCCGCGGTCGAGGCTCCTTCAGGCTCCGGCCAAGTTGGGCGCTGGAGGAATGAGGCCGCCGATCTGCTGCGCTTGACCGTGACTTCGTTGGGGGTCGAGTACGAATCATGGCTCGCCGAGACGGCCACCATCGTGCAGGTCAGCCTGCCTCTGGACACGCCCCATGTCGGCTGGGCCGTGGAGCGGGCCCGCGCCGCCGGATTCGTCCTGGCCGGACTTCTGCCGCGCTGGGGTGGAGTGGACCATCTGCTGCTGCAGCGCTTCTCCGGGCCCACCGAGTGGGATAGGATCGCCCTGGAGAGCGAACGAGCCAAGGGCATGCTGGCCCGTGTGCGGGAGACCGTGGCTTCTCCCTTCGGAGAAGGCTCTGGCTCCGAGAGGTAGTTCTGCGTCAAGCCAAAAAAGCCGGAAGGAGCGTGATCGGGATCACTTCGTCCCAGGCAACAAAGAGTTAAGGTGCGGCTATGAAACAGCCGTGGGGGGGAGCCCTATGCCTTCTGAGTCTTGTCGTCGGTCTGACGGCGCTGATAACCACGTGGGGAACTCAGAGAGTCAAGCCGTTGGAACTTCCGCCACAGAGTCTCTCCTTTGTTTCCTCCCAGGGTTGGCAACGAGAAACCTACACCTTTCTTCAAAATGATGGTATCAGTACCTTCTGCAAACTGGCGGAGAAAGGGGCGCGGGTCCGACGCGGACATCTGTCGCAAGGTCAATGGGACTCTCTACTTGAGATGCTCCCTTCCGATCTCTCCCAACGACAACAAGAACTAGCCACAGAGCCACCCGGCCCCGCGGTCGCCTACGAGGAGGGGCTCGCGACTCTCGCCTTTCATCTCGAAAGCTCCACGGTAGTCCTCAGCATTCACCCTTATCACCTCTCCAAAGGGGAACTTTATCAGTTCTTCCAGGCACTTGACGATGCTGTGCAATCGCTGCCTCCGGTCGAAGCCGGTGAAAGAGGGTTAGTTCTTATCCCCTCGATGGAAGGTACTCCGTTTCAATCTCCCCCAGACGGTCTCTCGGAAACTCTTCTCGCCGCCTCTCGAACACCCTGGGGTTGGCACCCCGTTCCAGCGCGCGTCGGTATGGGGCTCGAGCCAGACTCGATCTCTTCAGTCGACGGCCGCAAATATCGGGTCCGGTTCCGGACCACACTCCCGCCTCACCCTCTCATCCGATAAACCCATAGAACAAAGGAGACACCAAGTGACGCACCTGCTACGAAGCAAGGCGTTCCTGGTCTTGCTTTCTCTTATGGCAATCACTGCCGTAAGCGCTCGCGAACTCGAACCAGGAACCCCTATGAAACTCAATTTAGTCGTACTATACGACTATGACGAACAGGCTCCAGAGAAAGCTAAGGCCTTCTTCGAGGAGTCGTCCCGGCGCCTGTTCGAGGCGACAGAAGGCCAAATTCAGCTTGGCAAGATTGAAGTCCATGTTGATTGTCCCGCAGTCAAGAGCAAAGCTGACATGGTCATCCAAGAGCCCCTAAGCGGGACCGCTAATTCTCACGTTGGTGGCTTCTTCATGGGCGGCCAGATGTATTTCCCGCAAGGCCACGTCATCTCCCAGGACGCCGTCTTTGGTGACGGGCCAACCTCATTCTTGCACGAAATTGGCCACTATCTCTTCTTTCTTCAAGATGAATATCAAGGGGAGTCAAACTCGACCGTGGTTCCCGGACATATCGTGGAAGTTTCGGCCCCACCGGGCGGTCAAGCCGCGTTCGCGGGGAATCCCAACCTCTTCTTCTGCACGGCCGAAGCAGGTCGGGGGACCGCCTGCTACATGAATTCTGGTCTTGAGGTCAACACCCACAAACGGGAATACTGCACGGCCAGCCACCACACTCGTCACAACCGGGGGGTGGCCACCGGAGTAGGCTTTAGTGTCTGGCACCAAAACCAGGTTGGCAACGTCCACCTGACCAACCAGGAAGCCCTCAACATGGCCGACTGCTGGTCCACCATCAATACCGTGTTCTCATCACGAAACATGACGATCAACGTACCTCAACAAGGCGCCCAGCCGACCGCTGGCTCTCCCGTCGACATTGAATTTGCCGTCAAAACCTGCTCACCCGCGATCTCTTTAGTCCTGGACCAATCAGGCAGTATGTCCGGGAGTCGAATCGCCAGCCTCAAACGCTCGGCCACCCAAGCTATCGGCCTTCTCGAAGACGGCACGAAACTTGGCATTGTGGCCTACTCTTCGAGCGCCGGCGTGATCTTCCCCATGCAAGAGCTCGATTCCACCAACCGAGCTCAAGCGCTGGCCGCGGTCGCCTCGCTGAGCGCGACCGGAAACACCAACATCGGCGGCGGAATCTTGGCCGGGCTGGCTCAGCTCACCAGTCAAGACCCCAGGACTGAGCCTGAGGTCATCATGCTCTTGACCGATGGTGAGCACAATACAGGAACCGACCCCGCCGTCGCGGTCGCTCAGGTCGCCGCTGCAGGCGTGGTCATGAACTCCGTCGGACTGGGCAGCAACATCGATGCCTCCGCCCTTAAACTAGCCTCTGAGCAGACCGGCGGATCCTTGGTCGTGGTCAAAGATGATCGCGACCTGGCTTCGGCCATCATTCAGCAAAGCACCTCGGTTCAAGGCGACTCGATTCTTTCGAGCCATCAAGGAAGTCTCGCTCCCGGCGAATCCACGGTGGTCGACATACCAGTGGACACTTTCGCGGAGCAACTGTCGGTCGCCGCCAGCTGGAACTCCGGAACAGTTCAAGCGACTTTATCGGATCCCACCGGACAACCCGTAGCGCAAGCGCCGACAACGACCTCGAATTCCACTGTCGTCCGTCTGCCTTCGCCGACCGTTGGAACCTATCGCCTGACACTTGAGGCAAGTTCGGACAACCCCGGCGCGATCAACTTCGATACGCAGATCTTAGCCCGTTCGCCCTCGTTGTTCTTCCACGCTATCGTGGAACCCACCGGCCCCTTCCCTGCCCCCTACCGAATCCAGGCCCTGACCTCGGCCAACGGATACACCGTGGCGGGGGCGCAGGTTCGAGCCGTGGTGCGAGACCCTAACGGTGAAAACATCGAGCTCGCTCTCTATGACGACGGAGCTCAAGGTCACGGAGACAACATCGCGGGAGACGGAACTTATAGCAACCTGCTGTCACGACTCAGCGGAAACGGTAACTACGAAGTCAGAATTCTCATCGACAATCAGAACGGCCGCGGTGTCCCTAGCTCGGAAAGAATCGCCGACTTTGTTCCTCAACCCGTCCTACCCTATGTTCGCGAGGTTCGGAACACCTTCGTGGTTAGCGACTTCGAGGCTCTCGGTGAAGGAACTCTTCAGTTCGAGACCGAGACGAATCCGATCCCTGATTACACCATCCCCTACGACCAGCTCGACCCCTACATGCTTCGGTTCCGGCTGAAGACGGGATCTGGTGAACCGGTTCGGGTCACAGCTTTGAAGTTCTCTAATGAAGGCAGCGGAGATGCCAATGCTGTTTCCGCTCGGCTCTTTCTCGATGCCGACAAAGATGGATTCATCGACTCCACCGGCCCCTCGACGAGACCCCTGGCGACCGGAAGCTACGACCCTGAATCCGGTCTACTAACGCTTGTCGATCCTCTGACAATACAGCCCGACCAGGAGGCTCATTTCATCCTCGTCTACCGTCTACCCCCAGCCTCCTCGTTATTCGCGCAGGCCGCCGCGCCTCTAGTCATTCTCGTAGCCCTTCTGGTAGGCCTACGAATCCGCCGGAGTCGAGGGGGACGCTTGGCGGTGGCCTCTCTGGTAACCCTGGTGGGTCTGACTCTGGTTGGCTGTGGGTCGGGAGACGACAGCTATGTCCACACCAACTCGGGAGGGACAGCACAGTCGACTCCGAGCTATCCGGCTCAGACCTTTTCGGCGCGTCTGGTCGAAATTCAAGCCGAGGGTGCGGTCACAGGGAATCCGGTCACAGTGCAAGGATTCTCACAGGTCAGCGGACCGGTGGTCACACTCGAGTAGTAGAATCTAAGCTGTGAAGTGAGGCGGCATCGAGGCTGGTCCGATTCGAGCGATTGGGACACCTCGATGCCGTTTCTTTTCGCCTTCCAAGGACTTCTCAGTTTCCCACCCAAAACGGTGGAGCATCAAGTCCTGATAGGTGACCTCGTGAATCGTCCGACCCTCTTACTTCTGCTTCTATTCTGGCTGGCTCCCCTCTCGGCGCTGGCCGACACTCCCACTCGAGTTCTCGATCAGGAGATCACTCAAGCCGCGGACAAGGCCATCGCCGAAAAACGCCTGGCCGGCGCGGTCGTCATCGTCTTTCATCAGGGCCAGGCCGTCAGCGAGAAAGCCTACGGAATGGCCGATACAGAGCAGAACAGGCCGATGCGACTCGACAGTCTGTTCCGTCTGGCTTCGGTCAGCAAGCCGATGGTCTCGGCGGCGGCGATGAAGCTGGTGGAGGAAAAGAAGATGGACCTCGACGACCCGGTGACCCAATGGCTGCCGGACTTTCTCCCGAACAGCGGCGCGAGCTCACCACCCGACATCACCATCCATCATCTTCTGACACACACCTCCGGTCTTTCCTATCGCTTCTCCGAAAGACTGGACAGTCTGTATCACGTGCTCGGCGTGAGCGACGGTTTGGATCAGCCCGAGCTCACCACGGAAGAAAATCTCCACCGTCTGGGGAAAGCGCCCCTAAAATTCGAGCCGGGCAGCGGATTTCTGTACGGACTCTCCACAGATGTTTTGGGGGCCGCCATCGCCAAGGCCCAGGGCTGCTCTCTGCCGGAAGCGATGGAGAGTCTGGTCTTAGGTCCATTGGGAATGATCGATACCGGGTTTCTCCCCTCCGATCCGACTCGTCTGTCCACTCCCTACGGGAACGCCATGGATAGGCTATTCCCTATCGTGGACGGAACCGAACTGACTCTGGGTGAGGGTCAGCTCTCCTACACTCCATCCAAAAGCTTTAGCCGCCTAGCCAACCCTTCGGGTGGTGCCGGGATGCTGGGAAGCGCGCCCGACTTTGTCAAGTTCTTAGAGTGTATCAGACGTGACGGCCAAGGTTTGCTCAAGCGCGAGACCGTTCTAGCCATGCGAGCCGATCAGCTTCCCGCGGGGGTCAAAGGTCCCGGACCCGGGCGCGGCTTCGGCTACGGTTGGTCCGTCATCAACGATCCCGAAGCGGCTAAAGTGCCGCACAATCCCGGCACCCTCGCCTGGGGCGGCGCTTACGGTCACAGCTGGTTCATCGATCCGAAAGCCGAGCTCTCTGTCGTCATCTTCACCAACACCGCCTTCGAGGGTATGATCGGAACCTTTCCCAAAGACGTTCGCGAGGCGGTCTACCGCTATTGCGACGCGGTGGGCCAGTAGTAGCTGTCCGGTATGGCGCGGGCTCCAAAGATGGCTTGCCCCACGCGGACGACGGTGGCTCCTTCCTCGATGGCGATCTCGTAGTCGCCCGACATACCCATCGAGAGTTCGTCCAACGTGATCCCCTCCGGGAGATTCTGGCGTAGTCGATCTCGCAGGCCTCGCAGAGTTACAAAGCAATCCCGTACCAGATGAGCTTCGGAGGAGAAGAGAGCGAGCGTCATCAAGCCGCGGACACGAAGAGCCGAAAATGGCCGCAGCTCACGTAAGAAGCTCGCGACCTCCTCCGGTGGCAAGCCGTACTTACTGGCCTCGCCTGAGGTATTCACCTGTACGAACGCGTCCAATCCCCGTCCCTCGACTTGAAGATGGCGCTCCAGGGACTCCGCCACCCTCAGGCTGTCGAGGGCTTGAAATTCCGAGGCGAACCGCGCCACAATTTTAGCTTTGTTGGTCTGAAGATGACCGATCACCGACCACTCGATATCGGGTAGGTCCGACATCTCTTGCCACTTTCGGTGGGCTTCTTGAACCTTGTTCTCACCAAACCGGCGGCATCCGGCTTGATAGCACGAGCGGATGCGCGCTTGGTCCACCGTCTTACTGACCGGAAGAAGGCGCACGCTCTCCGGCGCTCGATCCACCCGCCGGCATGCCGACGCGATCCTCCCGTTCACAACCGCGAGATTGTGTTGAAAGTCCTCCACACTTTCAGCCCTCGCCCAACGCCCGTGTTGCTCGTGCGAAGTCGATGCCAAGACTGGGGGAATCTCTTTTTCGGTCACTGCGTTGCTCCTTGATTCAGGGTGTCTTCCCGCCGGCCTTGACGATCAGATACTCTAAAGCCGCCTGCGAACTGGTGTTGGTCAAGGCGAGGGTGGCGCCCAAAGGTAAGCCCACCACCACCCCGGTGGACAAGGTCCGTTCGACATCGTCGATGTGGGCGAGACCTTCACCGGAAGTGACGATGAGAAGCTCCGAGTCGCTTTGCTGAGAATGCCGGCCGACAGTTCCAAGAGGAGCCAAACGGCACCATAGCACTGAAGTGAAGGGCGCTGGTGGAGGCTCCATCAATAGGTCATGGACCAGAACTTCCCCCTGGCCTCCAAAGAGATTGTAATGTCGATATTCCATAGCTGGAGACAGACTTTTGCCTCCGGCACTAGACACCCCCTTTTGTGAAGGTACTATGAAGAAAGAATGATTTAGGGAGATGGCGTTGAACCCACCCCTCTAGACAACACCCGAGGAGCCGCCCATGTTGCCCAACGATCCCTCAAGAGTCTCAGGTTCGCCATCTTTCCGCCCAGCGATACGCGGATGTAGGAAGCCCCCTCAGTCAACCGGTCCGGCTTTCCCTCGAAGCGGTTGGAACGACCAGAATTCGCTGAGCTCTTCCCTGCGGGAAGCGATTCTTAGAATGCGCCACGACTACAGCGACTATTTTAACTGGCGACGCCCTTCCAATCCTCCGGTCTCGGCACACCCGCCCATGAACATGCCGATGTACGGTATGCCTAATCCCGGTGGTGGGGACAATGGTGGGGTCAAACCTCCCATCTTCGCGCCGATGTACGGAATGCCCAACCCCGGCGGTGGGGACAATGGTGGTGGCAATCCTCCCATCTTCGCGCCGATGTACGGCATGCCTAATCCCTAGTGTCGCTAGGGCTGGAAGAGACAACACAGCCCGTTCTGCAGGATCACAGGACCACTTACGCCGTTTGGGAGATCACTCTCAAGTGTAATCTTGCTTGTTCTCACTGTGGGTCTCGAGCGGGCTCGGCCCGTAGCGACGAACTCTCCACCGAAGAGGCTCTCGACCTGGTCCGGCAGCTCGCCGAGGTTGGCATTCGAGAAGTCACCCTGATTGGGGGGGAGGCTTTTCTCCGGCGAGATTGGCTCGACATCGCTCGTGAGGTCAATCGTCAAGGCATGGTCTGCACAATGACCACCGGCGGCTATGGAATCTCTCGCCGGACGGCGGAGAAGATGAGGGATGCCGGCATCTCGAGGGTGTCGGTCTCGGTGGATGGTCTCCGCGAGACTCACGACAGGCTTCGCGGAGTCGAAGGTTCGTGGGACCGCTGTTTCGAGACCCTGGGCCATTTTCGCGCCGTGGGCTTACTCTCCGGCTGCAACACCCAGATCAATCGCCTCTCAGCTCCCGAGATCCCGCGACTCTATCAGCGCATCCGGGATCACGGCGCGACCGCCTGGCAGCTCCAGTTGACCGTTCCCATGGGCAACGCCGCGGACAACAACGAGATGCTACTCCAACCCGGCGAGCTTCGCGACATGTATGACATGCTGGCCGTCGTGGTCGAGCGCGCCCACGGCGAAAACGTGGTGGTGATGCCGGGCAACAATATCGGATATTACGGCCCCTACGAATTCTTATTTCGCGGTGGAAGCTACGACGCCAACGTGGTCTGGGCAGGTTGCCAAGCCGGAATGGGAGTCCTGGGCATCGAGGCCGACGGCGCGATCAAAGGATGCCCCTCACTTCCTACCTCGACCTACGTGGGCGGTAACATTCGTCAGCGAAACCTGGCCGACATCGTGAACACTCCTGAACTGACCTTCAATATGAATGGTGGGACTCCTGAGGGCGAAGCTCACCTCTGGGGTTTCTGTCAAACCTGCGACTATGCCAAGCTGTGTCGAGGGGGATGCTCTTGGACCTCTCACGTCTTCTTTGATCGCAGGGGCAACAACCCTTATTGCCATCACCGCGCTCTGACCCAGGCCTCACGAGGTCTCCGAGAGAGATTTCGTCAGGTCCAAAGCGCCGACGGACTGCCCTTCGACAACGGGATATTCGAGCTCCTCACCGAACCGCTGGAGCAAGAGTGGCCTGGAGACGACACCTTACACTTCACCCGAGATAAGATTATTTGGCCGGAGGATTGGTAAAATGCAAGAACTCATGTACCTGCTCAAGGTGCCCCAGGACCAGATCCTTCAGGAGGTTCTACAGGATCTGCTGGCCTGCGCGGCTCCCCCACCTTATGTCCGCCTATCAACCATGGCCCCTTTGAGCAACTGGGGCTATCAGGCCGACTCCGTAGGCGCGCTGCTAGCCGTTTCCGATAGCGGCGTGGTGGTTGGTGTCGAAGGCGCCGACAACGTGCCACGAACCTTTGTTCCCTGGCAAAACATCTCGTACCTGGCGGAAAGCGGCGGCCTGGAGAGCGGTGAGGAGCGCTACGAGGAGATTCTCGACTCCTAACCGTGACACAGCATAACCGCCGTCCCCAAACCCATCCGAGGTTTCGCGCGGCCCGTCCCTGAAGTCGCTCTCTAACGGGTGTCCCATCCCGAGCTGTACGACGTCCTACTCTGACTGCGTTGGTGCGACTGGTAGTAGGCGTGTTTACTGACGCTGGCGTAGAGACCCGCTTCCAGGTAGCCCTGAATGTAGTCGAGGTCGGCGAGCTCGGCTTTCATCTCAGGGGTTTGGGGCGACTCCAGGGCCAGAGAGCGGGCTTTTTTCAAACACTCGGCGGCCTTTTCCGTCGAACCGGAGCGAAGGTGTTTGTTGGCCTCAAGCTTCAGCGCCGCAATCTCCATCAGTACGACCCTCTCGGCCACCTCCGGGTTCTCGGGATAGCCCGCCAGGTCGCCTCTGGAGACGACGGGCAAGGTCAAGCTCTCCTCCAGATTTTTCCCTTGACCTCCCGCCTCGGCCCACTCGAGATGAAGATCCAAGATCTCCATCCGGCCGTCGGAGGGAGCCTGGCCCAGAGTCAAGATCATGGCGATCTCCACAGGAACTCCAGCGATCATGTTGGGCAACACCAGCACCTCCCCGCTGTCCGGTTTCTCCCTGCCCAAGAGACGCGCCAGGATACCTCCGGACCCTTTCCCGTCGGTCTCGGCCCGGTCGAGCTTGTTGAGGACCCGGACCTTCACCCCTGCTTTAGCAGAGAGCCTCAACCGAACCTGGTTCCCGACCAGGTTGGCCAGTCCCATCAACTCCAGTCCGAAAAACTGCTCGAACTGGGCGGAAGTCTGGATGTGGTAAAAGTTACCGTCCCCCGCCCTGGCCATACCTTCCAAGAGAACTTCGTCGTAGTCATCGCCGATACCCATGGTGGTGGTGCTGATGCCGCGCTCGGCCAGACCTTTAGCGTGGGAGGCCAGCACCTCGGGATCGCACTCTCCCACGTTGGCCTGCCCGTCGGTCAGCAAGATGACCCTATTCAACGACTCGCCGCGCAAATGTTGGCCCACCTGCAGGCCGCCCTCCACCCAGCCCTGGTGCAGAGCCGTTTGGCCCGCCGTGTGGATGGCGTTGATGGCCCGATGTAGCGCCGGAATGTCGGTAACCGGGGTACTGGGAGCCATGCAGGTGACCTCTCCGTCGAAGGCCACAATGCTGACCCTATCCTGCGCGGTCAGGTTGGAAACCAGGTTGCAGGCCGCCGTTTTCGCCAGCTCCAGCTTTCCCCCACTCATCGAGCCCGATCTGTCCAGGACCAAAGCCAGGTTGAGAGGAGGACGCTCGAGGGCTCTCTCCAAGGCCGGCGGCGATATCTTGACCAACAGGGGAAGGGTGGAGCCGCGCTCGGCGGCCACGGCTTGGCGTAAAGGGATAGCGCTCATTTGCACACGATTCATCGAGATGACCTCCGGTGGCCCGAGCTTCTCAGGGCCTTTTCGATTTCTTCGAGCAAGTGGGTAGGGTCGGTGGGAGGCTTGAAGTCGTCGCGGATCTCCAGCTTTAGACCGGGCGCGATCTTGTAGTGGGTCCAGCGGGTCTGTTTGGCGGCCGTGGGAGGGGAATGTGGAGCCGGAGATGGACCGCCCCCGGTTTTGAGATGACGCAAAAAGTCCATCGCGGGGTTGGTGGTCTGGGTCAGAGTCACCTGAGCCTGCCCATTGAGGAGGTTCTCCAGTTCGGGGTCGCTCATCCCGCTGGTCAGCGGAGCCACCGCCCCGGTCCGATGCCCCTCGGCCTGCAGGCGCCGCAGAGCGAGAAGCTGTAGCAAGTGGCGATAGGTGTAGCGGGCCTCGCGGCCCTCTTTCTCAGGCTCCTCCAGGCTGCCCTGGGAGGAGTAGTGACGGACCAGACGCGGGGTGAGCTCTTCTTTGAGGCGCTGGTCGGTGATGTCGGTGGGGAGGACGTCGGGCAATAGGTCGTTGGCCGCTCTCACCAGCTCCTCCAAAGAGAGGCGGGCGCGCTTGTAAGCCTGAAGCGGTCTCATAGGCTCAAGAATAATTGTGCCAACAGTAATTGTCAATGACAATTTTTATTGACATTTTCGTCGAAGATTTCAGGAGCGCTAGATGCGATTCTCCGGGGGTATGGAGGGGGGGTCTCCATGGAATCTCGAACCGGTCATCAAACTCATGCGTCGCGGGTTCTTCATCGTCATCTTTCTACTGACTCTCCCCGGCTGGGCCGCTCCGTCGAGCGAGCTCGAGCGGGTGGAGCTCTCGCTGCGAGAAGGCCGACCGGAGCAGGCGCTCCAGCAGCTCAAAACTCTCTCGGGCCACGAGGCGATGATTCTCAAGGGTGAGGCCCTCTTGGAAGCGCGGATGTACAACGAGGCGGCCGACCTGATCGAGACGCTCCCTCTCACCGGCGTCCTGACTCCCTCCTGGGCTAGCCGAGCCCTCCTGCTTCGGGGTCGATTGGCCCAATTGCGTTCGGAGCATTCCGAAGCGGACCGGATGTTTCAAGATTCCGAGCGCGTGGCCCCCGATCCGGAAGGGAAAATCAGAGCGCTCGACCTTCGAGTCGGCCTGTGGGACTCGCTGGAGGAGTGGGACAAAAGCGAGAGCATCATCGCCAAGGCAGCTCCCCTGATCCCTGACCTCACCTCTCATGCCCTGGCCCGGCATTTGGTGGCGCGGGGCAACTTCGCCGCGAGGCGGGGGCGTCGAGCCGATGGCTTGAGTTTTCTGGCCGGCGCGCGTGCCCTTTACCAGCATCTCGGCGCCTCGATCCGAGTCGCCGACACGGAACTCTCCATGGCCAACACTTTCTTCGAAGAGTCAGACAGAGAGCAAGCCTGGAGCCTGGCAGAGCAGGCTTTGGCGAAGTATCGCCAGGCTCAATCCGAAGCGAAGATAGCGAGCTGCCTCTCTCGGATGGTCTCCTACAGCTATCAACTCCCTCAGCACCGAGAGCAGATCCGCGCGGACTTGGAAGCGGCTTTGGAAACTCTTCCCCCAGGGCGGTGGCGCGACTCCGTCCGCCTAGAGCTCTTCAAATTCGCCCATCAGCTACGGCCCAACACGACCGAGTTCCTAAGCAAGCTCGAGACACTCCTCGAGCGGAACGGACTCGATCCTCAAGTGCGCCGGGAGGCTCTCCTTCTGTTTTCCCAAGTCCAAGCCCATGCGGGCCTCAACGAGGACGCCCTGAAGACGCTCAAGGAAGCTCAGCACTCCACCTCATCCTACTTTTATTCGGACCCCTGGCGACAAAACGCTCTGGGGCCGATCCTTTTGGGGCAGGCGCTCCTGCTCAAAGACCAGCAGAGATTCGACCAGGCTCTCGAGACCTTGCGGCAAGCGGTCGAGGCTCAGCCGGGGAAAGATTGGACTTTCTGGCGAGGCATAGCTCACTACAACGGGCTTTTGATCGCCATGGCGGCCTACGATCTCGAGGCCGCTAGAGAAGAGTTCAAGGCGGGACTAAAGATGGGGGACCAATTGACCACGCTCAGTGAAAAGGCGGGAACGGTCACCAATCTCCTCGCCGCCTTAAGCGTCAATCAGTCCCTCAATCACGACCTTCTGGAACCCGGCGAGCGCGCTCTTGGCCCCTACGATCCTCTTTCGGAGACGATCATCTCCGAACTACTGGGCGGTCCGGAGGCGGGTCGAGAGTTTCTCGAGCTCTATGATCGGTGGGTGGCCCAGTCACAAGCTAAAGACAACGCCATCACTCTTACCGCAGGGCTCAACTACAAGGCCTTTTTCCTGGAAGCGACCGGGCATCTGGCCGAAGCCAGGGCCTGTCTGGTGGAGAGCCTGAGCCTGGCGAGCGACAAAAATCAGCCCGCGGCGCTCGTGGTCGGCCACCTTCTTCTGGCGCGGGTCGAGGATCGGTTGGGAGACCGCTCCGCGGCGCTTGTCTCCCTGGAGAAAGCAGCCCAGCACAGCTTAGCCTTTCCGGTAGCCGGGCAGGCCTTCTACCATCAAATCTTGGCCTGGTATCAACTTCGTCAAGGGCTGGTCAGGGAGGCCCTGGCCAGCTACCAGCATGTCGCCCGGCTTGTTCCGGATACCGCCTGGCCGGCTCTCTATGGTCAGGCCAAGGCCCTAGAGACGTTAGGCCGGTCGGACGAAGCCTTGGACAAACTAGAGCAAGCTTTGAACTTCACCGAATTGAACTCTCGCCCTATTTCGCAAACCACGCTTCTTGCGGAAAAGGGGCGACTTCTGGTTGTCCTCAAGCGCTCGGAAGAAGCACTGGAGACTTTCCGGAACGCCTTCCCGACGCTCTTAGGCTCGGCTCGAGACGAGAAGCTGCTGGACCTGACCTTGAGTTACAGTCAGGCCCTCCTGGACCTCAACCGACCGGAGGAAGCCCTGGAGGTCTCCGTCGCCACCGCCGAGGCGATGAGAACCCGTGGGACCATGAGCTCTCCTAAGATGACTCCGCTGTTGGAACGAGTGGCCAACCTGTCCCTGGCTCAAGGGAAGACGGAGCAGGCCTTGAGCTACCTGGAGCAATCTCGCTCGGCCGAGCTTGTCGGCGCGGTGAAGCTCTCCAACATCAGTCACGGAAATCCGGCGACTCAAAGTCTACTCCGCGAGCTCGATCGACTGAAGGTTCGCTTGGAAGGTTTGCAGTCGGAAGCCGAACGCTCCGATCAAGAGGCCCGCAGGTCCGGGGTGAGCAAAGTGCTGGCGGACACCAGGGAAGAGTTCTTCAGCAAGGTCGATCAGCTCAAGCGCCGCGAACCCGAGTTCGAAGCGCTGGTTCAGCTTTCAGGTTCCAGTCTTTCCGCGATCCAAGGAGCCCTACCGGAGGACACCACCCTGGTGGAGTTCTTTCCCTCGGACGAGACCCTCTATCTCTTCATCGTCAGTAGCGACGCTCTCGTCCTGCGTCAGGTGCTGGTGGGCCGGGAGCAGTTGGCTCGGCATGTCGAGCACCATCTGAGGTTGGTTCGCGAACCTGAAAGCGATTCGAAAGCCCTACTAGAGAGCTCCCGGCTCTTGCACAGCCTCGTCATGGAACCCGCTCTGACCGACGTGCGGGGTAAGAGCCGGCTACGCCTGGTGCCCTCCGGTCCGCTCTGGAAGGTGCCGTTCGAGGAGCTGCGGGACGCTCAGGGGGTTAGCTTGGACAAGCGTTTCGAGGTCAGCATGCTTACCTCGGCGGACCTTTTGCGGACTTTGACCGGATCCGCCAGCGCGTCTGGAGGACGGGTCGTCCTGTTCGGAGCCCCCGACGGCCAGGACCTGCCCGGCGCCCAGGCCGAGCTAAGGGCTCTCTCTCAAGCCCTCCCTGGCTCCATTCTGGTAGAAGGGCGGCGGGCCAACGGAGCCGCGCTTCGCAGCTCGGCCGAGAAAGCGGATATTCTGCACATCGCCAGTCACAGTGGAGCCGGAGAGAAACCCGGAGAGTGCTATATCGAACTCTCCGACGGTCCCTATCCGCTGGAGAAAATTTATGGTCTGTCTTTAGCTCGCGGCGCTCTGGTGGTGCTCTCCTCCTGTCGCAGCGCGACGGGCGAGGAAGCACCCGGAAGAGAGGTCACCTCACTCGCCTCGGCCTTTAACATCGCGGGAGCCTCCACCGTCATCGCCTCTCACTGGGAAGTGGACGACGCCGCCACCGCGGAGCTCTTCTCCGCCTTCTATCGGCATCTGCGCGCGGGGGTGGGACGGGGCGAAGCGCTTCGTCGCGCCCGCCAGGAAGTCGCCCGCACCCATCCTCATCCCTACTACTGGGCGGGGTTTAGCCTCTTCGGCAATCCGCGTTAACCTCCAATCTCGAGGCAGGGGATTCGAGTATCCCGCTTCGAAACGCCGGGCATGCCCGTTCTTGAAAGCCATCTGCAAAGCCAAAACAGCGACTTCGCCACCAACCGCGAACGTATGTCGGGCCTGGTGAACGAGCTTCAGGAACGGCAGCGCCAGGCGGCGCTCGGGGGAGGCGAGAAAGCGCGCCGAAAGCATACCGAACGAGGAAAGCTTCTGGCTCGTGAGCGAATCGATCTGCTGCTCGACGAAGGCTCTCCTTTTCTCGAGCTGTCGCCTCTGGCGGCCTTCGAGATGTACGGTGGTGACGCGCCCGGCGCCGGAGTGGTCACCGGCATTGGTAACATCCATGGACGGCAGTGCATGATCGTGACCAACGACGCTACGGTCAAAGGCGGAACCTACTTCCCCATCACCGTCAAAAAACACCTCAGAGCGCAAGAGATCGCTAAAGAGAATGGGCTCCCTTGCCTCTACCTGGTGGACTCCGGAGGAGCTTTTCTCCCCTTACAGGCGGAAGTGTTTCCCGACCGCGATCACTTCGGACGGATCTTTTTCAACCAGGCCCAGATGTCGGCCGCGGGTATCCCCCAAATCGCTTGCGTGATGGGCTCTTGCACCGCCGGAGGAGCCTACGTTCCCGCCATGAGCGACGAAACCGTCATCGTGAAGGGGCAAGGGACCATTTTTCTAGGAGGACCGCCACTGGTCAAGGCGGCCACTGGGGAAGAGGTCAGCGCGGAGGACCTGGGGGGTGCCGAGGTTCACACCCGTGAGTCGGGAGTGGCCGACCACTACGCCGTCGACGATCGCGACGCTCTGGCCATCTGTCGCGACATCGTGGCCCAACTCAACCGCACTTACTCTCATCCGATGGACATCCAGCCGGTGGAGGAGCCGCTCTATCCGGCCGAAGATCTCTACGGGCTGATCCCCAAGGACACGCGCAAACCCTTCGACATCAAGGAGGTAATCGCGCGCCTGGTCGATGGGTCAAGATTCCAAGAGTTCAAAGCCAATTACGGCACCACAGTGGTCACGGGTTTTGCTCACCTTTACGGGATCCCGGTCGGGATCGTGGCCAACAACGGCGTTCTCTTCTCCGAGTCGGCTTTGAAGTCGGCTCACTTCATCGAGCTCTGCTCCCAGCGGGGAATCCCGCTTCTCTTCTTGCAAAACATCACCGGATTTATGGTGGGAAGGCGGTATGAAGCCGAGGGTATCGCCAAGCACGGAGCCAAGATGGTGGCCGCCGTCTCCAACACCTCCGTTCCCAAGCTGACTCTCCTGGTCGGCGGCTCCTTCGGGGCGGGGAACTACGGCATGTGTGGACGCGCCTATTCCCCTCGCTTTCTCTTCTCCTGGCCCAACAGCCGCATCTCCGTGATGGGCGGCGAGCAGGCGGCCGGAGTGCTGGCCACCGTGGCCGAGGACCAGCGCGCCCGCCATGGGCAGCCTCCCATGACCGCCAAAGAGCGAAGCGCCATCGTGGACCCCATCGTAGCCAAGTACGAGCACGAGGGTAGCCCTTACTACTCCACGGCGCGTCTGTGGGACGACGGAATCCTAGACCCCGCTCAGACCCGCCAAGCGCTCGGCCTGGCTCTAGCCTCCACCCTCAACGCCCCTTTTCCCCCGCGCTCTCACAGCGTGTTCAGGATGTAGGCCCGCTGTCGAATCGTACCAGAGGGAACAAACGTCATCTCACGAAGAAAGCGAAAGGATGAGTGACGCGCCCTTCTTCCTCGACCCCGAGAATGGTCCACTTGTGGTTGCTGAGGGTCCAGCTAAACTTGCTCCCGGACACTTTTTGAAGCATTATGCGCCACTAAACTCCTATCCACTCGGAGATTGGCTAAAAATAGCGCTTCTGAACCTAATTCCAGCGATCTTTATCGCCTGCTTTCTCCTCATTAAGGAGAACCCTCCCGCAAGCACATATGCAAGCGCGCTCCCCATAGCCTGCCTAAGAGGCTATCTATGCTCGAGCACCTTTCTTTTTATAGCAACCTTCGTGAATAGAGCGCGGCTCGATAGTGAAAACGAAAAATACCATCGGCTTATGGCTGGCGGCCAGCTCCTGGAGGCCAAAGTTTTGAAAGCCTTTCTATGTGGAGATTCTGACGATCACAATCAATGTTTCTCCATCATCGTCGACTATCAAGACCCCACTGGCGTGAAACGCCGCCTCCAGGGAACCTGTAGCGTTGACGGCCGGCAAACCCCCCAACCGGGAACAGCGATGTGGCTCGTCTACGAATCGCCCAACAATACGCGTCTTTTATAGCTCAGTTAGGGTCACTCAATTCCAAGGATTCACGATCTTGACTCCCGTTTTCTCGAAATCCTGAGTAGTACGGGTCACCACCGTCAGACCCCGAGTGATGGCCGAGGCGGCCAACAATGAGCCGACCGCGGGAAGTGTTGTGCCCTCTGATTCAGCTTCGGCCAGCATCCTTCCCCAAGTTTTACAGACGTCGATATCAACATCGATCCAGCGTCCGTGGAATCGTTCCCTAAGGTCGCGCTCTACCCACTGTTGAAGATTCCGCCGGCGACGCGAATCCGGCAACCGCTCGACCCCTTTCAAGATTTCACCTAGGGTGAGAACACTCACGTACAGATCTGTCTCCTCCCTCGCCGCAAGCCATGCTGTGACGGAAGAGGAAGGTTCAGGTTTCACCAGTTCAGACAAAAAGCAGGTGTCGAGAAGGTAGCTCACAGGTCGATGTCTTGAGGTAGGCTTCGGTCTCGTTCGATCACGATCTCCTCATCCCGCAGTGGAGAATTCTGAAAGAAGTCAAGAAGCGAGGTCTCCGGAGCCCTAAGCTTGAGATAATCTTCGTAAGACATCACGACCGCGCTCCTTTTCCCGTGCCGAGTCACGATCTGTGGCCCCTCATCGCGCTCGCAAACGCGACTGACCAACTCACTGAATTTGTTCTTGGCATCTTGCAAAGGCCATTCCATCTCTACCTCCAAATCTAGACTGTCTAGACTTTAACATTGTTTCTCAAATATCACAACGGAGGCTTTCCAAAACGAGGGGAGACGGAACATCTGGCGCGAACCGGCCGACGTGTCTTCCAAGTTTTCCACCGTCTTTATCGCCAACCGCGGCGAGATCGCGGTTCGTATCGCCCACACTTTACGTGCGATGGGGATCCGCTCGGTCGCGCCTTACACCGAGCCGGACGCCCAGGCTTATCACCGGGAAGTTGTGGACCGCTCGGTCAAAGTTTCCAGCTACCTCGACAGCGACGCGCTCTTAGCCGCCGCCAAAGCCGAGGGAGCGCAAGCCCTTCATCCCGGTTACGGGTTCCTCTCCGAGAACGCCGACTTCGCCCGCCGTTGCGCCGAAGCCGGAATCGTTTTCATCGGACCCTCCCCCGAGGCCATCATCGCCATGGGCGACAAGCTGACCGCCAAAGAGACCATGCGGCAGGCCGGTTTACCCCTGGTTCCGGGTTGGAACGGCGCGGCCGAGGAGGTGGAGGAGGGAGCCAAAAGCGTGGGTTTTCCCCTTCTGGTCAAGGCGGCCGCCGGAGGCGGCGGTAAAGGGATGCGCTTGGTGCACCGGCCCGAGGAGTTGAAAGAGGCGGTGGCTCGCGCCCAGAGCGAGGCCAAAAAAGCCTTCGGAGATGAGCGAGTCTTCCTGGAGCGATTTATCGAGTCTCCCCGTCACATCGAAGTGCAAATCTTCGGCGACTCTCACGGCAACGCGTTCTGTTTCGGCGAGCGGGAGTGCTCTTTGCAGCGCCGTTACCAAAAGATCGTGGAAGAAGCTCCCAGCGCCGTGGTCAAGCCGGAGCTGCGGGCCCGCCTGGTGCAAGCCGGAGTGGACGCGGTCAAGGCCTTGAAGTACGTCGGCGCGGGCACGGTGGAGTTTATTTTGGACTCCTCGGACAACTTTTATTTTCTCGAGGTCAATACCCGACTTCAGGTGGAGCATCCCGTGACCGAGATGGTTTACGGCCTTGACCTCGTCGCTTTGGGAATCCGGGCCGCTCAGGGTGAAGCGCTGGAGATTCCGGAAAGCTTCTTGCAGCCTCGAGGCTGGTCCATCGAGGCCCGAATTTACGCCGAAGACCCAGACAACGGCTTTCTCCCCTCGGTCGGAAAACTCTCCGTCTTCCGCGCTCCCGAAGGTCCGGGACTGCGCTTGGACACGGGATTTCGGGAAGGTGACGAAGTCTCCATCCACTTCGACCCGATGCTGGCCAAGCTGATCTCCTACGGCGCCACGCGGGAAGAAGCTCGAGGGCGACTGCTGGCCGCTTTGCGCGACTTCTCCGTCCTCGGGGTGACCACCAACATCCCTTACCTTGTGCGCATCTTGCAGCACCCAACCTTTATCGAGAGTCAGTTTCACACCCAGTTCCTAGAGCAAAACCCCGAGCTCTTCTCCAAGTCGGTCGACCCGGACAAGGAGCGACTGGCCGCGGCACTAGCGGGTGCCTTCGCTCCAAAAGCTTCCTCGAGCGCTTCCTCCAACGGAAGCGTCGCTTTGACCACGACCCAAGCCTGGTCCACACTCCCCTCCTGGAGGAATAACGGATGAGCCGCTTCACCTATCAAACTCCCCAAGATGAGTCCACCACGGTCGAATTTGAGCTGACGGACGGCGAGCTCCGCCTGGGAGAGCTTCGTTTCCCTTGCGACGGGAAAGCGGTCTGGCTGGACGGCCGACGAGTGCCCTTCGCGGTCTCCCGACACAAAGAGCTCCTCAGCGTATGGCTCGACGGCGAGGTCTACAGCTTCACCAGCCACAACCCACGCCAACGCTCCTCCGGCGCGGGTCACGCCGGGTCCGGCTCCGGCAGCGTGACCGCTCAGATGCCGGGGAAGATCCTCAGCTTAGCTGTGCAAGTTGGAGACACCGTCAGCGCGGGGCAGAACCTGCTGATCATGGAATCCATGAAGATGGAGCTCGCCCTCAACGCCCCCATCGACGGCACCGTGGAATCGGTCGAGGTCAGCGTCGGACAGATGGTCGCCCAAGGCGACCTCCTGGTGGGAATCGCGGCGGAATAGCGACATATTACCAGTACCGCCGTGTAGGAGCGAGCGACCGGGCACAAACCGAGGCAGCGCCCTCAGGAGCGCCGCCTGCGTTAGGCTGTGCCGGAAGCGTCGCGGTGCGGGTCAGAGGTCGATACGGACAGGGCCGATTCGCAGACTGGGGCCATCTCGATAGTATCTGTCGCGGCTGTAATATCCATCACGATAATAGGAATCTCCCCTGTAACTCCGATTAGTAGAGTAGATCGGATACGATCTGTAGCTGGTTCTCGAGGGATAGCGTGAGTAGCTGCTGCGATTGTTTTTGTACACGTTTCGGTCGTTATATCTGGCGACGTCCCGGTCGTAGATAGGATAAGAAGTGTAGACTCGATGCTGAGTGACTGGATGTCGGCTCGAGCGATGCCACGGGCGGGCGAACGCCGAGCTGGTCAAAACGGCTACCAGCACGGCGACGAGAGCCAAAGAGGCTTTGCGGGTAAACATAGCTGTCGCTCCTTTCTGGTTTTAGCGTCGAGGGCTTGAGACGCCCTCTATTCTCAGATTAGATCGAAGGTCGCGACGTCTAGAGCATCCTCCACGGTCAGTATGGGGTATACCTTCACCTTGACGACAACTGCACAAACCACGGCCCGAGCATAATCCAAACTTCCTTCCTGGAGGAGCAACGGATGAGCCGCTCCCCTATCAAACTTCACCAAGATGAGACCACAAACGGTCGGAATTCGCGCGGGCAGTGCTGCCAGTTTTTCCGATAGCGGGTTCCTCACGCGGGTAGTGCTGCCAGTTTTCGTGATAGCTCGCGTCTCAACAAAAGAAATTCGGGACAGGAATCCAAAATCTTCTGATCTTGGATGACTCCATGCGTATCTTTTCCAAATTCAAGGACACAAAGATCCCGAACTTTAGATCTCGCTAGTTCTGTGAGGGGGCGGGAAAGCGGACGGTGAAGGTGCTGCCTTTTCCTGGCTCGCTCTCCACTCCGATGGTGGCACCGTGGCCTTCCACGATCCGTTTGACGATGGCCAGACCAAGGCCGGTGCTTTTTTCGCCCGCAGTACCGCGTACACTAGTCTTATGAAAAGGTTGGAAGAGATCTTGTTGCTCTTTTAAAGGGATCCCCTGTCCCTGGTCGATGACGGCCAGGCATACTCCGCCGTCGGGCTCGCGGCGTAGCTCCACGCGAACCGTGGTGTCGGGATGAGAGTACTTGGTGGCGTTGGAGAGCAGGTTGTTGAGCACCTGGTCGATCTTGGAGGAGTCGAGCTTCAAAGGCGAGAGCTCGTCTAAGTCCGCCTGGATCTGGATGTTCTTGCTCTGGGCCAAAAAGCCGTTCATCTCCACCGCGTGACGGACTAAAGCGGGCAAGTCGGTCTCGGCCAACTCCAACTGGAGATTTCCCGATTCGATCTCGCTGATCTCTAAAAGCTCATTGACCAATTGCAGCAAGGACTCGGCCGCCTTGTGGATAGAGCCGACGAATTTTTTCTGATTGCCCTCGATGGGGCCCACCATGCCTTCCAGCATCAACTGGCTGTATCCCAGCATCACAGCCAGAGGATTGCGCATGTCGTGAGCGGCCATGCCGATGAACTTGTTCTGGGTTTCGATCGACTTCTCCAGCTCCCCGTTCTTCTTGGCCATCTCCTGATGCATCAGCTGAAGCTCGTCATTGCTCTGACGGAGCTTCTGGTTCTGCCAAACCGCGCTTTCAAAAGTGGAGAGCAAGAGGTTGAGGATCTGTCCCCGTCCGGCCACGATGGGAAAGGTCTCGCCGGCCACGCTGACCTCGAGCGGCTCCTCCACCTCGCGCTGACGATACAGGTCGGGCGAACGCCGTAGCGACTCCACGCGGTCGAGTAGCCCTTGTCCGTCATAAGGTTTGGTGACGTAGTTGTCGGCCCCCGCTTGCAATCCCTCGATAACGTGGCGGGGGTCCCCCAATCCCGTCAACAAGATCACGGGAATGTGCGAGGTCGATTCCTGGGTTTTCACCGCGTGGCAAAGTTCATACCCGTTCATATCTGGCATGTCGACGTCACTGATGATAACAAAAGGAAGCTCGCCCGACAGCTTCTCCAAAGCTTCCTGGCCGTGCCTGGCCACCGTGACCGAGTAACCGGCACCCTCCAGGAGTTTGCGCAGTAGGGCAGCTTGCAGTGCGCTATCCTCGACGATCAAAATCGATCTGTTATCCTTCATCGACGTCTCTCCTCGGCGATGGCCAGAAGGGCCCTGCCTATATCGCTTAGTGAGGTGGTTTTCTGGACCGCGCCGATCTCCAAAGCTTGTCTGGCCATTCCATAAACCACCGAACTCTCTTCATCTTGTGCCATGGTCGTCGCGCCGACTTGTGACATCTCTAGTAGACCTCGCGCGCCATCGGCGCCCATTCCCGTCAGGAGAACTCCAATTCCGGCATTCCCGTAAGTTCTGGCCACAGAACTCAAAAGCACCGTCGCCGAGGGTCGGTGTCCATCCACGGGACCATCCCGCTCCACGGCGAGTGAGCCATCCAGCCGCACCTTCAAGTGAGCATCCTCAGGGGCGAAATAAACTTGACCCGGCTTCGGCATCTCGCCATGACGTGCCAAACCGACCGGGAGAGTGGTCTGGGTTCCCAACCAGGAGATCATACCTTCCAAGAAACCCGGACTCATGTGCTGCACGCAGAGAATCGGCCAAGCCCTGATCGAACTCAAAGCTCGCAGAAGTTCACCTAGAGCTTGTGGCCCCCCCGTCGAGGAGCCGATGGCGACCACCCGCCCGGCGGCCCGGGACCCCAGGGCCGGCTGATGAACAGGCGAGGCTCCGCGTCGCGCGAAGACCTTGACCCCGGCTAAAATGCGTAGTCGGGAGGCCAGGTTGCGCAAGGTCCGTTCATCCCCGTTCGCCCGGCTAAAGATCTCCAGGCCTCCGGCCTCCTGAAACTGCTGCTCGGTCGCTCCCAGACTAGCCTCGTCCCCCTGATTTAAGAGCAGAATCGGGGTGGGTAGGTCCCGCATAACTTCTCGCGTTAATGCCAGGGCACATCCGCTCGGGTCGAGCGCCGCGCAGATCACCTGAGGTTTGTATCGGCGCGCTAGTTCAAGAGCGGCTTTCTGGTCCTGCGCCGTTCCTACTACCTGGAAGTCTTCCAGGGCGTCCAGGCCGCTTCTTACAGCGGCCAGACTCTCGGCGGCAGGGTCCACCAGCAAAATTTTGATCAAAGAAGTCGCTCCAATATGGTGAGAAAAGCCCCCTGGTCGATGGTCGATTTCTCCAGGTAGGCGCTGGCTCCCGCTTCGAGTCCTGCTTTTCGAGTCTCCGGCGAATTCAGTGAGGTGATCAAGATGATCGGAACCTCTCGATACTCGGCTAGCGCTCTGGCCTTTTGCGTCAACTCAATCCCATTGAGATTGGGCATCTCGATGTCCGACACGATGGCGTCGAAATGCCGAGAGCGGATGTGGCTCCAAGCCTCGGCACCGTCCTTGGCTTCGGTCACCCGATAGCCCGCGCCGACCAGGGCCTTGCGCGCCATCATTCGCACGGTGGGAGAGTCCTCCGCCAGCAAAACCTTGGGTCCCGTGGACAGCCAGGCTCCCGTTCTAACGGACGAGGCCGAACGGGTGAGACGGAACAGTTCGTTGGGGGCTAGAACCAAACAGACTCGTCCGTCTGGAAGAATCGAAGCCCCCTGAATCAAAGGGCTTTCATAAAAGGGTTTGACCACGAGTTCCATCACGCCGTGCAGGCTCTGGGTAACAAATCCGAACCGTTCTGCCCGATCGCTTAGGACCAGGCAAACAGAGCCCGGACCCGCGTCTTCCTTGAGTCCGAGCACGACGTCCAAGGCCGAGATCGGGACCAGGTTACGATCGACTTCCAAACAGAGTCGACCTTCCACCGTGAAGGTCTTAGAGCCGTCGAAAATCAGAGACTTTTCCACGAAGACCAAAGGGATGGCGAAGAGCCGATCTCCGCAGCCACAAACCATCACCTGGGAGGTGGCCAATCCCAGCGGAATCCGCATACGAAAGGTCGAACCCTCTTTCGACACACTGTGAACAGAGATGGTGCCCCCCATGCTCTCCACATCGGTTCGAACCGCGTCCAAACCCGCCCCACGTCCGGACAGATCGGAGACGACGGAGCGAGTGGAGAAGCCCGGGACGAAAATCAAAGCGCTGAGCTCGCCGTCGGTGGCGTTGGAAAGCTCCTCGGGCGTGCGAAGTCGTTGTTCTAGAGCTTTACGACGTATGGCGTGAAAGTCAAGCCCCGTTCCGTCATCGGAAAGCGTCACTTCCAGCATTCCACCTCGCCGCTGGGCGGAGAGTTTCAGGACCGCCTCGCGTCGTTTTCCTCTCTTGCGTCGTTCCTCGGGTAACTCGACGGCGTGATCGACGGCGTTGCGAATCAGATGTGTCAATGGGGCCGCGAGTCTTTCCAGGAACATCCTGTCGGCCGTGGTTTCTTGCCCTTCCAAGAGGAGTTGGATCTCCTTCCCCTCTTGTCGCGCCAGATCTCTAACCACGCGAGGAAAACGCTGGAATAGCCCCGAGAGAGGGACCAGACGCATCTCTTGAATCTCATCGCGGAGGTGCTCCGTGATCTGGCCAAGACGCGCCTGATCGTCAGCCAGGGAGCGGATCAGAATTTCAACTCGCGCCGTCAACTGATGAAGCAGGTCGGCGTCTCCCTGGAGTTCAGGATGGCGCCGTCGAAGGTCTCGCATCCAGGCTTCATGCAGGTCTCCAAGCTCCCGCGCCTCTCGCCGTCGCAACCCGATACGGGCCGCCGTGACGGCCAGATCCCCGGTCTCAGCCAGAGCACGATCAAGCCGTACCGTCTCTACCCGGACCGTCGGGGAGGCGAAATCCGAGGCGACGGGTTCGTGACCGACCTCTCTGGCCAGGGACGCGACCGTCTCCGGCGCGGGATCCGACATCGTATCTTGCTCTGAGACGATATCGGATTGTGAGACTCTCTCCGGTTGGGGTCCGGAGTCAGGCGCTATCTTAACAGCGGTCGCGGAGTGAGAAGCAGGAGCATCCAACTGGGAAAGGACAGTCCGCATGTCCACTCCTGAGGCTCGGCCCGTCACCGCTTCTTCGACTAAAAGTCGGAGAGCGTCGAGAGTCCGATAAAGTCGGTCCGCCCGCTCGGCATCCAAACTCTGGCGGCCTTGTCGTGCCGCATCTAGAGCGTCCTCAAAACGGTGAGCCACACTTTCCACGGCCGATAGACCAAGACTCGCCGCCGAGCCCTTGAGGCTATGCGCTTGACGGAACAGATGATCTAACTGCGCCCGATCGTCGGGCGAGCGCTCGAGAGCCAGTAGACCACTCTCTAGACGCTCCAAGATCTCGGCAGCCTCAGCTGCGAAGAGCTCTCGCATCTCCGGCTCTTGGATCACGGCTGCTCAGGCTCCAATCGAGGCTCTCGAACAGCCAGACGATCGGTATCAAGCACAGTCACCCAACGCTCATGATATCGAACCTTGGGGCCATGCCCAGGCAGGGTCGTGACGGATTCGATGGAATCCACCAAAAGCCCGGTGAGCATTCCCGGACCCGACAAGATCACGACCGAAGAAGGCAGGGGACCGGAATTTTCCAATCCGCAACGTTCTCTAATATCCACCAAGCGAAGTAGTCCGCCGCGATGGTAGGCCAACCCCACAAGATGCGGCGGCGCGCCTGGTACGGGCGTGAAGAGAGGGCCATGCGTCAACTCCGCGACTTCCTCCACCGAAATTCCGAGCATCTCTCCACACAGTTGGACCAAAACCAGCGCACGTCCGACGTCGTGATCCTCCTTGACCAGCGGCGTGGCGAGCTCGATGGCCCGCTGCCTCAAAAGCTCCGAGGTTGGGGGCGGCGATGAGATCGACTCCGGTATGGAATCGGCTGGAAAGTTTAACAGCTTCGAGCCGTCCAACCCCAAAACCACCTGATCCTTATAGCTGCCCAATCCGCACAAGAACGGAGTGACCTGCCGAAGCGAGACATGGGGATCTCGCGGCACGGGCCGCAAGGCCAACTCCGAATTGAGTTCGAGCGCCTCCTCGACGAGAAGCGCGGCGCGTCCCCTCGGCGTATCCACCACGATCAACTCGTCGGACGGCTTGGGCTCGACCGCTGCGCCGCCCAATCGACGCGCGACGTCGATAACCGGAAGGATCTCTCCCCGGTAGTCCACCACGCCAAGAACACCGGTGGGGGCGCCGGGCCAAGGGCTCGTCGCCGGTAGCTCGACCACCTCGAGGACGGTCTCGGCCTCCACACAATAGTGAGCGCCCTGACTGCGAAACATCAGTTGCGGTTTCAAAACTTTAGGCTCTCCAGCTCGGCCAGGGGCAACGCCACATCCTCGACAAGTCGCCACTCTTGAGGCTTATTGGCCAACAGCGCCAAGGCGGTGATGAAATCTTTCCTTGCCCGTTCGGGGTCTTCCTCGACCCAAAGAAGACTCTTCTCTAAAAACACCGGGATCGATTCAGGATCAAGGTAGAGGGCTTGCCGAAATAGCTCCCTGGCTCTTTCCCTATCACCGGCCAGACGCGCCGCTCTACCCAGGCGGCACAGGGAGGATACTTCTGGAGGTGCGATCTCCTCGGCTGTTATCACCCCCAGGCTGGGAAGCCTGAAGTCGCGCGCCTGGGCAACTGGGGGAATCCGCTCGGCATGGGCAGGACGAAGGCTCTCTCGACGGCGGTAGATCACCGACTCGGGATGATGAACCACTTCAAACGGGTTTGTCACGCCCATCAGCTCTCCATGTCCCGTCAAGAGTACACCTCCGGGTCGAAGACTCTCATGAAAAGACTCGAGAAGCGATGTCAATCGTTCCCTGCTGAAATAGATCAGCACGTTGCGACAAACGATCAGGTCGAACAACCCCAGAGAGTGGAAAGGTTCTCGCAGATTGTGCAAAGCGAACCTGGTCCGCTCCCTAAGGCGAGGCAATACCTCGAAGCCACCCGCTACAGGGCGAAGATAGCGGTCCCGAAAATTCTTGGGGAAGCCGCGTAGAGAGCGCTCTCGGTAGACAGCGCGGCGTGCCACTTCTAATACGGCGGGGTTGACATCCGTGCCCAGGAGGTCCGCGATTATTCCCGTCGAGTCTAAGAGCATGGCGATGGAGTAAAGCTCTTCTCCGGTGGAGCAGCCAGCGCTCCAGATGCGAAGAGACCGCCCCGGGACCTCGGACCGCAACGTGGGAAAAACCTGTTGCCGGAGCAGCTCCATCTGCCCCATGTCACGGAAAAAATAAGTCTCGGCGATGGTGAGTCTTTCCAATAACGGGGCCCAGATAGCGGATTCAGTGGCGCCCTTCTCCAGGGCCTCCAGGAAAACACTCGACTCGGTGAATCCCGTCGCCGAGGCCAGCTCCGAGAGGAGGTTGTGGCACCATTGCTCGTCACGTCGGGATAGGTCCAGTCCGATGCGCTCTTCGATCAGCTCTCGGAATCTCGGCGACAAAGGGGACATCTCCGGTAGGGAATTTCCCTTTCCTTTGGAGACTCCTGGAGAGAAATTCGTCCAAACCACGAATCCCGCCGGATGAACGAGAATAGATTTCGGTTGAGCACCGCCGTGGCGCTCAGCTTCGCCTTTATCATAGCTCTGGTGGTCACCACAGCGGTCACGACACAATCCAGCTCGATGAAACTCCAAGAGGAGACCATGTTGGTCGAGCGCGGGCTCCGCCTAGAGTTTGTCACCATGGAGATCGAGAAGCTCCTGGTGGACGCGGAAACGGGACAGCGCGGCTATCTGTACACCAATGAGGAGATCTATCTAGGACCCTACACTACCGCCACGACCCTTCTTCCCGAGCGCTTGGATGCACTCAAGCAGATGGTCAAGGACCCTCGGGTCCAGGAGCTTTCCACCGGCATGCAACCTTTAGTGGAAAAGAGGCTGGCTCTATTACGAGAAACGATCGAGCTTCAGCGAGCCGGAAAGCAGGCCGAGGCTCGTAAAATTGTCCTGTCAGGACAAGGTTTTGAGATCGCTCAACAGATTCGTGCTCTGGTCCAAAAAATGCAAGCGGCGGAGGAGAGTATTATGGCCGAACGCCAGATCGCCGTGGTGCAAGCCACCCAACAAGTCTGGCTATTCACTCTGGTGGGTACCCTTCTCGCGATCCTGGCCGCGGCCTTTTGCACCTGGTATCTCACCAAAAAGGTCGTGCCCTCCGTCTCTCAAGTGGTTCATCGCATAGGATCCGCTCTTTCCCAGCTCTCCTCGGCCTCCGAGCAGCAAGAGGCGGTGGCCAATGGGCAGGCCGCGGCTGTGGCCGAAACCAGCGCGACCACCGAGGAGCTCAACGTCTCCTTTCGCCACGTCAGCGACCAGGCCGAAAACAGCGCGTTTCGCGCCAGCCAATCCCTGGAGGTCGCCAACACGGGTGTGAGCACGGTGGAAGCAGCTTTGAACGGAGTTCTGGAGCTCGAACAGAGAGTCCAGGTGGTCAGTGAACACATCGGCAGACTGGCCGACCACGCCGCCAACATCGGTGCTATCACGTCCTTCGTGACCGAAGTCGCCAATCAGACCAACATGCTGGCTCTTAACGCCGCCGTGGAAGCCGCGCGAGCCGGCGAGAACGGTCGGGGATTCGCGGTGGTCGCGGCCGAGATTCGAAAGCTAGCCGAGCAGAGCAAAGCCTCCGCCAACCGCATCACCGGACTCGTTGGTGACGCTCAGACAGCCACCAGGTTAACAGCGGCGGCCTCGGCCGACCAGACCCGCACTCTGATGGAGGTCAAACGACTCTCCAACGAAACCGCGACCTCTTTTCGAAGCATCTCCACCTCCATGCAGTCGGTGGTGGAGTCGGCCCAACAAGCATCCTTGAATGTCCGCCAGCAGATGATGGCAGTCCAGCAGGTGGCCGAGGCTATGGCTTCAATCAACAACGGTTCTCGCCAGACTTCGGCCGGGCTTTCCCAAACTCGAATCGCGCTGGGAGAGATCAAGCAGTCCACCGCGGACCTCGAAAAGCTCTTTTAAGGCGCTAGTCATTGCGCCGCAAGCGCCTATTGGATAACGGATCACCGCAGTGTTCGGCGATGAAGGCTCTGGCTCGGGCCGCCAGGTCCACCAGGTGTTCCCACTCTTGGCCTTCGGCTCTCAGAGGGCGTCCCACGACCACGGAGATCTCTCCTCGGTACGGTTCGGTGCGAGGCCAGGGTTGGATTTCACGCGCACCGCGAATGGCGACCGGAACGACCGGCACCCCGGCCGCCATGGCGACCTGAAAGACCCCCAGGGCGAAGGGACGTAAGCCCGGCGTGATCTCGATTCCGCCCTCGGGGAAGGCGGCGAGTGACGACTCTCCTCCCCGAAGAATGCGGGCGATCTCCGTCTCCTGCTCCTTGGCGGCCTGAGGGTTTCCACGATGAACCGGAAGGTGACCCAGGCGTAGAATGAGATTTTTGAGCACGGGATGTTCGGCGAGCCAGGGAGCGACCAAAAAACGGAGTGGTTGAGGAAAGGTCGCGGTCAACACCACCGGGTCGAGGGAACTCGTGTGATTGGCCACCACCAAGCAGGGCCCGATGTCGCCGATCGCATTGTCGACCTCGATCTTCACTCCGGACTTGCGAAGATAAAGTCGGGCGCTGGCTCTAAGCATACTCAAAGCCGCGCGACGCGAAACCCAAGACACGATCTGGGGCACTCCGAGACAGCCCAGCAGCCAGGAATGACACCAAACAGTGCGCGCTGTCCGACCGGGCCATTGGGTGACGGTCCGGCCCACTTGAGAAACCCTGGCCGCTAGAAGTCCGGTCACTTGGGCGAAAACTCCACCGCTTCGCTTCAAGCGCCCTTCCAGCAGACGTTGGCGAGTCTCCGAACGGCGAATCTTCCCGCTGGGCGTTTTGGGAACGGTGTGAGGAGCCACCACGTGAACCTGGTCGGGAGGAAGCCCCAGTTGGCGCACCACGGCCGAGGAGATCGCTTTGACCAGCGCCTCCTTCTCCTCTCCGTCCTTGTAGAACTTGGACTCGGCCACCACCACCAACGATTCGGTCCCCTCGGCCTCGTCCGTGACTCCGAAAGCCGCCACGCAGCCGCGCCGGACCCCCGAGACGGAGGCTACGATGTCCTCTATGTCCTCTGGGTGAAGGTTACGCCCTCCGACCACGATCAAGTCCTTACTGCGTCCGGTCAAGTATAACTCGCCTTCGGAGATGTAGGCCAGGTCTCCGGTCTTGACCCAGCCGTCGCTATCTTTGACCTGCCTCGTCGCCTCCGGGTTGTTGTAGTAGGAGTCGAGCGAGGAGGGACCGCGGAACTGAAGATGGCCGCGCCGGCGCTCAGGCAAGACCTTCCCCTGGTCGTCGACGATTCGAATCTCCATCTCCGGCAAGGTTCGCCCACAAGCCACCAGGCTAAGGCTCGGGTCGTTGGGACCACAGGAAGCCACCAAGCCGTCTCTTTCCAATCTCTCACGATTGATCCGATCGATCAGCGGTCCGCGACCGGGCGGGGGAAAAGTCACCGCCAGCGTCGCCTCGGCCAGTCCGTAGGCTGGGAAGTGCGCTTCGTTTTTGAATCCGAAAGAAGCGAACGCTTCCGTGAAGCGCTGGAGCGTTTCCTCGCGAACAGCCTCGGCTCCATTGAGGGCGATGCGCCAACTGGACAGATCCAGGCCCTCCAGTTCGCTCTCTGGGATCTTTCTAGCACAGATTTCGTAGGCGAAATTCGGAGCGGGACTGACGGTACCCCGGTACTTGTGCACGGCCCATAACCAACGCGACGGTCGAGCTAAAAAGTCCTGAGGCCCCATCAAAACCAGAGGCTGTCCGTGATAGATGCTACCCAGCATGGTACCGATCAGGCCCATGTCGTGGTAGAGAGGCAGCCAACTGATGGTAACATCGTCTTTGCCCAACTCCATTCCGTATCCGTAGGCTCGGATATTGTGAAGCAGCGCTTGCTGAGTCAGGGTGACTCCCTTGGGCAGTCCGGTACTGCCGGAGGTGAATTGGATCAGACCCATTTCGCCTGGCGTAGGCTCCGGCGCCCGGTCATCGAGCTCTTTCACCGTGACCACGGTGCGCAGCTCGGAAGCGTTCATCTTCAGGAGCGGTAGCACCGCCTTGGCTCGGTCGAAAGAGACCAGCAGCTTGACTCCCGCGACGCTCAGGATGGCAGACTGGCGCTGGACATAGTCCTCCAACTGGTCGAGCCGAAAGGGAGGGTAGAGAGGGACAGGGATGGCCCCTAGCCAGAGGACTCCGTAGAAGGTGGCAACGTAATCTGAACCGGTGGGGAGCATGATACCGACCCGGTCGCCCTTTTGAACTCCGCGAGCGGCCAACCCTCCGGCCACCCGGCCCGCCTCACGCTGGAGATCGAGGTAGCTCCATTCGGCCACGCACTCCCCCTCTTCTTGGAAAAAGAGAGTTTTCCGAGTCGGCTGGTGCTTCGCTTGATACTCCAGGGCCTCGATCAGATTGTTGGCCTGAACCGGGTAAGATGGAATCTCTCCCGTCTTGAGGTCCACCGTCTCTGGCGAGGAAGATTCGCCCACTCCGGGCACTAAAGCGACAAGGTCGGACACCGTCACGGCATTGAACACCGCGTTGCTGGAAAGCTTTTCTCCTAAGCCTTTCTCGAGGCGAACCAAAAGCTCGGTTCTTTCCACACTGGCCAGACCCAAATCCCATTCCAAGTGAGTGCTCATCGAGACCGTCGGAACTTTTCCGTAGTTGAGCTCGGCCCCCAGCTCTTTCACCACTTCAATGACTTTGCGTTGGCGATCCGCGACTTCCATTTCAACTCCTAGGATAGATTTCACCAAGTAGACCGTCGGACTCAAAACCGGCGGTCTCAATAGTTTCTAGCTCGTTAAGATCTTTGAGTAGGCTATCCCGCCACTCCATGGCCAAAATCGCCCCAATTTGATCCGGGTCAGACTCCTTGCTCAAAAAGTGCCGCCCGGCGAAAAGCGCCGCGGCCAAACCTTCGCGCAATACCGAGCGTTTGTCACCAAAGATGGCGCGCGCCTGCTCTTGGCTTTCCGCCGCCAGTCTGTAGTCTAGCTTGTCCCCGTGGCTATCGGTATCCGGAATGTCTTGCAGAAAGCTCTCGGGAGAAGCCCGAAGCTGGCGCAGTCTTACCGCCATGGCCACGGTCGCCGTACGGATCAACCTCTCTAAAGCTGGGCCATGGCTCATCGTTAGACCGGAAAGGTCGGTCGGCAAGCCTTGCGCGCTGACGATGCCCAACAGGGAAGTGTGGCTGGTTTGAAGCTTGATCTTGTATCGGTCCACCACTACACCGTGACAGACAAAGAAGATATGTTGATACTGTTTTGCCACAAAATGGAGCAACTGCTCCTTCCAAGCCCTAGCCGGATTGGGCTGCGAAGCGGTAAGGTACATCCAGAAACTGGACTCGCGCCCCACTCCGCCGTAGGTTCGCTTCGCGCGCCTAGGATGAGTGTTGATGGCGATCACCTTGTCCTCAAACTCCTCCGGAACCTTGAGGGGCGGCCGCTCCGGGCAGTGCATTCCCAGTAGCGCCACGGGACGCCTTGCGGAAGTGAAACCCCAAATCGGATGAGACATCAAACGGTCTATACGACGTCCGTCAAGAACCAACGGAACGGGACAAAGAAAGCAGAGACCGTCGAGCACCCGCGCGATCTCAAGATCCGGTCGTTCATACAGAAATGACTTCGGAATGTACCGATTCATCAGAAATTCGCGCAGAGGAAGATGAGCCACCATCAACTGAATTCCCAAAGCAGGACTCAATCTCGCCCAGGCTTGCTCCGCTGCCAGAGCACACGCATCGTTGCCCGCGTGAATCGGTCGAGAGGGATGCTCAGGTCGCGCGATGAGCAATCGAAAGGACAGACCCGCCTGCTCCACCAGGGCCCGTAGCCCCATGCACAAAAGGCCTAGCTGATCCGAATCCTGAGTTCGGCCCGACAGCAACTTCGAAACCAGGGCCTCTTCGCTCGGTATGTCCTCCATCCGGGACGGACAGAAGGCCAAGACCGTGAAACTTCGATACTGGCGGACTTCAATCCGCTCACTTTCCCAGGCCACCGCGGCCTGAACGATCTTGAGTACCCAGGCGTATACGAAAGGTAAGGCGAAGCGGCTCAGTTTTATAGCAGCCTTCTCCTGGCTAACGGTGAACTCGCCCTGCGACTCGACGCTGCCCTCGGCTGACTGCTGAGCCAAAAACTCGCCGATGTCAAAGACGTCTTCCTTTGGACCCGCCATAGTCAATACCACTTAGAAAAGAACGGCAAGTTCCCTGTACAGAAAAAGTGGAACCGCGCCAACTACCGCTCGGTCAACCAAGCGCTGGCCTCAAAGCGGGCCGTCTCGATTGTCTCTAGCTCTTCAAAATCCTGGGTCGTGAAGGCAAGCCAGCCAAAGGCTAACATGTCTTCAAGAGGCGCCGGGTCCGACCCGCTCGAGGTAAACCAACGTTTCGCGAACAGAACCGCGGCCAGACCCGTTTTGAGCGAAGGGAACCGCTTCCCGACAACCTCTTCAGCCAGACGATGACTTTCCGACGCCAACTGGTAGTCCACGCTGTCCTTGGGACTCTGCCCATCGGGTTCATCGTTGATGAAGACATCCGCCACCGCGGCCAATTCCAACAAGCATTGTCCCGCCAAATGCGTCGCGCTCTTGCTCGCCTCATCTAAAGCTTCACTGCGGATCAGGGAAAGTCCAGACAGGTCGGTGTCCCATCCATCGGCTCCCGCGATGATCATCATGGCCACGTGACGCGTGGCCACCGAGGTCGTGTACCTCTCCACCACCACACCATGAGAAACAAAAAGCAGGCTGTGAAGTCTTGACTGCGAGTGGTCGATTCGGTCCAAAGCGGTCTTCGGAGTGCGCCGCGGAGGGTCCGATCCCTCAAGATAGAGCCAGACATTCCCCTCTCTGTTACCTCCATAGGAGCGCTGAGCTCTGAGCGGGTGAGTCTGGACGGCGATCAGCTTCTCCTCAAATTCCTCGGGGGCACGTAACGGCGGCAAAGCTGGACATTTGAGCGGGATCAAAGCGATCGGCCGCCGGTCCTTGCGAAACCCCCATTGGGGATGAGTCAGAAGTCGGTCCACCCTTCGACCGTCAACAATCAGGGGGATGGGGCAAAGGAAGCAGTATCGGTCCAGCGCCTCGACGATCCGAAGGTCCGGGCGACCGATCAAGAGGGGTCTTGGCACGTAGCGAGACATGAAAAACTGATTGAAAGACAGATGAGCCACCAACAAACGCACTCCCGGCGCGGGCGCCAGGCGAACCAATCTCTCTTCCTCGGCTAAAGCCGAGACATGCCGTCCGGCGTGAATCGGCCGCACCACTCTCTGGCCGGTGTTGAGAATCAAGCGAAAAGAAAGCCCCGCTTGCTCGACGAGTCCCCTCAATCCGTGGCAAAACAGCGGGAGAGGCTCCTGATCAAAGACTCGGCCCGAGAGCAGAGTGCTGACCAGGCGTTCCTCGGTAGGGAACTGGTGAAAATCTTCCGGTAAAAAAGCGAAAACCGTGAACGCCCTATACTGGCGCACTTCGATTCGAGTCGCCTTCCAAGCGACCGCCGCCTGCACGATTTTGAGAACCCAGGCGTAGTCAAAGGGAAAGGCCAGGCGACCCAGCTTTTGGGCTGCTTTCTCCTGACTGACGGTGAACTCGCCGTGCGACTCGATATCTCCCTTGGACGCCTGTCGGGCGAGAAACTCGCCAATGTCAAAGACATCTTCCTTTGGGCCGGCCATAGATCCAACTTTGCAAAAAAAGTTTCAGGTTCCTGGCTCTCCGTTTAACGAAAAACGGACGCCAGGTCAGTTCGGTGTTCGAACTGGCCCGCGTCCACTAAAGGTTCACGCGGCTCGCGATGAAAGCTATCTGTTGTAGAACTCGATGATGGCCTGCAGATCCACGGCCTGCTCACCACTCTCGCGGCTCGGCTGGGCCGAGACAGTAATGGACGGAACATTGGCATCGATGTTGAGCCATTCCAATCCGCGCTCGATACCCAGTTGGCCGGAATCATTGAGGTTCTTGAAATAGGTGGCGCCGCGACTCTCTTCACGAATCGACACGACCTGGCCGGGGCGCAGACGGTACGAAGGGACGTCGGTCTTGCGACCGTCGACGGTGAAGTGGCCGTGAGCCACAAGCTGACGAGCTTGAGCGCGAGTGGAGGCGAAGCCGGCGCGGTAAACCACATTGTCCAGGCGACGCTCCAACAAGTTGATCAGATTGTCGCCAGTGGTGCCTTCCATAGCACGAGCACGCGCGAAGATGCCCTTGAACTGTTTTTCCCGCAGTCCGTAGAGGTATCGCAGTTTCTGCTTCTCGAGCAGCTGGCGCGAATACTCCGAGGGTTTAGGGCGACGAGCGTTAGGGCCGTGCTGACCAGGCCCATAAGGGCGACGCTCCAGGATTCGCTGGCCTTTAGTGGTCAACCCGATACCCAGGCGGCGGCTCATTTTCCCAACTTTGATCTTCGGCATGAACTTGATCTCTTCTCAAATCTTCCAGAATTGCCCTAACGCTTCGCGCGGTAGGCGGCCCTCAATTTAGATGCATGACGACCCGAAGGTCAAGTCCCTGGCGGATCTTTTTTGCCGGAAGTCTACAAAACCGCGCCAAGACTTACTTTTCGGCCTGTTCTTTCACGACCTCGGTCCCGACTCCGCCCATCGCTGCCCCAACGACTCGATAAGCGCGAGGTCGACGGGATCAGGAGCAGCCAGGGAGCGGCGACAGAGCGCGGCCAGCTCCAACCAAACCGTATCCCTAGCTTCCACGGCTCCCTCCCGAGGAACATCGCTTCGTTGAAGCAATTTCTCGATCTCACCACTGGCTCGCCCCAGCTCCTGACGATACTCCATAGGGCTTATCCTCTGGGCCAAACGGTCTCGAAACAGCGAGCGCAATTGCTCGAAGAGAGGAGAAAGTGCAACTTCCGGCTCGGCCCGCAGGCTCTCCAATTCGGAAGTTTTCGACAGCTGGTGAAGTTCGTGACACGGTCCCAGTAAAGACTGCCAAACTTGAGGAAACAGCTCGCGGTCTTGTTGGCCTAGAGCCTCGTCCAGCAAAGTCAACGCTTCTCCGATCTCCTCGGCGGCGCAGAGCAAGCGATCCAGGGCTTCTTGCCGGGGCTGGTCGGTTTCTGCTTCGTAAACCCGCTCCATGTGCTGAAGAAAATCGCGGTAAGTATCAGCCAGACGCGCGAGTTCATCGGTCAGAAGAAAAAAGGGGGCGCGCTCCTCGTAAACCGCCGCCATCCCTTCGATGAGAGCGGCGAAGTTGGCCACATCCGGTAGGCTTTCCCGGGTCGGAAGCGATTCCACAATCTCGTTCGTCAGTTCATCGTAGTCCACCGCCTGAGTCTGAAAGGCTTCCATGCGATCCATGGTCAGACAGCTCTGGCCAGCCGACTGATGAAGCTCCTCGCGAGCGCTCTCCAGGGCTCGCCACGCCATCTCGAGCTTAGAGAGCTCGCTCTCTCGCCAGCCCGATGGAGCGAAAGTGGATAGGAGACTCTCGAACTCCTCGGCCAATTCAGCATGAGCGGAATCCAAAGCGGTCAGACAAACCTCGATCCTTTCCGAGTCCTGGGCGTCCACGGCGCGAAAAAGGTCTTCCAGAACGGGATCTTCGGAAAAGTGGTGAGCCCCTTCGCTCACCTCCGTCATGGCGGCAAGCGCCGCCACAGCCGCGGTTCCACCGGAAACCAGAGTGCGCATGGCCTGTTCTAGCAGGTCTGGGTCGGGCTCCTCGGCGAGATAGACGAAGGCGCCGCCCAGGCCCTCCTCCAGGGCCTCCAAAGCGTCCCGCAGGTGAGTGGTAAGCTCGACTTCGTCCGGGAAGGCGGCTTCGAACAGCGCGGCCTGACTGCGCAGGCCCAACACCACCGCGCGACCCGCAACCAAACGCTGTAAGAGAGCTTGAGATTCGACTTGTCCCCCACGAGCCAGGTTCATCCCCACGATGAAGATCTCGTCGAGCACTCCATGGCCGGTGAGCCTGGGAAGCTGGGCGGCCAAATCCTTTAGGGATAAAATACTCTCCTCGAGAGCCACGGCACGGTCGAGAATCTGGCGCGGATCGTGTGGCGCCTCCTCTAATCCTACCTGATATTGCCGCAGAGCGTCGTCAAAAATAGACCATAGCTCCTGGCTATCGGCGAATCCGGCCAGAAGAGGGCGTAACGACTCTGCCCGGGCCACGAGCTCGGCCAGGTGCTCGTCGACCGCCGACCGCGAACCTCCGGCCTCCAGCGGCCTTCTCTCCAAGGCGTCCAGCCAACGGACCAGGCCTCGGGGCAAGTTCCAATCCCTCATCAGCCTAGCTTTTCGGTTGTCACTCCGATAGCCTGCTCCCCCATTTCACGGTACAAAAGCCCCGTCAGCTCAGCGGCCGGCAGAGCACGAGCCAGGGGAGCTCCTTGCCCCGCCCAGTGCGCGCCGAAGCCCGACTCCCCCTTGGCCTTAGCCGCCGCGTGAAGAGATTTCCCCGCATGGTAGGCTCGCGGATAGTCCGGTACCCGATCTGGTAGCTCGAGTTGGGTGAAGCGATTGCGCAAAGAGCGAGCGGGCCGGCCCGAGATCGCTTTGGTCATCACCGTCTCCCCCGGGCCCTCCAGCAGGGCGCGTTGGTGGCCCGGGTCGGCCGCCGATTCAGGACAGGCGAGGTAGGCCGTGCCGAGTTGAGCCGAGACGGCTCCCAGAGCCAGCACCGCGGAGATTGCCCGTCCGTCCATCAATCCTCCCGCGGCGATCACTGGGAGGTCGATTCGGGCCACCAGCAGGCGAGTCAGGACCGAGGTGCTCAACTTCTGGTCTGAAAGCTCCGGCTCGAAAACTCCTCGATGCCCTCCCGCCTCGTAGCCCTGGGCGATCACCGCGTCCATTCCGGCTCGCCGAGCTCGTTCTCCCTCGGAAAGGCTGGTCACGCTGGCGATCAAAAGGCTCCCGGCTTGGCGAAAGGCTTGAACGACGTGGGGCTCAGGTAGCCCGAAGTGAAAACTGACCACCGACGGACGCGCGCGGGCTACCACTTCCACCAGCTCCGGTTGTTCGCTCAGGCTGGCGTAAGGACTGGAGAGCTGCTCTAGCGGGGTCGCCTGAAACTGAGTGAAGGTCGGGCCCAAGCGGGACAGCCACTCCCTTTCCACCTCGGGAAGAATCCGAGCCGGCTTATGGCAAAACAGGTTGACGTTGAAGCGAAAATCTCCCTGGAGTGACCGAGTGGTCGCGATGATGCGCTCGGCCTCGGCTGGGCTCAAATGACCCACGGCGATGCCGCCAAGACCTCCGTTTCGAGAAACAGCGGCGACCATCTCCGGGGTCGAGACCCCGGCCATCGGGGCCTGCAGAAGTTTGGGGAAAAGGGACATCCCGATAGCCTTCTCCTCGGGGAGAGAGCGGCCTGCCCGGCTACCAGCTCCAGTGGCTCATGCCGCCGAACAGCCCGAACGAGAAGTCGTCGCGCCATCCCGCGAAGACGTTGCGAAGGGTGGTTTCCCAGCCGGCGAAGCGCTGGCGCTCGACCTCTTCGGTGGTCTCGGTGCGGGTACCGAAGGTCGAGGTCATCTCCTGAGAGTGATACTTGGTATTGAGCGAGCTGATGTTGTGAGCCGAAACCGCTTTCAACTCGCCTTTTTCCACCTTGCCGTTGCCGTTTTTGTCGGCCCAAACCTTCAAGCCTTTCAGCTCGGCTCCGGTGACCTGGCCGTCCTTGTTCTTGTCGAAGTAGTGCGCCAGCTTCTCGTATCCTGTCTTGAAGCGCTTTTTACCATTGATGTCGAAGTTTCCGAACAGCTCCTTGGAAGAGGTGATCTTCCCGTCATTGTTGACGTCCCAGACCAGTAAGCCGTCACCGCCGTTCTTAGCCAGCCACTCGGTCTTCTCTTTGCTGGTCTTGTTGCCCCAGTAGTAAAATTTCCCGCGCTTCTCACCGATCACGTTGCCCTTTTTGTCCAGGTACTGATTCCCTTTCCAGCGGCCTCCCTTAACCTTGGGGGCGCCTTTTCCGGGGCGACGGCGACGGCTCTTTTTGGCCCAGGAAACACGGCTGGGATCGATGTCGAAGTTGATCGGCTGGCCCGAGATCTTCCCGTCGCCGGTGATGTTCTTTCCGGTGATGCCGGCTTTCCCATCGCCGTTGAGGTCGAGCACGATGGGAGAGACTCGTTTGGTCTTCTGGCCGTCCTTGTGGTCGAACCAGACGTCCCACATTTTGCCGCTGCCCTGCGTGATCTTCTTCTGCTGCTCGGTATAGTTCTCGAAAAGCGCGCGGTAGTGAGCCTGTTGCTGATAAACCGGGGTGCGGGAGAAAGAGAAAGCTCCGCCCAGGAAAGCCGAGGTGGCGCCGCCGGCCGACATCCCCGAGTAGGCGCTGGGACAGCAGTTGTAGCCGAAGCCGGAGTTGACGAACCCACCAAAACCCGCGAAACCTCCCGAGAGTCCCATCATCGGCGAAGACCCCCCGAAATAAGAGCCCCCGACCATCGGATTCTGGTATTGAGTGAAGATATTCATCCGTCGTCTCCCGCGTTGTTTTCTTGTGTTCAAAATACCGGAGCCCGCCGACCTCAGGGCTGCCGGAGCCTGGGCGATGTGAACATGTTGTTAACAACCGGACAATTTCGTTCCCCTGTGGAAGGCTCTCGCATGAGCGATCGCCATGTCCAAGTCATCGAAGTCGGACCTCGAGACGGACTTCAGAACGAGAAGCAGCCGTTGCCCACCAAGTTCAAACTAGAGCTGATCCGGCGACTCGAAGCCTGCGGATTCTCCGAGGTCGAGGTGACCTCGATGGTCAGCCCCAAATGGGTGCCCCAGCTGGCCGACGCGGCGGAACTGCTGGAGGCGCTGGCTTCCGAGCCGTCGTCAGCGACTCGGACGGTCCTGGTGCCGAATCTAAAAGGGTTAGAGAGAGCGCTGGAGGTCGGTGCTCGGCGGGTCGCGGTCTTCGTGGCGGCCAGCGAAAGCTTTTCTCAGAAGAACACCAACCGCTCCATCGCTCAGGGGATGGAGCAGACGGCCGACGTGGTGCGAAGCGCCTTAGAGCATGGAGTATCCGTTCGGGGCTATCTCTCTACCGTCTTCGTCTGCCCCTTCGAGGGTCGAATCGGACCCGAGGTTTCCGCCCAGCTGACCCGCCGTCTGCTGGAGATGGGGTGCGACCAGGTCAGCCTGGGAGATACCATCGGCGCGGCTGTTCCAGAAGACATCGATGCCGTGCTAGGGCTGCTTGATGGTGTTCCCCGCTCCGCCCTGGCCCTCCACCTTCACGACACCTACGGAACAGCGTTGGCCAACGCCAGTCGCGGACTCGAGCGCGGAATCCGAGCCTTTGACAGCTCCGTGGGGGGGGCCGGGGGATGTCCCTACGCGCCCGGAGCGACGGGAAATCTGGCCACCGAGGATCTTCTCTATCTTCTCGATCGAGGAGGTTGGAGTCACGGCATCGACCAGGTCCGGCTCTTAGAAGCCGCGGAGTTTCTCGAGTCCGGTTTGGGGCGCTCTTTGGAGAGTCATCTGCTCCGAGTGTCTCGAGCTAGGGCGTTATAGGATTTCCCCCTGAGGTTGGAAAATCTCCGACCATGACAGACATCGTGATCAGCGGAACCGGCCTCTTCACCCCTGGCGAATCGATCACCAACGACGAGCTGGTGAGCTCTTTCAACGCCTACGTGGAACAGGCCAATCGCGCACGGTCGGCCGAGGAGCAGTTGGCCGAGTCATCGGCGGAGTTTATCCTGAAGGCCTCTGGAATCGAGCGTCGCTACGTGATGAACAAGTCCGGAATCCTCGACCCCGAACGCATGCGGCCGAAGCTCGAGGCACGATCCGACGACCAGATCTCGATCCAGGCCGAGATGGGCCTGGCCGCGTCTCGGGAAGCGCTCTCCCAGGCGGGTCTTGAGGGAGGCGACATCGACGCGGTTCTGGTCGCCTGCTCGAACTACCAGCGGCCCTATCCGGCCATCGCGGTGGAGCTTCAGGAGCGTTTGGGCGCCCCGGGGTTCGCCTATGACATGAATGTGGCCTGTTCATCGGCGACCTTCGGTATCGCCCAGGCTGTTTCGTTGGTGCAGAGCGGAGCGGCCCGGCGCGCCCTGGTGGTCAGTCCCGAGATCTGCACCGGCCATTTGAACTTTCGCGATCGCGACAGCCACTTTATTTTCGGCGACGCCTGCACCGCCGTGGTGGTGGAAGCGGCGACCTCTCACCGGAGCTCGGACCCTTATCGAGTTCTCGGCTGCAAGCTGGCCACCAGGTTCTCCAACAATATCCGCAACAACCGGGGCTTTCTGTCCCGCTGCGAGGACCGTCCCGACGACGACCCGGCGCTTCTTTTTTACCAGGAAGGTCGAAAAGTCTTCAAAGAGGTGACCGTTCAGGTGGCGGCCATGTTGGAGGGCCATCTCTCCGAGCACTCCATCACACCGTCCTCTTTAAAAGCTCTCTGGCTTCATCAAGCCAACGCCGCCATGAACGTCCTGATCGCCAAGCGCTTACTGGGACGGGAAGCCACATCTGAAGAGGCGCCCCTCATCCTGGACGAGTACGCCAACACCTCCTCGGCCGGGTCGGTCATCGCTTTTCACAAACACCGCTCCCACCTGGTCGCCGGCGATCGCGGGGTGCTGTGTTCGTTCGGAGCCGGCTATTCCATCGGAAGCGTCATTCTGGAAAAGCTCTAACGTTTTTTGTCTTGCAGCTTCCGGAACAGCAAGCTGATTCCGAGGCAGCCAAGGAGAGAAAAGGCGACCAGAGCGTAACTGGCCCATCGAAGGTTCTTAGAGCCCGCCCGATAGTGCTCTAGACACTCCTCCCTTGTTCCGGGAAAAAGCAGAAGCTTTCCGAGCTCAGGAAACGCCTCAAGCCGTCCCGCGGCGCTGATCCGGGCGGCAACGAACACCTTTTGGCTCGAGCCGAGGGTCGACTCCTCCACGACGTAACTAACGTATCGGGCCGAGCTGTAGGGAATATCTTCTCGGTCGACATAGTCCGGAGGGTTGGCTTGGACGGAGGTCTTGGAATGAGGTTTGAAGGGGTCCCCAATCTGCAGACATTCCGATAGACTTAAGGATATTGGAGGATTGCATGACCCGAAGAAAACGACCAATTTACACGGCGGAGTTCAAGGCGAGAGCCGTTCAGCTGAGCGCCGAGAGAAATGTTCACGAG
>JBBCJA010000002.1:0-41635 GCA_037189585.1 Selenomonadaceae bacterium | reverse complement strand
CAAGTTGGCCTTTATCCTCTTTTCATTGTGCCTACGTGTTCTGGACGATTTTGCCTACCTTGCCGCGTGCAAACCCAGGTTTTATGCGGATGTCGATCCGGCGCTGTGCCCAAAAAGGGCTTCCAACTGTCGAACTCGGGTTGGAAATGGAAGGTCATCGTACTGGAGACTCCTTGTCGCCCATATCAGCATGTTTTCAGATCCTTTCACTATTCTCGCTCTATAAACAAACCGCCCACGGAGATGGGCAAAAGGAACTCACTATGCTTATCAACACCAATACCTCTGGCTTCGCCGCGCCTATCTCAAAAGCCACCCCTAAGAAAGAAGCCGCTCCCACGACGGAGCAGTCCACCGACTCAACGGAAGACAAGTTTTCGGTCTCCAACATTCTTAAAGAGAACTTCTCGGAAGCCTCAGTGAAAAAGCATTTCTCTGGAGCCAAGATCGCTCGGCGCGTTGTTAGCGGCGCGGTGACGGGACTGATCGCCAGGGAAGTGGGCGGAGGAAGTGTGGCCGCTACCGCTGGGATCAGCGCTCTTGTCGGTGGTGTCGGTGGCGCTCTCGGCGGTGGATTGATCGGTGGACTCATTGGTGGTGTCACTTCCGACGGTAAGGATGTCGAGAAGAAGGTTGCATCGGGTGCTCTCAAAGGAGCGGTTCTCTTAGGCGGATTGGGAGCTGTCGGTGGCGCGGCTCAAGGAGCAGTTATCGCTTCCGTGGCTAACGCTCTCGGTGGTGGCCCGCTGGCTTATGCCGCCTCGGGCGCTTTGATGGGTATTGTCCTCTAGGCGAGTATCCAGCCTTGATGCCGCGCCCGCGTGAAGACCTCGCCGGGTTTTGTCTCGGAGCCAGTCCGCTTCATGCGAGTTGGATTAGAGTGGCCCCGTTGTCAGAAGGTTATAGCTTTTCAGTAGACCGACTTGCCGCGCGAGTTGTGTAGGTCGGAAGAACATCTTAACTGAGTCGTGGTCTCTTCTTTGGTGCGGAAGCCGACGTGTGGGTTTCCCCCCATTCGCGCTCACTCGACGGAGACGACGAAACGGCTGCCCGGCGGGCCGGCGCAGAACACCAGAGCTCCCTTCGGGGTGTACAGCTGGCCCGAGTCCAGGACACTGTCGAAGAGGATGGTCTTGGGAGCGGTGAGGATGATGGCTCTACCTTCAGGCGGAAGCTGAATCTCGACGACGGCGTCGTCGGCAAGCTCCAGCCATTCGTTGTGGCCCTCGGACCCGATGGTGACGCTGTTGGCGCCCGCATCAGTCAACGCCGGTGAGTTCACCGAGTAGAGGTAGTTGGCCACGCGGGCCCAGGTGGTCCCGCCACGCTGATCTAGCTCCAGCTCGGACTGGTCGCGGAAGTGGGTGGCCGCCACCCTGGCCAGGGTGGGACTTTCCACCTTTTTTAGCCCGGCGAAGTCGAGGTAGCCCGGTAGGCCATCGTAAACAATAGGGGTCAGAGTCAGGTCCACCCAGGGGGCCGTCACGAAGGTGGGTGCGTTGCGCAAGAGCCAGCGCTTGCCGGCGGCCATCGCCGGCATCTCGCGCGGACGCTCGACCGTCTTCACCTGCTGCAGGCTCAGCCAGTCAGCGCCGTAGATCGAGGCGCCGTTCACCGCCTGCGATGGGGTGGCGACGAGGTAGCCTATTCCGTCGACGGAGAGCAGGTATGCCGACTTACCGGCGGCGTCGAAAAGAAGTCCGTCGTGGTAGCCGTAGGAAGCTACCGGCGGATCTGCCGGCTGGCCCACCGGCGTGAGGGGGGTCCAGGTGACGCTCTGCCGGTCCGCGCTCACGGCCATCCGCAAGGGCGCCGACCCCTCGCCGGTGTATACGCCCTGGAAGCGATCCAGGTCGACGGGGACGGGCTGAGCGCGCGGAGGGCGAACGGCGGGTCGCGACACTGGCTGTGCCAGCGAACGGTCCTCCAAGAGCCCTTCCAGGATGGGACGGGTCAACATCTCCCCGGAAGCGTTGCCGGAGATCGCCATCGCGATGACCATCCCCTGATCGGGCAAGATCTGCAGATTCGTAGAATAGCCCGGTGTATTACCTCCCTTGGCCAGGACTTGCAGCTCGGCGCGATCGTATGGGCTCAGGTCCGAGTAGTCCCAGCCGAAGGACGAGAAGACGGTGCGGTTGCGCAGAGCTCGAGAGAACGGGGTCGGTTGGGCTGAACGCAGGATCCGCAGTGAAGCGTCCGAGAGCAGACGCTTGCCGAACGGGGTGAGGCTGTTGCCGAATCGGCACAGGTCCTCCATCGTCGAGGAGAGGCCGCCGGCGCCGTGCACCTCGGCCACCTCCACCGGGAATTTGCGGGCCGACTTCGCGTCGTAGAATTCCGCCAAGTCGGTTTTCGGGGCTAGCTCGCCCAAGCTGGCCCCGGTGTCGTGCATCCCCAGAGGACTGAAGATGCGCTCTTGCAGGAAGGCGAGATAGGACTTGCCTGAGACTTTCTGGATCAAAATCTCGGCCAGCGTGAACCCGTCGTTGCAGTAGGCGGAAAGCGCGCCCGGAGGATGCTTGAGGCGCTCGTGCGCCAGCGTCTCCAGCAGCACCTGGTGAGCGTTATGAGTCGCCGCGTAGCCCATCGTGAAGGACGTTCCAGGCAGACCGGAGGAGTGATTGAAGAGCATCCCCACCGTGATGTCGCGGTGCCGCGGGTCGGGCATCTTGAACTCCGGCAGGTAGGAGACGACGGGTTGGTCCAGCGACACCTTCCCCTCGTCGACGAGCATCAACATTGCGACCGTGGTGAACATCTTCGAGGTGGATCCGATGTTGAAGCGCGTATGGCTGTCTACTACGAGGTTGCGCCCCCGGTCTCGCACCCCCATGCCTTCCGAGAAGACTATCTTTCCCCGGTCCATGACGGCCACGGCCGCGCCGCTCCCCTTCCCTCCGGTGATGGCCTGCCAGGCGGAGACGCGGGCCGCCGAGGCGGTTTTGGGGTAGCCCGCCGAGAGCTCCTCGCTCCGGCTGCCGGAGACCAACAGAAGCGCGACTAGTGGGACCAGCAGGCTGTGCGCGAAAAGGCTCAAGGAGCTGGAGAAGCGACCGGCTCAGAGTAGAGGTTGAGCAACGCCTTGGGCGTCTTTGGCTGGGCGTCCCCGGGTCCTTGAATGTTGGGGCGGCGCAGCTTCAGAGGCTCCTGCTCCCACCACTTACCCTTGGTCGTGGTCTTATCCGTATGAACGTTACGTCCGAACCAGGCCAGGTCAACCTCATCCCGACCGTCGCCCAGGTCCCGCACCGCTACCGTGGCAAAGCCGAACCAAGGGAAGGGATTATTGGTACGGGCGCCCGTGAAGCCTTCGTCGGTCAGGTAGGAGTCCGGCTCGGAACCGCCGCTGCCGGCGACGATCTGCTTGACGGCTCGTGGCCTTGACGGCTGCAGTGTGGAGAGCAGGTGAGCGTGGGCGCAGAAGTAGCCACGCACCTTGGTGGGCGGGTTGCTGTCGGAGTCCAGCTCACGACTCGAGTTGGCCAGCGGGTTGTTCAGCAGCTTGTAAAACGTTTCGGCTTGGCGATCGTCGATGCCCGCCTCGGAGCCGATCGAGCGGATCGGCCGGTGGCCGAAAACGAAAATGTGGCGCACCGACGGATCCAGCTGGGCAGCGCGCAGCTTCTCGCGGATCCAGCGCAGAGGAATGCGCCGGATGCGGAAGTCGCCGGTCCGGCCGTCCCACTTGCTGTCACCGACATAAGTGTCCGTGTTGACAACCATGAAGAAGGCGTCGCCATCCTGGAAGGTATAGGAGAGCTTGCTCTCGTCGCGAGCCACGTCGCTATCGAAGAGACTGAGTGGATCCGGCTCGTAGGTGGTCGCGTCGGTTGGGCCGTTCGAGCCGCGGATGACTTCCGAGAAGGCCTCCGAGAACGCTTCGCCGGCGTACTTGTTGGGGTACTCGTAGTCGTACGGCCGTTTACCGTTGGCGCCTACCGGAGGTCCGTTCGGGTCGTCGTCGATCTTGTGGCACATCTCATGGTTGCCGGGCATCACCACGGCGGTGATGCTGTATTCGAAAAGAGATCCGGGGGCCGCGGGAGGCACATCTTTCACCGTACCGTCATGATCGACGATACTCTCTCCGTGCTTTCGGATCAGTCTCCAGTTCACCATCTCGTTCTTCAGCCGGGCGGTGGCTGACCTCATCGCCTCGTCGGTGGGAAGGTCTTTCGACGAGTCCGGGTTTGCCGGGGCCGAGACCTTGTTGACGGCGTCGCCGCAGAGAAAGATGAACTTCGGGGCCGGCTGTAGAGAGGCGGCGTCCAGGAAGTGCTGTCGCAGTTGAGCCACGTTGGCCGTACTGGCTTTCTCGGCGGCGTCGAGTTGGTTGGAGAAATTCTCGCGCCCATCGAAGCCTGCGGCTTGCTTGGCACGATTGCATCCGAAGAAGGCGAAGGAGTATCGGACGGTCGGTCCGGTCACCGCCGCAGTGGCCTGGAAATTCTTTCGAGCCTGCGCGTTGACCGACGTGGGATCGGCCATCTCGACTAAAGACGGGTCGGTGATGCCGCGACGAAAATCCTCGTCGTGCATGTTGTTGTGCGATTCGGAGTAGACCGCTCGCACATGACCTGTGGCGTCGAGATACTCGAGAAGGAGGGTGCGGACTTCCTGCGGGACCTGGACCGAGACCGTTCGGGCCGCGTCTACCGTCACGGTGACCACGGGGTCTCCATGGATATCGTCGCCGGTGACTCGCATCTGGGTCACTCCCGGCGGCACCTGCGAGGTGATCGAGATCGGGTAGGACGCGTCTTGCGACGAGCTGGCCGGAGTGGAAACGTTAGGGTCGGTCGACCCACAGCCTCCCAGCCCCCAGGACAGAATTCCGACCGCCGCGAGCGCGACAAGACAACGTCGAGAGGGGCCAAGTGCTAGTGACATAGTCGGGTCAACTTAAACCATCCCTAGCGCGCTAGCGCGAAGTAAAGACTCATTCTTTCGACAATGAAAGAGAGAGGGCGCGGCCTCTGCTCACCGAACGCGGGTCGATGCGTATCCTTTCCGTCTTTTTCGTCTCTCTCTTGCTTTGCGGTTGCGGTAGCTCGCTCGACGGCCTGAACGAGCCCAGCGGCAGCACCGGTCAGAGAGGCAGTGCTCCCCTCGTGGTGACCGCCCAGAATGCCCTGCCGATCTCGGCGGCCGTCGCCCAGCTGACCGTGCCCAGCGGTCGCCACTCGCTAGAGGTGGCCGGAGGCGACCTCAGCCAGATCGAGATCGACGGGGTCGCGGCCGTCCTGGTCGAGCTTCCGCTCGCCTTCCCCGTGCTAGACGAGGCTCCCTCGGGCAACTTCGCCGGTCCTGGCGGCGGTAGCGCCAGCCTGACCGTGAGCGGACCCGACGTGTCCATCGCCTTCAGCGGTTTCGTGACCCACGACAGAACTCGCCTGAACGGACGGGCCCAGATGACCGGTCGGGTGGACGGCTACAACGGCAACGTGCTGGTCACGTTCGACGGCTTGGAGATCGCCAACGAGGATGGCGACTATATCATCGACGGCCCGGTCACCCTCGCCATCAATCGAGTGGAATTTACCGGAGGCCATGAGGAGCGGGTCGAGCGCACCATGGAGGTAACCGTCACCGACGCTTCCAACGGCGGAACAGTCGAGTTCGTCGGCGGCACCTCCGAGTCGGACATCGTCACGGAGAACGGCATCCAGACCGGCGTCTCGACCAGCGCCGGCGAACTGTTGTTCCGGAACTACAAGGGTCTGAACGGCCTGCTGCGGCGTGTCCCCGCCGAGCCCTTCCGCTTCACCGTGAACGAGGCCACCCTGGTCAGCACCGTGCTTAGCGGAGAAGCCGACCTGGTCGGCGACGGCGTCATTCGGCGCCGGGTCATCTCGCCCAACGTCTTCGAGGTGGCTGTGCGCCCCCGCGGAGCGACCGAGTTCCAGGTGCTGGGCGTGACGAACATCTCCGATGTCGACGAGGACTAAGTGAGACTCGGCGCAAGTTCCATCATAGCGGTAAACGGCACAATGTCATATCTCGCCCCCAGGCACCACTCTGACGGTACCCCCGACTCCTAATCCCGACTGCGTAACGTCGACTTGCAAGCGGGACCGAGGTGTATGTCAGTATACACGTCGTCGTCGAAGCTACCGTCGCAGCGGCACCCGGAGGGACCTCTGGCGATCCGGATGCATCCAACTAGGAGAAGCATTGGGGCTCTACAAGGATGAGAATGTTTCCAGAAACTGTACGCCATCGTACCTCCCCGAGTTTATCAGAATCGAAGTAGCCAAGCGTGAATGATGCTGTAGGAAATTGCAGCGTGCGGAGCTCCAGCTAGTGCAGGAGCAGCAGCGCGCCGTTGCCCTCGGGGCGCGCGACGATATGCATCTCGACGTTGTGTGAGTGTCCTTGGTGTTCGAAGGCAAAGCTTCCGCTGCTGTTGGTCTTAGAGATACCCGCTCGTCGACAGTAATGCACAAAGAGCCCAAGGGACAGTTCGGCTGAAGGGGCCATGATCTGCTCGACGGCCTCGCCAGTCTTGGTCGTTACAACGTAACCCGCCCCCCTGGGTTCTAGCCGAACGGACGTCGAAGAGACATCGAAGGCGTGACGCAAAACCAGGTTACCGACCCGGGACCAAGAGTCATCTTTAGGAGTGCTCATTTCGTGAAGATTCGCCACGGCAAGGTTGATCCCCCCAGACTTTCATATCAGTATACTTTCAAGGTCTTCCGCTACTATCAGAGTAGCCGGTAGAGGCGTTTCTGAAGCTGGAGCGCACTCGATGGAGACCATGGAGAGAGCTGAGAACTTCGCCACCCAGGCTCAACACATCTCCCCATCGAATGACGTGTGGCATGGCGAGTAGGAAACAAAGCTCGGAATTGGCGTCACCCATGGTACATCTCGTCGCCGATCTGAAGTCTCTGATTCAAGTCGCCCGCCAGCGGGTGGCCCGAAAGGTAAACGAGGAATTAAGTTTACTCTATTGGCAGGTCGGTCAGCGCATCCGGATTGAGATTTTCGACCAGGAGCGGGCAGCCTACGGCCAGCAGATTCTGGTGAAAGCACAATAGAACAACGTATCTTGCTAACTATGGACCTCGACTTCCCCAGGCTTCTAACTGTCAGTGGTGGCCAGTTTCCCAGTCTCATCGTCTTTCGTTTGTCTGACGAACGCCCAGCTAATGTGAACGCCAAGCTCGCGGATGTGCTCCTTCGATTTTCCGGCCAATTGACTGAGGGAGCTATAGTCTCTGTCAGGGACTCTCTGGTCCGTATTCGCAAGCTGTCCTTAGCGGAATCTTAGTTGTTTTAGAGTGGTTTACGAAAATTTTTGTGCAAGGTCAGGCTTTAGATATCGGCGGCTCTCGGGCTCGTCTCTACCTCTTTGATAAAGGGATGGCCGTTCGGGTTCATGAGATCTGGCTCCCCTCCAGAGAGCCGGAGGAGGCCGACCTTATTTGGGGAGCACGGAGAGTCGAGGCTATCTGCCAGCTGATCAAAGAGCACTTTGACGACTCTCACTCCCAACGGCTTCCCACTTCTTGCGCGGGGCGTAAGGATGAGGAGAAGCGCTCGGTGGTACTCTCCTTTTACGGCTCCCCCTTGCCTGATCTTGTCGGAGCGGTGGAGGGAGCTTGTGGAGTTCAGATAGGAGAGCTTCTCGACGACGATGTCTGCGCGGGGTGGGGGCACCTGACCTCTCCCAATGGAGGTCTCACCTCCGATAGTCCCGACACGGTGCTACTGACCGCGGGAACGGGTCTTGCCGAATGCCTCTGGGTGAATGGTGGATTCCTCCCCAAGGCTTCCTACCCGCGTGCTGCGGAGTTCGACCTGGAGGCCCCGCTGCGGGCCGAGGCCTGGAGAGATGGGCCAATCCCATTGCAAGCTTTACAAGAGCTGTTGGAGCGACGTCGTACTCTGGCTCCGTTTGAGCGTCTCGTCTTGTCGGGACGCTTCGCCACTTCTGGACTGGAGTGGCCAGAGCAACTGGCTGACGGCACGCCTATAGTGGTGTGTCCCCTGGAGGAAGCTCCGGCCCTGGGGGCTCTCACTTTGGGTTGATGAATTGCTGGTGACGCTGATACTTGCAGTATCGCCCTTGATGTCAGCTCCAGATCGGGAAGCCTTCGCCAGCGAGCAGCTTTTCATCGACTGTGACGAGCGGCAGTACATAAACCGCCGCTGTTGCCGCCAAGAAGCGGTCCGCCGGATCTTGATGGGGAACCGAGATCGTACGGCTCCGTATAGAGACTGCTTGAGTGAGAGGTGCCTCTTTGGCTCCCATTCGGGCTATACCGTCGAGCAACCATGCTTGAGGGTTTGGCAAAAGTCGCAACCGTCCCCTTTCAGCCAGCAGCAAGCACTCCCACGTTGTGATTGGTGAGAGCCAGAGTTGATTGGATGGTGAAGCCAAAAGCTCCCTCTGTCGCGCGGTCAGTCGTTCCGGCTCGAGCAGGCTCCACAAGAAGATGTGGGTGTCCAACAGGACATTCAATCTTCGAGTGCCTCCCAGGGCTCGTCTAGGGGACTCAAAATATCACCGAGTATCTTTCCTTGACCCTTCATCGAGCCGAGCCAGGCGGATTGCGGAGTAGGGGAAGGTGGAGGACCTATCTGTGCGACAGGGGTGCCACGCCGGGTGACCACTACTGGGCGCCCGGTCTCCTGAACCTTCTTCAGGACACCCAGGCAGGTCGCCTTGAAAACAGACACGCTGATGGTATCAAAAGGTACGTCTTGGTCCATAGGGAAACGGTATCATGGTCAAGATTTATAGTCAATTTGAGTCTTGGTCGCGTCACGATTTTAGCGACACGCGCGGTGTGGTTTCGGTGGCGCGAGTCCCAGAACTCCGCGCGTCAACTGTGCGCTGAATAGAGGGTCAACTTCAACTCGGAGTCATCGAGCAGGGTGTCGACGAGCTCCTTCAACCTCTCTCTGTCGACCCCGCTCGGGCCCGATGTCAGGTCCCAGAGCTCCTGTATCGTTGTGGGTTCGGCCATTTTTTAGAATACCTCAAAAAGCTTCTGGCCCCCAATTGGCCCGTGAGGTCGCGGAAGGCTAAGCTCGCTTCGCCGGAGAACCCGCGGAACGTGTCCCGTCCCTGTCTTTACGACGACGCTTTCGTCGAGCATCTCAGTCCCGGATTTGTCTTCGCCGGTCTTCCGGTTCCCGGCGCCAAGTTTGTCCAGCTCCTTCTGGCCGTTCGCGCCGGAACGACATCGGAGGAGCCTGGAGAGTATGGATACACCGAGCTTGTCGCCACTCTGTTAAGCCGCGGTGCGGGCCCTTGGGACCGGCAGCAGTTCGCCCTGGAGTGCGACCGGCGGGGAGCCGCCCTCAGTGTGTTCCCCGGTCGTGACGTGGTGATGCTGGAGCTCTCCGTTCTGCCCGAGGATCTCGAATGGGGATTGTCTGTCTTAGAGACGATGGTTTCTCGTCCACGATTTGAGGAGGCCGAGATCGCCGTCGCGGTGGAAGAGCAGAAGGAGCAGAACGCGGCCCGCGCGGACGAGCAGCGGACGGCGCTGGCGGATTTAGCGCGCGCCACCCTGTTTGTTCCCGGACACGCCTACGGGCGACCTATTCCAGGGGCGGTCGATTCGCCAAACTTCACCAGCCGCGATCGGCTGGTCTCTTTCCATCAGCGACTCCTCTTATCTCAGGCTCCGGTGGCCCTGTGCGCGACGGGTGCCATCGAGCGGGACAGGTTCTCCTCTTTGATGGGCCGGATTTTCTCCCAGTTGGCCTCCGACCGCCCTCCACTTTCGGTTCCCCGGCCAAAGGCGGACCTTTTCCAGGCCTCGCCGGAGCGCTTCCAACAGTTGCGCTTCCCGGTCGAGCAGAGCAGGGTCTTGATCGGGCTGCCCGGAGTGGGGCGGGCCCATCCCCAGTTCTTGGAGACTCACTGGGCCAACGAGATTTTTGGGGGCGCCTTTTTGTCCCGACTGACCCGCGCGGTACGCTCGAAAGAGGGGTTGGCCTACTCGGCCGGCAGCAGTCTGTGGCCGGCCTTTCGCGGAGGCTGCCTGTGGATCTCGCTGCAGACCGATCATCGCAACGTTCCCAAGGCGCTGCGCACGGTTCGGGTGGCCATGGAAGAGCTGTTGGCCGATGGGCTTCCCGAGAGTGAGGTCGCCCAGTTTCGGCAGTTCGCCGAGAGCTCTCTAGTCTTTGAGTACGACTCCCTCTCGGGGCTAGTTTCCCGCTTGATGGACCATCTGCTGCTAGGAGAGCCCTGGCGCCCGGAAGAGCGTCGCCAGCAGCTGCGCGAACGGATCGAACGCGGCCCTTTGGAAGAGCGTTTGCGAGAGCTGTTGCGTCCGGAGTCGGCGATCATCGTCACCTCGGGCCCTAAAGTTCCGAAGTCGAGTCCTCAAGCCTTCTTCGAGGCTCCGACGCGAGCACAGCGAACTAAGCACTCCGTGCCGCCTCTGTCGACTTTCCAGGGGCCGAGTTTGACGGAGAACGGAGAGGTCTCAGCGCGGCTTTTGGCTCAACACGAGGGGACCAGTCTGCTGGCTTACCCCAACGGGGTTCGCCTCCTCTCTTTGCCCCGGCCCGAGCTTCTCTCCGTCTCGCTTCAGATCTGGACCCGCACCGGCTCGATGGATGAGCCGGTGGGCGCCTCGGGGATGTCTCATCTCTTAGAACACTTGATGTTTCGAGGCACCTCGCGATTTCCCGACGGCCAGTTTGACGCCATTTTGGCTCAGAAGGGTGGAGTGAACAACGCCTTCACCTCGGAGGACTTCACCGTCTACACCGACTACGTCGTGCCCGAGGGTTTGGCTGAGGCGCTTTGTTTGGAGGCGGACCGCTTTTCCCAGCTTGTGATCGAGCCCGAGGTCTTCACCACCGAGCGGGAGGTGGTTCTCGAGGAGCGCTCGCTTCGGGTGGATGCCAGCCCGCTCGGCAAGGTTTATGAGGAGCTGCAGAAGGCGGCCTTTCCAACTCATCCCTACGGCTGGCCGGTGATAGGGTGGCGAGAAGACCTGCACCGACTCACCGCCAGCCGGATTATGGAGCACTACCGCGAGGCTGTCTCTCCCGGCCGTCTGCTGGTGGTGGTGGCCGGAGGTTGTGATACCGAGACGGCGCGCGAGCTGGTGGGTCGGACCTTTGGGGCGATACCGTCTCGCGGCGACGAGCGCTGTTGGCCGACTTTGGCCGACAGTGAGCCTGTCCCCCAACTCCAAGGTGGGGATCTCACTTTTGAGGACCGCTCCGGCTACTCTTACTTGCTGGCGGCATTCCGCTTCCCGCGCGAGGGGCACCCGGACTATGAGGCCGCTGAGCTTCTCTCCCGACTTTTGGGGCATGGCGACTCGAGCCGGCTGCACGACGTCTTCGTGCGGGAAAAGCGACTCGCGTTGGAAGTGTGGACCAGCTATGAGTCGCAGACCCGCGATCATCCTCTGCTCCATCTGGGGCTTGCCACCACGGAAGACTTCGATTTCACCGAGCGCAAGGCCGAGCTTGAGCGTTTTTTGCGAGAGCTTCCCCACTCTATCGGCGCCGAGGAGTTGGGCAAGGTCCGCCGAGGCTGGATTGCGGAGGAGGCCTTCGGCACCGACGAGCTGGAGGAGTGGGCTCTCGAGACGGCGGGCCGGGTGATGCTTCTCCCCTGGGACCAGGTTTGGACCGAGCGAGAGAGGGTGGAGGCGGTGACGCTCGAGGGGCTGCGCGAGGTGGCCGAGCGTTATCTGGACCCGGAGAACGGGGTGTTCGCCCACCTTCGGGCCCGCCCCGACGAGCGGGAGAAGAGTGCCCTATCGGCGGCAGGCGGCTCCCTCTAGCGGCCGAAGCTCGAGTCTGATGTCGTCACCTCATGTTTTTCGTTGGCTCGGCCTGGGTTTAGGCTTGGGGCTATGGTTTGGTGCTCCAGCGGTCGCTGAGTCTCAGAGCGACCTGGTAGAGCTGGTCAAAGTCGATCCGTCCCTCGTACTAGATATCCGCTACGCTGGTGCTAACAACTTCTTGGGCTTTCCCGTTTATCCGCAAGCCCGCGCTTTCTTGCAGCGCGATGCCGCGGAAGCAATTAAGAAAGTGAACGCGGAATTGAAGCCCCAGGGTCTCGGGCTGTTGATTCTCGATGCTTATCGGCCTCATTCGGTCACTCGGCTGATGTGGGACCGGACGCCCGAGTCGCAAAGAGCCTACGTGGCCGACCCGGCCAAAGGGTCGCGCCACAATCGAGGAGCCGCCGTCGATCTGACGATTCGAAGTTTGGCGACGGGAAAACCGGTGGCCATGCCGTCGCGCTACGACGATTTTTCAGAGAAAGCTCATCACAGCTATCAGGGAGCCAGCGCCGAGGCTCGGGCCAACCGGGCGAAACTGCGGGCTTTGATGGAAAAGCACGGATTTCAGGCTCTCTCCAACGAGTGGTGGCACTACGACTTTCGCGGCTGGGAGAACTACCCGATTTTAGATGAGAGCTTCGAGGAGCTTTCTCGCTAGAGTTTACCCAGAGCCCTCATCAGCTCCCACCATGGCATCGAGCGCCGGGCCGGCAGTTTCCAGGCGGGATGGTCGAGGAGGCTTTGGTCGCCGAAGTGGTAGAGAACCTTGGTCAGGAGAAGCTGGTCATGGAGCTGGAGGGCTTTGGCCAGATTTCGGAAGGTCCCCGGACCGCGATCGAGAGGAATGGAGCCGGCGAAGTCGATGGCGACGAGGCGTTGGTCGTAGGTCCAGATGAGGTTGCTGGGCCGCCCTGTTCGCCCCCAGAAGTCGTGACCCAGGTCGGCATGAGCTAGTTTTTTCGCTTCCAAGGTCTTCAGGAGGGTCTCGGTTTGTTGGAGAAGCGTTTGGCAGCAGAGGTCGGCGGAGGCTTCCAAGGGAGTGCCCTCCACCCACTCCATGACCATGCTGTAGGGGGACAAGCGCCACTTGGGAGTGGGGGAGATACCGTCGCCCGATAGTCGTGTCAAGGCGTCCCATTCCCGCGAGATGGCGACTCTACCGACGGTCTGACGGTAGGCCGCGGAGGTGTGGTGGTAGGACTTGAGCAGCAGAGTTTCCCCTTCCCAGGAGAGTTTCCAGATCTCGGGAGCTTTGGGGTGGGTTGCCCTAAGAGGCTGTCCGGAGGCCAAGAGTGTCTGTAGGTCAGGCTGATTCACACGGCTGATGCTCAAAAAAATGAGAGAGGCCGAAACCTCTCCCATTTTTCTAGTGGTTGAACCACTGCGACTTAGATCGTGGTCTCGATCTTGACGATCTTGAACTTGGTTTGGCCGCGTGGGGTTTTGACCTGAACGACTTCATCAAGCTTACGATCGAGAATGGCCGCTCCGATGGGCGACTCGTTGGAGATACGGCCCTTTTCGATGTCGGCCTCGGTGGTGCCAACCAGGGTCATGGTGTAGACTTCTTTGGTGGCCTCATCCCTGAGCTGGACCGTCGATCCGAGATGAACCTCGTCGGTGGTCAACTCGTTACGGTCGATGATGGTGGCTCTGGTGAGCAAGTTCTCCAGCTGGATGATCTCGCCTTCGATAAAAGCCTGGTCGGACTTGGCCGATTCGTACTCCGCGTTATCGGAGATATCGCCGAACTCTTTAGCTTGCCGAATTCGCTCGGCTACCGCGGCGCGCTCGGTGGTTTTCAGACGCTGCAGCTTCTCTTTGTACATGTTGAAGCCTTGCTCTGTCATTGGGATCGTTTCTTCGCGCATCTTAACTCCTCTCAGGTTCGTCACGAGTACTGTTTCGGCCGCGAAGCTCCTGCCGAGCTTGAGGCCTTTAACTCGGTTTTATCAATGTTTAATCTAGCGGGGTATCAAAATTTGTGGTGGGTTCTCCGGCATCGACGACTTCCGGTTCGGCACTTTCGACGACTTCCGGGGCGACATCGGGGGGCGACTCGGCAAGGTATCGCCCCAAAATGGAGTTGACGTAGTCCACCGTTTCCGGGTAAGGCGGGACGCCTCCCCAGCTTTCCACCGCGCCGGGACCGGCGTTGTAGGCGGCTAAGGCCATCTCGATTGTTCCGAAGTGGTCCATTTGTTGGGCGAAGTAGCGCACTCCCGCCTCGATATTTTGTTCTGGGTCGAAGGGATCGTTGACTCCTAAAAGCCAGGCGGTGTCGGGCATCAACTGCATCAAGCCCATGGCGCCTGTGGGGGAGAGAGCGAGAGGGTCGAAAGCGGATTCTTGTTCGATGATCAGGCGAATCAGCAGCGGGTCGATCTGATAGTAGTCGCCGTAATGTTCAATCATCACCTTGAGAGAGTGGTCGTCGGCGAAGACGAGAGTCGAAACTTCTCCATCTTTTATCTCGACCCGAGGGGCAGCGATAGGCTTCACGTCCTGGGGGGAGAAGCTGCCTCGAAGGCCCGTTCGGCTATCCGAGATGAGATCGATGAGTTGAGAGAAAGAGCGCGTAGCTTCTCGCTGGAGTTTCTCAGCATGGTTCGTGACGACGGCTTCGGCCCGAATGCCGGTGAGCAGAAAGTACTGGAGGATGCTAATCCCCGCTAGGCCAAGAAGATAGTATCGCGCCACCATGGTGGGCGGAGCATTCTGAGATATCTCGGACGGCTCCTCCGTGAGTGGTGCAATTTGGTGACGTGACTCTGGCTGGGCGGGAGGATTCCCCTGGGAGCTGGCCAACATGATAAACTGGGCAGGGATTGTAGAAATGCGCCTTCAGGGAGGAGAGACGCGGTGTCGGATTCAGAGTTAGGGTTGGCCCTGGTGGCGCTACTATTAACTTTTCTTTTCGGACGTTGGCGTCGCGCGCGTATCGCTAAGTCCATCCTGATCCGATGGAAGAGTGCGGAGTCGGTTTCCCTTAAGGATATGCACGACCTGGTGGCGGAGCTGGCGCCGACCTTGGGAGAGCATGCCATGGTGCCCACCCCACCCGTGGCGCCCGATGTCACACCGGTCGATCGAGGGTATATCTGGAGTACCCCCTGCGGCAAACGTGTCTATATGAACTGAGCCTTATCCCGAGGAAGACCGATCGTTTCGTCTAAAGCGCGTCTATGCGTCACCTGCTTTCCATTCTTCTCCTTCTATTGTGTTTGACTTTGGTGGGATGCGAATGTACCGAGGGGGAGTCTGGTGGGGCTTTCGGTCCCGACTGTTGTTGTAGCGAGGACGGCGGCGATGGGGATGGTTCTAATGGAACTGGAGCCTTGATCTTCAGCGACCAGGCAGCTCCGAACATCCGCCGTTTGAAGGGGATCTCCAGTCTGAACACCAGCGTCGCCACCGACCTACCATTGGCCGGTGGTTCGACCCGTTTGACTCGGCCTTCGTTTTTGACGATTCACCCTACGAATAACGAGCTGATCGTCTGTGACCCCGGTTCGCAGGCCATCATTTTTTATGCCGATCCGCTGTCCATCGAAGGGAACGTGCCACCAACGCGCATTTTGGTTGGTCCGGCTACCGAAATGGTGGCGCCGGATCAGGTTTACGTGGATTCGGAGACGGACGAGCTTTACGTGCTGGACCGTGGAGCGAATTTCGTCCTCGTCTATAGCGCCGCGTCGTCGATTGAGGGTGCGGTGGCTCCAGTGCGCCGTATCGGTGGACCGACGAGCGGAATTTCCAATCCCGCGAGTTTTATCGTCAACCCGTCGGCGGCTCGGATGACTGTCATCACGCCCACGGAAGTTTTGACTTTTAGGGATTATCGCACTGTTAACGGAGATATGGCACCGGCTGGTCGTGTCGCCGGTCCGGCCACGACGTTTCAGAACTTGACCTACGGGTTGTTTGATAGCGCCAACGGCCTCGTTTTGGTAGACCAGGGGACCAACAGCATTCTCTACTTTCAAGATTTCGTGTTTGACCAGAACAACCAGGCTCCGACTCGGATCATTAAGGGTGGAAACACGGGGATTTCGTCACCGGCTCAGTTCGTTTTGACCAGTGGGGACAACATGTATCTGGCCAACGGTTCGAACATTCTGTTCTTCGAGAACGTCAAAGAACTGGAAGGCAACCCCTTCCCGAATCGCAAATTTTCGGCTCTCGACCCCGTCAGTCAGGGAATTCGCGGATTGCTTCTACCGTAAGAGTATTTCGCGCAGCACCCGCTTTAAGCGCGCGCTGGGCTTCCAGTCGAACCCACCGCGCTGCGTCCACTTGAAGTGAAGTGCGCACTCCGCCTTCAGGCGATGAAGATTGCACGATATCCCACATGCGCTGTGCGCTTATACAGACGCACGGCGGCTATGACACTTTCGTTGGCACTATCCTTCCACTGAGGAGGAGGAAGCTCGATACGCTGAATGTAGCCCGTTGTTCCCGGTTACTGCCGAGTGTGTTCGACCCATTGGGCACGCCATGGTGCTGGCGCAAATGGATCTGGCCAGAATTCGGTCTGCTGAGCGATCCGTCCATCGCGCATCCGTGAGAAGGTGATCGCCCGCCCAACAATAGCGGTGTCGGTGACATCAACATCGGTGACGGCGATGTCTCCCTGCACAACGATTTGATTGATGCTAAAGCTCCAGCGTCCTGCCGCGGGGTAGTTAGCGTTCACCGCCACAAAATTCTCTCGGCCACGCACCACCTCGCTTGATTGCGGCCATTCGAGGACATATTCATCGTGGAGGAGTGTACCGACTGCCTGCCAATCATTTGTCTGCATGATTGCCCAGAATTGTTCGATGATACGCCTGGTTTCTTCATGCTTGGACATAGCGACAACTCCCTGGTTTGTCTATTCTTAAATGCTGTCATCCCCAGTTCCGTGGTTCTCTTCTGGTTACGTCCTATCCTTGGACCTGTCGTCCCCTACATACCGGTCCTACCCCTCACGTGCGCGGCACCAGCCGCCGTACGCGCTCCACATCCATTTGGAGTGCACGCTCGGCTTCCAGCTGGAACTCAAGAGAAGGGGCCCCCGATCTTGCCTGGAACGGTAGGGTCCGTGATAGCTCAGAGACGCCTTAAAACAACCGTGGTCAACCTCGTGACAGGAGGTAACCTTCTCATGGGTGTGACTTCGATTGTTCTTTCATCGGCGGGACACGGGAACTGGGCTGTCTTTTGCCTGATTTTCGGAATGATCCTCGACGCTTTCGACGGCCTGTTGGCCCGGCGCTGGCAGGTCTTCTCCAAGATTGGCGCCGAGCTCGACTCACTGGCCGACCTGACTTCCTTCGTCGTGGCTAACGCTTTGCTGGTTTATTTCTGGTTTCAGGGGCAGGTGGCGCTGCCCTGGCAGATCCTGGCAGGAGCGATTTTCACTCTCTGCGGAGCTTTCCGTCTGGCGCGCTTTAACGTCGAGCCGACCAGCGGGGGATTGTTCCAGGGCATACCCACGACTGGTGTCGCTCTGTTGATCGCCGCCATCTATCTGACTCATCCTAACCTCGATCCCGTCTACGGATTAGGATGGCAGGCGGTGCTCGGATTGCTGATGGTCAGTGACTTTCCTTACCCCAAGGCGGGGATGCTTAAGAAAGCGCCCTTACCGGTGCTCGCCGCACCCTTACTTCTGGCGTTCTGGAATCTTCCACTCGCTGCCGCATTGGGATGTGGAACTTACGTGGCTTCCGGACCTCTACTGTCCGTAATACGTCGAGCCCGACCTGGTTAAACGCCGCTTCGTGTGAACATATCACCCACGCAGGCATGTATGCCGGTAAACCCACGTAACGACTCCCGAGTATTCGTGGAAATCACTTGCGCAGGCATATACGCTGTCTAGCGTTAGGATTCCAAGCGCTTCTCGCGAAAACGTGCGACGGGAGTGCGGCCAGCGACGACGGTGTCACCGACCTGGACTAGGACCTCTGCGGCGCCTTTGGGCAGGTAGATGTCGGTGCGCGAGCTGAGCCGCGTGAGCCCGAAACGCTCTCCTTGCGTCAAGAGTTCACCTTTTTGGCACCAGGTGAAGATTTTACGCGAGAACGCGCCGCTTCGCTGGGCCACGACGCATCGTCCGTGCTCAGCCTCTAAAACCACGTAGCTGGCATCATTATTGTCTTGATCGCCCAAGAAGGCTGGAGAATAGCCTCCCGGTTCGTCCCAGCGATCGATCACCCGTCCGGCCACAGGGGAACGATTGATGTGGACGTTGGTCGGAGCCTGAAAGACTTCGATTCGTGTCCAGGTCTCGTCGCCCAGGCGCGGATGGCGCAGTTCCCGAACTCCGACGATCTGGCCATCGGCAGCGGCAAGGCACAGACTACGGTCGGCAACGACCAAACGCTTGGGATCGCGATGAACCCAAGCGGAGACCCCGGCCAGCACGAAGGGGATAGGCCACCCCTTCTTCTTGGAAAACTTCCATAGGGCCCCCGCTCCCAGAAGTCCGGCGAAAATGGGAAGGCCGTCGGAGGCAAAGGACAGAGGTCCTACCTTGAGGCGTCGTTGTTCGGGATCGGGACGCATGGTGTTGGCCTGTTCGGCGGGTGCCTCCTCGAAGCGGAGTGAGCGCACGAACGCGGGTGGGAAGTTCGAGCGGATCAGCTCCGCCCGATATTCATGGGCGTCAAGCATGTCGCGAATGATGACGCTGACTTCCTCGAAATGCTCATCTCTATTAATTGGCTGAAGCGCGTCGCGGATATCGCGAAAGTAGGCGTACTCGATATAGGTCATCGAACCGCCGGGCTTAAGGAGGTAACGATAATGGCTGAGAACCTTCTGCAAAAGAGGTCCCGTCAGAGTCGTGAAAGGGATAGAGGAGATAATCACATCAAACTGATTCTCTCCCTGGTATTCGGTGATGTCCCCCAGGTAGAACTCGACCTGATGGGCTTTCTTTTTAAATTTGGGCTCGCTCGTGAAGCGGTTCTTCACGTAGTTGAGAAAACTTTCGTTGAGGTCGCAGATGGTCAGTCGATCATCGGCCGACATGCTGGCCAGAATCTCCTCGGTGACGGGACCAGTTCCGCAACCCACTTCGAGAATACGCTGCGGGCCGCGGCGCCGCCGAATTTCTGAGCAGAGCGCCCGCGCCGCCGACCCTCCGGTGGGGAAAATGGCGCCGACATCCCTGAATTCGGAAGCGATCTGTTGAAAGAAAAGATACTTGTCACGGAGATTCATTCGCCCCGAGTTCCCTTGGAAGGACAAAGATCCTCTCCTTCTTGATGGGTTGTTAACGTCTTGTTTACGAGATGGAACCTGCGATTGGGCACAATGGAATCACCATAGACCTACAAGGGGGACCTCGTGCTATCCAAACTCTTCGGGTATCGTGTTGAACTGATCGAGCATTCGGCGGAATACACTTTGGTGAAGGCGGATACAGCCGTCCCCGTGGGAACTCAGATTCCCGTGCGGGTCAGTGGAGTCAACGGGAAGCGTACTCCGTCCGTGCCGATGGTTGTCGTCTCTTGTCGAGAATCCGAGCACGGAGGCTATCTTTTAGCCGGAAAGTTTCTCGTGGACCACCCGGACCTGTCTGGGATCGAGCTACCACCCAGCGTGAACGACTCGTTCGTGAGGTCGGCTCCTCGCGTGTCTTGCCATCTGTGTGTGTTGTCACGGGACCTTCCTGGCTTTCGCGCCATGTCTGTGGATATCTCCGAGGGTGGACTTCAGGTCGAGACACCATCAGAGATGGAGATAGGCGCCCTGGTTCTCTTACGCATCGAGTTCGATACCGACAAACTTCCTTCGGTCCAAGCTTCGGCTACTGTCGCATGGTGTTCTCAACAGGAGCGTGGCAAATATCGTGTCGGTTTGCAGTTCACTTCGCTCGACGCTCGCTCTCAGGAGATTATCGGGTCCTATCGCGACCTGCTGGTTCGCCGCGAGCAGACCGATATCCAGAGCCGGATGCTAGAGGAGGAGGTTCCCGCGACAGCCGATGTCGCCGAGCCGGCCGAGGAGTCGAGTTCGTTGCCTACTCTGCAGGTTCTCGATTGGAAGAGAGTTCCGCTTCAGGCCGGTGCCACACTGGTCGGCTATATGCGAGCGGGAGCTCAGCTTCAGGTCCGTTTTCGAGCAGGTCACGCCGGCGCGCGGGCGAGAGAGTTTGTTTTTCTCGGGCTTCGCGCGCTGCGAGACCAGCTGGAGGGAGACCCGACGGTTCGCGCCATATCGTCGTTTCGCTACGCTAGCGTGAGCTCGGATCTGCACAGATTCCAATTGCTAGGCGAAGAGAATGTGGTGCTCCTGGAGATCGAAGCGAGCGCTTGCCGCGAGAGTCTGCCGGAAGCTAATTGATAAGATAAGAGGGGAGGCAGAGACCTCCCCTCTTACCTTATGCGGCGTCCTCTTGAGCGGAAGACTCGTCCGGTTCGCTGGATAGCGGAGGTCGTTTTTCCAGCGTGACCTCCTCGGAGGCTTCTTCCTCAGCGGCCTGCTCCTCGGCCACCTCCTCGGAAGCTTCTTCCTCAGCGGCCTGCTCCTCGGCCTGCTCCTCGGAGGCTTCTTCCTCAGCAGCCTGCTCCTCGGCCACCTCCTCGGAAGCTTCTTCCTCAGCGGCCTGCTCCTCGGAGGCTTCTTCCTCAGCAGCCTGCTCTTCGGCCTGCTCCTCGGCGGCTTCTTCCTCAGCGGCCTGCTCCTCGGAGGCTTCTTCCTCAGCAGCCTGCTCTTCGGCCACCTCCTCGGCGACCTCTACTGCAGCTTGTTCCTCAGCGATCTCCTCGGTTACTTCTTCGGTAACAGTTTCCTCGACGGCCACTGGGGTGTTGTCAGTTGTCGTGATTTCAGCTTGGCGTTTCTTTTTCTTTGCCATGGTCTTTTTCTGTGGCTCCTTCTCATGAATTTGGGCAATGCGATAGCAAGGCGGTAGGGCTTGCCAGCCGGATTTCGGGCGCCTCGAAATCCGGGCAGGGCGAAGCCAGGTAGGTACATTCGGGGTGAACGGTCCGTGCGATGGGGGGTCAGTCCATTTGAGACCGTATGGTCACATTATAGGCGCGGACCCCTCTTCTCGCAAGGGGTTGGAGAGACGATTTTCGCCCATAATCATGGGATTTTTTAGGGGTTGCCGAGGGCGAACAGATGTTCTTGGGATGAGCCGTTAGACCTTGCTTTGAGGAGCAAAGTTTCGCCGGAGAAGGCTCTCGAGCCCGCCCCGGAAAAACGCATACTCGTGTCGGTTCTGATTCTCATTTTAGCTCTGGGACTTCTCATGGCGGTGGCCTATCGGGGCTTCTCCGTGATTGTTGGCGCGCCGCTCTGCGCTATGCTCGCCGTTTTGCTCACGCTGGGACCTCAAGCGATGTTCCCTCTCTTCTCGGGAGTCTTCATGGAGGCGACCGTCCGCTTCGTGGCTCAGTACCTCCCGGTTTTTCTTCTGGGAGCGCTGTTCGGCAAGATGATGGAGCTGACGGGAGCCGCCGCCTCCATCTCCGGTTGGATCGTGAAAGTCCTGGGGGAGAGGCACACCATGGGGGCGGTCGTCCTGGCTTGCGCCATCCTGACCTACGGCGGCGTCTCACTTTTCGTCGTAGCCTTCGCCGTCTATCCCTTCGCCAAGGCGCTCTTTCGAAAGTCCCAGATTGCCGAGCGCCTGATCCCAGGCACCATCGCGCTGGGCTCCTTCACCTTCACCATGGACGCTCTGCCGGGAACGCCGCAGATCCAAAACGTCATCCCGACCACTTTTTTCGGGACCAACCTCTATGCCGCCCCGATCCTCGGATGCAGCGGCGCTCTCTTCGTTTTGATCTGTGGAATGCTCTACATGGAGAAGAGAAAGCGCGACCTCGGACCCGAGGAGTGGGCGCCTGAGACGGAGGCGGAGAAGCTTCCGCAAGACGAGGGTTTACCCTTACCATTTCTCGCTTTTCTCCCCCTCCTCACGGTTGGGCTGGTGAACCTGGCCTTCACCCGCTATCTCAAGTCTAGCGGCATTAAAGAACTCTCTCTTGCCTCCTTCGGACTTGACCCGGCGTCCCTTCCGCCTGGTCTCAACCTGATCGTCCCGATGGGGAAACTGACCGCTATCTACTCCATCGAGGTCGCCCTGATCTGCGGCCTGGTCGTCGCCACGGCCATCGGCTTTCGCCGACTTCAGGGCCAGGTGAAGCAAGGCGTCGACAAAGCGGTGGGCGGGGCTATGTTAGCGGCCTTGAACACCGGCTCGGAGTATGGATTCGGGGCGGTCATCGCGGCCATGCCGGGATTTGCCGTGGTCAAATCCGTTCTCGGTAACGCTTTCGCCAATCCGCTTCTCAATGAGGCCGTCTCGGTCAACGTGCTGGCCGGAATCACCGGTTCGGCCTCGGGAGGGATGAGTATCGCGCTGGCCGCGATGGCAGAGAACTTCAAGGCCGCCGCGGCGGCCGCCAACATTCCTCCAGAAGTTTTGCACCGCGTGGCCTCGATGGCTTCCGGCGGCATGGACACGCTGCCTCATAACGGCGCGGTGATCACTCTGCTGATGATTACGGGAATGACTCACCGGCAATCTTACGGAGATATTTTCGCCATCACTTGTATCAAGACGGTCGCCGTGTTCGTGGTGATCGGTCTCTATTCACTCACGGGATTGGTTTAAAGAAAGGACATCCACATGTCAAAACATGCTCTCGTCACGGGGGGGACCTCGGGGATCGGCCACGGTATCGCGGTCAAACTGATAGAAGAGGGTTATAACCTCAGCGTTAACGGGCTGATCGCTCCAGAGGCGTTGGAGTCGCTCCTTCAGGAACTTCGGGGGCATGGTTCAGGGAAGGTGCGCTTCGCCGACGCCGACTTGAGATCGGCGGGCGCCATCGAAGCCATGATGGAAGAGGCCGCCCAAGAGTTCGGTCCCATCGATGTCTTGGTCAACAACGCCGGAATCCAACACGTCTCGCCGGTGGAGGATTTCGACCCGGCCAAATGGGACGCGATCATCGCCATCAACCTCTCCTCGGCTTTCCACACCACGCGCCTGGCCGTACCGGCGATGAAAAAATCCGGTTGGGGTCGCATCGTCAATCTCGCCTCGGCTCACGGATTGGTCGCCTCACCTTTCAAGTCGGCATACGTCTCGGCCAAGCACGGAGTCCTAGGGTTGACCAAGACGGTGGCCTTGGAACTTGCCAAGTTCGGCATCACCTGTAACTCGGTCAGTCCCGGCTACGTGAAGACTCCGCTGGTCGAGGCGCAGATCCCGGACACCGCTAAGGCTCGCGGGATGACCGAACAAGAGGTCATCGAGAAGGTGCTTCTGGCGGCTCAACCGACGGGACAGTTCGTTTCCATCGAGCAGGTGGCCGATACAGTCGCCTTTCTCTTGACCGACGGGGCCGCCAACATCACGGGAACGTCTATCTCCATCGATGGTGGCTGGACGGCACAGTAAGGCGGGAATAGAATCTCCAGTATCGCGACCTACCGAGGTATGTCGAATCTTTGGCAAGAAACATCCAAAATGGACTCTCCTTGGAGTAGAGACAACGACGGTTGGGGAACCTCGCCGGGCAGTTGGGGGCAAAGCTCCTCGAGTGGAGCGAACTTGGGTTCCGGCTCTGGATGGGGTACCGAACCGCGAGAGAGGAAACAAGAGCCTGAAGTTGACGGTTGGGGAATCGGGACGGCGTGCGCCGTCAGTGCCCCGCCTCCGGCTGAAGCCACCCCTACGAAGCAACCGCTCGCGGAATCAGACTACGGTTGGGAAAGTCGTCCCGGTGAAGAAGAAGAGTCCTGGCTCAGCGCCGGACCATCCTCCGCGGAACTGCCGCTCGAACCCAGCTGGCATGACATCGAGGAGCCGGACGAGAGCTGGCTTGACCAGGATGACGAATTTTCAGATCTTCTGGATAGAGAGCCAGATCCCGTCTCCACCGGAGGCGTTGGACTCTGGTTAGCCGTCGTCACTATAGGTTTGCTGTTAGTTTTCGGTCTCTGGTCGTTGACCGGCAAGGAATCGAAACCTGAGGTCGACCCTAAGGTCGCGGCCATCGCCGAGGCTTTGGAGAGCGGTAGACTTCTGACCGAAGCCGGCCGTGAAAGCTTGGACAAGGGAGAGGCCGAAAGCGCCGCCAGCCAGCTTCGTAAGGGGGTGGCGGATCTCAAGAGTGGCCAGGCCCCCGCCGAGGAAGTGTGGGAGGCGCGCCGCCTGCTGGGCAAAGCCGCGTTCCGCTCTCGACAGTTTGAGGAAGCCCATGTGGTTTGGACCCAGCTGGCCGCTCAGAAGTCGTTCCAGGCGGAGGCCAAACTGGCGATCAAGCAGGCCGCCGTTGAGCTTCGCAAACAGGCGAACGCCAAGCTGAACCAGGCAGGTACTCTCCTAGGTCAGGGAGACGCGGCGGCCGCGGCTGCTTTGGCCAAAGAAAGCTTGTCCATCTACCAGCGCTTCGGGGGCGACAGGACCCAGTTGGGCCGAGCGAATGGCGCTCTGGGAAGTGCGTTGGCTAAACAAGGTCGACTCAGCACGGCACGTTCTTATCTCGCCGCGGCGAAGGCTTACTGGCCGGAGAATTCTAGTTATGCGGTCGCTCTGGCGGACCTGGGGGCCGGACCCTATGAGCCGCTTCCCGAGATCGAGCTCCCCGCGCCTGTGACGTCCAAGGTTGTCCCGTCCTCAGTCAATCCCGAGCCCTGGTATCCCATCGGTCCCAGTGGAGGTGGCGGCAGTAGTGGTGGAGGCTCACAGAAACCGGCGGTGGTGGACGATACGCCCAAACCCGACGTCAATCCCCGGCCCGCGCCTCCTCAGCCGTCACCGAAGTCCAAACCGAAGCCGGTCAAGCCACCGAGGTCTAGCGACGTCTTGCCGAGCTATGTCAACTCTGGAGGCGGACAAAGCGTCTGGTGACTCCATAGCCCGAGCCGACAAGGTCCGGGACCTCGTCGAGTGGCTCTTCCAGCTCCGGCGTGTTGAGCAAAGCCGGAAAGGCGGTCAGGGGAGCCTCAGGCAAGGCGCTCGGGATGGCGAAGTCCACCCTCAATGTGGCGGGCAAGGGAATGGATCTGGTCAGCGGCGCCAGCGACGGTTATCAAGGGGCCAAGGCTCTTGGACGCGGTGACAAGCTCTCCGCCGTAATTGAGGGAGAAGCCTGGTCGCGGAGTGGGGCAATTGAGGAGTTTTCGAGTCTTTGCTGGAAGTCCAGGTGGTGCGCTGGACCACCCTTTCTCTACTGGCTTTCGACGCCGATGACACACTGTGGCACAACGAGACCGTCTTTCGTCTGACCGAGGAGCGATTTGCTCAGGCCCTGGCCGACTATGCCGACTCCGATCACTTGATGGAGCGGCTGTTAGCCGCCGAGCGACGCAATCTCTCCTTTTACGGTTACGGGATCAAAGGTTTCACCCTGTCGATGATCGAGACGGCGCTCGAGATCACCGAGAATCGTGCCCCGGCGGAGCTGATCGCCGAAATCCTCTCCTACGCCAAAGAGATGGTCTCCCATCCGGTGGAGACTTTGCCTGGAGTAGGGGACACCTTGGAAAATCTAAGGCGGCATTTTCCCCTCATCGTCATTACCAAGGGAGACCTGTTCGACCAGGAGCGCAAGCTGGCCCAGTCGGGTTTGGGGGAACTCTTCTCCGGTGTGGAGATTGTGAGCGAAAAGGACAGCTCCACCTACCGCAGACTCTTCGCCAAGCACGGGGCTAGGTCGGAGAAGGCGCTGATGGTCGGCAACTCCCTCAAGTCCGACATCCACCCGGCGTTGGAAGCCGGCGGATGGGCGGTCTACATCCCACACGACTTGACCTGGGTGTTGGAGAGGGCTGAGGAGCCGGTGACCACCGAGAGATACAGAAAACTCGAGAGGATCTCGGAGCTTCCCAATCACATTCTACCGTGAGAGTGTGACGTGACTTCACTGTGGAGGGCAAAAACCAGGTGCTCCAGGAGTTAGATTTCGAAGCCGCGCTGGAGCGCCGGCTTGAGATATTGCTGGTCTGTGTTGGCCCTTCGCCCACTAGCGAGCGTTTGGTCCGGGCGACCAAGCGGTTGGCGGACGGAATGTCGGGTTCCTGGATAGCCTTGCACGTGGACACGGGACAGTTGAGTCCGGCCGAGCACGAGCGGGTGGACGGTCACCTGCAGTTGGCCCAGCGCCTGGGAGCTGAGGTGTTGACTCAGACATCGCACTCTCTCATCGACCAGGTGCTGGAAACGGTCGCTGTCAAGAATGTGACTCGAGTCGTCATAGGCCGAACGCCACATTCGAACCCTCTGATGGCCGCTTTTCGTCCGAGTCTGGCCGACGCTATTTTGCACCGGGCTCGAGGAGTGGACGTCCTGGTCTTGTCTAGCCCGGAACTTATCGGCGAGGCTCCCCGGAAAAAAAAGGCACGTTGGCGTCCGGGCGGCTATGCCGTCGCGGTAGCCCTGGTGGCTCTGGCCACCCTGCTCGGTCTGCCGATGATCGAGTTCTTGAATCCGGCCATCCAGATGATGATGTTTTTGGCCGCCGTGGTGGGTGTGGCTTATCGCTATGGACCAGGCCCCTCGAACTTCGCCTCGGTACTCTCCGTCATCTGCCTTAACTTTCTCTTTGTCTCCCCACGATTCACGCTGTTGATCGACCAGCCGTCCTATTGGCTCAGTTTTTTTGGCCTTCTTCTCAACGGGCTACTGGTCAGCCGGCTGACCGATTCGGTCAAAGCTCAGTCCCGCTCGGCCCAGTTGCGAGAGGCCGACGCCTTGACTTTACTCGCCGTCAGTCGCGACCTGGCCGGGGCGGAGACGCAAGAAGAGCTCGCCAGGGTGGCTGAATCTCACCTCACGCGGGCCTTCGGGGCTTCGGTTGTTCTCTTCGCCGATGCCGAAGGGCGAATGGGTCGAGATAGGAGGCTTTCCGAACAAGACTCTGTCGTGGCCGAGCAGGCTTTCTTATCCGGACGAGCCGCGGGAAAGGGGACGCAGACGCTGGATGGAGCTTCCTACCAGTGGCATCCTCTCAACGGACCGACCCGGCTCGTTGGTGTCGCCGGGCTAGAGGAGGCGGTGGCGCTCGGCGCGGGGCGGCGGGAAGACCTTCTGGAGGCCATCTTAAATCAGGTCTCGGCCGCCTTGGAGCGGCGCCATCTGGCCGAAGCGGCACAGGCCGCCGAACTCTTACAAGCCTCGGAACGTTTGCAGACGGCGCTTCTCAACTCTGTCTCTCACGATCTCAGAATCCCCCTGGTCTCGATCCAAGGCGCCCTGGACAGTCTTCAAGATAGCGCCATTCTGGGCGATGAAGAGCGCAGAACGGAGCTGGTGAGCAACGCTCTTTCCGAAACAGATCGGTTGAATCGCCTGGTAGGGAATCTTTTACAGAAAACGCGTCTAGATACGGGGCATCTGACTTTAAAGTTACTGCCCTGTGAGGTGGAAGACCTGATCAGCAGCACGGTGGCGAGTTTGATCTATCGCTGGGAACAGCGGGAAGTCGAACTCGAGATCGAACCGGAACTTCCGCTGGTGCCGATGGACTTCGTCTTGATCGCTCAAGTTTTGACCAATCTGCTGGAGAATTCGATGGCCTACTCCGAGCCAGGGAGCCCTATCGGCATTCGAGCCGCCAAGTTGGAAGAGAACCTATTGATCGAGGTTTTCGACCGTGGCGTGGGGTTCGAAGGGGTGGATGTCGAGCGCCTCTTCGAGCGGTTCGAGCGTGGAAAAGTGAAGAGCCCTTCGGGCATCGGGCTGGGGCTTTCTATCTGCCGAGGTTTGGTGGAAGCCCACGGTGGAGAGATCACGGCGCGTCCCCGCGAGGGAGGCGGCGCCATCTTCTCCTTCAGCCTTCCTCTGGAGACCAACGATAGGAACTGAAGCCCACTGAGAAATTCTACTCAGAGTTGCTACTCTCTGCGGCAATGTCGCCGAGATTTCCGCGGCAACTCTCGGGTTTGCGAATTCTCCGGATCTGGTGGGACCCGAGGGAAGATTTCTCGCTCTGTCCGAGAAAGCGGCTCCCCTCATGCGTATTCGACCGATCTTATTGACACTGCTGTTTCTTTGGGGCGGCGCCGCGTCGGCCTTGGCCGACGGGTTGACCCCACTCGACGTCGCCAGACTACGCTCCGCGGGAGGGGCTCAAGTCTCTCCCGACGGGCGCTACGTCCTCTACACCGCCTCCATCCCTCGCGACCCCGGCCAGGCCGACTTTAAAAACGGACCGGCCGATCCCGAGCTCCATCTGTACGACCTCAAGACCAAGTCGGACCGCGTTTTCATCACCGGTGACGACAGGCTCAGGGGCGTCCACTGGGGACCGAACTCTCGCTACATCTCCTTTCTGTCCAAGCGTAAAGAGGACAAAAAGACTTCCCTCTACACCATTCCGGTGGACGGAGGAGAGGCTGTTCGCCGGCTGACTTTCGCTGAGGACATTCAGAACTACGACATCGCTCCCGACAACAAGCGAGTCGCTTTCATCGCCACCGATAAGGTTCCAACCGAGGTGGAGAAGCGAAAGGGCCTGGGATTCGACCAGGAGATCTTCGAGGAGGACTGGCGCACCGCGCGTCTCTATCTCTCGAGTCTTGATGCCGATACTTCAAAGCTCGAGGCGTTGCCTCTCGAAGGCCATCTTTCCGAGATGAAATGGAGTCCCAAGACCGGAGATGATCGCCTTCTAGTTGTCACCGCGCCTAACCCCGGTGTTGACGCGAGTCTGGTCTATCGCCGCCTTCACGTCGTGGACACCGTCGGCAAGGTGACCGCTTCGTTCGCCAATCCCGGTAAGCTGGGCTCTTCGAAGTGGAGCCCGGATGGTGCTTTTATCGCCTACACCGCCGGTATCGACGCCAATGACCCGGATGAAAGCGGCTTTTTCGTGGCCGATTCTCGAACCGGCGCGAGCAAAAACCTCATCGCCGGAGTGGAGGGTCGAGTCGACGCTTTCTCCTGGAAGTCTCCGAGTCAACTTCTGACCGCCATGAGCATCGGAGCGGACTCCAAGCTTGTCACCATCTCCACCTCGGGTAAGCGTGAGAACGCGCCCAGCAACCCCGAGTTGAACTACCTGGAAGTGGACATCGCCGACAACGGCACCATCGTGGTGGGAGCCGACAGTTGGAAACACCCGCGCGAACTGTTCGTCAACGGAACCCGCATCACCAACTCCAACCCCTGGCTTGCCTCCAAGCAGCTGGCCAAGCAAGAGCTGATCAGTCACACCGCCCGCGACGGCCTGCGCCTCGAGGGCATTCTGGTCCACCCTTTGGAGGGGACGGTCACGGGCCCCGCTCCTTTGATTATGACGGTTCACGGCGGTCCTGAAGCCCACGTCGATGACGGATGGGTGACCGCTTACTCCAACCCCGGGCAGGTCGCGGCCGCCCAGGGCTATGCCGTTTTCTATCCCAACTACCGCGGTTCCACCGGGCGCGGAGTGGCTTTCGCCAAGACCTCTCAAGGTGATGCCGCCGGTAAAGAGTTCGACGATCTCGTCGAGGCGGTGGACTACCTGGTGGAGAAGGGGATCGTCGATAAGTCCAAGGTCGGTGTGACGGGCGGAAGCTATGGTGGATACGCCACCGCCTGGTGCTCCACCAAGTTCTCCGATCGCTTCGCGGCTGGTGTGATGTTCGTGGGGATCTCCGACAAGGTGAGTAAGGTGGGTACCACCGACATCCCCGATGAGGAGTATCTGGTCCACGCCCGCAAACGCCCCTGGGAGGCCTTCGACTTCTTCGCCGAGCGCAGCCCCATCCGCTACGTGGAGCAGGCCCGCACGCCGCTTTTGATCATGCACGGTAAGGAAGACCCGCGCGTCCATCCCACCCAGTCGATGGAGCTGTTCCGCTATCTGAAGGTGCTGAACCAGACTCCTGTTCGCCTGGTGCTGTATCCCGGCGAAGGACATGGAAATCGTAAGGCCGCGGCGCGTTACGACTACAACCTGCGAATGATGCAGTGGTTCGACCACTACCTCAAAGGCACCGGTGGGGACAAACCCGACCCGGAACTGCGGTACGACCTGCCCGCTTTCGAAAAGAAGTCGTAAACTCGGCTCCTTAAAGCCAAGACCCCTCGCCCGAGTGAACCGCTCCGCGAGGGGTCTTTTCTTTGGTGCGCATCCATCCAGATCGATTCTATCCCGGATCAGGATCAAAGAATTCGGGATTTCTATCCAAAATGCGCATTCGGGTCGGTAAGAGGGATAAGCGGACCAGACCCTAAAATTTTAGCCGAAGGTGTCGGTGGGGAGCTGTGGTGTTTCGCCCTGCAGTTTGGGGAGAAGTTTGTCTTTCGTACCATTGAGACAACCGCCGCAGCCGGTGCGGCAACAGTGACCGTTGGGATTGTCTAAACCCATCGGATTGGCCACGATGAAGATGTCGCCGAACTGTTCGTTCAGCAGGTCTTTGAACATCTCGTTGACCTGCTCTTCCCGCTCTTTCGTGTACCAGGCCTTGATGTTGTCCCGCGCGGTACGCTCTTCGGGCTCGGCGTTGCCCATCATGTCAACTGAGATCTGCAACCAGTTGGGATACTTTTCCACCTTCCAGACAAACCCCCCGACTTCGTCCTCGAGACGTTGCTGAATATCGCTTTTCAAGATAGCGGCCTTGGCGTGCGCGGTGGCGGCGCGGCGGGTAGGAAAAGTGAGCAAACTCGCGGAGTTGCCAACTGATGAGGTGTCCATGGAAAGCTGTTGCTAGGTCGTCCTAGCATTCCCTGCTAACTCTCCCTAAGAAGTTCCAAGGGAGAGAGGATGGGGGTCGGACATGGACCAGAGAATTCGGGTTTTCTGTCCCAAAAAAACTTGATTTTGCAGGCTGCCCTTGCCTTGTCAGGGTGAGTTGGTTTCACGAGGGAATCCGATCAAGAGATTGAAACGAGTTTGACTCAATGTCTGATGCGCCCAGTGAACCCACGAAGGAGGATGACGTAAAGCCTTTTCGGGTGAGCCACATACGGGCCCTCGACGGCTTGCGTGGAGTTGCGATAGTGCTCGTTCTGTGCAGCCATCTTTTGGGAGTTGGATACGCTGGGTTTGGCTTAGAGCTCTTCTTTGTTCTGAGTGGCTTCTTGATCACTTTGTTGCTCGCGGACGAGCGTGACCGGCATGGGAAGATCAAGCTTTCATATTTCTACATGCGACGGCTTTTAAGGCTCCTACCGGCCCTATGCATTGCCCTTGGAGGAGCCTACCTTGCTAGTTTGCTGGGGTGGCTGGTTTTTCCGACATGGATGATTCCCTATATCCTGACATACACGACGAATCTCGGAGTAGCCTTTAACGGACTACCCACGGACCGCGATACAAATCCCTTTTACCCAATGTGGTCGCTTGCCATCGAAGAGCAGTTTTACACGGTCTGGCCCCTCGTGTTCGTATGGCTTTGCGAGAAGACCCGGTGCCGCTATCCTATTCGCCCGCTCATCGTGCTTTTGTTGATTTGGGAAGCGTATCGGTGGTGGATCATCACTCATTCTTTTTCCGTGAGACGCATCTATTTCTCCACGGACACTCATGCTCAGGTTCTGTTGGTTGGTGGATTGCTGGCGCTTATTCGACTGGAGCGACCTCGAAACATCGTTACATCGAGTCATAAGTGGACGAGTTTCTTTTGGAACTTCTATATTCTTGTGGTCTTCGCACTTGTGGTGTTCAACCCCGGCTCTTTCGACCTGTATAATTTGACGGGCACTTTCTGGGGCTTTGCCTTCGGAGGGCTTGTTTGGGCGACGACTGTCCCTTCTTTGAAACTTTATCATAGCTTCCTGGAGATGACCTGGTTACGATTTCTGGGAAAGGTGTCTTACGGGCTGTATCTGTTTCACATTCCGATTCACGTGAGCTGTGAGACTTTGATGGGCGATACCATCTTGACTCGATGTTTGGCTTTTATCATTTCGATCGTGTTGGCTTGGCTTTCCTATACTTACTTGGAGCTTCCGATACTGCGGCGAAAGAAGAAGTACCAGCAGTAGGCGCGTGGTATCTCGTTCCTTACTAAGGTTCAAAGGGAGTTCGCCCAAGTAGCAGAACGCGGACGGCGTGTCTAAGAAGCATTTGCTGATCAGCCTTCTTGTTGTTCTCTTCACCGTGTCGGCCTGGGCCGAAAGCGAAGCGTTCCGTAGCGAAGCGGAGGCCAAGCCTAAGCCGGCCGCGACTCCGCACCTGCGATTCGCCTTTATCGGCTGTAACCGTATCGGCTTCACGGAATTGACGCCGGACAATCCCAGCACCGCCAATCGCCAACAGTTTCTACAGACCTACGCCGACCTTTCCAAGAATCCACCGGCCTATCTTTTCTGGGTGGGGGATATCGTCACCAACTACGCGGTCGGCTCTGAGATCTTGCGAGAGCAGCTGACCGCATGGCTTGAGTTTTATCGTTCCACCGAGTTTTCCAAAAGCGCCACGGTGATGGTTCCGATCGTGGGCAATCACGAGGTGTTGACCTCTGACCAGGACCCGGTGACCAAGAAGTGGACCGACCGCCCGAATCCCGAGACCCTACCGGTTTGGGAGGATGTCCTGGCTCCTTATCTCTTGTGGAACGACGGGCCCAAAACCACAGGGTCCAATCCCGATGAGCTGACCCACGATCAGAGCTATTTCTCCTTCACCGTGCGGGACAAGGACGTGCTCTTCATCTGTCTCAACACGGACACGTTCATTGACGATAAGACGATCGGAGATGTGCCGCTCCACTGGATCGAAGTCAAGCTAGAGAAGGCGGAGAAAGACCCGTCGATTCGCCACGTCTTTCTCTTGGGCCATAAGCCGGTCGTTCGACCCGACCTTCCGGGAGACATGATCCGCGATGGGGAGTGTGAGGAGATGGACCGGTTGATGGGGGGCTACTCCAAAGTACGAGCCTTTCTCACCTCGCACTTCCATCTTTGGGACTACCGCAGAACCAGGTCGGGTGTGCCTCAGGTGATCGCCGGTAACGGAGGAAGCCTGACCTCGGGAGATTTCAATCTCGACGGTAAGGGATACTACGGTTTCACGGTGGTGGAGCTCTTTCCTAACGGAGACCTCAACGTCGAGAACTGGGGGCGTCCGGTTCCTGTCCCATACGATAGCAACGAACCTCAACCCCCAGCTAAGCTGATCGAGACCATCTCTATTCCGGCCAGAAGCAAGCCGAGTTCGAACGGATGGCTCTGGTGAGTCCGATTTGAAAAAAGCTCTCTGGCAGATGGCCGTAGCGGCCTTCTTTTTTTCCGCCATGGCCGTCTGCGTCAAGCTGACACCCAGGCTTCCGGTTGTCCAGGTGGTCTTTGTTCGCGCCTTTATCGCGGGCCTGCTCTGCTTTGCCACTATCCGAGCTCAGGGCACCTATTTGTGGGGTCGGCGTCGGGGGCTTTTGGCCCTGCGCGGACTCTTTGGCACGGGAGGGCTGGTAGCCTATTTCACCACTCTTCACGACTTGCCGTTGGCCTCGGCCACGGTCCTGCAGTACCTGTCGCCCATCTTCACCGCCTTGATCAGCGGATTGATCCTGGGAGAGAGTGTCGGAGCGGCGCGCTGGCTCTGCTTTCTGGTCAGCTTCTCTGGAGTCGCGGTGATGAAGGGATTCGAGCCTAGCGTGGGGTGGTCGCAATTGGGCGTTGGAGTCTTCGGAGCTATCAGCGCGGCGCTGGCCTACAACTGTATCGCTCGGCTCAAGCAGAGTGAGGACCCGCAGGTCATCATGTTCTACTTCCCTTTGATCACCTGCCCTTTGACCTTGCCCTTCACGATCGCCGAATGGGTCCCGCCGACAGCGATGGAGTGGCTGACCCTGATCATGACGGGCGTGTTCGTGCAGGCGGCTCAGTACTTCATGACGCTTTCTTACCAACACGGACGTCCCGCGGCGGTCAGCATCGTCAGCTACTTGGGCGTCATACTGGCACTCTTTTGGGACGTGGTCCTATTTAAGGCCCATCCGAGCGCGGGCGCCGTGCTCGGAATCGCGCTAGTGGTGGGCGGTGTGGTGGTGTCCGCCCTACTGGACTTGAAGAGAACGACGGCGGTCTGAGGATCGGGTTACAAGACGGCAACATCAGCGACCCTGTGAAGAGGCTATCTTGGACCGGTAATCTTTTGTAAATAGAGGTCCCGTCATGCAGATTCGTCCCGCCATTCAAACCCAGGCTCTGGTCGCCCCTAGTCGTGTTAGCGTCGAACCCAAGGCTTCCAAGGTGGAGGCGGAGACCGCTTCGGTCCCCTCTGAGAACGCGAGCTTTCAGGCCCTTCCCGTCCGTATCGCCAGCCTCGCCCCGGCCGCCGTGGCCGCGGTCGCGGCCGACATCGGCCAGGGCGAATACGTGGAGGGCGAAGTCATCGTCAAACTGCGTTCCGGCCAGGGCGGCCTGTTTAACGATTTCGCTGGTGAGTATGGCGGGGAGATCGTGGAGACGTTCGACGTTCCTCAGAACATCTACAAGTCTTTCGACGGCGACCTGATTCGCATAAAACTCTCTGCTGGTATCACAACAGCCGAAGCGATCGCCGCGATGCAAAACGACGAGCGTGTGGCCTACGCCGAGAGCAACGACGTCCTCCACTTCCTCGACGACGCCCCGAAGCAAGTTCCCAACGACCTCGACCCCAAGCTCTGGGGTTTTCAGAACAACGGACAGACTGGCGGCAAGGTTGGAGCCGACGCCAAGGTTGTCGATGCCTGGAAGGTGACGACTGGAGATGGCAGCGCCAACGGTCCCTTGATCGCTATCATTGACAGCGGTGCCGACCTCGACCACCCCGATCTGGTGGGGAATCTGTGGGTCAACCCGGGCGAGATTCCCGGTAACGGTATCGACGATGACGGAAACGGTGTGATCGACGACGTCCACGGCTACGATGCCGGTGATGACGATGGAAGTCCTGACGATGTCGTGGGTCACGGAACCCATGTCGCCGGAACTATCGGAGCTGTCGGAAACAACGGCATTGGAGTGACGGGAGTCAACCAGGATGCTCGTCTGATGATTCTTAAGATCGATAGCGGCGGGCGCATCACCACTGACGGCGCTATCCGCGCGGCGTTGTATGCGACGAAGATGGGCGCTGATATCACCAACAATTCCTGGGGCGGATCGCGTCTGAACAAGGCCACCGAAGATGCTTACAAAGCCTCTCCGGCTTTGCACATCGCCGCGGCTGGAAATAACGGCGCCGACACCGATCGCTCTCCCTTCTATCCGATGGGCTTCGACATCCCTAACATGGTCGCCGTGGGCGCGACCGACCACAACGATGCCAAGGCCTCGTTCTCGAACTATGGTAAGACCTCGGTGGACGTGACCGCTCCGGGTAAGGACATTCTCTCCACCAAGAATGGTGGAGGATACCACCTTTTGAGCGGAACCTCGATGGCTTCTCCTTTCGTGGCAGGCGTCGCTGGCCTCATCATGTCGGCTCATCCCGACGCAAGCCACGAGGAGATCAAGAGCCGCCTGATCGATGGTTCGGACAAGATCGCCGGTTTGGAGAACTTCAGCGTCAGCGGCGGTCGGGTGAACGCGGCTAACGCCGTGGCTCCGCGCGCCTAACTCCACCGTCAGGCGGTGCTCACAAGACCCGGTCGTACAGGCCGGGTCTTTTTGATAAGGCCGCTGGCGATTCAAAGGAGGAGTTGGGGAGACCGCCAACTGGATATGGATGAACCGCGAAGCTACGAAGATCATAGTGTCGGAAGGCAGAAGGGGATGTCTCGACTCTGGCGTCGGGTGGTTTTGTCTGATATTCGGGTTGGGGTTACCGCTGATGGCCTTCTTTGGGGAAGATGGGGCCCAAGGGCTTCTCCAGCTACCGACGTTTCTGCTGTTCGGCGCGCCCTTCGTTTGGGCAGGCACTCTGCTGCTTTTTCGACGAGCACGCATGCACATAGATCTCGAGGCAGGCCTCTTGGTCAGCAGCAGCAAGTATCTCTGGTTTCCTGAGAAAGAGAACCGCACTCCTCTGGCTTTGTTCGAGTCCGTGACGGTGGCTGACAAAAGGGTGTCGACGGGTAAGACGAGGCGAACTTATCGGTCTGTTTTCCTGGTGAGTTCGGAACCTCTTTCCGGTATTCAGGAGAGCGTGTCCAAATCAGAGGGATTCCTTCAGTCGAGCGTGGAGCTTTTTCGCTTCAGGTCCGATGAAGATGCGAAAAGAAGGGGAGAAAAGCTCGCCGAGCAACTGTCCCTGCCTCTGGTGGTAAAAGACGGCTCGCTCCCTCGCTAGCCGTACAGAAGCAAGACTTTCCCGAGTTGCCAGGAGACGAGATTGGCCACCACCACGGTCAACGCGTCTCGACGACTGAATTGGGGGAGGATGATGGCACCCACGACGATTTCACACAGAGGAGCCCAGATCTCCGCCAAGAGTTCGCGGGTCAGCGCCGAACAGTCGAGATAGGGGAAGTAGTAGAAGACGGCGGGATAGCTGTAGATGTTGGCCGCCAGCCAAAAGACGATCCTCTCCTTCCATCGCCGGTGGGACAGAAGTGTCGCGTAAACAGGGGCTTCCAGGAGAAGAGTCAGTCCCAAATAGACCACAAAGAGGTGCGGGACGGTGAGCACGGCCTAAATCAACCTGAGAAGGAACGGAAATTCCACCAACACGTGGAAGATGGCGAGTCGAAAATAGAGGTCGCGGGTCGTCTCGAAATCGATGCTAAAACCCCACCAAAGTAAGGTCGTGACCACCACACCCAGGACCAGGAAGGCGCGGGCGGCCAAGAGTCGTCGAGCACTTTTGCGAAGAGCGGGAAAAAACGCCAGCTTCTCTCGCCGAGTAATGGAAGCAAGCCACGGCAGAATGCCGATCCAGACGGCGTAGTGTAAAAGCTCGAGGTAGGTGTGGGCAGCCAGAAAGACCGGAGAGCCCGAGGAGAGTGTGAAGAACGAGCGGATCTCGTCACTTGTCATCTGCCCTTGCTGGTGCAGCCCGGACAACATGACGAAAAGACCGATGGGCACCGTCGCCATCACCTGGTAGTAAACCCGGAGCTCCGGTCGCCGGAAGGCGCGCAGCTCTCGTCCAAGGATGACGAGAGCCAGGACCGGATGGCCCAGGACCAGGACCAGAGTGAATAATGTGGGCCAGGCCCACATCGCTCCTATCACCATCAAGGCTAGCGGCTCAAGCCAGGGCCAGTCCCTTCGAGGGTTCTCGGTTCGGCGCAAGGCGGCGAGAGCCGCGACCCAAGCGATCAGGGCCGCGTTCCAAACTCGATAGATAGTGATGTCGGGAAAAAACGGAAGAGCGAGAGAGCTGAAGCCGAGGAAGACAATCCCGACCAGGCTGAGCCAAAAATAGGTTTTGAGTTTCCCCGCGCGACCGGGCAGACGGCCGAGCAGGTAGCGTGCTTCCATCAGGTTGTGAGGGCCTGCTAAAAAGCCCACCGAGAGGGTGGCCACAAGGACGGGAGCCGCCGCTATGCCGGCTCCCAGAAGACACATCAATCCCAAGGCCACAAAGGCGGGTCGAATGTCTCTTTCTCCAGACATGGTTGAGGTTCCGATCATGCCAGGAAACGCCGTAAGCCGAGTAGTGCCACGCCCGCTAGGAAGGCCAGTGCGATGAGGTGGGTGGAGCCCACAACAGGATGGGTCTCCGGGTTTTGCGACTCTCTTTTTCTAAAGCTAGGCCCTCGCTCAGGTTCGGGCTTGATCCCCCGCCGCTGGAGCCACTCCTTAAGGATGGCTTCGCTGACTCGAAGTTGCTTCGCGTCACTCTGGTACTTCTCGTACTCTTTCGAAAACCTTGGATCGGCCTTTGTCTTGGGATCGAGTCCGTCGATGTTCTTGATGATCTGTTCGGCCAGCCTCAGCTGCGGATAGAGATTTTGTAGGAGACGCTGGACCCGTTGGACTTTCTTCGCTTCAGAAAGTGGCTTGAGCTGCGCCTCGAGGGACTCCCTCGTGACACGCGGATCGATCCGTGTTTCGGGATCGATCACAGGGATGTCCGCGTGAGAAGACAGCGCGGTAAGCAGGGTTAGTAGTATGAGCAGAATTGCGCGTCGCATAGGAGGTCGGTCGAGAGTCAACAGCCTTTATTCCCCTCGATTCGGATTGGATAACATCCGACGCAGCCCCAAGAGAGCTCCACTAGAGAGAAAGAGCAAGGCCAAGAGATGAGAGGAACCCACCACGGGTCTTTCAAGGGAGGGGTCCAGAGAACTCTGGCCCGGCTTGATTTCCTCTCTTTCCATCGGCGTGACTCCAAGTTTTTGTAGCCGCTTCTTCAGCATCTGCTCTTGGGATTTTAGTAAGGCCAGTTTGCGAAAGTGAGGGTTGACTTCGATGCTTGATTGGGATGTCATCGACCTCTTAGACCCTGCCCAGAGTTGCTCCTCGCGGCGTTCTTCCAAGTAGACCGCTTTCAGATAGCTCTGGCAGAGCCAGGCCTGATCGGGGGTGAGTTTGAGTTTGTGCTCTAGGGCTTCAGTGGTGATGTACGGATCGGGTGGGTCTGGTATCATGAAGGGTATGTCCGCCCAAACTTGGGTTGTCAGGGCTAGAAGAAGACATAAAAAAAGCCTGCGATTCGCCATGGTGAGGTGAGTCGTAGGCTTTCTGGAAATATTTCGATACAGTGTTACCAGATCTTGACCCGCTCGGCCGGGCGGAGGTACATGCCGTCGCCTTCTTTGACCCCAAAGGCCTGGTAGAAAGGATCGACCTGTTTGAGCGGGCCTAGCACTCGGTATTCGGCGGGAGAGTGAGGGTCCGAGAGCAGCCGTGAGCGGAGAGCGTCTTCGCGAATCTTACCGCGCCAGACCTGAGCCCAACCCATGTAGAATCGTTGAGGTCCGGTCAGTCCATCGAGGACGGGTGGCTCTTTCCCCTCTAGCGAGCGGATGTAGGCCCGATAGCCGATGGTCACCCCGGCCAAGTCTCCGATGTTTTCACCCAGGGTTAAGCGTCCGTTAACGTGCATCCCCTCGATGGGGGAGTAGCCGTCGTAGTGAGCGGCCAACCTGTCGCCCAGAGCGTCGAAAGCCTTGCGGTCCTCGGCTGTCCACCAGTCGCGCAGGTTTCCACCGCCGTCGTACTTGGAGCCCTGGTCGTCGAACCCGTGTCCGATCTCGTGTCCGATCACTCCTCCAATGCCGCCGTAGTTGACCGCGTCATCGGCCTCCAGGTTGAAGAATGGAGGTTGTAAGATGGCCGCGGGAAAGACGATCTCGTTGCGGGTCGGACTATAATAGGCGTTGACCGTCTGGGGAGTCATGCTCCAGTCGGCCGGATCCACCGGCTTGCCGGCTCGAGACAGATCGTAGTCGTGCTCGAATTTGGCTGAGCGCTTCTTGTTCCCGACCAGGTCTTCGGCGGCGATCTCTAGCTTGGAATAATCGCGCCATTTATCGGGGTAACCGATCTTCGGTTTGAACTTGGAGAGCTTCTCCAAGGCCTTGGTCTTGGTCTCATCGGACATCCAGGCCAATTCCTGGATACTCTCGCCGTAGGCCGCGATCAGGTTGGCGACCAGCTTTTCCATTCTCTGCTTGGCTTGAGGGCTAAAATGACGAGCCACGTACTCTTGTCCCAGTACCTCTCCCAGCGCACCGCTCGCCGCGTTGACGCCTCGCTTCCAGCGCGGCTCCTGCTCGGGGGTGCCGTTGACCGTGGTGCCGTGAAATCCGAAGTGGAGGTCGACAAACGTTTTGGAGAGTGAGGGTGCGTAGGAGTTAAGAACGCGGAACGCCATGTAATCTTTCCACGCCTGAACGTCCGTCTGAGCGAAGAGCTCTCCGAAGCTCTCGAAGTAAGGATAGTTGCGCACGATCATCTCCTCGATGTGATCGGCGCCGGCGGCTTTAGCGTAGAGAGGCCAGTTGAATTCCGTCAGCAGTTCCTGAACTTCTTTAGCCTTTCGCTTGTTGTAGTTCTTCTCCGCGTCGCGGCTCTCCACTTTGGTCATGTGGCGCTTGGCGATCTCGATTTCCAGGTCTAGAATTCTTTGGGCTGCTTCCTCGGCTCCAGGATAGTTCGCCTGGGCCAAAATTTGACCGGCATAGGTCTTGAGCGCTTCGCGAATCGTCTTGAACTTCTCGTCGTCTTTGAGGTAGTAGTCACGGTCGGGAAGAGTCAGCCCACTCTGACTGAGCCAGAAACCGTAGATGCCGGGATTCTTGGCGTCAGGATAGATGTAGAAGCCGAAAGGGTTGGAGACGCCGATGGTATCAAGATATCCCATAACACGAGCGACATCGTTATGGTCTTTGGCTTTGGCTATTTGAGCCAGGTCACCCGCGATGGGGTCGACTCCTAGCGACTCGATCTTTTTCTCGTCCATGAAGCTGGCGTACATGTCCCCCAGCTTTTGGGGATTGCTGCCGGCGGCGGCTTTCTTCTCGGCGGCCTCGAAAATGATGGTTTTGAGCTGTTCCTGAGTTTGGTCGTCGAGCAGATTGAACATCCCGTAACGCGACTTATCGGCCGGAATCTCCGTGGTCTTGAGCCATGTACCGTTGACGTAGCGGAAGAAATCGTCCTGGGGGCGCACCGACTTGTCCACCGCGCTCATGTCGATTCCTGAGACTGGCGCCTGGATCAACGTGCGTGCGACTTGGGGAGATTCGACACCGGTGGGAGGCTTGATCGGCTCCTTGGCCTGGGCCAAGGTGGTTACCGCCGCGATGATCCCCAGAGTGATGATGGCTTTACGAAATTTCATGGACATGAACTCCTCGGTTGATACCGCGCGCGCGGCGCGCTGGAAGGTTGGGCGCGCTTTCTCGCCTAGCCTCTGTAGGCCTTCTCCAACTCGGCCAGCTCGAATTTTTTCATTTTGAGGAAGGCTTGGGTCACGCGGGCGATAGCCTCTCCATCTCCTTCGGTCATCATTCGGTCGAGCGCCGCGGGCACGACTTGCCAAGAGACTCCGAATTTGTCTTTCAGCCAGCCGCACTGCTCGGACTCAGGTACCGCCGAGAGGGCTACCCAGTAGTGGTCGATCTCGGACTGGTCCCGGCAATGGACCATTAGGGAGACGGCTTCGTTGAAGTCAAATTGGTGAGGATAGGCACTGTCCAAGGCGGCGAACCTCTGGCCATCAAGGATGAACCTGGCGTGTTTGACGGTGCCGGGACGATCGGGCTCTTCGTGCTCGAGATAACGCTCCATCAGTTCCACCTGGGAGTGCGGAAAGAGTTTCGAGTAGGTGCTGATCGCCTCCTCGGCGCGGCCGCAGTTGTCCCCAACGAACATCAGGGTCGGAGAGATGGCAGGGGCGATCTCGGGCGTTGGTAGGAGCTGCCAGGAGAAACCGTAGCGGTCGCTCAGCCAACCGTACCTTTCACTGAAAGGATAGGTGTCGAGCGGCATCAGGGCCTGACCGCCCTGGAGCAACTTGTTCCAAAGCTCGTCGACTTGAGCCGGCGATTGGCAGTGAACCATAAACGAGATGGAAGGGTTCGGCTTGAAGTATGGTCCCGCGTTGATCATCTGAAGGGGCAGACCAAAAAGCTCGATATTGAGGATGTTCACGGTTCCTGAGGGGGTGTCTTGGAGTGTCGCGCCGTCGAGCTTCTTGGAACCAGGAAAGACCGAGGTGTAGAAGTCGGCGGCCTCGATAGCCTGATGGTCGAACCAGAGATGGGGGATGATCTTTGCCATGAAAGCACCTTTGAGACACTGTCAGTAACGCCTTCTATGAGAAGGCCATCTTTGTCAAGGGGGTCACCTTGGTGACCTGGTGTCTACCTGCTCGTTGGTTTGGAAAACTCTCTTGGGGTCACGCTTCTATTCGCACTCTTATCGGGCTCTGCCCGCGTGCACGTTGGGGTCCGCCGAGTGAAGGTGCTGCTATCTGCGGCCCGCAATCATTGTTGCTAGGCGTTACGCGCAGTCACCTGAACACGACAGAGAGTTAACTTTTCCTGAGCTTGCTCTTGATTTTAGCTAGCTAAGC
>JBBCJA010000001.1:0-548130 GCA_037189585.1 Selenomonadaceae bacterium | reverse complement strand
GCTTAGCTAGCTAAAATCAAGAGCAAGCTCAGGAAAAGTTAACTCTCTGTCGTGTTCAGGTGACTGCGCGTAACGCCTAGCAACAATGATTGCGGGCCGCAGATAGCAGCACCTTCACTCGGCGGACCCCAACGTGCACGCAGGCAGAGCCCGATAAGAGTGCGAATAGAAGCGTGACCCCAAGAGAGTTTTCCAAACCAACGAGCAGGTAGACACCAGGTCACCAAGGTGACCCCCTTGACAAAGATGGCCTTCTCATAGAAGGCGTTACGCTGCCCCTTGGATCCTCCTGCGGCCGCTTGCACCCGCAGTAACTCCAAGGGTAGCCCTCCCTACCTGGCACACCTTAAATGGCGCAACCTAAAAAAAAAGCCCGACCAAGCGGCCGAGCTTTTAGCAAAGTTGGCAGTTGACAGACTAAGGTTGACGCTCAATCAGACCAACAATACCGTTATAGGCGGGATAGGCTCCACTGACATTGACCGACAGGTGGGTATCGGCCACACAAGAAACGTAGTAGTAGTCCTGATAGGTGCCACCAGGGTTTCCGGGAGCACCCGTTCCTGAAGCAAAGCTACCCGTATAGGTGTCCGAGCCAGAGGCCGGACAAATCGGAACAGTCTTAAGGTAGTTGGGCGTCAAAGTACCAATGCCCGCCGGGTACTTACCGGACCAGTCGGTGGAATACATTTCCATCGCTGTACCGATGTTTTTGAGATTGGACTTACAAGCGGTGAGCTGACCCTGAGCACGAGCACGAATGAAGTTCGGAACTAGGATTGCTGCGAGGATTGCGATAATCGCGATAACGATCATCAGCTCGATGAGGGTAAAACCACCGCTTCTGCGTCTGATTTTTGAAAGCATTCAGCTTCCTCCTTTTGGATTTGCGGACCAAGGCCCGCAGTTTCTGTTATACCCCTATACCAGAAACTTGGACACATCTTCTTAACTTTTTTTTCATTTCCTCTCAACTTTCCGTAACTTCATCAAAGTCCAAAAATCTACGAAGCCTTTCCAGCGCCCCTTGCATAACCCGCGACACCTTTCGCGGCGGTAAAGAGAGCCTTCCGGCGATCTGACGCTGAGTGAGATCGCGCACAAAAAACAAGTAAACGACCTTCTGCTCCACCTCCAGCAACTTCTCGAAAGCCTGACTCAAAGAGATTCGTTCCTCGATAGGCAGACGAAAAGAGACGGGCCGCAAACTTCGAATACTCTCAAAACGCTCCCCCCCTCCCTCCTCCCCATCGAAAGATAGCGGTTTCTTGGCCCTAAGAATCGCGACGACTCCGTCTTCGGAGATATTGAGCGCACCGGAGATTTCCGTGAGAGTCGGCAGCCTGGCATTCTCCTGAAGGAAGGCTTCCAAAAAGCCGGCGACTTTAGCCGACAACTGTCTCATCCAGCGCGGACGCCGTATGGTCTCTGTCTTGTCACGAACAAAGTGACGAATCTCCCCATGGATACAGTGTCCCGCATAGGTCGTGAAACGGACACCGCGAACAGGATCAAAACGTTCGATCGCCCCCAACAGACCCAAATAGCCGACCTGCAGCAAATCCTCGCGCTCTCCCCGATGCGAGCGAGCATAAGACCAAACCACCGAGTCCACCAAGTTGAGATAGCGAGCAAAGATTTGGTCGCGAGAAGCAACATCCCTGTCCTGACAATAGCGACGGAAAAGCTCTTCTTCTTCACCATCGGCATCCGAACTAGCCATCAACCGTGCGCAACCTCGCCCAGAAAGCAAAAAAGAGAACGGCGAAACCCGTTCCCTTTTCTGTCCTCAACGAGGTACTCCTAACCGAGGTTACCGATCAACTGGTAGAGCGGAAGGAACACAGAGATCACAATAAAGCCGACAATACCACCCATGCCGACAATCATGATCGGCTCGAGCATCGACGTCAAAGACGCCAACAAGTACTCGACTTCGGTATCGTAGAAGTCGGCAATCTTGCCTAGCATCGCATCCAAATTACCAGTTTCCTCACCTACCGCGACCATCTGGGTCACCATGGGAGGGAAAAGTCCGCTCGCACCAAGTGGGGAAGCGATGGACTCACCCTCGCGGATACTCTCGCGAACCTTAGTCACGGTCATCGCGATAATTTCGTTACCGGAAGCCTTCCCGACGATCTCAAGGGCCTGCATAATAGGAACTCCGGAACTGAGCAGGGTACCCAAGGTGCGACAGAAGCGAGAAATCGCGACCTTCTTAGTCAGTAGGCCGAAAACTGGGACATTCAACTTCAACAAGTCAAATTGCTTACGTCCCACAGGGGTATTGATATACTTGCCTAGACCGATAATCCCCACCACCAAAAGCACCAAAGCCGGACCTACGATCATGGGGTTTCGCGCACCTTCGGTAATCGCGATAAGAATCTTCGTCGGCAAGGGCAGCTTAAGATTCATCCCCTTAAACAACTCGACGAAAGTCGGCAAGATGTAAGTCACCAGGAAGAACACGATACCCAGCGCCATCACCAAAATAACGACCGGGTAAGTGAGCGCGGACTTAACTTTCTTTTTAAGAGAATAGTCCTTCTCCATAAAGCCAGCGAGACGCTCGAGCACCTCATCGAGCACACCGCCCATCTCTCCCGCCTTCACCATGCTGATGTAGAGAGTAGAGAACACCGAGGGATGCCGCGCGAGGGCGGCAGAGAGCGTCTGCCCACCCTCGACATCCTTACGGACCTGGTCAAGGGTCGTCTGAAGCTTCTTATCCTCCGTCTGCTCGGACAAGATATCGAGACATCGAACCATTGCCAGACCAGCGTTAATCATCGTCGCGAACTGCCGACTGAACACCGTGAGAGCTTGCTCATTGACCCTCTTGAATCGGTCAAGAAACGCACCCACGTCTCCACCAGCAGCGCCACCAGCCTTCTCATCGAGTGAGATAATGGTAAGTCTCTGCTCCTGCAGACGCTGAGTCGCCGCCTTACGGTTGGCAGCCTCGATCGTGTCTTTTACTCGCTGACCGCTGGCGTCTCTTGCCTCATAAACAAATACTGGCATCCGAGCCAACCTCCCTAAGTGCTTTCTCTCTCATACATCAATTCCATTTAGATCTGCGTCAGATGGCCAGTGACAATAATGGCCAGCGGAACGAGCCACCAAATCATGCTCATACCTATTCTCCTTCCTCGACCGAGCAAGCCCGGTTGTAACCTAACCCAAGGTGAGATGTTCGCAGCTTTTCTAACCTTTCCTCTGATCAAGCATTCGTTTTAAATCTTCGGGGTGCATGGTGCAGTCCATCGCCTCTTCCGGGGTAATAAGGCGCTTTTTCACGAGCTCAAACAAGGACTGCTCCATCGTTTGCATTCCCTGGGAGCCCCCCGTCTGAATCGCATTATAAATTTGGTGAGTTTTACCCTCGCGAATCAGATTCCTCATCGCTGGCGTCGCGATCAACACCTCGATAGCGGGAACTCGCCCGTCTTCTTTAGCACGTGCGACGAGTTGCTGAGAGAAGACAGCCTCCAGAACAGAGGACAATTGAACCCTTATCTGGTGCTGGTGATGAGGCGGAAAAACGTCGACAATTCGGTCGACAGTCTGAGCGGCATCCGAGGTATGGAGCGTCGAAAACACCAAATGCCCCGTCTCCGCCGCGGTCATCGTTCCCTGGATAGTGTCCTGATCGCGCATCTCACCCACTAAAATAACGTCGGGATCTTCGCGAAGCGTGGCACGCAAGGCATTGGCCCAGCTCTGGGTATCCTGCCCGACCTCACGCTGATTGATCATCGACATCTTGTGAGGATGCATATACTCGATAGGATCCTCGATCGTGATGATATGAAACTTCTTCTCACGATTAATCGTGTCGAGCATACAAGCCAGCGTTGTCGACTTGCCGGCCCCCGTGGCTCCAGTAACCAAAATCATCCCATGCTGACGGTGCACAATCTGCTCCACGATAGGAGGAAGCATGAGCTCCTCGCGCTGCATGACACGGCTGGAGATCGCCCTCAAGCAGGCTCCGACGGCCCCTCGCTGCCGGTAAACATTGACGCGGAAACGACCAAATCCCCTTACACCGTGTGAACAGTCGAGTTCCCAGGTCTTCTCGAACTTTTCCTTCTGCTTATCGTTGAGAATAGAGTAGACCAATCGCTTTGTCTCCTCCGGAGACATACGCGCGTACTCGGTAGGAACAAGCTTGCCGTTAATCCGAAAAACCGGCGGCAACCCCACAGTCAGATGGAGATCGGAGGCCCCTTTCTCCACAACCAGCCGAAGCAGATCGTCCATGGTGAATCTCAATGATTGCGCTAATGCCATACCTTACTCATTCTCCTTCTATCCCTCGCGCGAGAAAGCCGCTTGCCCGCCGAATTCGCTATTCAACTAGCGATATCTGCCTGAAAAGGGACACTTTCCAGTGCCCCTTTTCTTTTCCGACATTCTCTCGAGTCTAAGAGCAGCCTCCTAGCCTTCGATAAACACGACTCGCAGACACTCTTCCATTGTGGTCACCCCACTCAAGGTCTTTTGAAGTCCATCGTCTTGCATCGTCTTCATTCCTTCTTCCACCGCGGCCTGCCGGATTTCGGTGGAAGACGCTCGATTGAGAATCAACTGACGTGTGCGATCCGAAGGAGCGAACACCTCGTGGATCCCACTACGACCTCGGTATCCAGTCATCTTGCAGTGATCACAGCCACGCCCTCTGTAGAACTGAATATCCGTATCGCCGAACATAGCCATGCCCATCTTTCGAACCGCCTCAACCGGAGGAGTGTAACTCTCCTTACAATTGGGACAGATACAACGAGCGAGCCGCTGCGCCAACACTCCGACAAGAGCCGAGGAGACCAGAAACGGCTCGACATCCATCTCGACGAGACGCGAGATAGCGCCTGTCGCATCATTGGTATGCAGAGTCGAGAGCACCAAGTGACCGGTCAGAGCGGCTTCAACCGCGATCTTCGCCGTTTCGCCGTCACGAATCTCACCGACCATGATGATGTCGGGGTCTTGACGCAAGAAGGACTTCAGCGCCGAGGCAAAGGTCAAGCCCGCTTTATTGTTGGTCTGAACCTGGTTAATACCCTGAATTTGATACTCCACCGGGTCTTCCACGGTGATAATGTTCTTGTCTCCAGAATTTAGTTTATTGAGACACGAGTAAAGAGTTGTCGATTTTCCAGATCCGGTCGGGCCTGTCACCAACAGCATTCCGTAAGGCTTGTCGACCACGCTTTCCCAGAGTTCAAGATTATCCTGAGAGAAGCCCAGTTTATTGAGCCCCAACATAACATTACTCTTATCGAGAATACGCATAACGGTCTTCTCGCCGTGGACCGTGGGGATCGTGGAAACACGGAGGTCAAACTCGCGCCCGTCATGGGTCAAGTGAATCTTACCGTCTTGAGGCACACGGCGCTCCGCGATGTCCATATTAGCCATAATCTTGATACGACTGACCATCGGAGCCTGGATATGCTTAGGAGGGCTCATCACGTCGTGCAACACACCGTCGACTCGGTAACGCACTCGCACCGACTTGGCCTCCGGCTCGATATGAATATCGGAAGCTTTATCATTGATGGCCTGGGAGATAATCAAGTTCACGACACGCACGATCGGAGCTTCGTCGACCATCTCCTTGAGCTTGTCGAGGGCGATCTCCTCATCCATGTCGTCCTCGAAGTCCATGTTACCGAAATCTTGAGCCGAGATATCCTTCACCGTCTCCTCGACCTCGACCAGGTCCGTGACTCCGTACTGCTGATTGATAGACTTGAGGATAGCCTCTTCAGTCGCGATCACCGGACTGATGTTAAAACCGGTGATCAAACTGATGTCGTCGGTCGCGAGCACGTCGCGAGGATCCATCATGGCCAGCGTCAGGCGATTTTGATCATCTTGAGCGATCGGCACAACCTTATAGCGACGCGCCAAGTCTTCTGGAATCAGACGAGCCAGTTCTGGATCGAGCTGCATCTTCTCGAGGTCCACAAAGTGGACACCCATCTTGGCCCCAAGAGTCTGAACCACGTCTTTTTCCGTGACGAAGCCCATGGAGATGAGCACCTTTTGCAGGTTATCTCCCGAACTCTCCGACTTTTCCATCGCCTTGTCGAGTTGGCGGGCTGTGATAAACCCTTCCTCTACAAGCAGCGATCCTAACTCTTCCCTAGAGCTTGCGAGCATTTCGTGACTCCATTTTTGATCTTAGTGTGACAACCCGCGTCCGCAGTCGCGACGCCAAAAGAATTTAGCCATGAGGGCCTCAGAAGGGTTTTCCATAGGCCGGATCGTTTTCCTTCGTAAGCCATTGCCGTGAGAACAAATTCGAGCACCAGCTATCGCTCGATCACTCCGGGTTCGTGCAAAATAGCACGAATCTTTGAGGCTAGAAGGTCGATCGCCACGTGATTAGCCCCACCCTCGGGTACGATCACGTCGGCGTACCTCTTGGTCGGCTCGATAAACTGCAGATGCATAGGGCGAACCGAGCCTAGATATTGATCGATGACGGAATCGATGGAACGGCCTCGCTCGATCAAGTCGCGACGCAAGCGACGAATGAAGCGCTCGTCGGCGTCGGTATCGACGTAAACCTTGATATTCATGCGCTGGCGCAGTCGCTCGTCCTCCAGGACGAGAATGCCCTCAACCAACACAATCGTAGCGGGCTCCACCGTGATGGTGTCCTCGGAACGAGAGTGGGTGTGGTAGTTGTAGATCGGCTGCTCCACCGACTTGCCGGCTATCAGATTGTCGAGGTGAGCAACCAGAAGCTCATTGTCAAAGGCCAAGGGATGATCGTAGTTGACCTGAGCCCGCTCTTCCAGCGGCAGCCCTTTAAGATCTTTATAGTAGGCATCCTGGGGAATCAAGCGAACCGGCTGATCCTTGAACTCGTCCACCAGCTTCCTGGCCACAGTTGTCTTCCCGGACCCGGTGCCTCCCGCGACCCCAACAACGAATGTCGACATCTGACAAATCTCCTAACGCTGATATTTCGCGATGTTTTGTTCGTGCTCGTAAAAATCTCGGCCAAAAACATGACTTCCGTCATTTTTGACGTCGTTACGAACATAAAAAAGATAATCGCTCTTCTTGGGATTCATAGCCGCCTTGATAGCATCGAGCCCGGGAGAGCAGATCGGCCCCGGCGGCAGGCCAGCGTAACGATAGGTGTTGTAAGGTGAAGAGATCTCGAGATCTCTGTACAGAAGAACCGCCTTCTGTTCACCGAGCGCGAACTGCACTGTCGCGTCGCATTCGAGCTTCATACCCTTGCGCAAGCGGTTCACGTAGACTCCCGCGATGGTCGGCCGCTCGGAGGCGATCTGAGCCTCTCGCTCCACCAAAGACGCCAGGATGATGGTGTCTTGAAAGGTCAAAGGTGCCGTGGCTTTATATTTTTTCCACTCCGGCTCCACGCTGGAGCGGAACTGTCCCGTCATTTGGCGCACCGCCTGCTCGCCGGTACACTCCCATGGAAACTCATAGGTACTGGGGAAGATGTAGCCCTCGAGCTTTTTGGGGAACTCCCACCCGAGACCGAGGCTACTCGAGTTCGCGGCCTTCCAGAAATCCTCCGCCGAACAGATCTTCTGCTTGGCTAAAGAATCCGCGGTCTGCTCCATGGTGAAGCCTTCGGGGACAGTGGCCTTACGGGTCAAAGTGTCCCCGTGCAATAGCTCCTCGAGAACATCCTTAGTGTCCTGACGGGGATCGATCTTGAAATGACCAGCCCGTAGAGTCACCCCCTCGCGCTTTTCTTTGATCCGTAGTAGCCAGCGAAAGGCTGTCGCATTGGCGACCAAGCCCTTATTTTCCAAGGCTTCGGCGAGGTCACGCCCACTAACGCCGGGCTCCACCTCGAAGACGACAGGTTTGCCCGCACTGCTACCGGCTCTCGAGATCTCCTTATAAAACCAAAAGACCCCAGCCCCCACAACCAAAGACATGACCATCCCCAGTCGAACCAATAGCAAAAGGGCTCTCATCGGGCTATGCGGTTCGCGTCACCACTTGGTCTTCCTGTAAAATTTGCTGAAAGGAAGACACGGCCAAGCTTCAGAATCTGGAGAAGTGTCCAAGCGTCGCTCGTCACGACCCAATCGAATCGTGGCCAATGCCATTATCCTGACGTTCCTCTACTGCAATCTCAATATATTCCTGTCCGCTTGTCTGCGAGTACCAACTTTCCCCAACCAAAAAGCCGGCTCGCTTCCCGCTATGCCGTGGATGGTCGCGGTCTTCAATAACTTCACGGTTTTCGAAACCTACACCAAGCTCAACAACGGCTTCAGCGCTTGGGGACTGCCCATCCGATCGGCTGAAGTTCCCGCACGTCCCACCAGCGACATGGTCGACCTGAACATCTATAAAGAATTTCCTGTTTGGCTAGGAGAGGCCAATGCGAGAATTCCACTCAACGGAATCCCTATAGAAAGACGTCCGCCTCACCACGCGAAAATGGCGAGCAAACTCCGCGAAATTTATAACAAAGCAAACCCTCACAGACCGGTACAGCAGGTCGCGATCTACTACCAGCTGTGGCCAGAAAGTCGAGAGGGATATTTCCACAACACTTCTGAGGCCAAGCTTCTCCTCATTGGCCATGACTAAGGCGTGTCATCAATTGGCGTTTCGAGCTACACGTACAACATTTTTGTCCTCCGCGGGCATCCACGAAGTGGGGCGTCGGGCAAGTGTAGCGACGGAAGGTTGATTGATGACACGCCCTAAACCGGAAGGCCCGCTGATGTCCCCTTCTCAAAGCCCAACACCAGAGCCTCGAAAAACTTCCGCCCTGGCTTCTCGTCAGATAGCTCACCTCGCCGGCATATGGAATACTTTTTGGTTTCCTGAGGGGCCTCCTCACGCGTTGGCTCTTATTCGCATCGGCCTGGGCTCGTTCATCTTGATGATGTGGTTAAAATTTCTCCCCCATGTGACGACACTTTTCTCGACACAAGGGCTTTTTTTTCCCTATGTCGACGAGTCACTAACCGCCAGCCCCCTGACTCGCCTTATCGGATACATCGTGGGCTCCGCTTCCCCCCTACAGGCTTGGTTCTGCTACCTGTCTCTACTAATTTCCATCGTCGGCTTCACCCTCGGTGCATTTTATCGAGTATCCACAACTCTGTATCTCATATTTCTCATCTACCACTACTATGCCTATACCTACCATGCCACCTATTCCTACGACAAAGTTCTTTTTATTATCTCCTGGGTAATGCTAGCTAGCCCCGCCGCGAACGTCTTATCCGTGGATGCGTGGCTTGCACGACGTAAAAACAAGAGGCTTCCCACCAGTGTGCCTCTTTGGACTCAGCGGATTATCTGTGTCCAACTTGCCCTAATGTACTTCGGAACAGGCGTCGCCAAGGTCACAAGCCCCTTCTGGCATTCCGGCGAAGTTCTGGAGCAAGCCCTCATTTCCGAATGGTCATCACCATTAGGCTACTGGCTTAGCCGACTCGATCCACCTATGGGACTTCTTAATGCCGCGACGGCTATCGCCATTCTTTTTGAGCTGTACGCAGGCTACTTCATATTTCAAAGACGTTGGCAATTACTTGTCATGGCATCCGGTTTTTTCTTTCACTTTCTCAACGCCACGATACTCGTTGTGTGGCAATTTCTATTTGTTCCATTACTCTACATACTCTTCTTCGACCCGGGTACGGTGGCTCGCAAAGTCGAGAATATTTTAGGACGATCCGCTACCGACATCAAAGATATGGGAGAGTGCTGGTGGGATCCTATCACGACGGCCAGTAAAACTCTTCACTAGCCAACCGGAATGCCTCAACGGGGGCAACCACCGTGCTCCCAAGAATCGAGATAGGTCTGCAGAATCAAGACGGCCGCCATCATATCGCGCGTCCCGTCCTTACCCCCTTTGGAGCCGTCGGGTCTGGCTCGATCGACCTGAATCGAAGTCATCCGCTCGTCCCATAGTACGACTTCCGACTCCAATTTATGGCGCAGCCGTTGGGCGAAATCCTCGGCCTGCCGGGCCTGGGGACCGGATTCGCCCTGAAGTGTCAAAGGATGGCCTACCACGACACAGGAGACCTTATGCAGAGTGGCCAGCTCGACGATTCGAGTCAACAAGGCGTGGCGGTCTTTCCCGGGGATGACCTCCAGAGGCAAGGCCAACTTCCCCGACTCGTCGGAGATGGCGACTCCCACCCTCTTCTTTCCGTGGTCAATGCCGAGAATCTTCACCGGAGCCCTCCTGTGGTAGCACCGGCCGAAAAAGACGATCGGGCAAGTCGAGATGATGTTTCAATTGATGCTTGTAGACACGCCCCACCTCACGCACCAGCGTCGGAGTCATCTCCGTGGAGGGATGTCCGCTATCAAAAGCGCGCAATGTCGCGACCACAGCGGAGGAGACCGCGAAACCGTGGCCGCCATAACACTTCGAGCAGAGCAAGCCGCCGTCTACAGCGGAAAAGCCGGCCACCGCGGAATTGCCGCAACCGACACAACCGTCGAGGGCCGGTGCCACCCCCAATTCACGCAACAAACCGCTCTGAGCAAAAAGTGCGACCTCGCTGGGGACCACGCCTTCACTCAGGCGTGTCAGAGCTTCACCTAACAGTTCGTAAGAGCCGTCGACTCTAGCTTTTTCAGGTAAAGCCGCGGCGAAAAGCCGACAAAGAAAGCCAGCCGCCAACAGCCCGTCGAGTCTCCCGCGCAGAGCCGCGAAGGCCCGGGTCAAAGCCGGCTGCCGCAAAGAGTCGAGCGTGGCTCCCTCAAAAAAAGAGGCCTCCAGCTCCACCGGAGGCTCCAGAAGACCGCTCCGTTGGCTTCCCCGAGTTCCTTTGGAGACAGCGGAGAAACGACCGGTCTCTCGACCCAGGAGAAGAAGCAAGTCGTCGCGCTCTCCTAAGGGAGAGCGGCGCAACACGAAGACGCTCTCTCGGCGAGAAGGCTTCAGTAGCCGTCCGTCCCTTGCTCACCGCGCACGATCTTGACCGAGGCGCTGGCCCCAATGCGGGTGGCTCCAGCGGCGATCATGGCCTGGGCGCCTTCCAGGTCGCGCACTCCGCCGGACGCCTTGACACCCATCGAGCGACCGACCGTTTTCCGCATCAGAGCGACGTGATGAACAGTCGCCCCACCCGGGCCGAAGCCGGTCGACGTTTTGACGAAGTCGAGTCCCGCCCGTTTGGCCATACGGCTAGCTCGGATCACTTCGTCATCATTCAAGAGGGCGGTCTCGAAGATCGCTTTCGTCACACGTCCGGAGGCCGCGCGCACGACTTCTCGCATATCCTCCTCGACGAGATGGTCCTCACCGTTCTTCAAGGCCCCGATATTGATCACCATGTCGATCTCGTCGGCCCCGTTGGCCACCGCCTCCTTGGTCTCACTGACCTTGGTGAACGTGGTGGTGGCGCCGAGCGGGAATCCGACCACGGTACAGACCTTGACCGGGGAGCCTCGCAAGAGGTCGGCGGCCAGGGCCACGAAGCCCGGGTTGACACAGACCGAGGCGAACTGATGCTCGCGCGCTTCGCGGCACAGCTCTCGAATCTCGTCCGAGGTGGCCTCCGCCTTGAGCAAAGTGTGGTCGATACGGGCCGCGAGATCGACGCCAGAGACGACACCGCCCAGGCGATTTCCGACCCGGTCGGCTCCTTCGTCGACGATCTTACGAACCAGGCCCGGAACGAGCTCGGCGCAACAACCGACACCGGCGCATTCCCCGGTGGTGCGAAGCAGACAGGTCTTACCGTCGCGCGTGACGGTCCCCTCGGAAGCTCCGTTTCGAGCCGGCGGCAAGCGGTCGCTCCCCTGCAGCTGCCCGACCTCCTTCAAGACCTCTTTGGTGATCCGGCTGACCAGGCTCTCGATATCCATGCTAGTTCTCCTCAATGTCCAATCTGTCCACGATTCCCACAACGATCGCCTCGCAAGGCGTGCTCTTGTCCGCGAGGGCGAAGCGTGTCGAGCTTCCCTCGTAGACCACTAATACTTGATCGTCCTTGCGGCAGCCCACCAGGTCCACCGCCAAAATGGCTGGCCCGGTCTGCTCTCCACTTCCCGGAACACAAGGGGCGACTAGCTTCATGGAGGCCTGCGCGATGCTTGCGACTCGCTCGGTCGCCCAAACCGTCCCCACGACCTTGGAATAGATCACCGCAAGTCCACTCCATCCACCAGGGCCACGATGGCGGCGTCGATCGGAACCATGTCCGAGCGCCAGGGCATGATGGCCTCTTTCCCTTTGACCAGGTAGACCAGGTCGCCCACCCGGCTGGCGATATTGTCGACCGCCACCATCAGCGATGCGGTCGCCTTTCCATGCTCGTCGACCGGCTCCACGATGCGAAAGATCGCCCCATGCAGCTCGTCAAGCTTGTGGCTTGCGACCACGGTTCCTCGCACCTTGCCCAAAAACATAACCGTTTAGGGCGCGTCCTTGAAGAATCGATGCTCGATCGCGGTTATCTTCTCGATGCGGCGAGAGTGGCGCCCGCCTTCAAACTCCGAACCAAGAAAAGCGGCCACGATCTCCTTGGCGTTCTCCGCGCCCACCGCCTTGGAGCCGAGGGACAACACGTTGGCCGCGTTGTGCTGGCGCGAATTCTTGGCGGTGAAGGTGCAGTAGCAAGCGGCCGCGCGCACTCCGGGTACCTTGTTGGCCGCGATGGCGCTCCCACAGCCCGCTCCGTCGATCACGATCCCGATATACTCGTCCGGCGCCGAGGCCACACCCTGGGCCACCAACAGCGCCAAATCCGGATAGTCCACCGGGTCGCTGGTGTGGGTCCCGTAGTCCAAGAAGGCGATCCCCTTCTCTTTCAACCAGGCGCACAGCTCGGTCTTGAGGTCGTATCCGCCGTGGTCGGCTCCGATCAGAACTTTCACGTTGGCTCTCCTTCTACAAAATCCTAAAGTGATCGATGATGGCACAGCGACGCTCGCGGGTGAAAGTCCGGGCCGAGGTGATCCCTTCGCCCGTGGTGCCGGCGATAGTCATGGTGGTGTGACCCTCCCCGCCGAAACCGAGACCCGCGAAGTTCGGACCGTTTTTGACGAAGATGTTGGCGTTCATCACCTTAGCCATCCGGGACAAATTGTCGATGTTCTTCGAATGGATCACGGCGGTGTGGAAGCGCTCTCCCTCGGCTTTGACCGCGCGGTCGATCGCCTCATCCACGTCGCGGCAGCGCACCAGAGGAAGAACCGGCATCATCTGCTCTTTGAGCACCAGAGGATGCTCGAAGTCGGTCTCGGCGATCAGAAGGCGAGTCTCTCGCGGCAGGTCAAGCCCGATGGTCTTGGCGATGTCGCTGGCATGCTGCCCTACCAGGTCGGAATTTAAGGTCAACTTGGTCTGCCCGACGGGGGGAGGCGGAAAGATGACCCGCGTCAACTCGTCGAGCTGGCGGGAATTGAGCTCGTAGCAGCCGGCGGCGACCAACTGCTCTTTGAGAGGGCGGAAGAGGCTGTCGACGACCAGCACCTCTTTTTCACACGTGCACATGACGTTGTTGTCAAACGAGGAGCCGGCCACGATATGGCGAGCCGCCGAGCGCGGGTCGGCCGTCTCGTCCACCACCACAGGCGGATTTCCCGGGCCCGCCGCGATGGTCTTCTTGCCGCTTTTCATGGCGGCGGCTACCACTCCGGGACCGCCCGTGACCACCAGGCAGCGCACTCCCTTGTGGTTCATCAAGGTTTGCGAGGTCTGAATCGAGGGCTCGGCCACCGAGGTGAGCAGGTTGTTGGGGCCTCCGGCCTTGACGATGGCGCCATTGAGCAGCTGGATCATCTTGTTCGAGCAGCCCTTGGCCCGCGGGTGAGGACAAAAGACCACGCTGTTGCCGGCCGAAAGCATGGAAATTCCGTTGTTGATGATGGTGGCGACCGGGTTGGTGGTGGGCGTGACCGAGACGATCACGCCGAAAGGGGAATTCTCCACCAACGACAGTCCGTGGTCGCCGGTGAAAACGCGAGGCTGAACATCCTCGATCCCTGGAGTCTTGTTGGCCTGGAGAAGATTTTTCTTCACCTTGTCCTCGGCGCGGCCCAGTCCGGTCTCGGCCGCGGCTAGCTCCGCCATGCTCTTGGCGTTGGCCCGCGAGACCTCGCGCATGGCCTCGATACAGGCTTTCTTGACCTCCATCGAGGTGTTCTGCCAGCGCTGGAAGGCGTCCGTGGCGGCGGCCACCGCGTCGTCACAAGAATTGAAGATACCGTCCCGGCCGGCTTCGACGCGAACCGTCTCGCGCAGGCGCCCCTGGCCCTCCGAGGTGCCGGCCAGTTGACTGCGCACGACCTCCTCCACGATCTTTTTTATGAGATCCTTATCGATATCCATCAGTTCTCATCTCCTTTACGGAAGACTTCCTTGCCGTCCACCTCGACCGAATCGACGATAGCCATGATGACGGCATCACACGGGGTGTTGAGGGTGATCTCGGTCTGACGAGCCGAGGAGCCGGAGGCCAGCAACACGACCTCGTTGCGACCGGCTCCGATGGCGTCGATGGCGACCAGCGGCTTACCGTCATTGGTGATGGTGGTGGCCGACAGCGGCTGGACCAACTGTAGCTTAACCCCTTCCATGGTCGGCGTTTTCTGAGTACAAACCACGGTTCCGATCACTCTGCCTAATGTCATAGAAACTTCACCTCTATGCCCCATTCCGAGGCTTGCTGGCGAGCTAGCGGTGTCACGATAGCCCCCATCCCCACGGAGAACGTTTTCCCGCCCGCCCGGCGCACCGCCTCGACATCCTCGGTGGTCACCACGTCGCGTCCGCCCGTCTTGGCGGCAGCGGGAGTGGCCGCTTTACCACCACCGAGTGCCCCCAGATAAGCGACGAGCTCCGCCTGCTGCCCAAACTCCACCCCGAAAGAAGCGACGGTTCTCCATGCCTCTTCGAAAGCCCGGGTCAAGCCCGGAGCGAGCCTGGCGCTATGTCGCCGGATGCGCTCGAAGTTCGAAGCCTCGCAGAAGACCGGAAGTCCCGTGGAAAGAGCCGCCAAAGTCGCAGCGGCGGGCGGCGTGCCTCCCGCTCCGAGAGCCGCTATGGCCCCCAGGGTCGGAAGGTCTCCGCCGACTAAGCACAGACCCCGATAGTCCCCGATTCGGCGACCCCATCCGCCCTGTCGAGCCTCGACCGGCCAACTCGCCGCCGAAGCGGGCAGCTGGTCGTGGCCAAAGCCATCCCAAGTCAAGGCGACCGGTGAGACATTCGAGGAGGAGAGAGCTTCCCAGACCCCATCCGGAACCGTTTCGCCCCCGGAGACCACAAGAACACGTGGCCCTTTGGACACGGAAGGCGTGGACGACTTGACACTCTTCTCCACAGACTGGCCTTGGGCCATCGCGAGCTCTTTGATGACAAGCTCGGTGATGGCTTCGACCAGGCTATCCACACAACACCTCAAGCGCTGCCTTTCGGGCAGCGCTTGAAGAAGCGCCTATGAGGAGCCTGCAGAAAAGCATGCGAGATCGCCCCTGTAGGTCAGGGGACCGACGGACTACTTTCCGGCTTTCTGCAGCGGGGGAGCGATCGGGAGAACGCTGTCGAGGTCCTGGTGAGGACGGGGGATGACGTGAACAGCGATCAGTTCGCCCACGCGGCGAGCGGCGCTGGCGCCGGCGTCGGTGGCGGCACGCACGGCGGCCACGTCTCCGCGAACCAGAGCGGTCACGTAGCCGGCTCCGATCTTCTCATAACCGATCAGTTTGACGTTGGCGGCCTTGACCATCGCGTCGGCGGCCTCCACCATCGCGACCAGTCCTTTGGTCTCAATCATTCCAAGCGCTTCGTAGGTTGTAACCATTGCAATACCTTTCCCTTTGAACCGTAGGACTCATCTGGTTCATTCCCGGACGAGCTCCTGAGGAGCGCGGCGTTCGTCCCCTCCCCAGGGTCCTCCTTTACAAGCCGAAGATGTGCAGCCAGTCCTCGCGATCGCGCCAATCTTCCTTGACCTTGACCCAAAGATCGAGGTAGAGGGGGCGGTCCCACTCGGCTTCCAGCTCCTTGCGCGCTTCCATCCCCACGCGTTTCAAGAGGTCGCCTTTCTTGCCGATAAGGATGCGCTTCTGGCTCTCCCGCTCGACGTAAAGAATGACTCGACCGTAGAGGCCCGGATTGCCCCCCTCGGCCTCGCGTAGCTCCTCCACCGCGACGGCGACCGAGTGGGGAAGCTCCTGACGGGTCCTAGCGAGGACCTTCTCTCGTACGATCTCGGCCAACCAGAGCCGGTCGTTCTGCTCCGTCACCTGATCGGAAGGAAAAAAAGCGGGACCCTCAGGAAGAGCCGCGACCAACTCCTTGAGAAGGTCCGGAACCCCTCCTCCGGTTTTGGCCGACAGACGGAAGGTCTTGGTCACGAAGGGCGCCAGTGTGGCATAAGCCTCGGCCACTCCCTCCCTAGCCTTGTCCAGCTTGGTCAAAACCAACCAGACCGGTCGCCCCTTGGCTGCCATCTCCGCCAGCATCTCCCCAACTTTTTTGTCCTCCTCCGTAGGGAGATGGGTCGACTCGGCCAGCCACAGGACAAAGTCGGCCTCGCGCGCCTCTTGAGTGGCCGTGGTTAGCATTTTACGATGGAGACCGCTCTTGGGCAGCATCATTCCCGGGGTGTCCACCAAGACGGCCTGAAAATCATCGCCGTGAAAAACTCCCAGCATGCGCTGGCGCGTGGTCTGGGGTTTGGACGAGGTGATGGCGACTTTGCGGCCGACCAGGCGATTGACCAGGGTGGACTTGCCCACGTTGGGCTTGCCTACCAGGGCCACGAATCCGGATTGAAAACTCATGCGGGCGCTTTTCCGGGCAGTCGCGCTTTCAGTCCTTCATAAAGCTCTAGAGAAAGTTGGCCGATAGCCTGGTCCACCGCCCACAGCTTGGGGGACCCGTGGGCAGTCAGGACGACCAGCGTGTAAGGACGTGTCGACTCAATGACCGCGGCGTCGTGCCGCACTCCCTCGAGCTCTCCGGTCTTGTGCCCCACCATCACGCTTTCAGGTAGCATGGACGGGATCTTCTCTCGAAACTGTTGGCGACGTAGACAGCCCACGGCGAACTCCCGCGAGCTCTCGGAAAGAGCGACCCCCAGATAGAGGTCTTTCAGCATCATGGCCGCGGCGAGCGCCGTCATCTGATTATCCCGATCCGCCACCACCGGATCCATAAAATAGCGACGCATAACAGCCTGGTAGCCACGCCCGGCCCAGAATCCGTTAAGGCGCTCCATCCCCAAACGGCGAACCAGGGCGTTGGAAGCGGTATTGTCACTGACCACTATCATCAGCTTGCAAAGCTCGTCGAGACGAAACTCTCGATCCGGCTCGAGCTCGAAAAGAACGCCCGCTCCACCAACCTGCTGAGAGGCTGGAATCTTGACCGTCTCCGACAGGCTCAACGTCTTCTTCTCGACCTCATCCAAGAGGAACGACATGATGCCGATCTTGATGACGCTCGCCGCGGGGAAGAGTTCGTCGACGCACCACTCTACCGGCAGACAGCGCTCGAAGTCGTCGAGGAAGCGGGCAGCCACAGCCACCCGTCCAGCTAAAGCGCGGACATTGCGAAATCCAGCGCCTCCCGGCTCAGTCATTGTCCGCCAACTCTGAAATGAACCGATGCAGCAGTTTCTCGGTCGCTTCTTCCATCCCGTCCTCAAAGCGCAGACTGTGAAGAAAGCGCAGCTCGATCTCGGTGGCCTCGGCGGGTCGTACCCCGACCACCGAGACCTCCGCCTGGAGAAACTTGGTTCCCCAGGTGACCTGGATCTCTCCGCAACTTCCCAGCATGGCGGGAGCCGGGGCGGCGAAAAGAACTCCGCCCGCGGAAAGATCGAGCACCATTCCCGATACCGAGGGGAGCGCGCCCGTGGAGATGGTGGCCGGTAGTCGGCAGCGGTGACGTCGAGCCGAACGCTTGGAAAAGATCTCGGTCTCGTCGAGGTGTAACTCCTCGAGAAGCTCTTTGAACCAGCGAATCCTCATGGAACCGGGAGCTTCCGGCAAAGAGAGGCCGCACTCCCAGCCGTCCTCATCCTTTTTGCTCCAAGCCACGCGAACCATCAGTCCGGTGGTGTAGGAGCCGCCCAGCTTTCTGGTGTGGTCCTCGGAAAGCCGCCGTAAATGAAGCAAGTCACCACGTTTACCAGGACTACGCTCCGAACGCACCTTAAAGCCCCCGAATCCGATATCGACCACCGTGACAGGGAAACTGTCGCTGGAGCTGGTGCTGGTGCAGAGAAAATTCTGATGGCATGCCAGGCGCTTGATCTTTCGGCGCTCCATGCTGGCGCGCCGGTCAGCGCGAGCCATAAATCCACGGGCCTTTTGCAGGAGACTCTTCATATTGAATCCCTTTCACTCGAATTGAGTCTATCCTTGTTGAGAAAAGAACGCCCTGTCTTTAGGAACCATGAGGAAATTTCGCGGTTGAAGAGAACACTTCAGGCAAGAATGGATACGTTGATGCTTTCGAAACACTGTGCTGCTTTCCGCGCGCTCTTGTTGTCTACTCTTTTCCTCTTCCTGCCCTCCGTCTCTTTGGCCGACACGATGCCCGTGGGAGACACGGGATACTTCGTGGCCGGCGTTCCCACCAACGAGTTCGTCCACTTCGCCGCGCCCGAGGGAGCCGGGCGTCAGAAGATGGAGAACTGGTGCTGGGCGGCTTGCATCCAGATGGTGCTCAACTATCATGGGCTCTACGTGGACCAAAAAGATGTCGTGGCCCGAGTCTTCGGGGGCGCGGTCGACCGTCCGGCCAACGGCGACCAGATCATGCAGGCGTTGTCAGGCTGGGCACCTGATAGCCGCGGCCGACGCTCAAAAATCTACGCTGACAACTATCATCTCGACCCGGTCACGGTGATCAACGATCTCGACCGCAAGTGGCCCCTGATCGTGGGTCTAGCGGGCGCACGCGGGGCCGCCACCGGCCACGCCTACGTTATGACGGCCGCTTACTTCTCCAAGGGGCCCAACGGAGTTCCCATCATCCACCGAGTGGTGTTGCGCGATCCCTTTCCCGGCTATCCCAGTCGAATCGAGGTCGACGCCGGAGAGTTCGGCCAGCGCCTTCAGTTCGCCACTCGCGTCTACGTCGAACGTTTGTAGAGCGACCCTTCCCTCAAGTGACAGGGCGAATTCACTTAGAGTCGAACTTTCGGCGATGCGTCCCACCGAGGCCACTCACGTCCTCTATCACGCCGACTGCGCCGACGGATTCGGGGCGGCTTACGCCGCTTGGAAAATCCTGGGCGACAGGGCCACCTATCTACCCGTCCAGCACGGCGACCCACCACCAGAGCTTCCCGCTCAGGCCAAGGTCGCTATGGTCGACTTCTCCTACAAGCGATCGGTGATCCTTAAGATCAAAGAGCATGTCGCCGACATGGTGGTGCTCGACCACCACACTACCGCTCAGGACGAACTCCAAGGTCTAGAATGGGCCCAGTTTGACATGGACAAGTCAGGGGCACGGTTGGCTTGGGAGTACTGGCACCCTGGAGAATCCCTTCCAGAGCTTCTGGCCTACATCGAGGACAAAGACCTCTGGCTCTGGAGAATGGAGCAGAGCCCTGAGGTCTCCATCGCTCTCCACTCCTACCCCATGGATTTCGATCTCTGGGATGGACTGGAAGTCGAGCATTTAAAGCTCGAGGGCGTGGCTCTTCTAAGGTTGCAAGAGCAGATCGTCGGGGGAGCTGTTTCTAGAGCTCGCTTCGAGACGCTCTTCGGCTATCGAGTCCCCGTGGTCAACGCTACCGACTTTCGTAGTGAGATCGCCAACCGGCTCTGCTCTCTTTATCCTGACAGTCCATTCGCTGCGGCCTACCACTACGACAAAGCGGGTGAACTGTGCTGGTCGCTCCGCTCGGTGGGAGAGTTCGACGTGGCCGCGCTGGCACGTCAGGCCGGTGGAGGGGGGCACAAGAACGCCAGCGGCTTCAACGGTCGTCCTCCGGAGATGAGCGCGGGCAGGATCTCCTAACCTCAAGGCCAATGGCCATCACATGTTGATTTTTCCAACCAGGAGATGACCCATGCCCTCGCTTGCCCCCGATCGCCAGAAGGCCTACCTCGATGACCTGAAAACCCTTCTCTCCATCCCTAGTGTGTCCACCGATCCGGCCCGCAAGGGAGAGGTTCGGTGTTGCGCTGAAGAGGTCGCCCGACAGATGCGTGAGGCTGGCCTCAAGGACGTGGGCCTCATGGACACGGCGGGTCATCCGGTCGTTTTCGGACAGTATACAGTTGACCCCAAGCTGCCCACGGCGCTCATCTACGGTCACTATGACGTGCAGCCCGAGGACCCGATCGACCTGTGGACCAGCCCGCCCTTTGAGCCGACCGAGCGCGACGGCAAACTGTACGCTCGTGGCGCGACCGATGACAAAGGCCAGTTCCTGTGCCACATCAAGGCGGTGGCGACCCTCTTGGCCGACACCGGCACTCTCCCCATCAACGTCAAAGTCATCATCGAGGGCGAGGAGGAGATCGGAAGCCCTAACTTGGCCTCCTTTTTGGAGTCGCACAAAGAGCTCTTGGCGGCCGACGTCCTGGTGGTCTCGGACTCGGCCATGTTCGCGCCGGGCCAGCCTAGCCTGGTCTACGCTCTGCGCGGTCTAGCCTTCATCCAGATCGATCTTAAAGGGGCTGATTCCGACTTGCACTCCGGTGTCTTCGGAGGCGCGGTGCCCAATCCCGGGATGGAATTGGCCCGCATTCTGGCTCAGCTCAAAGATGAAAACGAGCGGATCACGGTTCCCGGATTCTACGACGATGTGGCCGATCTGACCGAACAAGAGAGGGAAGCTTACGCGGCCTTGCCTTTCGACAACGAGGAGTTCCGCAGCGGGCTCAACGTCCCCGGCCTGTCGGGAGAGTCCGGCTACTCTCCCCTGGAGCAGCGCACCGCCCGTCCGACTCTCGAGATCAACGGGATGCTGTGCGGCTACACCGGACCGGGCTCGAAGACCGTGCTGCCCAGCCGAGCCATGGCCAAGATCAGTTGCCGGCTGGTGCCCAACCAGAACCCAAAAAAGATCGCCGAACTTTTAGAAAAACACGTCCGCTCCCTTTGCTCGCCCAACGTGGAATGCCAGATCACGGCAAGACACGGCGGACATCCCTGGATCACGCCGCCCGATCACCCAGCTTTGGAAGCGGCGGCCCAGGCGGTCCGCGCCGTCTACGGCAAAGACCCCGTCCGCGTGCGCGAAGGCGGCTCCATCCCCATTGTGGTCGACTTCCAGAACATCCTGGGTCTGCCGGGCATCCTGCTGGGCTTTGGGCTCAACGACGAAAACCTTCATGCCCCCAACGAGCACTTCCGTATCGAGAACTTTTACAAAGGGATCGAGCTGTCTACCGAGCTATTGAAGGCTCTGGCCTCCGTTCACGGCTCGGAATGAAGGTAGTTTTAGGCAGACGCGCGATAGCTTTGAGCGTAGTCACCGTCTCCACGCCCCTTTATACTGGCGACGTTCGTCCCAACATCTAAAAGGAGGCACCACTATGGCCTACATCTCATCCTCGCTTCCGTACCAACATGGGTCGCCGGCGAAAAGAGTGCTCATGATGGTGCCCAACGATTTTATGTGGCCCGAGTTCAAGGAACCTCTTGACGAGTACGGCGCCGCCGGTCTGGAGGTAGTCGTGGCCACTAAAGATGGGGCTCCCGCCAACCCCGACGCCCGAAATTTCAAAGAGTTCAAGGATGCCAAGGTCGTCGAAGCGGACCTGAGCTTTAAAGAAGTCGACGTCAAGAGCTTCGATGCTGTCACTACTGTTGGTGGTAACGGGGCCTGGCACGACTTCTTTCCCAATCCCGATGCCCACAGAATCCTGCGCGAGTCTCTCGAGGGAGATAAAGTCACCGCTCTGATCTGCGCTAGTACAGGCGTTTTGGCTCTGCTGGACAATTTCGAAGGGTCCCAGCAACCTCTGGTAGCAGGGCGCGATGTGGTTGGCTACTATAAAGTGGAGGCCATGCTTAAAGAGCTGGGGGAGGTCAACTTTATTCCCGGAGATCGCGCCGATCCGACAGTGGTGGTTGATGGCAACTTGATCACGGGGCGGAACTTCGAGGCTTCCGAGTCATTCGGCAAAGCCGTCGTCGCAGCTCTCCAGTCTCATCAGGAGTCGTAGACAGGCGGGTGGTCGAACTTCTAGAGCTTGGCTATCAAACAACCTTCAGCGGTATACTCTCCGGTCTAAAGATCTACCGGAACGAAGCCCCGAACCAACGAAAGCCCGTCATCTACCCTCCTTCGGTGGTGATCGTGGGACAAGGCCAAAAGCACGGCTACCACGGAAGGCAATGTTATCGGTACCACCCCGGACAACTGTTAGTGATCACCGCCCCCCTTCCGGTGGAGTGCCAGGTACAACAGGCCAGCAAGGAAGCCCCTTACCTGGCTCTGGCTGTTCCCTTGATCGATCAAGTCCTGGCTGAACTGCTCAACGACCTCGGAGGAAGTAACGCGCCCTGGGAACCGCAATCGAGCATCGCTGTATTTTCCGCAAGTTCGCAGGTTGAGGAAGCCGCTCGACGTCTACTTCGGACCGCGCTAAACCCAGAGGATACTAGGGCTCTTGGCACCGCGGCGTTGCGAGAACTTTACTACCGCCTGCTCAATGGCCCTGAGAAAGATCAGATTCTGTCACTATTTTCCCGTCAGGGGAAAGGGATCGACAATGTGTTGAACTGGCTCCACGATCACTTGACCGAGTCGCTACGGGTCGAAGAAGTCGCACGCCGGGCCAACATGAGCGTCCCTACCTTCCATCGTGCCTTCAAAGCTAGAACAGGTATGTCGCCCCTTCAATACGTGAAAACGGCCCGATTGCACAAGGCGTTCTCGCACATCCACTATGACGGAATGCGAGTGAACGAGGCCGCGCTCCTGGTCGGATACGCGAGCGCGACACAGTTCAGCCGAGAATTCAAGCGTCTCTACGGATATCCACCAACAAAACTGTCGCTTCGGGCCCGCCTCACGCCGCCAACCTCAGGTCAAGCGACCAAGTCGTAGGCGGGTGGTCAGACGAGCCTGGACGGTGAAATCAGTGGCCTATGCTCCCCACAGGGTGTCCACCGTGGCCGGTGGCAGCAGGCTCTCCACCTCCAAGAGGTGTCGCCTCATGGAGAGCCCCGTGAAGAACGACTCGATTCCATCGAACGGTTTGGGTTCAAAATCGGAAAGCTCGAAGCTCATCGCAATGTCCGTACGGATGGTGGAGAGAACGAGGTCTCGGCGCAAACCCGCCTCATTTTCCTTGACAATCGGACTCCAGCGTTTACCCGCGATGTCGGGGTTGGCCAATAGCCCTTCCAGGTCGCCCGATTCAGCCAGCCATTTGGCGGCCGTCTTAGCTCCCACGCCTTTCAAGCCCGCGATGTTGTCGACAGCGTCGCCGCGCAGAGCGAGATAGGAAGCGATCTGGTCGGCCCTCACTCCGAAAACCCGCGGGACATCCTCGGCGCGAAGGCGCTCGATGGTAGCGTTCTTCCCACTGCCGCTGGTTCGCAGAAGCTCCACGTCGCCGGGTAGCGCCAGCAGTTGCGCCAAGTCTTTATCGTTGGAGACGATGGTCACTCCCACACCGACTTCCACCGCTAAGCGAGCGAGAGTTCCGATCACGTCATCGGCCTCAAAGCGGTCGACCTCCCAAACCGAGAGCCCCAAACAGCGGCAAGCTTCTTTCACCAGCGGAATCTGACTGACCAGTCCTTCCGGCGGAGGCTCGCGATGGGCTTTGTAGTCGGCGCTTATCTCTTCACGAAAAATTCCGGACAACGACTCGAAGACCATGCCGAGATGGCTGACCTGGGACGTCTTCCAAAGATTTCTCAGAATCCCCAGCACACCGTGGACCGCGTTGGTCGGTTGACCACTCTCCGAACGCATAGATGACGGAAGGGCGTGATAAGCGCGAAAGATGTGGTAAAGCGTATCGACGAGATACAGGCGTTGAGCCAAGGGAGACCTACAAAAGAGGGAGTCGCTTAGCCGTCAGGATTAGCACCAAAGGTGGTGCCCGGAGCCGGAGTCGAACCGGCACTCCCGAAGGAACGGGTTTTTGAGACCCGCGCGTCTACCAATTCCGCCATCCGGGCTAAGCCCGGCGATATTACCACCGGTCGTGACGTCCGTCAATGCCAAAAGGGAAGCCGGGGAAGAGACTCCGAGGTAACTTGGCCCCGGAGACGGGTGGACAAGAAGTGAAATTTCGGCTAAGAGAAGGAAGTCTTCTTGACCGCATGGTAAACGACCGACTCCGGCGGGGCGTTACGCAAAACCGCGACAGAAGGAGACGGTGAGGCCCCGGCAATGTGGGCCTAAAGAGAGGCAAGAGTTTCATGAGATTTCCCATCGACTTCGCTTTGTCGAACGCCAAACATATGGTTCAGCAGCGTAGTAAAGGTCGCAAGCGCTACCCCACGGTGCTAATGCTGGAGCCGCTTTATACCTGCAACCTGGCCTGTATCGGTTGCGCCGTCGAGCGGCACACCGGAAAGCTTAAAGACCGCCTGCCGGTGGAGAAGTGCCTGGAGGCCGCTCGTGTTTCCGAAGTCCCCACGGTCGCCGTCTGCGGGGGCGAGCCGATGCTCTATCCCGAGCTTCCAGAGCTCATTCAGGGACTGATCGACATGGGTAAGCACATCATCTTGTGCACCAACGCCATGGTCTTGGACAAGAAACTCTTCGGGATCATCCCGCCCCACAAGCAGCTCTTCGTCAACGTTCACCTCGACGGAATGAAAGCCACCCACGACTTTGTCTGCGCTCGCGACGGAGTGTTCGACAAAGCGGTGGCTATGATCAAGGAGAGCAAGGAACGTGGCTACCTCACCTTGACCAACACCACCGTGTTCAAAGAGACTGACGTCAAGGAGGTCGAGGAGCTTTGTGAATACCTGACCGAGCTCAACGTCGACGGAATTTTGATCTCGCCCGGCTATCAATACGAAAGTGTCGAGAAAGACATCTTTCTGACCCAATCGCAGATCCACGAAAAGTTCAAGAAAATTCGCCAGTTGTCCAAAAAGTACAAGTTGACCGCGACCCCCGCCTTCCTCGACTTCGCCGCCGGGCTGATCGAGCTCAAGTGCTCTCCCTGGTCGACCGTGAACTATACGCCCAAAGGTTGGAAGGGCCCCTGCTATCTTATCGGAGAAGAGTTCTATGAAGACTTCGACACCTTCTGGAATTCAGCCGATTGGGCTTACTGGGAAACTCGCCAGGACCGCCGCTGCGCCAACTGTAAAATGCACTCCGGCTTTGAGCACAGCGCCGTGCAAGCGGCATCCCGCTCGATCAAGGGCATGGCCCAACTGGCAACCTGGCACGTCACCGGCTAGCGTACTGTCCGTCATTTCATGAATCAAGAAGAGAAGTCGTCCTCGAAAGATGCGACTTCTTTTTCTATTCCCTGGAAAAAGGTCTTCCATTTGAACCTTCTTTTCAGCTACCACTACCTACTCCGCTCCGTCAGTTGGGAAATCTGGCGTGCTTCTCGCTCCACAACCGCCTATTTTGACGAGCTCAAGTTCGGTGAAACGCCGGTGCGCACGGTGCAACGGATTCTTCGAGAGCTCCCGTCGGTGGGCCGGGAAAGCGTAGTCGCCGATCTCGGATGTGGGCGCGGTCGAGCCGCTTTCTACTTTCATCTTCTCAGCGATGCCAAAGTCGTCGGCTACGACGTTGTTTCTTCCTATATCGGCACCGCTCGGGTCATGGCTCAGAAGACAGACTGCTCCGAGGCAGTCTTGTTTTACGCCGAGGACTTTCGCTCGCTTCGGCTGGAAGAGTTTGACGTGATCTACGTGTGCGCGCTCTGTTTTGGAGCTGAGACGCGGCAGATTCTGCTGGAGAGATTCCTCGAAGCTACATCCGGGGTCCATATCGTCACTGCGGGCTGGCAGCCCCAGCATGACCGCTTGGAGTCCGTCGCCCACTTTCGAGCGGCCTTTTCATGGGGTCACACTAGTGTTAGCATCGCGCGACTAGCCTGATGTCTCGATGCGACCTTGACTATCGATCACAAGCTCCCGCTCTCCCCAACGAACCCTCCGGCCTTTTAGCGAGCCGAACCAGAGTCCCAAATACAAAAGGTCCTTCCAAGGCAAGAAAAATACCTGCCAGAGACTTCTCCAAGAGCCGGCCAGAGCCAGATGCTGGAGCCCTCCCATCAGGACCCGCCAGCTCGCCCAGAAAGCTAGAGCCGAGACTCCAAGTTTGGGAGAACAGAGCATCAGCAGCAAACTCCACAGCAGTCCTTGAGTGACAACGAAAGCTAGATGCCCTCCCGGTCGACTGACGCGCGAGGTCACTAACCATCTGTACTGGTGGGACAAGGCCTTCACCAACGCGCCGAGGGGAGGCTCGGTTTGAAGAATCGTGGAGGCCAGGGCCACCTTCCAGCCGGCTTGCTGAGCTTTGTGGCCCAGTTGATAGTCATCGGCGAGATAGGGAGTCAGCGCCTGGAATCCTCCGATCTCTTCGAGCACCTGACGCCGGACCGCCATGGTCGACCCCATGGCGAAACTGATCCCCTCGGTTCGACGCGCGACCAAAACCGAAGTGGAAAAGTCCAGGATACAGAGAGCCTCAAGCAGATGGCACCAATCGCCCGGCCGGGGCGGCGTGGAGCGATAAAGACAGGTCACCACACCCACCTCGGAATCCTGGAACTCGGCAAGTACCCGCTTCAAATAGTCGGGTCTTGCCCTCATGTCAGCGTCGCTGACCACGAAGATCTCCCCCGACAGATAGGATTGGCTCATGGCAAGCGTCGCCGCCTTGCCGTTCTGGCTCTGGTCGGCCTTCAGGCATAACCAGGTTGCCCGCGAATGTTGCTCCAGCCAATCCGCTGGTCCCTTGGCCGCTGACAGAAGGTAGACGTCATGAGTTTCCACCCCGTCCTGCTCCAAGAAGGTTTCGATCGCCTGGAGAGTCCGCTCGGACGGCTCTCCATGAATCGGCTTGACCTGACAAAACCTTCCAAAGGTGCCATTGGGCCTCGGCAGCGCTTGGCGGTGGAACGCGACAGCCAAGAGAGTGGCAAAGAGTTGATAGCCACAAGAAACTAGAAAGAGGAGGGTGGCGAGAGTTGTCAGGAGAGCTCCATGAGTCTGCGGACTAGAAGAGGGCGAACATCCCGTAGCACGGCGGCGAGCGCTCGTTGCGCCGTTGTGGCGTCCTTGGCCAGTTCCCAAAGAGCTGGAATTAGGGTTGGCCTGCGGATCAGTTCACGGGCGATGGCCGTATCGTCGGGAAATCCTCGCGCGTTCAAAAACTCCTCAAAGGGCAGGGGCAAATCGGTGTGGAGATCGTCAGAGACCACCCTCAAGACCAGATGAGGGTGGTCCCCACAGGCCTCCATAAAAACTTCGCTCTCGAGGTCGGCCACCAAGGCGTCGCCTTCTCGCTCGGCCAGAGCCGACTTCTCCGAAGCGGAGTTGAGAAAGCCGCAAGTCACCGTCGTACCGAAACGCAGAGGGAGTGGAAATTCTCGCAAAGCCGCTAAGAGAGAGGCGTCTCCGCGCTCGTCACAGATCACTTCACCCACCGAAAGGTCAGCGCGCAATCCCGCCGAGAACCCCACCAGGACCATCAGCTTGGGTTGAAAGACCTCCAGGGTCATCCGCACCGCGCGAAGCATTCGCTCGGCGCCGACCCCGCTACACACGGACACGACACGCTCACCCGTGTCGAGAGGAAGCCCACGAAGCGTCCCTGAGTCGGCGACAGGCCAGGCCTTTCTCAGGGCCAGGCGTTCCTCACGAAACGCGCTCAGAAATCCGATTCTCAAAGGCTGCTCTCACTTTCTCTTCGCCCCAGCGGAGTCGGAGCATAGCCGTGGTGACAGAACCAGTCCACTGCACGCTCCAAGGCGAGCCTGACCGAGCCGGGGAAGAATCCCAGTTCACGTCGCGCCCGCTCTGGGTTGAAATACATCCTTTTTCGCGCCATTCGGACTCCCTCCAGCGGAACTTGTGGTTCTCGCCCAAGGAAGTGCCCCTCGATCAAAGTGTCCACAGCCCCCGCAAACCAGGCCACCGGATAGGGAATCTGAACCCGGGGAGCCGGTAGCCCCGTGATGCTCGCCAGCATGCAGAGGATCTCTTTTAAAGACATGTTGAGGTGACCCAGGATATAAAGACGGCCCACCTCCCCTTTCTCGGCGGCCAGAAGATGACCAAGGGCCACATCCTCCACCGGGACAAGATTAAGTCCGGTGTCCACATAGGCCGGCATCTTCCCGTTCAAAAAATCCACGATGATCTTTCCTGTGGCGGTCGGCTTGATATCGCCGGGCCCAACCGGAGTGGACGGGTTCACGATGACCACCGGGAGCCCACGACGTGCTTCCTCCAGCGCCATCTCCTGAGCCAAAAACTTCGAGCGTTTATAGTGACCCACCACTTTGTCGAGTCGAGCTTGAGAACTTTCGTCCGAGCTTCGGCCTCCACTAGGCAGGGCCAGGGCGGCCACCGAGGAGGTGTAAACAATGCGTGCGACACCGTGGTCGCGGCAGCTGTCGAAGAGAGCTTTGGAACCGTCGACATTAATGCGATAGAGACTGCTAGGGTCTTTAGACCAAAGACGATAGTCCGCCGCGCAATGGAAAACCCTACGACAACCGCGCACGGCACGGTCGAGGCTTTCCAGGTCGGAGAGGTCTCCCACGCTCCACTCCACGTCGAGGCCTTCGAGCAACCGGCGGTCCGAACCTGACCGCGCGAGGACGCGCACTCGTTCTCCTCGATTCACCAGTTGGCGCACTAAGTGAGCGCCGACGAACCCCGTCCCACCGGTCACCAAAACACGCTCTGGCTTGCTCATGCCCGCGCCTTCGTGGCGGACGGACGATCCCTTTTTCAGGGTTCTTTCAGAGGTCTGAGAGCATGATGATTCCAGATTTATAGTCATAGGAGATAGCTATGAAAAGCGCGATCTTGGACGACCAGGGAGCCGTCCATCCAAGATTTCAAGCTCGCTTGAAAGAAGCCAACCTCTTCGGAGCCTTCACCGAAGTCAACGGAGGCCGCTTCCATAAGTATCTTTTGCAGCCGAAGCACTTCTTGCGCAACGGATGGCTTTTGGACCCATCTCTGTCACTAGACCAACGCGAGGTTCGAGTCTATATTCTTGGTCACACCCCTAGCGAGGAGAATCCTCAAGCTGTCGGCCAACGCCTTGAGATCGACCGAACCAAACGCGAGGCAACTCTAAGCACCTATTCCGCAGACCGATGCCAAACTATTCGCTTTGACATGACGGCGATGGAAGTCATCAGTAATAGCCTCAATTAGGCAAGCCATGGCTCCTTCCATTGACGAAACAGACCTGTCCCCTGGACCAGACTTGTCCCTTATCATCCCGGCCTACAATGAAGCCGCCACGATCTCCGACTTCTTACTAATCGTAAGTCAGATCCTCAGGCCCATCGTGGAGCACTTTGAAATTATTGTTGTTGACGATGGGTCACGAGATGCAACCTGGACGATTCTTCGCTCGTCTCGCTCTAGCCTAGAGGAACTACGCTGCTACCGCCTTTCCCGCAATTTTGGTAAAGACGCGGCCATGAGCGCTGGAATAGAAATGGCTCGTGGCCGCTTGTGCTTAGTGATGGACGGCGATTTTGAGCATCCTCCAGAGATGATCCCTAAAATGCTGGAAGCCTATCAAACCACCGACGCCAACGTGGTCAATGCCGTCAAGACTCGTGCACGCACCGAAAAGTGTAGCGATCGATTCCTCGCGAACCAGTTCTATCGCCTTTTTCGATGGCTATCGGGGTATGATCTCGCGGGTCACACAGACTTTAAGCTTTTCGATCAGTCTGCTCGGGAAGCTTGGTTGAGGCTTCAGGAAAGAAATATCTTCTTTCGAGGGCTCATTGCTTGGATTGGTTACAAACAGACAGATGTGCCTTTCACGGTTCCCGATGTCCCCAATCGGAACTCTCGATGGTCTCGGCCGAAACTGATGGCGCTGGCCTTGAATTCCTTAACTTCGTTTTCCGCTCTACCGCTCCAAATCGTGACGGGGCTCGGGCTACTGAACCTAGCCTTTGCGATTCCTCTAGCCATACAAACCCTTCATCGATGGTGGATTGGAAAGGCCGTCGAAGGCTTCACTACAACTATTCTCTTGCAACTGATTCAAGGCAGCATTACCATGCTCGCTCTCGGAATCTTGGGACTATACCTCGCCCGGGTCTCCGAGGAAGTCAAGCGACGACCGCGCTTTTTTATCTCAGACCACATGCTCTAGCGCAGATCCTGTCTTTTCCTTCCCTGGTCATCGAGGAGTACCAAAAACTCGTAGCCGGCATCACTTCTCACGAGCTTATACCACCCTTCTATCCACTGGCAAAGCTCCAAGGTTAGTGGCGTATTGTATTTATCATTTCTTCGAAAAATCACCATTTTGGGAGGAGCGGCGCTCAGTCTTTGCTTCATGTTGGCCAAATCACTCTCAGTCCTCAAAGCCAGGGAAAGACAAGGCCAAGGTGTGGGACTGGCTCTGTCCGACAGAAAATACCACTCAGTTCCGAAAGGAATGCTCAGAATCGTTTCCTGAGGAGAAACATGCTCAGAAATCAAACGAAGATTTCTCTGGTAGAAGTTCACGTAGGGGGGTGGGACATACAGGTCCACCTTGCCACCGAGATAGCTCAGAGGCTCACGTTTTCCCCACTGAGTCGCCACCAAGTCTTCGTCCGTGCGAAGCCATACTGGTTTTCCCACAGCACTGTTGATGAAGGCGACAAGCGTGATGGCCAAAAATATCTCCCCTTTTACCTTCCACTTATCGGAGATGACCGCACAGAGACCTAGAATCGACAAGGGCAAGGCCCACAGCAGGTAGATCATGATCTCGTAATGCAAAGCACAGACGGCGACGATCGGCCCACAAAAAATGTAGGCTGGAACATCCTCGCCCTTGGCCCGGCTTGAAAGAATCACCGCGGCCAGGGCCGCCTGGCTAAAGAATAAGCCTAGCCACGTCAGGAGATGAAGGTGGCTCATCAGATCTGCTTGTGGGTAGGAGCCGAACAGCCCCATTAAGACGGCGGTGTAGCGATACCCTTCCTCGAAGGTCATGCTGCTATGGCCGAGAGCCGACACGAAGACATCTCGAAACCAGAGTGGAAAGACTCCATGAAAGGTATAATAGCCCGCCAACGGTGCCAAGGCTGTTAGAAAGCCTAGAGACGTCCATAGCAACAAGTGGCGCGTTCGCTTAATCGAGGGTCGGCCGAGCATCACGGCCTGCCAGACAATTAGCACCGCGGGGAGACCAAGGAGAGCTTTACCTCCGATGTCACTGCGAGTCATCGAGTACATCGTCACACAAGAGGCGGAGAGAACCAGCATTGCCCGCCCAAGAAGTGAAACGTTTCCAGCAGTCCGGCTTTTCTCTTGGGATAACCCCCAGGATAAAAGAGCGCAACCAACCAGGCCTGCTCCCAACTGTCGGCAACCGAAGGCTAGACCCAGGAGAAGGCCGGTGACAAACACGGTTCGCCGAGATGTGAATAGGGACTCCTTTTTGACCTGAGCCATGGTCCATAACAGAAAGGTCGTACTCATGACGCTTGCCGAAGGGCTGGGCAATGCTGGAAAGGTGACGACTCCCACCCACAAAACTCCCAAGCAAACCGCCCACGGACCACGTGACTCCAGGCAGCGAAAGACTGGATAGGTGGATAGTAAAACTAAGGCGATCACGGGCCAACGCAAGGAAGAAAGCTTCACCCCAAAGACCTTCAAGGCCGCCGCATTGATCCAAAGGTCCAAGTCTGGATGGTTTCCTATTTGGAAATCTCGATGCGGAACGTCTCCAAGAAGAAACCGCTCAGCAGCCAAGCCATAGAAACCTTCGTCTGTCGGTAGCCAATGGGTACGGGCGGCATATAGAAAAATAAGTCCAGAGAGGATAGCGAAGGCCAAAGCATAGGCCGACCATACTTGAGCTTTCAAGTTTCCAATCCGCACTTCCGGGTTGCCGAGGAGCCTTAGTGGGCTACCTTCTCGATCTCTTGGTCGACCACGCCAAGGCGTTCTCGGACCTCTTTCTTGCGCACCTTCCAGATATAACCATCAACAATATAGTGATGAAAATTTAGTGCCTGATAGACTAGGACCGGCCAAGCTCCCTCCACACCTAAGCTAGGAAGATAGTTGGGTGCGATGTGACCCGCGAAGATTCGAATGGAGACCGCCACGATCAAGGTGATGCCCAAACATGTCCCTAGATACTTCCAAAGGAAATTCGCCTGCGAAATCTTACTCAAGAACGGATGTCGCGCATCGATCCCACTACGAAAGCGATTGTTGTTGTAGAGCCAAACGATGAGGATGTACTGGCAGTTATGCCAGATATTGATCACCAGCCAGCCGAGATTGATGTGAATCCGACCCAGCCAATAGTATCCGGTCATAAAAATGAGCAGATGGCTCAACACATACAGAGTGGGCATGATCGCGAGTTTGCCCTCGAGATAACGCATCGGAAGCCTGACCACCCAGGCCACCACCGAGGCTAGGGCGATGTAGCCTACAGCGGAAAGCAGCCAAGCCGGTATCGTGGGAGCCCAGAAGTCCGACATCAAAAACTGCATCGACGGATTGAGGTTCTTCTGGTGGGAGATGAAGAGGATCCCCCAGAGCGGCACCGCGTACAACATGAAGTTTTGCAGCCGAACGTCAAAGGCGCTCTGAGGAGGCTCCTTGCGCGCATAGATGCGAGTGATTCCATAACTCTGACGTGTGTAATGGAACCATTGCCAATATAAGTAGACCGTGGAAATGATGGTCGTCCCGCCCGCTATCCACATGGCGAACACGATCCCGACCACCACGAGCAAAGGCAGCCAGGTGAGAAAGAAACGATTTTCTTGGAAACTCTCCTTGTCGAAACAGAGGCGTGTGTACATGGCCACGATATGGTGGCTTCCCAAGAGATAGATGTCAGCATAGAGCAACACCATGAAGACCAAAGGGTCGATAGGGTTGGCTCGGGCTATTCCCCCAAAGAGAAGTGCTAGAGCCACACAGCCCAGCACAAGGATAAAATCGAAACGAACGCTCCGCATGGGGCTCATCGGTAAAGCAGGGCCGGTTTGCGACATGGGGGAAGTTTCGTGCGTCGTCAGGCAAGGTCCTGGCTGTTTGGAGCTCCAAGCCCCGGAACATTCTTTAGTGTTTCGTTACACCGCTGCCGAATTAAGACTTTTTTTCAGACGCTCCACCTCGGCCAGAAGCTTTTGATAAGCCGGTAGCAAAGCCTCACCGTCCTCGCTGTCGGCGGCCATCTCGAGCTGCCGAGCGGCGTCGGCGCTGGGAGTGGCGTGGAGATAGACCAATCCGCCTTTAACCCAGTGCGCCTTTTCTTTCACGGCTTCAAACGACCGCTCTTCCACGGGAGGGCGAACCGACTCCAGCATGGCGTCGATTTTTTCGAGAAAAGCCCCGACGGCGGCCTGAAAAATATCCTCATCGCCGAAGCAACGTATGGCTTGCTCGCGATTATAAGTCTCCATAGTACAACGTGCCCTCCGGGGTACACTCTTCTTTTCGCGATGATAGGAGGCGAAAGGGGACTCTTCCACTCTCCATCGCACCATGGAGGGGCATACCGGCGGATAACCTCGGCCTGCGTGCGCGAACCAAACTCTTCTCAGAGTGCGCACCACATACCCTGGGAGGTATCCCCAATGTACCGACGAAACGACTGAAATGGCCATCAAAGTGCTCGTCGTCGATGATCATCCCGTCATTCTTCAAGGACTCCAAGGTATGATTTCCACCCTCGACGGCATCGAGGTCGTGGGCGAGGCTCACAGCGGTCAAGAAGCCATCGACCGGGCTCTGGAAGTCCGTCCCGATGTCCTGCTGATGGACGTCCGCCTTCCGGAACTCAACGGCCTGGAAGCCATGCGACGCTTGCGCGAAAAGATGCCGGAAGTCAAGGTCGTTTTCATCACCGTCTCCGACAGCGATCTCTACCTGGTGGAAGCCCTCCGCTGGGGCGCCAACGGATATCTGACCAAGGGCTCCTCTCGCGACCTCATCGGTGATGCCATCCGCGGAGCTATGCGGGGCGGCTGCACACTATCGGAGAACCTGGTAGCTAAAGCTTTTGGTGCTATCGCCCGAGCCGCGGTGAATCTGGGCAAACCCGATATCGAGGGTGAACTCCCCCCCATCGTCGATCTGACACCTCGTGAACTCGATGTTCTTCGTTTGGTAGCCAAAGGTCAGACCAACCGCGCCATCTGCCAGGAGCTCAATCTGGCCGAGGTCACCATCAAAAAACATGTTCAGTCGATCATGAGCAAGATGGGCGTCCGAGACAGGACCCAGGCTGCTCTTCGCGGTGTGCGTCTGGGCCTGATCGATTAGCGGGAACTCTCCTCCTTCAGGAGAAGGCCCCGCCGTGGCCTTGCAAGACTCCTACGACGCCTGTCGTGAAATCACCAAAGAGCGAGCGAAAAACTTCTACTTTGGGATCCGCCTCTTGCCTCAAGAGAGACGAGACAGCCTTTGCGCCTGTTACGCCTTCTTTCGTATCAGCGACGATCTTTCCGACGACGACAATGTGTCCGACAAGGACCAGCGTCTGGCGACCTGGCGGGCCAATATCACTGGAGTCGTGGAGCCTCACCCGGTTCTTCCGGCCTTTCATGATACAGTGGAAAAGTATCGTATTCCTCACCGCTATTTCGAGGAGCTCCTCGACGGGACCACCTCGGATCTTTCCGTTACCCGATATGAGACTTTTGATGAGCTTTACCGCTACTGCTATCGAGTCGCCTCGACTGTCGGCCTGGTCTGCTTGCACGTCTTCGGGTTCGATGGAAGCGAGGAAGCCCTGGCCCAAGCCGAAGCCAGAGGTATCGCCTTCCAGTTGACCAACATCCTGCGCGACCTCTCGGAGGACGGCGAGCGAGGCCGGATCTACCTTCCTCAAGAAGATTTGCGCCGCTTCGAGGTCTCCGAGGCGGACTTTCTCGCTGGGAAGGAGAGCTCTCATCTGCAAAACTTGTTGTCCTTCGAGATCGAGCGAGCGAAACGATACTACGAAGAATCTCACACTCTGAGCCAAAAAGTCGACCCGGAAAGCCGAGCCTCCCTCGAGGCCATGACCAGCATCTATCGCGCCTTACTTTCCAAAATCGAAGGCATGGGGACGCGAGTCTTTCGAGAAAGAGCCAAGCTCTCCAAATTGGAGAAGCTCAGCTTAGCCGGCAAGACCGCCCTTTCCGGCCTACGCGGACGCTAAACTATCGAGAAATCTACGATATTTGGTCTTACGACTCGGCCGCGCCGGACCTAGACCGTTCGATTCGAGCCACTGTTCCAGTTCCGTGCGAAAAGTCGCGACTTCCTCGGCGCTGGGTTCTGTGCCAGGTTCCCATTCAATCTCGAGCTCGTGGAAGGTCGAGCCGTCAGGTAGGCTCGTCCGATCGAGCTCCCAGCTTCCTACCGGTCCGATAGCGGCCTCGAGCAAGTGGCGTTGATTGTGGGAGGCGCCCTGAAGCCCCGGTGGCCTGCTCGAGATCTCTTGAAGAAAGACCCGATACGGATCCGTCCCCTCCCAAGTCTCAGGCTCCGCCCCTTTGACCAGGGCCGTGTACTCGGTCGAGCTGAACATTCCCGGAGCGGTTTCTCCTCCGATCTTCAGAGTGAGCTCGCCTCCACCGTCTCCCTGTCGACGGAGGCGAAGCACCCAGTCCTTGCGCTCCACCGGCTCTCCAGCTTGAAAGTAGAGATTGGAGAAATCCACAACTTCTCCAATCGGCTGGCACAGCTCCAGAAGTCGCTGATAGGCGAATTCGGAGAGTTCGTACTTCAGCTCCCTTTCTTTTTGCGCCATCTACTTTGGCTGGCCGTAGTCGCGGCTGAGGTAAAGGTGCATCTGCTTAAACCACCAAGGCCAGTCGTGAGCCACGTCCTGTCCCCAAAGGTCCAGCGTGTACGGTACCCCGAGGTCCTCGAGATACTGGGCAAACCAGGTCGTCCAGTGAACTCGCTCCCAAGGACCCTGTCCCACGATCAAGACCAGCCGACCTGAAGCGATGGCCTCCCACTGGGGCGTGCCTTTAAGATTCGGCAGATAGTGGCGTGGACTGTTGAGATAGCAGTTGTGGTCGAAGCTATTTCCGAAGGACTCCGAGATGTCGTAGATCCCGGACAATCCATAGCAAGCACGGAAAACATCGGGATGCTTGAGGAAGGTGTTGGCCGCGTGATAGGCGCCAAACGATGCGCCCATGGTGGCGATGGGCTGGCGCCCCTGACAGTCCTCCCAGATCAGCGGCGCGACCTCGTGATAAACATACTCGTCGTAGGCCTGATGCAGCCTCGCGGCCTCAGGGACAGAGACCGACTTGTTGCTCCAGCTCGCCCCGTTGATGCTGTCGATGGTGATCAGCTTGATGATCCCCCCCTCGATAAAGGGGGTTAGAGCCTCCACCATCCCCTGACGCTCAAATTCCTCGAAGTCCGCGGCGGCGGTAGGGAAAGCCAGCAGCGGCGCGCCGAAGTGCCCGTAGATGGCGGTCGGCATGGGGCGGTCGAGAAAACGGCTGTGATGGTGAAACTTACGAACTCTCATGTCGGGCTTTTTTCTCACCAAACTCCCTTAACCTTTACAGTTGGTAAAGGATCGAATAAGATCGCCCCGCCAATGACTGCCGAAGAGCTTCCAGAGAACGTCCATCTGTTTGAACATCAGGGACGCCAGATCTACGTCATCGGGACCGCGCACGTCTCGGCCAAAAGTACGGAACTGGTGGAGTCGGTTCTGCGCGAGCTACGCCCCGACTCGGTCGCCGTCGAGCTCTGCGAGCCACGCTACAAAGCGCTACGAAACCCCGACGCTTGGAAGAACATGGACATCGTTCAGGTGATCAAGCAGGGAAAAACCTTTCTTCTTTTGGCTCAACTCATGCTTTCCGGTTTTCAAAAAAAAATCGGACAGAAACTGGGAGTCAAGCCCGGCGCGGAGATGCTACGCGCGGTGGAAGTGGCCGACGAGCTCGGCGCGCGCACGGTCCTGGCCGACCGCGAGGTCTCCATCACCCTTCGACGCACCTGGGCCAGCCTCGGATTTTGGGGCGGGCTCAAGGTTCTCTGGACTCTAATGCTCGAAGCGGTCTCGGACTCGGAGGAGTTAGGCGAGGAAGAGATCGAGCGCCTCAAAACCGCCGATGTCCTGGAGGAAGCGATGCAGGACTTCGCCCGAGCTCTTCCTCGGGTCCGGGAGAGCCTCATCGACGAGCGGGATAAGTATTTGGCTAGCAAAATCGCCGCCGCCCCGGGGCAAAAAGTGGTGGCCGTGGTCGGCGCCGGCCACGTCCCTGGAATCTCGCGCTACCTCGATCAGACGATCGATCTCGCACCCCTGGAGCAGATTCCGCCCCCCTCGGTCTGGGGCAAGGTGATCGCCTGGGCCATTCCGCTGGCCATTCTGGCCATGATCATCTATGGATTCATGACCTCTGGAGCCGGCATGGCCACCCAAATGGTGCTCGACTTCGTTCTTTTGACGGCGGGTGCGGGCGGCATCGGAGCTCTCATCGCGCTGTCCCACCCGCTGACCATCCTGACCGCCATTCTGGCCAGCCCCGTCGGGGCGGCTCACCCCTTGATCGCCAGCGGTTGGGTCGCCGGGCTTTCGGAAGCCACCCTTCGCAAACCGACCGTGGCCGACTTCGAGGAGATCCAGAACGAGCCGTTCACGGCCAAGTTGTTCTGGACCAACCGGGTGACTCGCGTCTTACTGGTCGTTATCGCGGTCAACCTGTGTGTGAGCGTGGCCATGCTCGGCAGCACCTACCTTCTGGCCAGTCGTCTGGTCGTCTAGCTCGGACGGTGAGCGAGCCTTCCATGGACCCGTACCGCGAACTCGGTCTGTCTCCGGAAGCTGAGACCGAGCCCGAACTGATCAGAGCCGCCTTCAAAGCCCTGGCCAAAAAGTATCATCCGGACGGTACCACCGATCCGATAGAAAAAGCCAGAGCGGAGGAAAAGATGCGGCGTCTCAACGAGGCGCAGCGACTGATCCTCTCCGGCGAGTATCGTCCTTCCCGAACTTCGACGATGGAATCCGAACGAGTGGAGCCGGCCCGACCCGAGTCTCCTCCGCAGGTTCCCAAACCTCCGCCACCGGTACCCGCCCGGCGCGTACCGACCGCTCCCGCCGTGGCGGCCGCTCTCTGCTTACTATTGGCGCTTTTGGGACCCGGTCTACTCCAGAAAAAATACCTGCAACGTGCTCAGGAACTTGAAAAACTGGGTCAGTACGAGCAGGCCTTGAACGAAGTGAGCGAGGCTATTCGCGGTGATTCTCGTAATGGAGAGGCCTTTCTCCTCAGAGCACGCTTGTGGCAAAAACTCGGACACCCTGAGCGGGCCAAAGTCGACATCGCCAACGCTCGGTCGTTGGTCTCTCCCGCCGCTCTGCAAAGCGCGGCACAGGCTCTCTCGCCCAGTCCGTCCGTCTCTCCCGAAACCACCTCCACTCCGCCGAATCGCCCTAAAGGTGGCAACTGATCCCCAACGAACCCAAGCCCCATGTTTCACGAGACGAATGTGGTGACCAAGGACATCTCCATTCCGGTCCCTCCGACCAAGGTCTATATGGCCTGGACCGAACCGGATCACTTGACCAAATGGTTCACCGACGAGATCAAAGGTTGGCCCGGAGTCGGGAGTGATCTCACCTTCACCTGGAAGAACTTCGGATTCTCGGTCAACTACAAGATCGCTGAACTGCGCCCGGATGAAAAAGTCGTTTTCAAGACCCGTCTGCCCGGAGTGGGGACCCAGGTTCTCACTGTGGTCTTGACCCGACGGGCGCCTCGCACTATCGTCACGGTCAGCGAAGCCGGTCCGGAGAACCATAAGTCCGACCCCTACATCAGCGGCGTCGACTCCGGCTGGCAGATGACCCTCGGACTTCTCAAGTTGTATGTCGAGCAGTATTACGGCAAGGGCCGCGAGCGCTTCTTCGCCATGCTCCCCGCTCAGTTCGAGTACGAGACGCTTCGCCGCCTTTACGCCACCACCGAAGGCTTAAAGCAGTGGCTGATCTCCGAGGGAGAAGCGCCTACCGAACCCGACCAGGAATTCCATTTTGTGCTCGACAGCGGCGAAACCATGACTGGTAGGGTCATGGCCATCACCCATCACGAGATCCTCTGGTCCTGGAAAGAGATCGAGGGCTACCTGGAACTCAAATCATTTCCCACCGGGGGAGAAAACAAGGGACTGTGCCTGCGCGGGGCGACCTATATGCCAGCCAAGTTCGCGGCCGCCGAGATCGAAGCCAGGGTCAAGGGCCTTTTGGTCAAACTTTTCGCCGCGCTTTCGGCCACCAACACGGGCGGATAAAAAGTCTCACTTTTTCCGAACTTTTTTTTCCCACTCGGGAACAAACCCGCTTCGAGCCGTGTCATAGTCTCGAACAAGGAGAACCTGTCCCGTCATGCTTGACCTGGACAGAAAACGGAGAACACGATGACCATTAAGGTAGACCTTCTTCCCACAGAGAAGAAGTCGTTCGGAATCGACCCGGCCATGATCGTGATGTTCATGCTGATCATCGGCGCCGCGGTGGCCATGCTGCTTTACAGCCAGTCGCTGGACACCAAGATTGAGAACCAAAAAGCTGAAATTGAAAAAGTTAATCAAGACATCAAGCAGATCGAAACGCAGCTGCCTCTGATCGAGGAGACCAAGACTCGCATCGCCAGTCTCAAGCGTGAGATCAAGATGATCAAGAGCTTGGTCCACGACCCCCTGCGTTACGCGAACCTGTTGCAGGAAGTCGCTATCTTGCTGCCGGAGAACGTCTGGCTCAAAGATCTGTCGATCGACCCTCGCTCGAATACGGTGAAGTTTTCCGGCAGCGCGGCCGAAGTCGTCGGCGAGCGCAAGCCGCTGGCCACCATCGCCGACCTGATGCGCAACTTCAACGACTCGGAGTACTTCACCAACTCCACCCTCGCTTCCACCACGGAAACCGGCGGCGTGGACAAGGGTGAGCCCTCGATCTTCGACTTCAGTCTGACCATCAACTACGACGCGGAGAAGGCCGCCACCACCCCTCCGACCGGTATGGGAGGAGTTCCTGTGGTTACCGCCACCGCGACTCCCAGTCCCGCCGCTCCCAGCGACGAGGAAGCGACCACGCCCACCTCGACCGGCACCCCGGCGACCCCTTAAAGGAAGAAAAGGAACAGCACTACGATGAACACACCCATGAAAATCGCCGTAGCCGGCTTGATCATCGTCCTGATGGCCGTCGGATTCTACGTGGTGAGCTGGTCTGACAAGTACAAGGAGATCGAGAATCTGGAGGTTCAGCACAAGGAACGTCTTGACCAGAAAGCTCGCTTGGAGGCCGACGTCGCCCAGCTACCCAAACTGCGCGAGGAAGCCGGCACTCTGGAGAAAGAGTTACTCTCGCTGGTTCAGTCGAAGTTCACCAAGGAAGAGCCCGAGCTCTTCGTGGCTAACTACATCGCCGAAATCGAGCGCCTGGTCGCCGACCAACAGGAAGTCACCAGTGACGACACCTTCTTGATCAAGTCGATCACCCCGCGTGACGCCGGAGTCGCGGCACCCGCCGGGGGGGGCGAGGAAGAGGAGTCCACCACAGCTAAGCCGGCGGGGGCAGCACCGGCCGGTGGCGCCGCCGCTCCCGCGACCGAGTCCCAAACGCTTCAGGGATTCCCCACTCGCGTCTTCGCGATGGAGATGACCGGCAAGTACTCCACCCTGGTGGAGTTCCTCTACCAGCTCGGAGCACTGGAGCTCGACCGACTCGTCACGATCAACGAGATCAGCCTGAGACCTAAGGCTGACAAGAATGGTGAAGGCGGCAGTCCCACGCTGAGCATCACCATTCCGATCACCGCCTATCTACGCCAGGGCTCTAACTAAGTCCAGACGCTCCTAAAAGAAAGAGCCCCGACTCACCTCGGGGCTTTTTCTTTTAGGTTTACAGGGCAAGACAAAGGTGATATGCTGCCGTGACTCTCCAGCGGAAGAGACGGGGCCCTCCACCCCCCTTTTCGGCTAGAGAACGGAATAAGCTAGGGTTCAAGCCCTACTGGAGGACACTATGGAAAAATCTGAAGTCATCGGAGAGCATCGTCTCCATGACAAAGACTCCGGCTCGGCGGATGTGCAGATCGCCATCTTGACTGATCGGATCAATCACTTGACCGAGCACCTGAAGGTGCACGCCAAAGACCATCACTCTCGCCGCGGCTTGTTGATGATGGTGGGTAAAAGACGGCGCCTGCTGAAGTACTTGAGGACCAATCACCTCAAGCGCTACCGTGATCTGATCGCAAAACTCGGAATACGGCGCTGAACCCGACAAAGGCCAAAAGTTTTCCCGGGCTCAAGCCCTCGAAGGGTCACTCGCGATTTTAGCGAGTCCGCTTCGATGGGCTTGAGCCCTTTTTCGATCAGCCCGATGGCCACCGTTTCTTGTGACGGCCGGGCTGCTCCATGGCCGACCGCGCTAGCAAGATCAGTCAACCGCGGGGATGCCGGCCCAAAGATGAGACACACTAATGTCTCCCACGGAAAGTAAGAGAGAACATATGAGTAAAACAGCGACACTAGAAAAGAAAGCCGAAAAGGTTGTCGTCGAGCGCAAAATCGGTGCGACCGTACTGCGCATGGAGTCTGGCGAACTCGCCAAACAGGCCGGCGGAGCCGTCCTTTTAACCTACGGTGACACAGTGGTCCTGGTCACCGCCACCGCCAACGCCCAGCCTCGCCCAGGAGCGAGTTTCTTTCCCCTGACCGTCGACTACGACGAGAAGATGTACGCCGCCGGTAAGATTCCTGGAGGCTGGATCAAACGAGAAGGCCGTCCCCCCGAGCGAGTCACCCTGACGAGCCGATTGATCGACCGGCCCATCCGCCCGCTCTTCCCCGAAGGATTTCGCAACGACGTGCACGTGGTCGGTATGGCCCTGTCGGTCGACGAAGAAAACGATCCCGATGTGATCGCCTTGTCGGGAGCCGGCGCCGCGCTCTCTATCTCGGAAATCCCTTTTGAGGGCCCGCTCGCCGGTGTGCGCGTCGGATACGTCGACGGCGAATTCTTGATCAATCCGACCATCAGTCAGCTCGAGCAGAGCACCCTGGACCTGGTCGTTGCCGGAACTCGTGACAACATCATGATGGTGGAGTGCGGCGCTCAAGAAGTCAGCGAGGACCTTCTTCTTAACGCCTTCGAGGAAGCCCACGAGGCGATTCGCAGCATTATCGACATGATCGAGGAGCTCGCCTCCAAGGTTGGAAAGCCCAAGGCTGAATTTCCCCTATTCTTGCCCGACGCTCGCCTGGTCAAGGTGATGGAAGCTCATCTGAGCAAAGAGGTGGCCAAAGCCATTCGCATCGCCGACAAAAAAGAGCGTGGAAATGCTTTCGACGCCATCACCCGCGAAGGCTTCGCTGCTAGTCTCGAAAAGGCCAAGATCGCCGACAAGGAAGAGGTTCTGGCTTTGATTCTCGACTCGGAGAAGCCGGACTTTGACGACATTCTCAAGGAGATGAAAGGTCGCGAGATGGTCAATATGATCCTCGACGACAAAGTCCGTATCGACGGGCGTAGCTCCACTCAGATCCGTCCTCTGGACGCTCAGGTCAGCATGCTACCCCGAACCCACGGCACGGGACTTTTCACCCGTGGACAGACGCAGGTCTTGTCCGTTCTCACTCTGGGAACCCTGGCCGAGGAGCAGTCTTTCGACAACATCATCGGTGAAACGTCGCGACGCTACATCCACCACTACAACTTCCCGCCTTTCTCGGTCGGAGAGGCCCGCTTCATGCGTGGCCCTGGACGTCGCGAGATCGGTCACGGAGCTCTGGCCGAGCGCGCCTTGCTGCCCGTCATCCCCAGTGAACAGGAATTCCCCTACACCATCCGTGTGGTCAGCGAGTGCTTGGAGTCGAACGGATCCACCTCGATGGCCTCCACCTGTGGAAGCACCCTGGCCCTGATGGATGCGGGAGTTCCGATCAAGGCTCCCGTAGGCGGTATTGCCATGGGTCTGGTGGCTCGTGGTAAGGATTACGAAGTTCTCACCGACATCCAGGGTCTCGAGGACCACCTGGGCGAGATGGACTTTAAGGTGACCGGCACCCGTGACGGTGTAACCGCGCTGCAGATGGACATCAAACTCAAGGGGATCACCATCGAGATCATGCGCAAGGCGCTGGAACAGGCTAAAGATGCCCGCTTCACCATCATCGACGTGATCGAAGGCTGTATCCCCTCCCCGCGCGAGAAACTGTCGCAACACGCTCCTCGCATCACCTCGATCACCGTCGACCCCGACAAGATCAAGGACATCATTGGGCCGGGCGGCAAGAACATCAATCGCATCATCGCCGAGACGGGCGTCAAGATCGACATCGAGAACGATGGTCGCGTCTTCATCGCCGCGGTCAAGTCGGACGCGGTCGATCAGGCCATCAAAATGATCGAGGACCAACTGCGCGACGTGGAAGCCGGCGAGCAGTATAAAGGCAAGGTCATGCGCCTGATGAACTTTGGGGCCTTCGTGGAGATTCTTCCCGGCAAGGAGGGCTTGCTCCACATCTCCAAGATCAAGCCGTTCCGGGTAGAAAAGGTCGAAGACGTGATCAACGTCGGCGACGAAGTCGATGTCAAAGTCGAAGAGATCGACTCCATGGGCCGTATCAACCTGACCCGCAAAGGCCTCTTCAGTGAGGAAGAGATGGCTGAAGCCGAAGCTCGCGGAGGCGAGCGAGGCGGTGAGGGACGTGGCGAGCGAGACCGTGGTGGGCGCGGAGAGCGCGACCGCGGACCCCGTGGCGAGCGCGGAGACCGTGGCGAGCGCGGCAGCCGTGAGCGCGGCGAGAACCGCGGTGAAGGTCGTGGCGAAAGTCGCGGAGAGCGCGGACCCCGCCGCGAGCGGTCGGATCGTCCTCGTCCCGAAGGCGGCTCCAACGGCAATCGCTCCGAGGGTGAAAAGCGTGGCAACGGTGGTGACGAAGCGCCCCGCCGACGTGCTTTGCGTCAGCGCCGTCCTCCGGCCGAAGCTCGTGACGACGACTAAACCACAACACGTGAGATAGAAAAAGGCGACTCTTCCGGGTCGCCTTTTTCTTTTACCGCGTGTGCTGAAGGATTCATGACGACTTTGGGTCTAGTTTCCAAAGTGGCCTTCCTCCCGTCAGATTCCGATAACCTACTCGACCGGGTGGAGCGCTTCTTCGAACACGAGCTGACCCAAATGACAGGTCTCGAGCTTCGACAGAGCCAGCGAGCCATGGCGGTCTCCATAGCGAGGGTCCTCCAAGACGGAGGGCGTCTGGCCGTGGAGGCCCAGACCGGTACGGGCAAATCCCTAGCCTATTTGATCCCCCTTCTTTTGCGGAACTCGCCCGTTCACCAGGCCGCGGTGGTGGCGACGAAAACCTTGCAGCTGCAAGAGCAGTTGATGAGAAAAGACCTTCCCCTCCTGCAATCTCTACTCCCGGCGCCGCGCAACGTGGTTCAGGCTCGCGGCTGGAACAACTATCTGTGTCTACGTAAGATCGAATCGCCGGGAGAAGAGACCGTCCGGGAACTGGGACCTAATCTTCCTCGCCTCAAAAACCTGGCCAACGAGTCCGGAGGCCGCTTGACTCGCGGTCAAGTCAGTCTTCCCGCCACCTCCTGGCAACGTATCCAGGCTGATCCGGTGGACTGCCAAAAACAGCGATGCCCGCATTTTTCTCGATGCGGACTCTTCGCCGAGCGGCGAGAGCTAGAGAACGCCGACCTGATCATCACCAATCATGCCTTTCTCCTCTCCGACCTCAAGGTCCGAAGGGATGGTGGTGGCTTGCTGCCCGACTGCGACGTGCTGGTACTCGACGAAGCCCATCGCCTCGACGACGTGGCGACCGACCATCTGGCCGTCCGCTTTGATGCCGAGCGCCTGCACTCGGTTGTCAGCGCCCCGCTCCACGGATGGCTCGAGTCCGTTCGTTTCGCCCTGCTGGCCTATCTGCCCGAGACTCATCTGCTGGAATGGAGCTCTCGCTTCGACTCTCTGATAATCATGGCTCTCAAGGATATTGAGGGGTTGGGCGAACGTGTGCTGGCCGAGATTGCCGCGGCCAAAGCCTATCTGTCCACCGAGTCCCCGAACCTACCTCACGCCTGGCTTTGTGGTACCGCGGGAGAACTCTTGGCGAACCTGGCTTCCGAACTTTCTTATGGGCTCGATAGTTTGGTCGGCGAGCTCACCTCTCTGGCCCAGGAGTACGGAGAGCTCTCCCCCATGGGTTCCCCTCCCGAGCTTGCCCGGCTCGCGCGGTCGTTGCGGCGATTCGCCGAAGAGCTCGATTTCTTGCTGTCAGGAGTTGATCCCGATTGGGTCTTTCTCTGTGAGCCCTTAACGCCGGCCCTTGTGGCAAGACCGATCGACAACTCTCAGACTCTCAATTCCGAGCTCTTCAGTGGCTATCGGAGTGTTGTCGCGACCTCGGCCACCTTGCGAGTGAACGACTCCTTCCATTTTTTCCTTCAACGCTGTGGCCTGGGGGTCGAGCCAACCCTGGAACTGACTCTAGAATCGCCCTTTGACACCAAAACCGCCACCTTTGTGGGGTTGGCCAGTGGGGGTCCGGACCCGAACGACCCGGGGTTCGCCCATGCTCTCTCCCCCCACCTGTATGAGTTGATCGTGGGTCTGCGAGGGCGGACCTTCGTTCTGACCACCAGTCACCGGCGGCTGATAGAATTCGCGCGGCTTCTAGGCCCCCCTCTGGAGGAGGCCGGGGTCGAGCTCCTGGTGCAGGGCCAGGCCCCAGCTCCACACCTCTTGCGACGCTTCAATTCTCCCGGCGCCCACGCACTTCTGGGAGTGGACACCTTTTGGGAAGGTGTCGACATCCCGGGCGAACGGCTGTCCTGCGTTGTTTTGACACGGCTCCCTTTTCCCGTGCCTAACGACCCTTTGTTCGCCGCTCGGGCCCAACGAATCGAACGGCAGGGAGGGAACTCTTTCGATCATCTGAGTCTTCCCCTGACCGCCTTGAAACTTAAGCAAGGATTCGGCCGGCTTCTCCGCGGCGCCAGTGACAGAGGAGTCTTCCTCTTGCTTGACCCGCGAGTGGGCCGAAAAGCCTACGGGCGGACTCTGACCCGCCACCTCCCCGGCCCTAACGCTCGCTACGGCCTTCCAGAGTTTCTGGTGGCCGAGGCACTGGCCTGGAGCGAAGCCAATCTTCAGAGAGTGGAGGAACCTCTCTCCTGGTCCACCGGTTCGTAAGTCTATGAGAAAACTCGTCCTCATTATCTGCTTCTTGCTCTCGAGCCATCCCATCTGGGGCCAGGGGCTCTCCTTGCCCCAGGTGACAGAGAAACTAGAAAAGGCTCAGGAGAAAATCGAGGACATCTCGGCCAACGCCCGTTTAGACTTTCAGCTCCGCGTGGGGTTTTTACCCTACAGCGACTCTCTTAACGGTACCTATCTTTACAAAAAATCCGACCGCCATAAACTAGACTTTCCGGACGCGCCCTCCTATCTCAAGAGCGTGCCCAGCATGTTCAGCTGGAAGTTGCCGAGCGCGGATAAATACAGCTGCCAGGTCACCGGTCCACTGCGGGAGGGCAATACTCCGATCTCGATCTATCGGTTGATCTATACTTCCAATAACTCCAATTCCAAAACCGACTCCATCACGGTCACTGTGGACGCCGACCGATGGAGAATCGAACGCCAGGACACGCGTTACAAGGACGGGGGCAGCGTTCTTCTACAGTTTTCTTACCGCGACTGGAAGGGTAGTCCACTTTTAGAAAAAGTCTCGGGTGACCTGGACCTTCCCGCCTACAGCTTGAAAGGTAAAGCCGCCATCAGCCTGAGTGACCACAAGGTCAACCAGGGCCTCAAAGACTCCGCTTTTGACTGAATCTACAGTTTCTTCCAGGAGACCACCTGGAACTCACCCGCCCCGTTGAGCGACTTCAAATACTCCGGATCATGCTCGAGCTCACATCCGCGCAGAGTGATCCCGGCACCACCAACGCATATCAGGCCGCCCCGGATAGAGGAGTTTCGCTCTGGGATAAAACTGGTCTCCTCAATAACTTCGCCATGCTATACCAGAACGAACTCCTTCTATAACTTTTTCCAAGAAACGATTTGAAAGTCCCCGGCCCGATTCAACGATTTGAGGTACTCTGGATCATGTTTTAGACTCGTTCCGCGAAGGGTGATACCGCCTCGTCCCTGGCACAGAAGAGCTCCTTGAATGTTGAGGGGATTCTCTTCCCTCGAAAGGATAGAGATTGAGTTCTTCGCGATCATGAGTCCAAAAAAGTTGCCTCCCCCCTTGAGGACGATATCATCGGCATAAATCATGAAACCTTGATCCTGAGCGTTAATGGTGGCATTGCCCAGGATCAGCTTCCCGTCCACAATAAGTGTGGCCGCCGAGCCCACGACAGAGATCCGATCTTCTGGGTCCGTACTATCAAAGCTACCAGCTCCGAGGTCGAGATCGCCTTTGACATGGAGTGTTGTGTTTTGCAATCGCATCCCCGCTCGATTCTCGCGCACATAGAGCCCTTTTCCCTGAGAATCCTCACCCTGATAGTAAACAACCTGCCGGTTGCTCACCGAGCCGTTGATGACGTAGTGGGCGTTGTTGAGAACCAGGTCCTCGGTCAGAAGAAACGGGGTTGTTCCTTCCCTCAAGTCGGGCAGGATAAAAACGTCGGACAGTGCATAAGCGTCTCGCAATTCTAAGCCGGCACCGGATAGGCCAGGCGGCGTCTCAAACGATTGAGAGCCAAAAACGGAACCTCCCGGGGTGCCGGCTAACGGATCGACAGCCAAAGGGCGACGTTGGGTGGACTTACCAGAGAATTCGTTGCGGATGCTCGGCTCATTTCCTAAAATGGGTACCCCGTCTCCAATATTAAGGGGGGTGGGAACAACCATGGGCGCGAGCTGAAGTTCCTGATTATCTTCATAAGAATAGATGAAATCACCAATCATCGTATTTCCACCATTGGTGAATGAGGCTCCACTAGGAGAAAAAGTCGGATCTCCGGGGTTCGATGATGGGATCTCCGGCATACCACTACCGGCGGAGTAGAAAAAATAATGAATATCTTCCGTGGACCCATCATGAACGTGGTCCGGAGCCAGATCGGAATTTCTGCCTAAAATCTCTCCCAAGATGAGTGGCCATTGAGGCACGACCGTGGGGTGAAGACCGCTCCTGGCCTCCAGATATGCCAAGACATTGAAGGGCGAGGTGAAAGGGTCGAGGCCGTAACCCGAATAGGTAACCCCTCCCGCGGGGGCTCCACCGTTCCAAGATGTGTAAACGTCGCCTTTGATTTCGGTGGCTTGGGATGAGTCCTCAGGGCTGGGTGGGTTACCCATCAAAACGATGGGTCCCAACTGGGTATAAAGTGCGTAGGGCCAAACGCGCCGAAGACCTACCCGAAAACGATTCTTACCAGCAGGGCCCTCGACATTGACAACCAGGTCCAGCGAAAAAGGTGGTATACGAGGAATCTCGTCGGAGAGGTCGGGAGAGCCGACCATGGGTGCGTCCCCACCCAAATTATCGCTGGAGTAGTTCTCCGAACTCGTGAAAGAGATTCTCGCGACGTAGCCGTCTTGCTCGTAACTCATACTGTCGCCGACTCTATCCACGACGCGATAAGGCTCAGGAGCAAGGGGATCGATCCCCTCCTCCACGTCTTCGGCGTGGAGCTTGGCGAGAAAACGAGCGACCGCGCTCCGTGCCATCATCTCCGATCGCATGCCCTCCAGTTGACGGCTATTGAACTGAAGCGACAGAACCGACAAACTACCCATAGCCAAGCCCACGATAAGCACAAGCGACACCAGGGCTAGAACCGTGGGTAGAGCAGCTCCTCTTTCTCTCATTCCCTGAGTATAACAAATCTTGAGGCTAAGGACCTGTCCAGGAACAAGTCATGGTTTGGGAAACTTTCGGCAGGGTATGCAACCCAGGTGAACCAGACCTACGGCAGCATCCTCACTCCTTTGATCCAACAACCATCGCGTTGGACCTATGTCCGAGATTGGGTGGCGCCGTCGTTAGTTCGTTTGAACTCTCCTCGTCACGCGGCGGGACGAGGAGTAACGATCGCCATTCTTGATGCCGGATTCTATCCTCACCCCGATCTGGTGTTTCCAACCTGCCGTATTCTCTGCCATCACGACCTGACTTTGGACCAGGAGCCTCTCGACGGTCGAACCGACATCGGAAACTGGCATGGGACGATGACCTCGGTCATCGCGGCCGGTAACGGATACTTGAGTCAAGGGCTCTACCGAGGGCCAGCTTACCTGGCGAACCTGGTCCTGCTTAAGGTGGGAGAGACCTTCTCTATTCGACCTCACAATATCGCCAAGGCGCTCCGTTGGGTCCTGGAGCACAAGGACCGGCTAGGAATTCGGATCGTCAACATCTCGTTGGGCGTCGGCGAGGAGAATCGTAAGAGTGATGATTCCCTGGTGGATCATTGGATCGCCAAATGCACCGAGGCGGGCCTGTGTGTGGTAGTGGCGGCCGGCAACTCCGGCGGCGAGGTCGGTAGTCCAGCCAAGTGTAAGGAAGCTATCACGGTGGGCGGCTACTTCGACCACTGCGACGAGATGTTCCATTCGGATTTCGGCTTCACTCCCGACCGTATTCTCAAACCGGATCTGATCGCGCCCTCAGCTCTCGTCGCCTCCCCGATCCTTCCTGGAACACCTCAGCAAAAACGAGCCGCCGCCATCGCTTATCTCTTGGCCCATCCGGAATGCGACGACGAAGCGATGATCGCCGACGCGCAGCTTCCTACCTCGTATCTCGAATCAAGTCCGGAAGACCGTGTCAATGAGCTTCTCGGACAGGCCGCGGGACAGAAAGTCGTGGGGACATACTACGAACATGCCGACGGAACCTCGGTGGCCGCCCCGTTGGTCGCCGGGACTATCGCGCAGCTGTTGGAACTCCGCCCGGAACTGACTCCCGCCGAGGTCCGGCGCATCTTGTTGCAAACAAGTCGACGCTTGCCCAATGCGTCTCGAGAGCGACAGGGCCGCGGAGTTCTAAGGGCCGCTGACGCCTACTCGGTGGCGAGTGCCGCAAACCATCGACTTCTTCGTGCCGTTCTTGGCCCTCAGCGGGTCGACGACAACCTCTTTTTTCGTCTCTATCATCCGGAAGCCAAGAAAGTGGAGATCGCGGGAGACTTCACGCAATGGAAACCACAAGCGATGCAAGATGACGGCGATGGGGTCTGGACCTACACTCTGGAGCTGCCCATGGCGGATCCGGAACGCCGAGCCTACAAGTTTCTTTACGACGGGAAAGAGTGGGAGGAAGATCGCCACAATCCGTACTGTGAGCCGGATCGGATGGGGGGCCTGAACTCCCTGGTGGACCGTGAGCTGCTGCTAAGCCGGCGCGCTACGCCCTAGACTAGAGGCCCAACCGGAAACCCCTAGTAGCTACATTCGCATACCACCGACAGACTGCTCGGTCCCACGGGAGGTAAAAGCGAACTGCTCTCTGGCAGTGCGCGTCACCACGACTTCCCCTACCGCGACCATCATCGCTCGGGTGACATCGGCGTTTAATATGTGCCCGTCACGCAGAGCGAAGCGCACCGTTCCGCTGACCGAGTAGACCTGTCGCGGCCCGCCTGAGTCGCTGAACTCTCCTTGTCCGCTTATGGAAAGCTCGACGAACTCCACGCCGTCATCCTGTTCTCCGATCTCGTCGACCCGGCCGGAATAGGTCACCGCGTGAGGAGCGTGCGTCTTGAGCTGTCCATCAGCCCCATAGACCGGCAACATCTCATGGCGCGTCCGTTGCCACTCATGACCTTTCTTCACCGGCTCCTCGGGAAACAAAATGAGATGGGGAGTCGGCAAAGACCCCTGATGAGAGCTCAGCTGACCGCCCAGGTCGACAACCTCGTTGAGGAACTCGGTGGTCGGGCTCTCACGGTCCGGAAACGGAACGGATTCACCTTTGACTATTCGGGAGGCTTGAGTCACCTGGGTTTTAACCAAGGCACTGCGATCCGGCATGACATCGGTCGTGCGTAGCTCCAAAGACCACTCTTCCTGGAACCCCTCTTTTTTGGCCTTGGTCTTCTTCCCCACCAAACGCATCAAGGCCGCGGCAGGACGCTCGACCTTCACCTCGACCTGACGTCGCACGACATAGCTATTGATACGGTCTCGTTGGTGGCGATATTCTAGATACTTAGGGCGTTCAATCACAGTCCGATCCTAGGGCGTAATTTCGTCCCAGGCTTCAGCGAAACACGGGCCGATCCCTCGTAACGAACGAGGGCTTAGGCTCAGACTCATGCCGCCAAACTCCATCCCCTGGGAGCGTGCGGCTTACGGTAAACAAGACCCTGACGTTCCAAGCTGTCCAGGTGATTCCAGACGGTGGAAGGAGAACGAAGAGACAACTCGGCGGCTAGCTCTCTTAGCGAAGGAGAGTAACCGTGCTGCTCCCAGTAACGAGATAAGGCTTGAAAAACCTCCATCCTTTCGGGAGTAAGATCGCGAGCACGTTGGCGGTACTTGATGGGGCGGGACATGCGAACATGCTATGTCACAATTGCAACACATCTATGTCCGACCTGTGTCCAGCATGTATCTAGAAAATGAAAAAACTATGAACAAGCGAGGAGCACATCCCATAGCTTGGTAGCGAGACTCTCTTTACTGGCTGGACCGATCGCTTGCGGCTTTCCGGTTTGACCTACAACCAGGTAACGGTTCCAAGACGACTCAAAGCCCAGCCCCGGCTCAGAGATGGGATTCGCCACCATCGTGTCCACCCGACCTCTTTCCAGATACCGTCGCGCCTCCGCTTCAAGCTCTTCGTCCCTGCTGTGGCTCGAGGCCTTGAATCCGACCAATCGTGTCTCGGGCGAGAGAGAGCGGATCAGGTCGATAATCTTGGGTGTGGCGACCAGCTGGAGATCCAATTCAGCGACCTGGTTCGTGGCGATCTTATGCTCCTGGCGCCGGCTGGGCTTGAAGTCAGCCACCGCCGCCACGGCTAGGGCGATATCGATCTTCTGCTGCTCAAAGACGGCTTGAACCGCTTCTCCCATCTGTTGCCCTGTCTCCACGCGCCGTACCGTCAACCAAGGAGCCGGTTGAACCTGTCCCGGACCGTAAACCAGAACAACCTCGGCCCCACGTCGATAGGCTTCCTGGGCCAGCAAGCAGGCGGATTGCCCAGAGGATGGATTGGTCAGACAGCGGGCTGGGTCGAGGTACTCCCGAGTCGGCCCTCCAGTTAAAAGAACTCGGCGCCCTTTCAGGTCCGAGGGCCCCAATCGTCGCAAGACCCGAGCCACGATCTCGTCCACTCCCATCATCTTGGCCTTCCCTTCGACAACGGTGGGCTCGAGAATCTCTACACCGAGCTCGGCTAAACGCGCCAGGTTTCCTTGAACCACCCGACTTGCCATCATCGGTTCGTGCATTCCAGGGCAACAAAGAAGAGGCACGCCCGAACCCAGCGCCGTGGTGGCCGTCGTGGTGACCGCATTATCATCAAGGCCCAAAGCCACCTTCCCTATCGTATTGGCTGTGGCCGGCGCCAATAGCAGGAGGTGGCCCTGACCACGCTCACCGAAAAACTCCAAGTGCTCGCAGCGTCCTGTCAATTGGGTCACGACCGGAAATCCGCTAGCCCACTCCAAACTTGTGGTGGAAACGAGCTCTGCCGCCGCCGCCGTGACCACGCACCGCACCTGGGCTCCGTGCCTCATCAAAGCGCGAACCAAACGGTGGCTTTCCAAAGCCGCCACGCTTCCAGAGATGGCGACGACGATGGTCTTGCCCCGCAGGTGGTCCGACCAGGAGCCCTGGATATCTCGCAGATGTTCCCATCCGTCCTCACTTGTCATAAGGTCAGATTTGTCGATCTAAGTCCGGCTCCTACAGAACAAGTCAAGCAGTTTGCAAGTTGTTTACAAAAGGGATCGCTTCGGTCGACACGAAAGGCCTGAGCCCGAAGAAAAAAGGAGTGACATTGATGGGGTTTCTAGGAGCATTGTTTGGTAAGGGGAAGCCGGTTTTCAAACCGACGCCGCACCAAACGGTGGAGATCGAGATCGAGGATGTCGATGGGGTATTCCAAAGCTACTTCGTTGAAGTCTTGGAAGCTCCCAAAAAACGCCTGACTCTCAGCACTCCCGGCAACGATGTCCACATCGGACCGGGTGCGCCGGTGACCGTGTCCTATTTCGACGCGGCGAAGAATACGTTCTTCACTTTTACCAGTCAGGTGCGCGACTCGCGCGACCAAGAGTTTGACATCGACGTTCCCAAGGAAGTCAGTTCACGAGAAGTTCCTCCGCGCGACGACTCCTTTCGAGTGGAGGCCGCCATCCCGGTCAAGTACCAGGCGGCCCGCCTGCCCCATGCGCAGGTGGCCAACACCCATGCGGTCACTCCCAACAGTCTTTACTTGAAAACCAACCTGGCCATTCCGCCGGAAACCGCCCTGGAAGTCGAGCTGGAGATCCCCAACGTTCCGCAGATGCGCATCGGAGTGCGGGCCAAAGGTAGCGAGAAGGACCCCGCTGACAATCGCAAGCACATCTCCGAGGTCGTTTTCGAGGAGATCGGCTTCGATGAAAAGGAATCGATTCTGAGCTATGCCGTCTACTATCAAGAACGCCAAAAGCGGATCGAGTCCCGAGGATAAATCCTCGCGCTTGAGGGCCGCTCGCAGCTAAGGCGCCGCCACTTGAGGAGTGACCGAAGCTCCCGGAACCGGCTTACCCATCCCTTGGTGGAACTTGGGACGCCAAAAGCGGAGTCCCTGAAAGGTGTTGGTTCGTAGGATAGGAAGGTTGGGTTTTTTCACCATGACCTTTTGGGCGATACGGTATTCTCCGCCGGAGACGCGCCCCGTCTCCGGTTCGACCAGGCAGTAGCCTTTCATGGTTCCCTCGACCTTCAAACTGGGGTCCTGCCCGCTGGCGGCCGAGAGAGTTCCCAGGTAGAAGACGTTGGCGTAGACGCCGAATTTGGTGTTCTGGAAATTCTCCAGCCGGTAGACCAGTTGGCAGTTGATCTTGACCGGGTCGCCGCCCATCGCGGTTTTCTCGGTGTAGCTGAACTGCTCGCTCCAGCTAGTTTGGGGAGCCTTGAGAAAACCTTCGGGAAACTTGGGCCACAAAGTCATCAATAGAGGTGTCCAGACATCGGATTCGGCCAGCTCGCTGGACTTGGGCACCGTGATCACCGGCGTGGTGGGAAGGTTGCGCGGAAAGACTTGAGTTCGCGCCTGCAGCTTGTTAAGTTCGGCCTTTTTCCAAGCCCACTGCTCGGATTGCATTTCCGCGACTTTGTACAAAACGTTGGCGCTTTCACTCTTGAGCTGCACCTCTTCCGAAAGGATCATGAGAAGAGTGAAATTGTCCTGAATGGCTGGCTCGTCACCGGGCTCATCCTCAGCCAAAATCTCCCTGCCGGTGTCCAGACTGACCATCACGGTGATCGCATCTTTACCGGCCAACTTTTCCAACGGCCGCGACAGTTGAACCCCGAGGCGCGGGTAACGAAACGTCGGATCGGAAAGAACGAACAACCCGGTCAAGACCAGAGCCGTCAATATAACGATGAAGACGATACGTCGCACCAAGGTCTTTACCATGCCTTGCATAAGGGATCCTGCGTGGGCAAGGGCAGGGCGACGACACACCTTCTGCGAGCGCAACACTGTAACATCCAGTTAACATTTGGAAACATTAGAAACATTTGATTAACAAATTCAAGCTAGCGACGTTCCCCAGGAACCTTTACAGTGGGTCTACCAAGGAGAATCTATGAGTTCAGATTTCATCAACGGCCTAGGGCCCCGTGGACCGCAATTTCGAGAAACCTACGGAGTGGGCACCCGCCCCACCACAGGCGCGGGCGAAAAAACCGCCGGTGCCTCGTCGGTCTCACAAGGCCAGGGCCCCTCGGAAACCGAAGGTTTCTCACCCACTTCCGAAGTCGGAGAAACTCACCAGGACCGCCAGGCGGGCGAAGCTCGCGCCTCCCAATTCTCCTCGGCCTGGGGATCAATACCAGCCTCGTCCAACGTTAGCGCGGGCCAACTCAGCATTCAAGGCGCCGAAAATACGAGTGTCGCGCACCAGGTCCACGGAGCGAACAACGGCCAACACGTTGGTGCCGGTGGTCCCGAAGCCGGTTTTAGCGAAGCCACGGTTTACAAGTCTGGTCCACCTGGATAGGCGACAGCCCCTCGTCCTTTTACCAAGAGCGAACCCCGTGTGGGTTCGCTTTTTAGCTTTCCTCATGTAACTGTCGCCTTGTCGGCCGAGGAAACTCTTGACCGCTCGTGGTAAACTCCTACAACTTCCAGGTCCAAGGAGAAGGTGCATGGCTACCGCCGCCCAGCCCGTGACGGGCAAACTTGAGAGAACTCCCCAGACTCTACGGCATTTCCACATAGCTGAAGCCGGCGACCTGCGCCACTTCGCTCAAGGCACATCCCGTCCCATCCCGTCGTGTATGTACGGGCCAGGCCGCGGACGCGGCGCCTACGTGGCCAACGAATACGTCGAGACCGAAGACCTGCTGCGAGTGGCTCAGAACGTCGCCAGCTTTGTGCTGGAATGGTGCGAAGCTGCTGACGGTCCGAGGTAGCCTTGAGCAACGAAGTCCAAACCGTGGACCTGATCCTCGGGCAGAACGTGGTGATCGAGCCGGGAGCCGTCGTGGGCTATCCGAGTAGCTCCGAGCCGGTGGTGATCGGCGACAACAGCCGGATCTATTCGGGAGCCATCATTCACGCGGGTTGCCGTATCGGCTCGGAGAGTCACATCTACCATCACACGTTACTCCTGGGAGGAACCGTGGTAGGTAATTTCACCAAAGTCGGCGCTCTCTGCGTGACCCAGGGCAACATGGAGATTGGCGACTGGGTGACGATCGCCAGTCACTGCCACCTGACTTCGGGTATGGTTATCGAGGACGGCGCCTTTTTAGCTGTCGGAATCTACATCGGGAACGCCAACAATCCCGGGGGCCGTCTCCATCGCCACGCGCACATGAAAGCCATCGACGGCCCACGCATTGAAAAGGGTGCCCGAATCGGCGCGGGAGTGACCATCAACCCCGGAGTGGTTATCGGCCAAGAAGCTTTCATCGGTTCCGGTTCGGTGGTGACTCGCTCCGTCCCACCGTTTGCCATCGCCTTTGGCTCGCCGGCCAAGGTTCGGGGGGAGGTCGAGGAAGCTGATCGCATTCCCTGGGACCGTCTGGACCTCAGCTCCCCTGTGCCCTACGAGTAAGGTTTAGCCTTCCATGAAGCGGTGGTAGGCTAGACGATGTCTCAAATGTCCCTGGAAACGCCCCCGACCCCAAGTCTCCGGAAACCGGAAGAAAGACTGACCCCAGCTCAGGTCGTGGGGCGTCCTTTAGGGAAATTCGAACGCAGTGTCTCACTGGTGGGTTGGGGCTACAACGAGGAAGAGCTGGTCACGGAATTTGTCGAACGGGCTCACGCCATGATGAGCCAGTATGTCGAGGACTTTGAGATCATCCTGGTCAACGACGGTAGCACCGACCGCACGGGCGAAATCTTAGCTCAAGCCACCGAACGCTACCCTGAGCTTCGGGTCATCACCTTTCCCCAAAATCGAGGGATCGGTGAGGCGGCCAACGAGGCTATCTCGGCCGCGACGAAAGACTATCTTTTCTGGCAGACCATGGATTGGTCGTACGATCTGACCGACCTTCGCTACTTTCTGGAGATGACCAAACACTATGAGGTGGTCGCAGGCGTGCGTCGCAGCCCCATCAGCAGTGGGTCAGCCTGGGCTTTTTTACGACGCGCCAGTTCCCACATCCAACGCCGCTCGGACAACATCATGAAGGCGATCGTCAGCGTCTCCAACTACCTGGTGGTGCGAGTGTTGTTCAACTTCCCGATGTCGGACTACCAGAACATCACCTTCTATCCGACTCGCTTGATCCAGTCAATCAAGATGGAGTCGCGCAGCTCCTTCGGGAACCCCGAGTACCTGATGAAGTCATGCTGGAGGGGCGCCTCGATCTTGGAGGTACCGATCTCGTTTATTCCTCGGACCAAGGGAGAAGCCAAAGGAACCCGAGTCGGCTCGGTCCTCAAATCGGTTAGCGATATTCTCAAGCTATGGTTTCGCTGGACCTTTATTCAGAGGCTCCCTTTTCAGGGAAGCAAAGGTACCATTCGCCGCCTGGTACCGTCAGAGTGGAATCAGGAGACCCGCCAGCTGAACGCTTCAGCTCTTTAACTCGTTGGCGAAAGCCTCGAAACTTCCAATTTCGGTAACCTCGCCGGCGGTTCATCTCCTTGAGCCCGCCCTCCCCAAACCACAATCTGATAAAGCCCGGCCTCGAAAGGGCTTATCACCTCTAGAGAGAGCCTATCCGAGCTCTCTGTCGGCCAAGGCTGTATCGGTCGCCACTGCGGTCCCCCCACAAGTTTCCCCTCATCGTTGATGAAACCGACGGTAACCCATTCTAGAGGTTTCGGCGCGGAATGTCGGCCTTTAATCTTCAAGACGCACCGGCGATTCTCGTATCGCTCGAGAGTCGCTTCTTCAACAGTAAGTATTTCAACCGGTGCCTCCGGCTCCTCGAGATGGACGGAGTATATCTTAATCTTGCCGATCTCTTTTTCGAGTTTAAGACCTTCTCCGGTCTCGGGAAAAGTTCGCGGCGAGTGAACTAAGAGCCAATCAACCCTCAGACCAGCCAGAAGACGCGAATCTCTGGTTCTCCAGAATTCCTCGATCTGCAACCGCTTACGATAGCTTGACGGCTCATTCGCAGGGGTAACCTGAGGAAGGTAACCTGCCGGCAGACGGCCCTCGAGCCCAATCATGACACTCCGACTGTTAGGAGAGTCATCATCGTCGTCGGCTAGGATACGAGCTTGTCGAGGAGTGTTACGCCGAATCCATTCGGCCGCTTGAAACTCGTCATCGGCTAAACCGTAGTGATAGGAAAGAAGTTGGAAGGGCTTCGGAATCAATCCGACCCCCGGCACAATCCCAGGTCTGCCGACAGGAAGTTGTTGTCCAGGACTTTTCAGAGCCCAAACCAGATCGGAAACGGAGCGGACCAAGCCGGCACTGGAAAACCAGAGAACAATCCCCAGACCGAGCACACTCCACCATTGAGGGCGCCATCGGTCCCAGAGCACTCCGACAGCGACGCCAAAAAGAATCGAGCCGGAGACCGAGGTCACAAAGAGCCAGCGCAACGCTTCCCCTTCGAAAGAACCAAAATCCGCAAGGGAGGGGACCAGCCAGGCGAAGAAAGCGAGTCCTCCAAACCAAACCCCGACCCGGTGGCGCTGAAACAGGCAAAACAGAAAGGCCAGGGGAGCAAGCCAGGTGGGATACCAGAAGAGGTCGCGGATACGAGGGCCTAAAGCGAAAAGGTAACTCTGAGTGGGAGAGAAGTCGGCCTTCCAGGAGCGCATCTTGCCCTCAAAGGGGCGTGACGGTCTCATATTATCCCCCCGCAGCATGAAAAGTTCCTCCTTCGGGAGCTTCACACTCACCTGCTGCCGCCATGCCTGACTTTCGCTCGACCTTCTTGTCGCCAAGTCGGTGAATGTCCCGCCAATGGTGACTGCGAACACCAAAGCCATGAAACCAACAGCGATCACTCTTTTGAAAGTTACCCATCGCTGTCCCACCGGAGCCACCAGGACCATCAGGGGCATGGTTAATCCGATCAGACCGAAGTGAATCTCGTAAACCATAGCTTCGGAACCGAGAATAAGCGCGGCCACTGGCATGGACCAACCCCCCTCCCGCAAGGCGCGTAGCACCGACCATGTCGCCATCATCAACATGAAGTAGGCCACAGGGTTATGATTGCCCAGAGCGTCAACCAGCCCGATTCGAGAGCCGGTGTTGGCCGCGAAGAAGGCCATCCCCGTACCCAGCATCGCTTGATTCTGGCTTCCCGTCTGCTCGCGCAAAAGGCAAAAAAGCAAAGTGAAAGTGACGAGCGCCAGCATACTGGCCAGAATCCAATCGGCCGTCAGAAACTGTAATCCACTAAAGCGAGCGAACTGAGCGGCCAAAAGTTGATGTCCGTAATGACCGCCGGCGGGGCTCCCTAGAAAGAATATCAGCGGAGGATAGTGGCCTTCTTCAAACAGTCCGATATTCGCCACATGGGCAAAGAAATCACCGTCCACCACCATACCCGTACTGAGCTCGAAGAGAGCGTAAATCAGAACCAACGGCCATCCCAAAAGAAAAAAGATTCGGCTAGCTAGCGACAGCGGGGTCTTCTCCAAGGGCGGCGCGGGACGGCGGGACAAAAGTAGAATTCCCAGTCCCAAAAGGCCGGCGGTAGGCAGAGCGAGCGATTCTGGAGCAAGCCAACGCCGTAGGTAGGCTCCAGAAAAGAGTAGTGTAGCCCAAGCCAGTCCCAGGGAAATAGGAGCGAGGCTAAAGAGGTCGCGTTCGGCGAAGACCCTACGGGCTAACTGGTAGCCCCAGCCAACGGAAAGAGCCAGGGTCAGCCAGCCAAGAAGCAGTGTCACGATCACGCAAGGCCGGTTTGTGACCTCTCCTCCCCTTTCCTGGTCTTCACCAGTCCAGCCTCAACTATGTCTTCACCCAGGATGCTTCCCAGAACCTCGAGAAGGCAGGCCATCCTGACAAGACTGGAGGAACCATTACCATGACTAAACTTCTGAGAACATTCGGCCTGTTGGCGGTCCTTTTTTGCGCCGGACCGGCGCTTGCCGAAAAATATCAGGTCGACCCGGCCCACAGCAGCCTGAGCTTCACCGTCGAACATCTCGGACTGAGTGAGATAGACGGACGTTTCACCGACTTCACCGGAACTCTGAACTTCTCTCCGGGGACCAACGACGGCAGCGTGGAGTTCATTGCTCAGGCCAAAAGCATCAACACAGATGTCGAAAAACGTGATGAGCATCTTCGAAGCGCCGACTTCTTCGACGTGGAGAAATATCCAACCCTGACCTTCAAGAGCACCAGGGTGACTCACCTGAGTGAAGACCGCTACCAGGTCGACGGAAAGCTGACCATTCACGGCGTGACCAAACCTCTCACCACCAGCGTCCGGATCGTCGGTCCCAAAGAGGCCATGGGAGCGCAAAAGATCGGTTTCCGCACGACTTTTAAGATCAATCGGCTCGACTTCAAAGTCGGTGATGGCGAAAAGTTCAGCAGCGACACCATGATCGCTCACGACATCTTTATCGAAGTCAAAGGGGAAGCCGCTCAGATAGAGGCATCGGAGAAGAAAGAGAACTCCGAGGGCTCGGACACTTCTGACAAGCCCTAAGAGGTTCGGCCGCACCTCAGCTCCTAGCGGAAAGTCCCGGTTCGCAGGTCGAAGGCCTGCGAACCGGGAGCCAGATTGATCGGCCAGCTCTGGTCCTGGCCCTGAAGCGACTGAACCAAAGAATACTCACCTGGAATGAGCCCTTCCGTCACCAACATGTTGGAATCGCTCAAGCCTCGCCCCACGGTCCGTTGTTCCCCTTGAGAAGAAACGAGGTAGAGTTCTCCCTGTCGGGCCAGTCCGTACACCTTCAGCGTGGCGAGACCTCGAGAGGAAGCGAAGAAAGAGTCGGTGCTCGCGGCTAAGACATCCTGAGGCTCCGAGGGAACCTGGTAGGCTGGACCGGCCAGGTTGAGGTTGGCTAGAGGAAATTCATCGGTATAGTTAACGCCGTGCCGCGGATGCTGTTCCTGATTGGTCAGGCGAGGAACCTGTCGAGTGACATATTCCAAAAGCTCCTGCGCTCGAACGATACCGTTGGGGCCGGCGTTCCCCGCCCCGTTGAGCGCGCGCAACAGCGCGTAGGTCAGAACGCCGTGGCCTCCCAACCTGGGGTCTTCTACCGCGACTTCGTCTCTGCGGCAAGCCGTGATATTGAGAACACCGTCTCGCTGGCCGATCTCTTGCAGGTGATCGTTGACCGATTGCCGCTTACGCGACGCCTGGATGCCGGAAGAGAGCAAGCTGCCGGAATGGCAGGCATCAGTGATCAACACGACCTGGCTGGCCTGGGCCAGGTGATAGTCCACATAGCGCTCCAACTCATCCATCGGGAGCGCCGTGGCATTGAGAATCGAGGGATCGCTGTCGTAGGGCAGAAGATATCCGATCTCTCCACTCCCAAACTGGTGCACCTGACCGTGACCAGCGAAAAAGATCGTCGCCACATCCCCGGGCGCCACGTTTCTAATCAAAAAGTCCAGAGCCAGACGAACCTCCCTGGTTGTCGCTTTTTCATTGATAAGGAGCTTGAGATGGCTCTCCGGCATCCCACCCCCCCGTGGGCTTCGCAAGAACTCCGCCACCGCGCGGGCGTCCTCCGCCGCGCTATTGAGCCAGCTCTCTTTGGGAAAGTGTTGATAGATGGAGACTCCGACGACCACGGCCCAGCGACGCTCAGGGGCCACAAATCTTAGCCGGGAGAGACTTTCCGCTCCTGGAGCCGGTTGAGCCCCAAGGGGGGAGGCCCAAAGAAGAGAGAGAAGCGCCAACCACCAGATCCGCATGATTAGCGTTCGAAGTCCCCATTCACCGGAGACCGAGGCAGGCCGCGCACCTTGGAGCGAGCCTTCGCCGTGGGGCTGGCCGGTCCAAGGCTCTCGAGCTTGAGGTCATCGATCAGGGCTTTACCACCCCCTTGGAGAAGCAATCCATAATGGACCTCCGCCGCCTCCGCGGCCACCTCGAGCTCGACCGAGATAGGAATCCACGCCTGGTCTCCTCGGACAGGCCGGTCCTGCATGTTCTCAAAGGCCAGGGTCTCGCCCTGACGGCCGTCCACCCTCATCCACAAGCCCGCTCTACCGCTGACGGATTCCGTACGCAGATAAGCCGAAAGGCGGACGCGACGCCCCTTGTAGTCAGCCGCCGAGATCTTCTGAGCCAGTAGCGCGTAACTGGAGGCCGTGGCCCTCGACTGACCCTGGAGTATCCCAACACCCCGACCTGACCTGGCTCCCTCCTCACTCCGGAGACCCTGGTACCACTCGGGAGAGCTTGTCAAAAGCTGCCAGCCCAGGGGAAGTTCCGCTCTAGCGGCGCTAGGCAGAAGCAAGACCAGAAAGGCGGCCAGAGTTATTCTCATTCCGGCAGTATAGAATAGTCGTCGTTTTAGGTCGTGTCCACTTTGGCATAATTGGCTCACGAAAATGTCACACTTCGAGCCGATAGCCCACACCGTGAACTGTTTTCAGGTGTCGAGGCTCCTCTGGTTCAGGCTCGATGGCGGCACGAATCTTGACGATCACGTTATTGAGAGTCCTCAGAGCGACTCCATCTTCAACCCCCCAGGCCTGACTTATCAGCTCGTCACGACCGACCACCTGACCACGCCGCTCCAACAAAACTCTGAGCACATCGAAAGCTTTCGAAGGGAGGGCCAATTCGGCCCCGTCTCTGAGGGCGGAAAATTTCTCCAGATCCAAAAGAGCCATGCCGAGCCGCAGAGCCGCCGTGGGACTCCTTTCCGAGCTCTTACCTCGGCGTAACACGGCAGCGATCCGCCCGAGCAGTTCCAGTAAGGAGAAAGGCTTGGTAACGTAGTCGTCCGTTCCAAGCTCGAAGCCGAGCACCCTATCCATCTCGGTTTGGCGGGCCGTCAACATAATCACTGGAACGCTTCGGCCTTGAGCGCGCAAGCGCTTCAAGACTTCAAAGCCCGAAAGTTCCGGAAGTTCGGCATCGAGCAGTATCAGGTCAAACTCTTCGGAAAGCGCCCGGTTCAAGGCGGCGTCGCCACGAGACTCTCGAACCACCTGGTAGCCCTTGACTTCCAAGACATCGACCAAACCCACGGCCAACGTGTCCTCGTCTTCCACCAACAGCAGCCTACTCACCGTACACTCCGTTCCGGACCCGGCAGAACCAGGGCGAAGACGGAACCTCCTCCCTCTCGTTCGCGAAAATCTATCCGTCCGTCGAGACTTCGAGCCAATCCACGGGCTATAGTCAGACCGAGCCCCAGGCTCATGCCGGATTTTTTTGTACCGCCCTGGAGGGAAATCCTGTCTGAGTCAAGGCCGGTGTGATAAGGTTCGAAAATCTTCTGACGCGAAGCCTGGGGCACTCCAGGTCCACGGTCCAGCACCCAAAATTCCAGCTCTTTATTCTCCCCGGCAACCGCCTGGAGTTCCACCGGTGAACCCGAATGAGAGTGCTTGATCGCGTTTTCCAACAAGTTGACCAGGATAGAAATGACTACCTCGGGATCCGTCGAGACCCGCGGATCGGGGCCGTCAAGGATTTTTACCGGGTGACCCAAACTCTGGACCGATTTCGCGGCCATTTCCAGAAGCTCGCGGGAGCCTGTCTCGACCAGCCGGACCGTCGACTGCCCGGCTTCGAGTCGAGCGAAGGTCAAAACCCTCTCGATGAGAGCTCGCAAGCGTTCCGTCTGCAGCCGAAGTTGCTCGTGGTAGGTGGCCAACTTATCAGGATCGTCGATCAAGCCTTCGCGAAGGATCTCCGCGTACATGGAGATTGCGGACACGGGTGTTCGAAGCTCGTGACCCACCATATCGGTGAAGCGCGCGCGCGCTTGGGCGTACTCCAACTCGCGTCGAACCGCCCGCACGGTCAACAAAAGCGTGACCCCCAGGGCCGCCATGACCAGACTCGAGGCCAGGGCTAGTCCCAGGACCCACCGGCGCTCGGCTCGGAGAGCCGGACGATTGTCCAGTGTTAACGTTAGGGCCGGAAACGGGAACGGGTCATCAGAGAAAAAGGTCGGCAAACTCCATATCCATTCCTCGGACTGCACCGTCGCCTCCGGCTCGTCTAGCGCGGCAACCCTTTCGAAGGGGGTCACCGGTCTGGCGGAAAGACCATCTCCCAGGCTGGAACGCTCCACTCGCTTCTTTAACCAGGAGTCGAAGATATACTCGAGGTCGAGTTGGGCCAGAAAGAACCCTCCATCGGGAGCGGTCGTCACCGCCGCGAGATAGAGCTCCGGGGTATCCGGCTCGATCTGAATCTCGACTTTTCCGGCTTCCAGGCCCGGAGGAAGAGGCCTCAACACCAGCGTCTCATGCGAGATTTTCGGCTGTCGCCGGTGAGCCATCGCCACCAACCAGGTCGGAGGCTCGCCTCGAGACAAGTCTGACCAGTAGGGCCGGCCCTCGGCGTCGACAAGGAACAAATGCCCGAAAGGATAGAAGTTCGAACACAACTCCTGGAACCTGACCCGTGAGAGCTCGCCCTCCTCCGACAGTGTCCGGGCCTCCCGCGAGGCGATGGATGGAAGGTTCTGGAGGTTCTCGAAGGCTTGGGAAAGGTCGGCGGTCACTCCTTCAGCCTGCTCTCGACGCGAGGCCAAAAGCGACTGTTCGCGGCTGGTCAGAGTGGTGCGCACGAACAAGAGCAGAGCTAGAGTGGCTAGACCCCAGGCCACCCAGAGGAAGGAAAGAGCCAGCGAAACATTGGAAGAAGAGCTGGAGCGTGTTTGCGAGCTGGACAAGGCGACAGACCTTTCTACGAATTCACCCGATGAGCCTGTGACCAAATCGGTAAGGAATTATGACAAAGGCGGCGTAGATCTCGTCTCTTTCCAAGGCTTAAGGTGAGGATGCGCTCCTGGAGGCTGCTTCGACAGCCTCCTATGCGAGGGCGCCAAGGAGGAATGATGATGGGACAACGTTGGTCGCGGGCTTTACTGGCCTTGCTCATTTGGAGCCAGGGCTCGGCGGTTTTGGCGGAGGAGGTCAAGACTCCGAAATCTTCCGTGCCGGTCCTTTATCGACTCACCTGTTGGGAAGTCGACGATAAGACCTATCAGGCCCTACGGGGTAAGGTGAAGGTCGGCTTGGACGAAGTCAAAGGGCGCAGAATCCAGGAAGCGGAACTGCTCACGATAAGTAACGCGGAGAGCCTCCTTCACGTAGGACAGAAAGAGCCGATAACCTACTACGATCCGCGTGCTAGCCAGTTCCAGGTCCAATATGTCGACATCGGATTCAAGCTCGATGTCAAATGGGACGGCGACAGGCTCGAGGTTCGACCGGAGGTGAGCGACGTCGAATCCGTGGTCACCTCAGACGAAAGTGGCCGGGTCTCCCGATATCCTAAAACTCACGTTCAGATCTGCGAAAGCAGTGTTCGAGGCGCCAGACTGGGGGACACCTACGTGATCAGTGCGGGGGCGGGGACCGTCGCGGTGTCGCAGGTCCGTGTGCTCGATCCCTCGCCAAAAGCTCGAAACCTTGTCTTGACTCTAAGTCTGGAGGCTCCCTAAATGCGTCGTCTGTTTTCTTTATCACTGCTTTGCCTGATCTTGTTCGGAGTGCCGGTCGTGGGGCAGGGCCAGCCTAATCCGTCGATGGAGCCCTTTGTCTTGGATTTTGAGCTTGTCCATACCAAAACTCCCCCATCGCGTCGGATCCTCGACAGCGAGGTCTGGCGAAAGGAGACTCAGAGCGGCCGCTTCACCATATTGGAGTCGGGGCGGACTTTAGGCTCAGCCGGGATGGATTCGCTGGGACATATCGGTTCAAAGCGTCCCGTCGCCTATTTCGATCCCAGGGTTGGAGCCTCCCAAGTCCAATACACCGACCTTGGATTTAAGGCGGATTGGAAGCCTAGCCCCCTGGAAAATGGTTCCGTCGAAGTCGACATTCGTGTGGAAAAAAGCCAGTTGGTCACCGCTACCCTACCCACATCAACAGTTTTCGTGCAAGAAGCCAAGGTCCATCTGCGAAGAGGGCAGACCGCCGTGCTGGCCAGCACTCGAGGAGTCCTGACCGCGAAATACTTCGGAACCCTTTATCCCGAGATCAGTTTCGGAGAGGATAGCGCCGTGATGCTGGTGGTCAGTCTCAAATGAAAGGCGCTCTTCTTATGAATCGACGATATGGAGCCGTTTTCACTCTCACCGCTCTATTGCTGGCCGCCTTGTGGACCAACCCTGAGGCGGCCGTCCGAGCCGAAGCCGCCTGGAAGGTGCTCTTCAACGGTCACGCCTCACAGATGACCATCACCGAGAGCGGTGATGGTCAGAAGATGGTCACGGTCTCTTTTCCCGTCCCTCCGGAAGGCCGCTCTCAAGAGTACGGAGTGAAGCTGGAGACCGATCCCATCGAAATGGCCGTCAAGGTCACGCGAGTGGAGAAGAAACGCAAAACGCGCGACCCGGGGGATTGTCCCAAATGCTCGCGCAGCAAGAAGTGCCAGGACTGCTGGCCGGCCGGTAGTGGGGTCAACACCGCCGGACTTCCTTGCATCGGCTGCAACGCGACGGGCGACTGCAACTATTGTCGAGGCAGCGGTATCTGCTACACCTGCGACGGACGCGGTATGAACACGGGATGCGGAACTTGCGGAAAGTATGCCGCGCCTTAAGAAGCCGACCACGGGGGCTTGGAGGGAACTTTCAACTTGTCATCCGAAGGCCTAAGGCCATGCGTAAACTGAGTTTTCTCTTATTCCTAGCGCTGTTTGGAGTCTCCTGGGCCGCTCTTCCACCCCTTTCTCCTGAACGACTGCTCGACGACTCTAGTGACGTGGTGGTGGGAGACGTCGTGGAGGTCCGCACTTGGACCGAACGAGTGAAATACGGTCGAGACAACTTCTCCGTCGCCCTGGTCCGAATCGAATCCGTGGAGAAAGGAAAGCTTCAACCTGGAGTTCTCATTGAAGCCCACTTTCGCCAAACCGAGAGTCGCTCCAAAGGCTGGGCTGGGCCTCAGGGTCAAAATGAGATTCTCAAAAAAGGTGAGCGTGCTCGCCTGTATCTTCGGAAAGTGGACGGCGTATACAAGCTTCTCGAACCGAACGGATGGGCCGCCCCTTAGCTCTCCTGTCGCTACACTAACTGCTGATCGAAAGGGGCGTAAGGGTCCATCAGAGGCTGGTAGCCTAGAAGCGTCCGAGCAGCGTCGATACTGTAGGTATGAGCGCAACCGAGTTGGAGTGCGGAGAATCTGGTCATACGTGGTTCCCCCTTCAGCCTCAAGAGGCGATGGATAAACTCCAGGGTGCTACCCAAACCGGCGGCCAAACGCAACGGGATCGAACGTCGAACCGGAGGTAAGCCTTTCCAAGCGATCACTTCGGTCAGCCAATCCCACAGCAAGATGGGCTTCCCCGAGGTGATAAAATAGGGTCGTCCCCAAGCTTGACCGTCATTGAGATGATCGAGTACGGCCAGATGCGCGGCCACCGCATCGCTAATGTGAGTGATATCGACACGGTTCGTGCCATCGCCGACTCGAACCAGCCGGCGCTTGGAAGCGGCCTCGAAGACCCGGGGCAACAGATGAGGATCGCCCGGCCCATAGATCAAGTGAGGGCGCAGGGCCATCGTTCTCATGGCGGGCGAGTCTAGGGCCAGGACCGCTCTTTCAGCCTGAATCTTCGTCATGCAGTAGGCGTTCAAAGGCGCCTTCGAATAAGGCGCGGTTTCATCCACGTCCACTTCGGAGTGGCCGGGAAAAGTCACCGATGGAGATGAGGTATAAATGAAGTGGGAAACTCCATTTTGACGGGCACCTTCCAAAAGATGGCCGGTGGCCGCGACGTTGATGGCGAAATAGTCATCGAAGCGGCCCCATACCCCCGCTCGCGCGGCCGTGTGAAAGATCAAGTCTTGGCCGGCCGTGGCCGCGATGGCGGCCTCCCGATCCCGCAAGTCGACGGGAAGAATTCTGGCTCCCAGCGCCACCAGGTCCGGTGCCGCACGGCGCGCCGTCGCCGTCACCTCATGCCCGCCGATCCGACAGAGAGCTCGGGTCAGAGCACCGCCTAGAAATCCCTGTCCACCGGTCACCAGAATTCTCATCGTTTCACCTTCTTGGCCCACAGGCTCAGCTCTTCTCGATGGATCTTCGCGTTATGCCGAGGATCGACGGGTAAACCCGGATGGAACATCACCTGGCTCACCTGTTGATAGGTGTCGACCTGGTGAAGAAGAGTCAGGCACTCGCGGGCCAACACCTCGTCGTCGCTTCGCGAATGAGCCGTGCGTTCCACCACCAGGACGGGCTGTCCAGGTCCGTCGACGAGAGCGACACGCTCTACCTCCGGGTGAGGTAAAACAAGCGCCTCTCCCGGCAGGGGGTAGAGCGGCTCATCCCTCGGCCGAAGCGGTGGCACGGTGTGACTTTTTCGGCCGACTAGCCAGATGCGTCCCTGGGCATCGAAGTAGCCCAGGTCTCCCATCAGGTGCCAGGTTCCCGCCTCGGTCACGACCTTACTCAGCGCGGTGGCTTCCGGTTTGCGGAAATAGCTTTCCGTGACCACCGGTCCCCGCACCGCGATCTCACCGATCTGACCGCGGGGAAGCGGCGCGACCGAGCGCTCTTCCGGATCGGGGCTGTCGGCGGGCACGACACGGACCTCATTGAGATCCAGTGGGCGTCCGACGCACAGGCCGGCTCCCTCATGATTTCGAGCCTGCTTTGTGGTCAGCAGCTCCTCGGCTTCGATGTCGGTGACCGGAAGAGCCTCGGTGGCTCCGTAGGGCGTGTGAATTTTGGCGTTGGGAGCGATGCGCCGCCAACTCTCTAAAAAATCGAAAGGGATGGGTGCCCCGAAGGTGATGAGGCGGCGGACTGTGGGCAGCGTGATTCGGCGACGCTCACATTCAGCGGCGACCCGCTTCCAGATCGCCGGAGAGCCTTGCAGAGAGGTTACCCCGTGCTGATGAATCTGGGCCAGGAGATCGCCAGGGTCGCACTGAGCCGGGCGACTGGGGTCGAGCTCCGGCACGATCCCGGTCACCCCCAGGGCTGCGGAGAAAAGGCCGAAGAGAGGAAACCCCGGCAGGTCGATGTCCTCGTCATTGAATTGATAGACGTCCCGCAAGACCTGCACCTGCCGGCAAAAGATTTCGTGAGTGTAAACGACCCCTTTGGCCGGGCCGGTGCTGCCGGAGGTGAAAAGGACGGCGGCCAGAGACGACGGACCCGCCTCCACCACGGGGACGACGGGGTCGAGGCTTCCCCGACGCAGGTCCGGCACATCGGGGAAATGACCCCAACATGCCATGGCCTTTATCCCACGAAACGGCTTAGGCGCCAATTTCCGTAAAGCGAAGGCTCGCGGAATACCTAACAGCGCCTCGGGTTTCACCTCGTCGATCACTTTGAGAAAGCGGCCCAGGCCCATTCCAGGGTCGATCAGGATAGGTACCACTCCGATCTTAAAGAGCGCGAAGACCGAGGCCACGAACTCGGCGGAATTTCTCTGCAGTACAAGGCAAGTCAAGCCCGGTTCAAAGCCGATCTTGCGAAGTCTGCAGGCCTGCCGGTCCGCCTCTCCCCACAGCCGCGCGAAACTAAAACGCCGATTTCGGTCCACGATGGCGAGCTTGCTGGTGCGGGTCCGAGCGGTCTCCTCGAAGACCTCGACGATGTTCAAGGAAAGGCTGCCTCGATCTCGGTGATCACCCGTTCCGGAGCTTCTTCGTACAGGAGGTGGCCGCAATCGGGATAGCTGCGCCCTTTGGCCTCGGGGAAGAAGTCAAAAAAACGGGTCATAAAGTGGGGAGTGAAGACCCAGTCCCGCTCGCCCCAGAGCAGAAGGGTCGGAAGGTCCCTAAGTTTGGACAAGTTCTCTTCCACCTGGCTGAGCGCCGCGTAGCTAGGGTGGCTTTCCTCGAGCGGAATATCGGCCACGAATCGATAGGTTGCGATACGCGATTGCCAGGAACGATAGGGTAACAGAAGCCCTTCTTTTGCCGTGGAGCTGATTCGACTGGGGTCAGCGCTCCCGAGACGGGGTGTGAGTCCGGCGAAAGCATTGAAACCTCGGATCAAAACCTGGCCCAGGCTAGGAGTCTTGGCGATCTTCAAGAGCCAGGGCATTCGTTGGGACCGAAAGGCCGCCGTGTTTCCAATGACTAGCTGAGAGAATCTCTCTGGATGGCGGCCCGCGACACCCAAACCGATGGCTCCGCCCCAATCGTGCACCATCAGACGAATGTTCCAAAGATCCAGGTGCAGGACCAGTTCCTCCAGGTGAGCGATATGCTGTTCCAATCGGTAGGCGAAATCCTGAGGCTTCTCTGACAGTCCGCAACCGATGTGGTCGCAGGCCACGGTCCGCATGGTGGGGGAAAAATGCGAGATCAGGCGGCGATAGTAGAACGACCAGGTCGGATTTCCGTGAACGAAAAGGAAGGGCTGTCCCTTACCCTCATCCACGTAGTGCATGGAGAACTCGGAGGACAGAGTTAAAAAATTTGAGCGAAATGGATATTCTTGCCGTACAGCGGGGGGGAGTATCTCAGCGCTGCTGCTAGTGGGCATGGCTTCACCGGTCATGAGGAGACTCCCAGTAAAATGGTGGTGAGAAAGATAAACCAGCCGACCACGGGTACAAATTTACGAACATCGGGGTTAATGACGATGTCATCGAATTTTTGAGTCAAAGACATCTCTTGATAGTAGGTCGAGGCCAAATTCAAACCGATGAAATAAAGATAGAGACCGTAGGTGTCCATGGCCTTAAAGTCCGGGGACCTGGAAAAAAAGCTCGACAACAATGGCGTGAACATTCCGATGCCGACGACCACCGAGGGAACGAGCATCAGACCCAGCCGCTTCTTCTCCAACAGCTCCTGAGTACTGGGTGGAAATTTTCGATACAGCCATGCCACCATAACCGGTACGATACCCGCCACCCAGAGGTACAGGTAGCCCACAGCCTGGGACGCGAACACGACCTCGGAATAAGCTTCAGGCGCATCCTGGATCAACTTGAGGGTCTGATATCCGCGTCCGATCAGCTCCGTGAGCTTGAGATTCATATAGTAGGAAGCGCCCTGAAAGGCTCCGATCAAAAGCGATATCCAGACGAGAGAGGGTAACAAGAGCTTGAAAGTTCCGAAGCCCGGGCTGACCGACCTGGTTCTGGCCTGTCCGATCATCTCATAGACGGAGATAGCCCGCTCCTCATGGGCGGTCTTGAGAAAGATGAAGGCTTCGTGGGTGGTGGGAAGCTCGTCGACATCCACCCAGTACGACATCTGTACTTTGTTACCGCGAAAACGCGCCGGCTCGACCTCGATGCAGTCATCGGTGGTGGCCGCGTTACCCGAGAGCGTTCCACCGCCGGCGTTGGTCAAGACAATGTACCCCGAGGCACACTTTTTCCCCCTGGAGTTCTCGCGCGCTCCGATCAACTCCACCTTGTGGACCAGGAACGGCCGCTCGCGAGCGGCTTCCTCAGGGCTCTTCTTGCGAGTCGGTACATCGACTAAGTCCTCGTCGAAAACCATGTCGGGCGGCGGAAGCTCGGGGGCCTCGATGTCCGGAACTTCGTCGGCTCCGGGGCGAATATAGAAAGTATAGTCCGGCTCGACCAGCTCCAGGTAGACATCGGAATACTCGATGACGAGCTCGGTCTTACCGTCCGGCTCGGGCGGCTCCTCGTGGTGCTTGGCCTCCTTAAAGAAAGGACCGGCCATCGAGATCCAGTCTTGCAGCGTAGGCAGAAACCGCTCGAGTTCCCGTTTGGACCGAGCCGGGTGTGAAAGCACACCCTCTCCAGCTTGCAAAGAGCAGAACTCGGCCAGATTCTGCATTTTACTCGAGGGGTCGGCGTCGAGAGCCAACAGACGTGAATGCGCGCCGGTAGGCTTTTCGGCCTGAGAGAAGTCCTCGGTGTAATAGAAGACGTTTCGAACAGCCTGACCCAACTTCTCATCGGAGTCGTGCCCGATCGACCGCAGCGCCAGGATCAGAAGTTTTTCACAGTCATGGATGGACAAGCTCTGTTGAGCCAACTGCTCGGCTTCGGGAGGAAGTGTCCCCAGCTGGCGAAACGCCGCGGCCGCCACTCCGGCGAAATATCGAGTCAGATAGTCGAGCGCGTCGCGCAAAGAGACGCAGGACTCGATCGGGTCTCCCAACCTCAGGTAGATATCCATGCGGGTCAGGATTCGAGACAAAACGCTAGGACAGCCTTTGGGGATCTCTAGAGACTCTCGAATCAACGGCTTGTTGGCGGTTCCCGACTCGATATCGACGGTCTCTCCCTCCGGACGAGGGTTGTTGAGCCACAGGACGTAGCCGGGCTCACCGATCTCCACGAAACGATCGCCGATTCGAAGGGAAAATTCGACCGAGCCTTCTTTGCTGGGCTCGTTGAAGAAGTGCTCCGTGCTTTGCAGGTAGCCGCCCATGGCCACCAACCACTCTCGCAAGGTGGGAACGTGCTTTTCAAATTCGACCTTACAGACTTCAGGGTCTTCAAGTTCACCGTAACCCGGTTCTAACTGGCACCAGCCGGAGAGCTGTCCGTTGAGAGCTAAAATCTCGGTGTGCCAACGAGGGACGTGCTCGAACAGCTCATTTCGGCGATAGAAGATACCCATCACGGTTTTGGCCGCCAGCGAGTCGGGCATGCGACGGAGACTATCAAGGCAGAGGTTCAGCAACTTCTCTGAAGCCGCCACTGACTGATGTGAATCCACCAGCGACTCGGCCGACTTCGGAAGAGTTCCCAGGTCTTCACAAACCTTAGAGGAGACACCCGCGAAATATCGGATCAAAAACTCTAAAGCGTTGCGTAGCTCCAGACAACCGGCCACGGCGTTATTGGCCTTCATAGCCGCGTCGAGCCGGTCCAGGATGTCAGCCAGAGCCTTGGGTGCCTTTTGAGGAACGAAGAAGTAGATGGGACGTTCGTAGAGAGAAGTCGGAACGTCGATCTCCTTTTCCGGTATACAGAGAGGACAAGAAGAGACCTCAATCCGTTTACCCGCCTCGATGGCCTGCTTGCCCAACTGGACTTTGATGATCTGATGGCCCTGTAACGAAGTCCGTTCCGAGAGAATGACGGCGGTGGCGAACAGCGGAGCTGAAGCCTCCAGCCACTCTCTTAAGTAAGGGATATAGTGACGAACTTCTTGAACGCACTTCTTTCGAATCGGAATCTGCGCGGCCATGAACTTTTCCAAAGACATGGTGCCGCGACGCGGCTTCCCGCCAATCTCGAGAATCCTGGCGAACTTTTTCCCCGCTCCCCCCTCATAGAAGGTATCCGCTAAAGCTCGAACTTCAGGCAGCTCTTGAGGAGCGTCGGAATTGAGGAACTCGACACCGGTTCGGATAGCCTCCACGGCTTCAGTAGCATCACCACGTTCTTTGTAGTTGAACTTGAGCTCTCCGAAAACCGAAGCCACACCCTCGACCAGGTCAGCGGTATAGGCAGCCAGAAAACCGAAGGCTTTCTTGAGAACGCGCAAAGACGTTCCCGGTGCGTCGAGATCGAGCGACTCATTGAGCTCGTCAAGAATATGCTCCAGGTGAGCCGGCGAGCCGGGAGGTAGGCTGGGGACTCCCAGTTCCTTGGCTGTCAGAGCTTCTTCAGCAGCCACTTAGCACGGACCCTTTCCAATGAAGACAAAGCGCGGCCATGACCGGCCCGCCAATGAAAAATCTATGAACCCTGTTTTGTGCATGGCCGTAGCCGTCAACCTCACCCTGCTAGACAGCCGGTTCTCCTCATAGCGATCAAATCCCTGGAGTTAGCGGACCTGTCGATACCATCCTGTTAGTAGGTTTTAACTAGTCTTTAGGGACAAGACGCAAGCCGAAGTCCATCATTTCATAGATCGGCGTGCCGTCGACTCTCAAGAATCCCGAGCCGAGCAGAAGTGGTGACGGTCCATCCTCACGCCGGGTGATGGACACATCCACCACCACCTTCTTGTTCTTCGGGATCACCTGCCCGCGATAGGCCCAGGTGTGGGGAAGGCCTACGGCGATCGGCTCGAAGCGATGAGTGTCCATGCACTCCGGCCAGTACTTGAGCGCCGCGAACTTGATCAACTGCAGAAACGCCTCGAGTCCCAGGGAGCCGGGCCAGACCGGGTCCTGGTAGAAGTGAGCCTTAAAGAACCACTCCTCGGGGTCGACGATCTTACTACCCGCGATGTAGCCCAGCCCCTTGGTGCCGCCGCTCGTGGGCAAGAAGAGGTCCACCTGGTCCATCATCAACAGCGCCTTAGCCGGCAAACAGGCCGAAGGCCCAAGATCGGTGGCCGGGTCGTCCGGGGTGAGCGGGTGGAAGAGGGTGAACTGGATCGTCTGGGCGCCGGAAAGCTCAGCCGGAGTGGGAGTGTAGGTCCGCTCGGCCGCGTCGCGCACGCCCACCTGAGTGGCCAGCGCCTTCTCCGAGAAGAAACCGAAGTAGGTGGTCCCCTCGTAGAAAAGCTCGTCCCCCACCCACATCTGCATGGCGAAGTTCTCGATGATCATGCCGCCTGCTTCCGAGACCTCGGTCATCTTGACCCGCATTCTGACCATCCCGCAATCGGGGAAGAACTCTTTGTGCAACGTGGCGGTACCACCCAGATTACGAAACTTGAGATCGGTCTGGGAACGCAAGGCCGAACCGACGTAGCAGGCCAGCCATCCGCAAGGCTGCAGTGCGGCTTCGAGCAAGATGCAGTAAGCCATCGAGTCCTGACGATTGGCCGCGAAATACCATTCGTTGGGGGGAACGTCGTAGTGCGCCTCGATCCAGTCTCCGGCCTGCAGGACGAACTTGGGCTGATTCACCTCCACCACCCGGTCCATGAACTGGTAGGGCGGTCCAGGCAGTCGTGCGATCCGTCGTTCATTGTCGAAAACGGTGTACTCCGGTCCGAAAGCCAGCGACGGTCGTCCGTTGGAGTACTGCATGATGCTTTCTTTGTCGTAGAGCACCGGACCTTGATAGGCGGGGATCGCCACCCTCTCGGCCCCGACGCCGTGCGTCCCACGGCCGACCCAGAGAGCCTCGATGTCGCCCGCCACGAGACCCGTCAACTGCATCGACATGTCCTCAAAACGCACGATCGGCTTGCCGTCGCCGAACATCAGCGCGTCGGCGATAACGTAAGGCTCCGGTCCGAATCCGATCTCCTTGATGTCGACCTGATAGAGCACCTTCTTGGTCTTGACCGTGACCGGGCCCCGGCACTTGAGCGCGGCCGGCGTGTTCTGGCGTGGCTCGAAAGCCACCCGAGACTCCTCGGCCAGCCAGCCCAGGCGAGCCAACAAGAAACGTAAAGTATGAGCGCAGCACTCGTACATCAAGGTGCCGGGCATAACCATGTCGTCGGGAAAGTGGCAGGTCAGGAACCAGTCGTCGGGATGGATGTCGGCCTCCGCCTCGATCCTTCCCAGCCCGAAACGGCCGCCATTGGCCTGCAGTCGAGTGACCCGGTCGAAGAGCTTCATGGGCCCTTCGGGTAATCCGTAGGGGCGGGCCAGGGGCAGTCCGGTGAAATCCGGGCCGAAACAGCCGACCAAATCGCGACGGCGGAAAGCCGCCACCTGAGCGTCGCTATAAGTTTCCACCGCCTGCGGTCCACGAGGGAAAGGAGCCGAAGGGGTCCAGCCAGCTGGGGCCTTGCCGGGACGCGGGTCTTTCTCTCTTTTGGTCAAGACGATCCCGCCCGAGCCCTCGATCTCGGCTGAGGTGTGAAAGCCAGCGCAGCCGTTTCTCATGGTGATGAGAGGCTGGCCGTCGATGGCGCCGTCGAATTCGAAGAAGAAAAGATAGACCTCGCCCTGCTGGACGAACCGATTGATGCGGATATCGTAAACGATGGTCTCACCCGGTTGGGGCAGCCCCCGATGGAAGCTGATGGTGGCGTCCAACAGCCGATAAGCGCGGTCGGAGGCGGCTACCAGGTCGATGCCGAGGTAAGCGCACAAGAAAAGGTCGGCCTGTCCGGCTTCCACCGAGATACAGACGGGAGCTCGGTCGTGATCGAGATACCAGGCCTCGGGGAAGACATCGTGCTCGGTGATCAGGCGCCCCTGGGTGGTCAAAGGAGTGGTTCCACCAGCTTCAGTCGGCAGACTGAGGGCTCCGGCGGTGCCCTCCACCCCCATGATGCGGTCGCACAGCATCAGCGGCTCGTCGGGTAGACGGACGCGAACGGAGCGCCGATCAGTGGGGGCGAACTGGGCCCCCAGGACTTTCTCCACCGAGCCGACGGCGAATTCGAAGCAGGCCTCTCTGTTGAGCCAAGCCTCAGCGTCGCGTGGCCTTTCACCGCGCATCAGCGGATTGGGGTGAGCGGGGTCGAGCTTCTTCCAAGGGCTTGCCGCGACGGTGGTCTGGATCTGCACAGGCGCAGCCGAAGAAACGAACGCTCCAGAATTGGCCACCACGCCACTCAGGAGGCTCTCCATCTTCAGCCGGGTCTCCTCCATCAACCGCAGATAGGACTCGTGGGCCAGGGCGGTCTGCCGGGTGCTCTCCACGATGGAGGCGGCGACACGGGCGGCCGGATCTCCGGCGAAATCGGGGTGAAGTCCAATGACCGGGGTCAACTCTCCACTGGGCGTGGTTGGTGTGCTCATAACGTTTCCATCCTTTGTCAGGGTCTTGGGTCGAGAGGTTTGCGGGCTGGTCCAGACCAGGGCCCGCCGGGCCTTAACCGCCGAGGCCGGCGCACTGCTCGGAGCCGGAGGCCTTGGGGCTGAGACGGGTTGGCGAGGAACCGCCGACTCGAGCCTCTTAGGCGTCATGGTCGGCTGGGGAGCCACCGGTTTGACCGCCGGCGTCGCGAGCGGCTTGAGGGGGAGCGACTTGCTCACTGGTGGGGCGGCCCCATTGCTAGCGGGCGGCAAAGGCTTGCGTTGAACCGGCTTGTCCGTCAGGTGGGCTAAGGTCGAGCCGGCCCTCACCGTGATCTTGGGTCGGGCGGGTCGAGCGGTGGCGGTTCCCGCCTGGGCCGGATAGAGGACCTCAAGATTCGGATTCGCCCCCTGCACGTAGGCCGAGGCCAGCGCCCGCAGCAGGGCCGTGGCCTCCCCTACCTTGGTTGAGGAGATCGAGCGGGACCAGTGAGGTCGTCCCTCGAGAATAGATCCGATCATACGGGCGCTGGAGTTGCCCGGTCCGATCTCTAAGAAGTGGCGCACGCCGTCGTCGTAGGCCGCCTGAATCAGACGAGGGAAAGAGAATCCGAAGAGGGCGTTCTCGGTGATCGACTCGGCCGCGCTCTCGCTGTCGGGAATGTAGGCCTTGTGCCGGTGCCCGTTGTAGAAACGAACCCCCGGCGGCGGCGTGGTGGGCAGTCGGTGCAGGTCGCGGTAGGCTTCGGCGACCGGAACCACCACCGAGCAGTGCACCGTGGGCACCCCCTCCAGGGTGAAGGCTTCGCAAGCCAAGACCGAGCTAAGGGCTACGACACCCTCGGTCGAGCCGCCGATCACGCACTCGCTGGCGGTGTTGACGATCAAAAGGAAGACGTCGCGCCGTCCCAGCTCGTTCAAGGCTTTTTCCACCTGCTCGGAAGGCCGGTTGACCACCGCCACCTTCCAGAGGAAGTCGTCATCCTTGGACAGACCCAGAACCTGGCGGGCGGCCTCGTACCCCGAGGGCACATGGTACTCCCCCCGCAACTGGCGAGTGAAGAGCGGTGAGGCGACGGTCTTCTGGAACATCTCGTCGCGGGCTTTCCAGGCGCCCAGAGAAAAGAGCGCGGCGGTTTCGCCCAGGGAGTAGCCGATGGCGGCCTGCGGTTGGGGCAAGAACTGCCCCAGCACGCGAGAGGCTAGAATGGCGAAGGTGACCTGGCTGAAGATCGGGGCCAGCGGGTCCCGGGCGATGGCGGCCAGGGCTTCGGCTTCCCAGCCAGGCTCCCGAGAGCCTCCGAACGGTTGGGTCAGCCAGGGGGTGAAGTGCTGATAGCTGGTCTGGGCCTCGGAAGAGACTTGAGCCGCGATCTCGGGAAAGAGAACCGCCAGTTCCCGCCCCATCCCCACGTAGTGGTTGCCGGAGCCGGGGAAGACCCAGGCGGTCTCTCCCTCGACCCGAGAGGAGGAGAAGAAGACCCCGGCCTGTCCGTCCAGAGCCGGCCTTTCGCCCTTGGCGCAACGTTCGAGCAACTCGAGACCCTGGCCGAGCTCGGCCAGGGTGGAGGCCACCAGCGCCCCGCGCGGGCCGTCCGCGGTGCTGGAATCTTCGGAATTGGCCCAGCGCTGAGCCAGCTCCGAAAGCTCGAGCCCACTCTCGAGAAGGGCGCGAAGAGCCTGAGTTCGCCCGGCTGGAACCAGGAAAAGCTGAGCCGGTAAGGCCTTACGGACCGGGGCGGGCAAGCTGACCAGGGGACCGGCCTCGCGCAACACCACAGCGTGACTGTCCCCACCCGGAGAGACCCCGACGCTTGCCGCGCGACGCGGACCGGCCGCCTGGTCGTGCCACCAGAAGCCGGTTTCGCGCGGGAGAAAGCTGCCCTCGGGGGTGGGCAGGGGGCGCTCCAAGCCGACCACCCCGGGGATCGTCTTTCGAGCCAGCGCGCTCACCGCCGAGACGACCGACAGAAGTCCCGTCACGGCGCCCGCCTGACCCAGGCTTCCGGCCACCGTTCCGAAGGCGGTGGGGCGTCCGGCGCGGGAAGGAAAACGTTGCCCGAAGAGCTGCAAAAAGCGAGAGTCCTCGGCGCTGTCGGCTCGGCTGGTCACGTCGACAAAGCCGAGGGGAGAGTCCGCCGTCGCGTCGTGCGCGGCCAGGGCGTCCAGAGAACGCTCCAAGGCTCCCGCTCCGGCCGCCGCCTGAACCGACTCGACGACGGCCAGAATCTCGTCCCCGTCGGCCTCGGCCGCGGCCCGGCTCTTCAAAACCAGCGCCACCGCGCCCTCGGCCACGTTGGGGCCTCGTCCGTCATGGTCGAACGGCTTAGCGCGGTCGCCTCGGGTGTAAGGACGCTGTTGGTCCTCAGCCCAAACGCAGCGAGGATCGCCCGCCAGGTCGATGGCTCCCACCAGACAGCTGTCCATCTCTTGATTTTCGATGGCCCGCACCGCGATCTCGAAAGCGCGAACGCCCGAGGCCTCTCCGCAGCTGATGGCGTAAGAGGGTCCACCCAGCGAGAATTCGCGGGCGGCCCGGCTGGCCGCGATGCTGCCCAGGGCACCCAGGGTACGGGTGCTGTCGAGCGGCCGGGACAGACTGGCCCGCAGGGTCGCTCGGTCCTCGTTGGAAAGCTCCGCCGGCTCCATCCCTAGCTTTCTCAGCATGCGGGGCAGAGCCCAACGCAGGTGAAAGTTGGTGGTCTCGAGATCGAGGTTAATCCCGATCAGAGCGCCGCTTCGACGGCAGCGCTCCTTGGGCCCCAGGCTGCTGGCGGCCGTGGCCTTGTGGGCCGCGTCAAGCATCAGCGACTGCTGCAGCAGGATCTCCGGCATGTCCATCGGAGGGACGCGGAAGGCTCCGGCCTCCACCTCCAGCGCCTCGAGATAGGTACCCCAAACGTCCTCGACGCTCTCCAGCGTCTTTCCGCCACCGGTGGGCCAGCGCCCCTCGGGGCGAGGAGCCACGGCGCTTCGCCCCAAGACCCGGTCGGTCAAAAAGCGCTCCAGGTCGTGCTCTTGACCCATACTCATGCCGACGGCGGTGATCACCACCTCGGTCTTGGCTTCGGGCTTAGAGGCTTGGGCCTTGGAAGCCACCGCGTTCTCCGGCCCTTCCAGCAAGACATGGCCGTTGATCCCGCCAAAACCGAAGGCGGAGACGCCCGCCCGGAGCGGACCCTCACCCTTCCAGGGCTCGGGGCGGCCGAGCACGCGAAACGGCGTGCCCTCGAAGTCGATCCCCTTGGAGGGCGACTCGAAGTTATTCATGGGAGGCAAGGTACGCTGCTCGATGGCCTTGATCACTTTGATCAGACCGGCCGCGCCGGCCCCGGTCAGGAGGTGTCCGATCTGCGACTTGACCGAGCCGAGAACCGTGCCGTTCTGAACCTTCCCGGCCTTCATCCAGAAAGCACGTAGGGAGTTGAACTCGGTCTTGTCCCCCATCGGGGTTCCCGTCCCGTGACACTCCACCAGGTCCACCATGTCGGCCGTCCAGCCGGCCTGGGTGTAGGCCTCGATGAGGGCCCGCAGCTGGCCTTCGGAGTCGGGAGCTAGCAGGCTACCCCCCACGTCGTTGGAAAGACCGATCCCACGAATCACCGCGTAGATCCGGTCGCCCTGAGCCAGCGCGTCGTCGAGTCGCTTGAGCAGCAAGAATCCGGCCCCCTCGCCCACCACCAGTCCGTTGCCCTTGCGGTCGAAGGGCGAGCACTGCCCGCTCGGGCTCAAAGCGCCCAGCGCGGTGAATCCCGCCTGAGTGTAGAGACTGTCGGCTCGGTTGGCTCCACCGGCCAGCACGGCGTCAGCGCGATGATCGGTCAAAGCGTCGCAGGCCAGCTTCACGGCGTAGAGGCTGGAGGCGCAGGCCGCGTCCAGGGTTAAGGTGTAGCCGCCTAGTCCCAGAGCGTTGGCCACCGCTTCGGCCGGACGGCCGGTAACCTGGCGCCAGGTCGCCTCCACCGCCGGTTCCGGGACCGATGGTTTGGGCACCAGCGAGTTGGCCAAGGTCTCCAGGAAGACTTCTTCGGAAAGGCGCGACGACTCCATGGTGGGAAGCGCGATGGAGGCAAGGATGGTGGCTACTCGCGAGCGGTCGGGCAGCGACCCCCGCGCGTCCTCGAGGGTCATCTCAGCCGCCACCAGCGACAGTCGACTCAGGTCGTCGAGCGGCTCCTTGAGCTCACTTTTCGGCTGGGGGATCTCGTCGAGAAGGCATGCCCGAAGCGAGGCCACCCCATCCGGACCGGTGCCGCGCTGAGCGAATCTCTCGGGCTTGGCCGGCCAGCGATGGGGCGGAACCGGTTTGGAGGCGTCATGCCCGGAAAGAATGTTGTTCCAGAAAGCCTCGACGCAGGGGGCGGACGGAAAAACTCCGCCCATCCCCACCACGGCGACGGCGTAAGGCTGTTTCACGATAAGATCCTAGTGAGTTAAGGCTCCGGTGAGGCCGAAAGCCGCCTTGAGAGCCTCGTCGGCGGTCCACTCCAGCCGCTCGAAGCGACCGAGTAAAGCTCCCTTGCTATCCAGCAGGTCGCAGTCGGCCACCAGGCTGCGCTCGCTGTGGCTGACCACCCGAAGGGCGGCCTGCACGTTCCCCTTGGGGAAGCGGTTGACGAACTGGCGGTAGCTGGCGAAGCCGTTGGGAAGCGAAGGTTTGCCGATCGCGTCCCAGCACCACAGAATGCCCAACTGCAGCACCCCGTCGACCACCAGCGGCTCGGTGGCCCAGTCGGAGCGAAGCGGCTCTTGCTCCCACTCCGAAGGCTTCCCGGCGGGTTTGAGACTGGCCACCAGACCCTTCTCGGAGATACCCGAAACCTCGCCCACGGCGTGGAAGTCCGGTCCGTGGAACAAGAGCTCGGAATAGATGGCGTCCGGAGCATAGCCGTAAGCCTTGGCGCCCAGTCCGTTGAGGGCTTGAGGCTGCGGCCCCTTGGGCTGGGTGTCGCCCAGGATCACGGTACCTCGGGCGTGCAGGATGTTGCGCCCGATGTCCTTGAGCTCCAAGGTCCACCCGGTCTGTCCCGGAGCGACCTGCTGAGTAGAGACCACGCTGACGGCAAGGGTCGGCTCGACCCCTCCGCTGACGGTGGCGCCGCGGAAAACCCGCAGGTCGTCCACGCCGACCAGGCGCATGCCCGCGCCCGACTGCATGGCGCCCTGTACGAACCACTCCAGCATGAAGGCCATCGGCAGGACCGGTTGGCTCTTGAGCTTGTGCGACTCCAGGAAGGGTAAGGCGGTAACCGAGAGGGTCTTCTTCAGGAGAAGCTCGCCTCCGCCGTTGTCCGAGGCGCCCTGAGCGCCGGCTCGACTTTTGGGAGAAGCCGGTTCGGGGAAACCGTCGCCGAAGAGAACCTCGGCCTGATCGTCACCTCGGAAGGCGAGCTCGTCCACCACCGCTTTGGCTCCGGCCTCGATGGGGATGAGGCCCACCCCGATCCGCTCGAACTCTCGAGCCAGTGCGGGGGTGACCATTCCACCGGCCCAGGGACCCCAGCCCATAGCCACCACGTTGCAGCGGGGGCGGCGACGGGACTCGAGCTGGGCGAACTTGTTGAGCACCTCATTGGCCATGCAGTAGTCCACCTGGCCAGGCCGTCCGAAGCGGGCGGTGACCGAGGAGAAGAACAGCATGGTGGCGAGATCCGGCAGCAACTCGTTGAGGATCAAGAGGCTCTCCACCTTGGTGGAGAAGACGCTGGCGAACTGCTCGTCGGTCTTGTCCTCGATCTTGCGGTCGGCCAACACTCCGGCTCCGTGAATCAAGGCAGTGATGGGACCGAGGTCTTTTTGCACCTTGGAGAGAGCCTTCTTCAGACCGGCCTTGTCGCGTACGTCGCAGGCCACGTAGACGGCCTGAGCGCCGGCGGCCTCCAAGGCTGCCAGGGTCTCTTTCATCTCCCGCTGGGCCAGAACCTGATTGGCAACTTGCTGGAGGTCTTTAGGCGTGGCCTTGCCGCCGAACTGGCGCTGCATGATCTCACGCTTGAGGGCTGCCTCGTCATTGATGCCGGGATACAGGTCGAACTCCGGCCCTTCCAGCTGGGTGCGTCCGAGCAGCACGAACTTGCTCTTGTAGGCGCGTCCGACGGCCACGGCGCAGGCCGCGGTCACGCCGCGAGCGCCGCCGGTCACCAGGATCACGTCCTTAGGGCCGACGTGGGGTTGGCCTGGGCTGACCGCCGCGGGCTGGGTGACCAACGTCTCCCGGCGACCGGTCGACAGCGCCACCTCGACCGGGCCGTCTTTCATCAGCTCTTCGAGAACCGTCTCCACCGTCACCTCGGGGCTACGGTCGATGGCGCGGGTGAACACCTCCGGCCACTCGTGGGCCACCGTCTTGGGTAGACCGGCCAGTCCGCCGACAAAAGGGTCGAAGGATTTGCCTTTGAGCCCGAAGCTGCCGTCCAAGGTGGTCACGGTGAAAAGCGACCCAGCTGACTTGCGCAGCGCCGGAGCGGCCTCGCGAGTCAGCTGGAAGGCGCGCCGCAGAAAGCCGAGCGACCTGTCGGTCTCGCCGCCGTTACCGACCAAGATCAGGGCTCCCAGGTTGGCCGGGAGCGCCTCCTTGGCGGCCACCAGCTTGGCTTCCACACCGGCCCCGGCCAGCGCCTTGACAAGCTCGACTCCGAGTCCCGGGGTGTCCTCGGCGATGGCCAGTACCGAGCCTTCGGGCAGCGGCAGTCCGCTGGCCTGACCCGGCCCGATGTCGACCAAGCGCAAACACTGCCGACTAATACTCTTTGGTCCTGCGGACGGCGAACCTGAGGTCGCGGAGGTCGAAACCGGAGTTGGGTCCGGTTTGCCGTCTCCCGCAAGGGGACTCGCTTCGCATCGCGCCGGGCTCATGGCTTGCACGATTTCGCCCAGGGTTCGGAGCGCGCCGAGGCGGTCCGAGTCCACCTTGGGAAGGCCGGGCATCGCCTCTTCCACCGAGGCCAGAATCTCCACCCGTTTGATGCTGTCGATGCCGAGGTCCGCCTCGAGGTCCATCTCCAGGGTCAACATCTCTTGCGGATACCCGGTCTTCTCCGCCACCACCGCAAGGAGCGCCTGAGTCACACCATCGGAGTTCCCTCTGGAAGTCGGAGCGGAAGGTGCCGGCGGGGCAGTTAAGGTCGAAGTAGAATCGTCACCCGGTTTGCCGCCCGCAGGGCTCATGGCGGTGACGATCTCACCCAGAGTGCGGAGTGAGCCGAGGCGGTCCGAGTCCACCTTGGGCAAGCCGGGCACGGCTTCTTCCACCGCGGCCAGGATCTCCACTCGCTTGATGCTGTCGATGCCCAGGTCGGCTTCCAGATCCATCTCCAGATTGAGCATCTCGGTCGGGTAGCCCGTCTTTTCCGCCACCACCGCCAACAGAGCGCCGGAAACAGCGCTCGCCGCTTGGTTGGAAGCCGGAGCCGAAGCCCCCGGAGTCGCGGGAGCGGCGGTGACGCCTGCCGGTGTCATCGCACTAACGATCTCGCCCAGAGTGCGTAACGAGCCGAGGCGATCGGAGTCAACCTTGGGCAGTCCCGGAACGGCTTCTTCCACCGCGGCCAGGATCTCCACTCGTTTGATACTGTCGATGCCGAGGTCGGCCTCGAGATCCATCTCCAGGTTGAGCATTTCGGCCGGATAACCGGTCTTTTCCGCCACTACCTGCAGCAGGGCGTTCGAAACCGCGCCCGAGGGAGCGGCGGCCGGTACCGAAGCCACCGGAGCGCTGGGGGCGGCGAAGCCTCCGGCCGGCGTCATCGCGGAGACGATCTCGCCTAAAGTACGCAAAGCGCCAAGACGATCCGAGTCCACCTTGGGTAGCCCGGGGACGGCTTCTTCCACCGCTGCCAGGATCTCTACTCGCTTGATACTGTCGATGCCGAGGTCGGCTTCCAGGTCCATGTCCAGGTTGAGCATTTCCACCGGGTAGCCAGTCTTGTCGGCCACCACCTTCAAGAGAGCATCGGAAACCTGAGAATTCCCAGCCGACGGCACGGCGGCGGGAGCCGAGGCGACCGGGGCGCTAGGAGCGGATAATCCACCAGCCGGCGTCATAGCCGTGACGATCTCACCCAGAGTTCGCAGAGCGCCGAGGCGGTCCGAGTCCACCTTGGGTAGCCCGGGCACCGCTTCTTCCACCGCGGCCAGAATCTCCACCCGTTTGATGCTGTCGATGCCGAGATCGGCCTCGAGGTCCATGTCCAGGGTCAGCATCTCCTGCGGGTAGCCGGTCTTATCGGCCACCACTTTCAAGAGAGCACCAGAAACCTGGGAATTTCCAACTGACGACGCGGCGGCGGGAGCCGAGACAGTCGGAGCCGTGGGAGCGGAGAACCCTCCGGCGGGCGTCATCGCCGTGACGATCTCGCCGAGAGTGCGCAGAGCGCCGAGGCGGTCCGAGTCTACCTTGGGTAGCCCGGGCACCGCTTCTTCCACCGCGGCCAGGATCTCCACTCTCTTGATGCTGTCGATACCGAGGTCGGCCTCGAGATCCATGTCCAGGGTCAGCATCTCCTCGGGATAGCCGGTCTTGTCGGCGACCACCTTCAAGAGGGCTTTCGAGATGGCGTTGTCTCCCCCACCACCGGTCAGGACCTGATCCACCGGCGAGGCGATGGAAGGGATGGCCGGGGTGTGAGCGACAGGCTTCGGCGCGGCCACGGGAGTCGGGGCGGCCGGCTTGACCGCCTCCGCTGGAATCGCCGAAGTGACCGCACGAGCCGGAGCGACCGGAACAGGCGCGGGTGCTGGAGCAACCGGAGCAGGAGCCGAGGCCACCGGACGCGCCACGGGCGCGGGAGCCGAAGGAGCGCTCGCGCTGTGAGCGCTGACACCGTGAGTGACCGCCGGAGCGCCCACTCCATGCCCGGCCAAAAGCTGTCCTAAGGCCGATTGCGCTGCTTCTTGACTCTTGAGGAACTGCTGGTGCACCTGAGCGGTCTGGCGGGACAGCTCCTGCAGCGCCTCCAGGTGAGGCAAGAGCGAGGAGAGGTCGGCCGAGGCCGCCGGAGCGACCGCCACGGGAACGACCGGCTTAGTCGGCGCCGGAGTGGAAACTGAAACGCTCGTCGCCGGGCGCGCCGCCGCCGGAGGTGAAGACGGAGCGGCGGTGCTGGGCGCCGGCTTGATCGGCGCGCTAACACTAGGACCAGGCGACGGCTTGGCCGCGGCCACAGCGGTAGTCGGAGCAGCCGATGCCACGGACGTCGCCTGAGCAGGTGACTTAACCCCCACCGAACCTGCCGGGCGTACCGGAGGCTTGTTGGGCTTACCGGAGCGGTAGTTGGCGCCGGAGATCGGTACCGACATGCGCCGGTTGGATTCCGCCGCCGGCTCTTCTTCCCACTGAGACAGATCCACCGGGTACCCGGCGGCCGCGAGCTCGGCCAACCCAGTGGCGAGATCCAGCAATCCCGACTTCTTCCCGCTGGAGCGGTCCAGCGAGATCACCTTGATGTCCGTCTTGTCCTTCAAAATAGCTTTGACCAGTCCGGTCAGCACGGTCTTGGGCCCGACCTCCACGAAGGTGCGGAAGCCGTCGGCGTACATCTTCTCGACTAATCCGACGAAGTTCACCTGGTGAACCAACTGGTCTGCCAGCAAGGCGCGGGCTTGCTTGTCGTTTTTAGGATAGAGCTCGGCCGTCTTGTTGGCGTAGACAGGGATGTCCGACTTGCCGAACTTGACTTTACCCGCCACCTTGTGGAACGGGTCGCGAGCGCCCGCCACGAACGAGCTGTGGAAAGCCGCTCCCACCTTCAGCGGAATCCCCTTGAGACCAGCCGCCTTCAAGGCCGGAGCCAAAGCTTCCAAGTCTTTGGCCGAGCCGCTCAGCACGCACTGGTCGGGAGAGTTACGATTGGCCAGAACCACCGGGGTCCCGCTCTCCTTGAGCACCGCCTCGACCTTGTCCAAGGTGCCCTTGACGGCCATCATGGTGCCCAGGTCCGAGCCCTGGGAAGCCATCAGGCGTCCGCGCTCGCGGGACAGTTCGGCCAGACCCTCACCGTCGAGGACACCGGCGGCATAGAGGGCCGAAAGCTCACCGTAGGAGTGTCCCGCGGTCCCCTCGGGCTTGAGGCCGAAGCGCTCCAAGAGGTGGAAATATCCACGTTCCATCACGCCCAGGCCCGGTTGGGCCCGGTCGGTGGAGGTCAAAAAGTCGGCCTGCTCGGCTTCCAGAGCTTTGTCAAAAACGGGTTTGGGATAGATCGCCTGCGCGATGTCTCGCCCCGTGGCTTCGAGAGACTCCAGCATCTCGGGGAAAAGGCAGGCCAGATCGCGCCCCATGTTGACGTACTGCGACCCTTGGCCGGGGAAGAGGTAAGCGAGCTTTCCATTCCCGACGTTGGAGCTGCTCGTTTCCGAAGCTTCGCCCTTTTCCCACTTCTCCAGCGCGCTCTTGAGGGCCGCCGCCATCTCGTCGCTGTTGGCCGGAACGATCAAGCGGTGAGAATCGCTCGCTTTGAAAGCGTTCCGGCTGTCGTAGAGCACTCGAGCCAGGCTGCGCTTGTCTTCCAGAGCGGCGCGGACTTTCTTGGCGACCTCATCTTTGGAAGCGCCGGAGAAGGCGGCGATCTCGACGCTGCCGTCCCAACCGATTTCACTTCTCTTAGAGCCGTACTCCTCCAGGACCAGGTGGAAGTTACTTCCCCCGAAGCCGAAAGAGGATAGACCCGCACGGCGCGGGTGGTCGGGGTGAGAGACCCAGGGTCGGCTGACCGTGTTGAGGTAGAAGGCGCTCTCCTCGATCCCGAGCTTCGGATTCGGCTTGGTGATGTTGATAGTGGGGGGGAAAACTTTTTGATGCAAGGCGAAGGCGGCCTTGATCAGACCCGCCGAGCCGGCCGCGGCCTTGGTATGCCCGATCTGCGATTTGACCGAGCCCAGAGCGCACCACTGCTTGTCGGGAGAGGCCTCGGCGTAAACCGACTTGAGCCCCTCGAACTCCACCACGTCCCCGACCTTGGTTCCGGTTCCGTGGGCCTCCACCATCTCCACCGTGCGGGGAGAGATCTCGGCGTTCTCGTAGGCTCGACGCAGGGCGCGGGCCTGTCCGTGAGAGACGGGGGCGTAAACCGCTCCTCCCTTGCCGTCGCTGGCCGTCCCCACGCCACGGATCACCGCGTAGATGCGGTCGCCGTCGGCTTCGGCGTCGGCTAGACGCTTCAAGACCACCATGCCGAGGCCCTCGCCCAGCATGGTGCCGTCGGAGTCGGCGTCGAAGGGGCGAATCTTCCCTGACGGCGACAGAGCCGGCGTCTTAGAGAAGCACATGTACATGAAGATGTCGTTGAAGGTGTCGGTTCCGCCGGTGATCACCATGTCGGCCTGGCCCGTCTGCAGCTCTAAGAAGGCCAGATGAGCGGCCGACAGGGTGGAAGCGCAAGCCGCGTCCACAACGCAGTTGGTGCCGTGCAGGTCCAGCTTATTGGCGATACGGCCGGCCACAACGTTCCCCAAAAGACCGGGAAACGAATTCTCTTGCCAGGGCACGTAGTCGGCCGAGATACGGGTCATCACTTCCTCGACCAAGGCAGGCTCTAGACCCGACTCTTGCAGGGCCTTGCGCCAGTAAGGGTGGCCCAGACGCGCGCCCAAAGGAACGACGAGCTCCAGGGTTCCGGTCACGCCCAGGATGACGCTTGTCATAGCTCTGTTGAACTCGCGGTCGGCCCCGTAACCGGCGTCTTCGAGCGCCGCCTTGGCCGCCACCAACCCCAAAAGTTGTGAGGTGTCGGTGGCCTCCAGAGCGGTTGGAGGCATGGAGAACTCGGTCGGGTCGAAAGGATAAGGGTCGAGGAATCCACCCCGGCGGCAGTAGGTCATGTCCGGAGTCTTCTGATTGGAATCGAAGTAGTCGTCCGGGCTCCAGTGCGTTTCGGGGATGTCGCTGATGGTGTCCGTGCCCAGGCGCACGATCTTCCAGAAGGACTTCAGGTTGTTGGCCTTAGGATAGAGCGCCGACATTCCCACAATGGCGATGTCGGTCTTCTGTCCCTTCTTACTTTGGCTGGCGGATTTCGCGGTCTTCATCGGTTTACGGATTCCTCAATTCGATCTTTAGCGGAAGTAGGGGGAGAGCTGGTCGTCGTTCTTAGGACGGAACTCTTGCAGTTCCGAACTCAAAGAAACGCCTTGCTGACGGAGGGCGTGAACGCGGCCCAGATAGGCCGCTCCCGCCAAAATGTTACGGCCGACGATGCCGGCTTTTCGAGCCTTGGGCTCGGAGAGAAACGTTCCGGAGACCCACTGATTGAAGGCGCCCATGGCCGGTCCACACCAAACCTGGTAGTCCACCTTGCGGTCGGCGATGCCGGCGTTGGCCCAGCCGGAAGCGCGTCCCAGGTAAGATCGAAACACCAGGGCCATCTTATGTTTCGAGTCGGCCGCGGCGCGCTCGTTCTGGCGAGGGTCGCGCTCTTGGAAGAAGCGATGGGTGTCGGCCCAGACGTCCTCGAGAGGCTGGCGGAAGAAACTCTTCTCCAACACCGCCCGCTCACCGGCCGGCAGCTCCTCGATGGAGCCGAAATCGCGGTACAGTTGATACAGTTTCTTGGCCCGAACAGGGAACATAGTGCCCCATTTGAGGACCTGAACCTGAACCCCCATCTCGAACATGTCGGCCGCGGGTGCCATGGCGACGTCGGCCTGGCCGGCGTTGCACAGCATCTCGCGCACGATGTCGGAACTTCCCGACTCCACACAGGCCTGGTTGACGCTACCGGTCAGGATGTAGGCCGCGCCCATGGCAAGTGCCGCGCAGGCCGAGGCCGGAGTGGAGATTCCGCCGGCGGCGCCGACCCGCAGAGTCACCCGGTCGCCGAACTGTTTCTGCTTCTCGTCGCGCAAGGCGATAATGGTGGGCAAAAGAGCCAGGGCGGGGCGGTTGTCGGTGTGCCCCCCCGAATCGGCCTCGGCCGTCAAATCCTCGGCCACCGGCATCTGAGCGGCAAGCTCGGCTTGCTCAAGCGTCAAGTCTCCGCGCTGAACCAACTCCTTAAGCATCCTCTCCGGAGGCGGAGACAAGAGCTTCTCCGCTACCTCCACCCTGGAGATCTTGCCCAGCACTTGTTGAGGGACCACGATGTTGCCCGCCGAATCGCGATGAATGCCGTGAAATCGGTATTTTAACAGCGGTAGGGTCAGACCGAGGTAGGCCGAGGCGCTGACTCTCCTGATCCCCTTGCGCAGATAGAGGTCGACGATCCCTTCCTCTAAGTCCGGCTCGTTGGGCGAGTGAATCAGATTGGAGCCGAACGACGTCTCGCCGAGGCTTGCCTGCAGACGGTCGATGGCCTTTTCCACCACCGGCAGAGGCAGGCCGGCGGCCCCGAAAATCCCCAGAAAGCCCGCCTCGGCTGCCGCCTCCACCAGTTCCACGCTGGTGATGCCGTTGGCCATCGCTCCCACCACGTAGGCGTACTTGACCCCGTGGGCGGCTCGAAAGGAAGGGTCTCCCAGTCCGCTCGGAGTCAATCCGGGAAGATAACCGGCGAAACTCCATCCTTCACCACCCGAGGCGGCCTTGAGCTCTCCCTCGGCCACCGGAGCCAGAGAGAACTTGTCCTCTTGGCGTAAAATAAAATAAGACCGGTCCAGACACTCCAGAGCTTCTCGAAAGCCCTGCTCGCCGGTGAGGAGACTCTTCTTGTCTCCCTGCCAAGTTAAATGCGCCGCCATGTTTAAAAGATCCATTACTTCCACTCTTTACCTGATCCATCGTCCCTCTAGCGAACATGAAGCCGCGCCTGTCTTGTCAAGACCCCACAGGGGCCCAACATAACGAGCGCGGCTTTCCATGGAGCTAGGCCGGGACGTTGTCTGGAGGGTAACGCGCGACCTGGCGGATTTATTGCGTGGGTTTAAGATTTCTTAAACTCTGAAGACATCTTAGTAAAATCCCATTCGAAACCTACATCCAAGAGCAGGATGTTGGCTTAGAGCCTGAAAGCCCCACCGCCATGCCCGACCAACGCGACGAGGAGTTTATGGCCGCTTTCCGCGCCAAGCTACACAGCTCACAAGTGGGTAGTGGTCGAACCCTAGACGAACTGGCCGAACAACTGCTGGAGCCAGGAGAACGGCTTCGCGCGTTCTTTAGCGGAAAAGAGGAGATTCCGGTCTCCTTGTTGGCACGATACGCTCAGGTCGTGCGGCGACCAGTCTGGTGGTTCTTTGGTGAGCAGCCTTCGACTATCTCTATCGAAAGTGCTGAAACGGCGCTGGGGAATCTGTCGCGGATGCGTCTGTATCTCGACGCCATCGAAAGTGAATTTCGAACAGTTCTGTCAGGGAACCGTGGGGATAACGCTCTCTCCAGCCCAGCCTCCCAGTGGGGAGAGCGCCCCTCGGCAGGCGGACCGGTCGTGGTGGATTTCGCTCCTTATCTCTCTCGCGCTCGTGCTATTCTAGAGCGAGAGGCGGAGTTCTCGGAAGATTCCGAGGAAGTGTTCGAGGAATCCGTCGAGATGATCGCTCACAGTCTCTACTCCATCGAAATGGCTTCGAGCCGGGGGGACTCGAAAGAGGCCTAAAAATGGAACGTACCGATGTCTTGATTATCGGTGGAGGTCCCGCCGGACTACTCGCGGGATACCTACTAAGCACACTGCGCGTTCCCAACCTTATTCTAGAAGCCGGGTCGCGCGTTGGTCACTCTTTTCACTCTATGCCCCGCGCTTTTCATCTGGGCCCCTGGCTCAACAACTATCTCCCAGGGGCCATGGTCGCTCCCTCTCATCTGCTGCGCCGTCCTCGCTGCCGCGAGTACGGAATCTATCTCGAACGGTACACGCGTAAATACAAACTCAAGGTTCTGACGAATCGTCCCGCCCTAGACCTGACAAAGGCGAGCGAGAACGGGGAGACCATTTACCGTGTGCGAACCCCTGTGGAGACCTTCAGCGCCCCCATCGTGCTCAACGCCACAGGGTTCTACCGCTACCCCCAAAGCCCCAGCTATCCCGGCCTGGAGTCCACCGAGGTCAAAACCGTTCACGCCCACGACTATCAAGAGCCACAGGAATTGGCCGAATCACTCGGCAGGCGCGCCCGTATCCTGATCGTGGGCAAGCGGGTGACGGCGGGAGAGCTTCTGATCGACCTGTCGAGACATGAGTTCAATCTGGCCTTGAGTCATCGCGGCAAACTCAAATTTGGACCTTCGCCATTCTGGCAGGGAGTGAACTCGCCTTTCGTTCTCGGCTTCGAATGGCTAATCGCGCACCTGGGCATCAAGGCCAACTCTTACCCACGCATGGCCGGAGGCAAGACCAAAGAGATGATCGACTCTCGCCGAGTCGAAGTTTTTCCCGACATCGCCTCCTTCAAGAAAGACAGCGTCGTCTTCGTCGATGGACGGGAAGAGGCTTTCGACTTGGTCGTCTTCGCCACGGGGTACATCAGTGCTTGGACACACCTTCAACCGGTGGTGGACGATCAACCCATTGAACCTCGCCAACTCCGCCAGGGGGAACATCCCGAGCACGAAGGGCTCTTCTTTCTCGGCTTCGACAACCAGTTTTCTATTCGCAGTCGCTATCTTCGGGGAATTCGTGAGGACGCGCCCAAGGTGATCAAGCGGATCAGTCACCGCCTGGTGGAACACCATCGCGCCGTCTGGCACTAGGAGTTGGGCCGACCTCCATGACTTCCCTACTCGGCACACTGCTCGGTTACCGAGTAGCCCGGCGCTTTTTTACCGAGCCTTGTCCCTGGCTGGCGCTCGCCCTGGCTCCTCTCCTGGGGCTCTTTCTCACTCTTCTCCTCGGCGGGATGCTTCTACGCTTCATGTCCTGGTGGCCTTGGTTCATTCTGGTGAACATTCTCTTCGCCATCGGAATTTGGCGTCTCGGCCGCGCTCCGCTCCCCTCAAACAACTTTCGCCCACCCTCTCGCTGGCTACTTCTCTATCTTATCCCCGCCGGCGCGGCGGTGCTTATCTTCTGCTGGTTCCACCAATCGGTGGGAATGGTGGTGGACGGCGACTTCTTCATTCACGCCGCCAACATAGGGCTTTTCACTCGAGGCTATCTACCTCCCGTCAATCCCTTTTCCGGCGTTCCCATGAACGGTCATTACGGTCGCGATCTGGCCATAGCCATCTTCTCTCGCGACACGGGACTGGCCGCCTTGGACAGCGAGTGGGTATTGACCACTATCTGGCAACTTCTCACCTTCTTCGTTCTCTTTTTCTGGCTGCGACGAGAAACCGGAGACGATATCGCCGCCGTCCTGGGTTCCGGGCTTGCTTACTTCGGAATGAACGTCTCTTCGGCGGCTGGACTCTGCGAACTTCTAGCCAACAACAACCCCGCGGCTTACTCCTTACTGATCGTGACCGGATGGGCCGTTTTTCGATCGCTTGATCCCGAAGCGCCCCGCGGGGCCTGGATAGGCGCCGCGGGGTTGCTGGGTTTAGACTCCATGATCTATGAAACCCATTTCGGAGTCCTCGGACTGTCGCTGCTGATTCTCCTTCGACGTTGCCCCAAAAGAGTGCTGAGCCTGGGAATAGTGGCGCTCGTTATCGCCGCCTGTCTGTCTGGAGTTCTTCGATCGACAGCCCGCGGAACTCCAGAGAGCGGCGCTCAGCAAAGTGTTCGGGTCAAAATCTTCAAAAAGCAGCTCTTCTGCCTGCGGCAGGACAACCTGCGCCCCTCTCGACCTTTCGAAACCAAGGCCAGACCCTGGGCCGCCGACTTCACCGCCCGCTCGGACTATCAACCCATCTGGAGTCGCTCAATTCTCGATGGTTTCTGGTATCCGGTATGGCTACTTCCATTAACCACACTCTTTTTAGTCGTGCATGCCAGTCGTCGCGGAGGCACGCTCGTCGGGCCGTGGTGGACCTCCATCGCCTGGGCCAGTCTACTCATCCCCTCACTTGTCGACTTTGGTGTCTTCGAGCCAGAGACGGTCAGATGGCTAGCCGTGACCGCCCTGGGAGCCGCTATCGCGCTGGGACTTAGCTTGGCCTCCCTGTGGAGAATGTCTCCTCGGTGGGTAGGCCAACCCGTGGTGCTCGCACTACTAGCACTCTGCTCGGTCGGTATCCAACTCGCCGGCCGAGACATGCTTTCAGCCTACCGGCACCCTGGGAGTCCCCTGCCGATCGGTCGACCCGGCCTGGCTCCAGGGAGCGGCCTGCTCCCGAACCCATCCGTCGCCCTGGAGCACCACTACGGAATTTCAACCGATGTCCTTGAGGTAGCCGCCTGGATCCGGCGACATTCCCGTTCGGGCGAACACTTTGTCTGCGATAGCTGGGACCTTCCCACCAACGCCCGAGGCGTTCTTATCGGCGCAGTTGGACTGTTGCCGGCCATGGAAGCCGACCCCCCTGTGTGGGCTCGCAGTATCGACAGCTACCAAACCAATCTGCAGCAACGCGGATTCTGGATCACGGGCGACCTGCGCAGGCTCGACCCTAAAGTCGATTGGCTGCTGGTCACCCGCAGCTCAGCCCAATTCGGTAAAGCCGACTTTGAAAGCGGATCAGCCAGAGCCTACCGCGTCGCCTCGGTTCCCCCGCCCCCGCCTCCCGGTCGCGGTCCGTTTTCACTGCATCCACAAAAACGGAGTGGAGTCAAAGGAGAGGCGCTGTCGCTCTCCTTGGAGGGCTCTTCCGGTAGCTTGGTGGAGATCCGATTTCGCCCCTTGGAAGAGCAAGAATTTGTGGCTGATCAGAACATTCAAAGGGTCACCGCCGAACCCAAAATCATCATAGTAACGCCCTACGCTGCTGGGGAGTATGCTCTCGAAGCTCGTTTAGACCCCAAAGACAGCTGGCAAGACACTGGGACGTTCACGACTACAGAGTCTGAATCAGCTGTACCGTGGGGAGTACAGCGGCGAGCACGATAAACCCCACGATCACCCCCATCACGACCATGATGAGCGGTTCAATCACCGAGGCGATGTCGTTGAGCGCCACTTCAACCTCGGAGTCATAAAGATTGGCGATATGATTGACCATGTTGGACAGATTGGCCGATTCCTCACCCACAGCCAGCATCTGGATCGCCGTGTTGGGAAAAACCTCGAAGATAGAAAGCGCCTCAGCCAGAGAGGCCCCTTCCATCACACTTTCCGTAGCCCTGTCGAGACGAAAAGCGAGAAACTGATTTCCGCTAGCCATGGCCGCGCGCTTCATGGTCGCGGTCATGGTCAGGCCGGCGTCGAGCATCGTCGACATCGAGTATAGGACTCTAGCCGTCGCCAACTTTGTATAGATACCCGATACTACCGGAATATAGAACGGAATCGCGTGCAACTGCCGCAGCTTTTCCGGATGGTTTCGCAGGTGGATCTTGACCCAGGGTCTTCCCAACCATAGCCCGACTAGAGACAACATCGCCAAAATGGACAAGGTGGGCACGACGACCCGAAACGACAACAGGATCCGCGTCGGCAAGGGTAGTTCGACACCCATATTCTCGAACATGGGAGTCATCATCGGAAGAACGAAGTAGATGAAACCCGCGATGGCTGTCATGGAAACGACCAGGAGAACACAAGGATAAGTCAGCGCCGAAACGACCTTCTTACGCATGTTGGTCTGCCGTTCCATCAGATCGGCCATTCGGCGGTAAGCGGTGACCAACTGACCGGACTGTTCGCCCATCTCGGCCAGAGCGACGTAGATAGGAGAAAAGATCAACGGAAAGGCCCGCATCGCATTGGAAAAAGAATGGCCGGAGGCGACATCGTTGGCGACCTTACGGATAACGACGGGCAGGTCGCCCTCACTCGTCTCGCCGTAGTAGAGAAGGGCTTGGTGCAACGGGATACCCGAACCCAGCATGGTGGCGAGCTGGCGGGTGAAGATGGTGATGTCTTCACCTGAGACTTTGTAGCGTCGTTCCCCCCGACCCATGAGCCCTTGAACCTGAGCCTTCAGCTCATCCATAGGCGACAGCTTGACCTCGCGGGTCGCAAAACGTTCCTGCCGCGTCTTCTCTCTCGCCACATGCTGTCATTCTCCGGGAAATCGAAGCTTCCTCGCCCCAGTAAGAAAACGGGGGGAGAACCGGAAGCGGACAAGAATCGAGCCCAGCCACCATGGCTGTTCTGTGCTGTTTTGTCGCCGCTCTCGGCCTAAGCTACATCGTCGCCCGACGACTCCCAGCCATTTTTTTTGGGGTGCCCCTAGCATTTCTGGCTCTCCAGCTCCATTGGCAGGCTCTGACTTTGGACCCGCGGGCTTGGAAAAGCCACGCCGCTGTCCAGGCGTTGGCCAACGGCTCCTCTCCCGACCCACTCTTTTATCCTGAGGGAACCTCCAGTCTTACAGGCTATGAGAAGCTTTTGGCTTGCCTTCTACCCGCCGGCTGGGACCCGCTTATTCTCGAATGGATTCTAGACCCATTCTTACTCCTGGCCTCAATAACCCTACTTTGGCATCTCCTCCGTCGGTACGGCGCGACTTCGGCAAGCGCGACCTGCGTGGTGGGACTTGCCTTTCTCCTCGGCTGGAACGAGGCGGCCCCCTCGCTACTGCAATCCTGGCATGGAGCGGTCCCGGTTGCTGTCAGCTTGCTCATCTCCGCCCTCGTGCTCTTAGACACTGTCCTTCCCCGCCGCCTACTTGGCGCGCTCATCACACTCGGATTGGCCGGACTAGCTATCGCTCCAGGCACAACGACAGACTTGCTCCTTCCACTAGCCTCCCTTGCCTGCGCTCTCCCTTTGGGACTTGGCCTGCACTGGCTGTGGGACTCGACCCGATTCCGGGGGCTCAGTCGAGCCGCCGCCGTCATCGTCGCCTTTCTTCTGCTGACGCCTTTCGCTCAGGCTTTGGCCCCGAGCTTAGTCAGAGTCTACTCCGAACGGGGTTGGCCACTGATGGTGCCACCGGCCCTTTGGCGGGTCCAGCGTCCGGAGCTCGGGACGACTCTACCCGATATCAGCTGTGCTCAGCTGCTGGCGACTCAACAACTCCCCGGAGAGCTGCTGTTGACCAATCTTGGAGGAGGACCGACGGGACTGGCTCCTGATGCCGTGGTGGCCGCGCTCTCCGGGGTCCACATCGCGGGTTGGGAAGCCACCGGCGTCTCACTTTCTCCGCAAGCTTTTCGACGCGACTCCTTGAGCTTGGCCCTGGTCGCCAGCGGTCGCCCCGACCTACTTTGGAACTCGGGCGTCTCCTGGTTGCTCTTGCAGCCTCCCGCGGAAGGGCTAGAGCAAGCTCTGGCCCGCTCTCCGCACGTTCGTCTCGAATTCTCCTCCGAGCACGGAGCCACACGCCGGACTCTCTGGCGGGTGGCTCCCTCCCCCAGCCTGGCCGTGGGCCGCCTTCCCTCTCAGCCGCCCTTTCGCAGTCGCACGGTTCTGATGACTCCGGATGGCCCAAGGTCGCTCGAGCGCCTCGAGAATATCTCTTGGAGTTTGACCCAGCCCTATCGGCTGCAAGTGAGCGCCTTCAACGAACAATCCGTCACCGCTCGGTTGGGATGGCTTCGCCTGGAAGTGTTGAACGCCGAAGGGAAACCCGCGATGGCACCTCTGTTTTATCTTCTGGGAGCCAATCCGTTGCCTTCCGGAACCGGCGACCAGCAAGAGGTCACCTTTATCACTCCTGATGGTTTCGGAGAATATCTCGTGCGAGGCAGCTTGTTGACCAGGCACCATCAGAGTGAAACCCTCTTCGAGTTTCCCCTCGAACTCTCAGTGTCTCGGCAGGGACCGAGCTTGATCGGTGGAACATCATCGCGCTCCTGGATGGAGAACCTATGACCGGACCGCGAAACAAACCGTGAACGGCGCCCAGTTCGTCGATCGAAAGAAGTGCTATCTCTGCGACTCTTGCGAGCGCACTCTCGAGCATGAGGTAGGAACCGGTTTAGGAGAACTTCACCTGCGCTGGGTACGCTGCGGCTCCTGTTCTCTGGTCTATCTCGACCCTCGTCCCAGCGCGCACGCCCTCTCGGTGCTCTACGATTCCGCCGGCTACTGGCGCGGTGAGAACGGGTACCAGGACTATCTCGCCGACGAAGGTTGGCGCCGAAAACAGGCTGTAGTAAGGGCCCGTTGGCTGGCCGATCATCTGGCCAAGACTCAACTCGAAAGTCCTATCAGGGTCCTGGAGGTTGGATCCGCCGCGGGGTACTTCCTGGAGGCTCTCTCGGAACGTGGGGTCGATGTCGAGGGTCTGGAACTTTCCACTCCGATGGCGCGCCTCTCTGATCGGAAGTTTTCCGGCCGGGTCAAAGTTCGCCAGGGATTCGTGGAGGGTGCCGCCGTGGACCCTCGCGGATATCACGGCCTAGCCGTCTGGGGCTGTGACTCCAATTTCGACAATCCTCGACAGACCTTCGCGCGCTTCGCCAGTTGGCTCAGGCCGGGTGGGCTGTTGGCCCTCAACTTCCACCAACACGATCACTGGGCACGGTACCTTAAGGGCCGCTTCAAGTTGATGCCGAATGCCCTCTATTTTCTTAATGCCGACCACGTGAAAAAGCTCCTCAACGACAGCGGCCTAGAGATCGTCGAATTGACCACCGAATCTCAGTGGATGAGTCTAGCCAGTATCTACCATCACACCGGACACAGCTGGCTCAAGCCGCTCTTGAACACTCCGCTGGCGAACCTTCCCTTACGGTTGCCGGTCTTTGGCTCTTACCGAGTCCTGGCTCGCAAGGTCTAGACCGTTTCTCGAAAGTCTTGTCCGCGTGAGATTCTTGTCCTGGGGCTTCCCAACAAGGAGCGAAGAGGGCGCGGAGTGGACCTCCGTAACTCATGAGTGACGTAGCTGGGGAGCCCCAGGATGGGAAGAACCGAGACAAGACTTTCGAGAACCGGTCTAGCGGAAAGTTCCGCCGTCCAAGCGCCATCCCTGAGCGGAGAGAACCGCGAGATACAGAGCTTCTAGAGTCTTGCGTTTGCCGGCCTCCTCCACCTGGATCTGCGCCTTGATCTTGACGTGACGCTGGTCCACCGTTTCAGCCTTCCCGATAGAAAAGGAGGTGACTCGAGTGGTCCTATAGCCGGACTGGAAAGATTCGTAGGACAGTTCGGAGCGCCACTCCGGACTCAATAGGTCGTAGGCGGCCTGCATGTCTCCGTCTTGAAGCGCCTCGAGATAGTTCTTTAGAACACGGTTGGCGCGCGAATGAAGCTCTTTGGTATCAAATCCCTCGGAGAAAAAAGATTCATCCATATTTTGGCCCGACTGGACGACCTTCGGGACGGAGGCGGTGAGAGTGACTTTGTCGGCTGTCTTCACTCGGACGACCCGACCCACGTAGATTCCAGCGGCCGCCATAACGAACAGGAGGACGAGCGAGATGGCCGCCTCCAAGAGCGCGCTCGAGAACGGTTTGACCACGTCTCGGCCGAAGGCCTGACCCTGTTGTTGAGCCGTTCGGCCCAGGCCGAAGAGATAGTGGGAAAAGGACGCTCCGAAGCGACGAGCCGACCCGGAGAAGGAGGCCCAGCGCTCGGCCGGGGGAACACCTACCAGGGGAAAGTCCGGTCCTCCCGAGCCGGTGGCCGAGGGGAGAGAAACAGGTCGCGTGAACTCGTGGGCGTCGGTAGCCTGCTCGCCATCACCGTCGCCCTCGGCGGCGCTCTCCTCGGGTTCGGCGGTAGCCTCCGTCGCGGCTTCTTCGCCTCCTCCGCCTTCTTCAGCTTCCTCTTCGTCTTCCTCAGAACGCCGGCGGCGGCGAGAACTCAAGCGACGAGAGCGAGATAGCGGCGCGCGGCGACGTCTTCCGCCTTCTTCTTCTTCCTCTTCGTCGCTCACCTGAGATGGCTTCTCGACGACCTCGTTAGGACCTCTCCGAGTTTAAAGGCACTTCCTGACCGCTTCTGTCGAGCAAGAAGAAGAGATCGGCGCGCTGACCCTCGGGCCCATTCGCAACCCTTCGAAGTGTCCCACTGACTCTAAGGACCTGCGCAGGCCCTTAGTGATCTCGGAAATGTTTTTGTCCTTCCCAGTAACGATCGGTTTCGGGAGGAGAGTTGGCCGTCTGCTTAAAACGGGACCGCCATGCGAGACGGCCGGAAAGCTGCAGCCGGAGGAGACAGCCGGTGATCGGGTTGGCCGCGACGTTCTTTCTTCTCTGGCTAGTCGGATTTCTCGCCGTGCGCCAAGGGCTGCGAGAGGACAATCCCTGGATCGCCGTCGCGCTTCCCCTGCCGCTCAGTCTATTGACGCTGCTCGGAACGAGCATGCTCTTGAGCCAGGTGCTGCACTACCGTTCGGCCTGGGTCATCACCATCGTCGCCTTCGTGGTCGCCGGGATGCTTCTGTGGAGACAGCGAGACCGCATGCCGGCCTGGCAACCGTTCGGTCTCTCCTCGCCGCAGTGGGCTCTGTTGATGACCGGCTTGACCGGGGCTTATTTTTACATGCACACGCTAGGCCTGTCCGCACCGGAGGACGACTACTGGATCCACTTTCCCGTCATCGCCATGCTGGAACGTGGCTTCTTGCCCCCGCCGCATCCTTTTCTTGAAGGGATCACTCTGCACGGCCACTTCGGGCGCAACTACCTGCTGGCGATCCTGACCACGGCTTCAGGCGGGGATATCATGCTCGCTACCTGGACCTTCAATCACCTGTTGCAGATCGGCACCTTCTTTTTGGCCTGCGGGATGGGGATCCGTTACGGTCGCTCGGCGGCGGCGGGTGTGCTGCTTCCGCTTCTTCTCTTCTTCGGCGTCAGCGTAGGCAGCCGGGCCGGCCTGGTGGACACCTACGACAACAACAACCTTTTGGTCTACGCCATCTTGCTGGCCCTGGTGGTGCTTCTGCTCCAAGTCCTGGAGAGACCCACGTTGGGGCGCTACGCTTTCCTGGCCGTGATGACGGGCTTCTACTCCATCGTCTACGAGACGCACATGATCTTGTTCTTGGGATGCGTGCTCTGGGCCCCGTTTGTGGTTTGGCCGCTCCGGTCGGCGGAGCTGAAGAGAGGGATACTTCTCGGTCTCGCGACGACCGTCTTGTCCTTGCTGGTGGCATCGTCACTGGGAGGGCCGATTCAAGATTTGGCTGCCCGGTTGGTGGGCTTACGCCAGCAAAAGCCGATCAGTCAGGCCGATGCCTACCAGTCACAACGGGTCGATATCTCTTTTCCCAAGAAAGAGTTTCTTCAGATCAAATTAGGCCGCGACCCTTATCGAAGGCTCTCTTATGTCTACGAGGGAAAACTGTTTCGAGATCTGCTTCCTCCTCTCGACGATGGTGGCTATACCTTCATCTTCCATCCCAAGGTGCTGGCTCTTCACTGGTTGGCGACCTACCTCGGCCTGCCGGCTGGTCTTTACTTGACTTACAGGCGGCACACCGCCGGCGTTCTGCTGTGGTTGTTCGCCCTCTTCTCCTATCTTGTCCCAGGGGTGGTGAACTTCGGCCCCATGCACGAAAACGAGTACTTCCGCTGGGAGTTCGCCGCCGGATTCGGATTTGCCGGTGCGTTGGCGCTGGCGTTGGGAGATCTGTGGGTCAAGGCCGAGAACAAGCGTTGGGTCAAGGCCGTGATCGTGGTGGTGGCGCTCTTGACCATGTTGGGCGGAGAGCGGCGCGTCAACCAGGCGGCCATCATGTGGCAGAAGGCCTCGGACCCGTTATCCCGGCGTCTGTCCACGCCGACCTACCCGTCGGGCTGGACCTGGCTGACCGAAACCAAGGTGCTGGAGATCGCGCCGGCCGACGTGGAACTGTGCCGCTGGCTCAAGGGTCGGACCAACCCGAGCGACATCATGGTGACGAATCTCGAGGCCCGCAAGCACTGGGACATGTTCCGAGAGTCGACCCTGGTGGGGATGTCGGGGGTGCGCTCGGTCGGCCACCAGTCTCTTCCTCCCCCCTGGATGCCCGACGGCATCGCTCCTTACTTTCGTACTCCCAACTGGACGGTGTTCTGGCAGACTCTCGACGCCAGGGTACTGCCAGCCATCGGCGCCAACTGGCTGTATGTCGATATCGAACCGGAGCGGTTGGAGCAGTTGAAGGCGTTGCCCCAGCTCAAACTGGAGCGAGAGGTCGAAGCCGAAGACGGACGAGTCAGAGCCGCTCTATCCATAAAATCTCCCAAACCCAAAGTCGTGTCTTCGACTCCCCCCCAACTCGTCGTCGACGGGATCGCCCTGCCGGAGGCGGAGCTCCTGCAGAGCGAGGTCGCCTATCCCGTCGAGCTGCATTTGACCAACGCCGGGGCCGAGAAAGTGGTGTGGGAGGGCCCATTGGGCCTGGCTCAGACGCCGCTTGGCACGGAGCAGTCGGGGCTGGCCGTACCGCCCACCGAGCTTTGGGTCGAGCTCGAGCTCGACCCAGGCCAAACAGTGACCGTGAAGCACTGGCTGGTGCCCTACCTGCTGGCGGGTGATTACAATCTGCAGCCCTACCTCGGCGATCCGAAGCATCCACTGGGAGAGCCTTGGGTCATATCTCACTCGTTCCCCGACAAGGCCGAACGGGTGGTCATCGAAAGCTCGGAGCTCCTCACCCATGAAGGAGAGGAGCGGCAAGGCCGGCTGACCCTGAAGGCCCTGGCTCCCGGCTTTCGCGTGGAAGGACCTCTCCGGCTGGGCTGGAGAGTCTGGGACGAAGAGCGGCAGGCCTACGGAACGCCCTACGGGTTCGACGGAGTCCAACCCCTGGAGCTTCGGCTGACGACTCCCCCTGACCGAGTGGTGGTGAACTATCAGGCCAAACTGCCCAACTCGCCTCGCTTTCGCCTGGACTTCTTCCTCGTCTCCCGCAGCGGAATCGAGCACCGGCTGGGTGGTGAGTGAGGTTTGCTCGAACCTTGCGGAAAGCTCGTGCAAAATATTAAGACGAGCACTTTAGACTCGACTTGTGCACTTTGGGCCGAGAAATGTCAGGTTGCCTGGTAGGCCGGGGCTGAGTTAACTTTCAGCGAGGCTATGCTGCCTTTCGCAAAATGATATGGTCCAGGTTGATTTTTCATGACCTCCACAAAACTGGCTCAGTGGAAAAAATCCTACATCAGCGATGGGAGTTCCTGGCCGAACGCCTTTCTGCAACCGGCTAGACTTCGAAATTACAAAAGTCGAGTTAGAGGGAGCCTAATATGGGTATAGAACTTCCCATGGCGAATTTTGTTGAAGGGAATTCTGGTTTTTGAGTGAGGCGACACTAGGGAAAGATGAGAGGGCCGAGCAGCTCCGGGAAGAGGTCGAGCGGGCCGCGTCCCACTACTACCATACCCCTTTGCAGCTCGGCATCGACCGCCGCACCAAGGCGTTCGTGATCGAACGGTGCCGCGGTCACGTTCGTGGACCGAGAGTTCTCGAACTTGGCTACGTCGACGGCCAGTGGACCGACGACCTTGTAGCCGCCGGCCATCAGGTCGACGTGGTCGAGGGAGCGGACCGTCACGTCAAGCATGCTCGAGAGCGCTTCTCCGACTCTTCAGGGGTACGCGTTTTTCATTCGTTGTTCCAGAGCTTCACTCCTGACCGCTCCTACGATACCGTGGTAGCCGGCGATATGCTGCGTTATCTTGACGAGCCGGAAGAGTTCCTGAGTCGTTGCCGCGATTGGTTGAACCCCAATGGGCGCCTGATCGTCACCCTCCCCAACAGCCGTTCCCTGCATCGCCGGGTCGGCGCCTTCATGCAGATGGAACCCACTCCGACGGTCGCCAACCAAAGAGACCTCGAGGTAGGAAACCGGCGGAGCTACGATCGTTACGAGCTACGAGCCTTGCTTATGCAAGCCGGATTGGAGGTCTTGGAGGTGCGCGGTTGTTTTCTCAAGCCTCTATCCAGCGCCCAAATGGCCGAATGGGATGACACGCTATTGCGCGCCTTTCTTGCGGTCGGGGAAGAGCTTGAGGATTACTGCTGGTTCCTCTATGCGGTGGCGCAACGAGGTCAGGGTCGATGAGCTCTCGGGACGAGCTGCGTTTTTTTCTCGAGGATCTCGGCGTGGTTCCTGGCGACCTGGTTTACCTGCACACCTCGTTTCGCCGCTTCGCCTACACCGATCTGGGCCCCCAAGAGCTGATCGACGGGCTGTTGGAGTACCTGGGTCCCCAGGGCACGTTGGTGATGCCCAGCTTCGCCTGGCACCTGGACAAGAGCAACCGGCCCTGGGTCGGTTATCAACAGTACTTCGAGACCCGACCCGTTTTCGATGTGCGCAAGACTGCCGCCAACATCGGCGCGGTACCGGAGCTTTTTCGCAACTTGCCCCAGGCGCGGCGAAGTCTCAGCTATTGGTGGTCGGTAGCCGCCGTGGGCCCGTTGAGCGACGCGGTGGTAGCCAATCAGGACAAGGTGGATCATCCCTACGGACCCGGGTCGACCTTCGACCAGCTCAGAGCCTTAGATGTGGTGATCCTGGGGTTGGGAGTCACACTGAACACCACCAGTCTCGCCTTCGTCCCCGATTACTATCTCGGCAACAAAGAGATCATGACCGACCATCCGCAAGCCGGAATCGTGATTGACGAACAGGGGGAGGCCAGAACGACACACTCCTACTGGCTCTTGCCCGAGGCCGTCAGGCATGTCAAGCCTGAGGTGGTCTTTCAGCGCTCCGAACGTTTGCGCGCCAACCTTCGCCGGGTGGACCGCAACAAGACGGTACAGTTCGCTTACCACTATTCCGTCTATCACGAGGAGGCCTTGAAGTACGGCAAGGAAGCCATGGAGAAAGGCTGCCCTCCTCCCTGGCTGGACGGCCTCTATCAGCTTCGGAGTGGAGAGTCGGTATGAAACGTAGCCAAGCCTTGAAGCAGGCCCCGGTGGTCTCGCCGGTACCCAATAATGGACCGATCGTGGTGTCTCGAAGCCCCGACAGCAGATTGCACAGTGCCATCGAGCGACTGGCGCCGACCTATGTCGAATGGCTGCGTGAATTGGTACGGATCCCCAGCGTGACCGGGACCGAACAGGCGGCTCAGGCTTTCGTGAAGGCCCGCATGCTGGATCTTGGTATCCTTGACGGCGAGGTCTACTGCGACGGCAGTCCCCCTTACCACCAGACCAGCCGCGACTATCACGATCGGCCCAGCCTGGTCGGCGCGGTGCCTGGAAACGGCACCGACCACTTTATCCTCAACGCCCATGTCGACACGGCTCCGGTGGAAGACGAGAGTTCTTGGACCCATCCTCCTTTTGCCGCTGTGGTGGAAGACGGTAAGCTGTACGGACGTGGCGCTCTCGACGACAAGGCCGGGATCGCCATGATGCTGCTGTTGGCTGAAGCCTTTTTGAGCACGGGGATCAAGCTGCCCGGCAACCTCTACCTGCAATCGGTGATCGAAGACGAGGATTCCGGCAACGGCACCCTGAGTTGCACGCAAGCCGGCTACCATGGAGAAGGGGCGATCATCTTGGACGGCACCTGGCCCTGGGACATGGTTGACTCCCATCTAGGGCAGCTGTGGCTGGAGGTGATCGTTCACGGCAAACCGGCTCCGGCCTGCAGCCAGGCTCGCGCCACCAACCCGATTCACGTGGCGTTAGCCGCCATCAGGGCCATGGAAGGAACCCTCGAGGCCTGGAATCAGGACTGTCCAGAATGGCTGGGACTAGAGCAACCGTACTGGATGAACGTGGGACAAATCGCCTCGGGCTGTTGGCCGGGCTCGGTTCCCGAGCGCTGCACCCTAGGCATTCAGGTCGGCTTTCCCCCTCCCAACCAGCCGGAGGCGATCCGGTTTCAACTGCTCAGGGCGCTCAAGGACCTCGAGCAAAAGTATCCCGAGGCCAGTTTCGAGCACCGTATCCGAGAGCTCTGCGTACCGCCCTTTTGGAATCCCGAGAATCTGGTGACGAGGGCTCTGCGGAGAACCATCTACCAGAGGACCGAGCTGATCGCGCAGAGCCCCCATGGGGTCAACCTGGTGACCTCTCGCGGCCATTGCGACTTGCGCCACATGCGCCGCAAGAACGGCTCCGCGGCCTCGGCTTGCCTATACGGTCCTGGGGGAGGGAAGAACCCCCATTCCAGGGACGAATACTATCATCTGGATCATTTTTTGCCGGTGGCCGAGACCGTGGCCAGCGCCATCCTGGAGTTCTATCGGTTGCCGTGATGGGCGTAAACCGGGGAGGAACACCCACCTCTTCCAAGAACCGCCCGCCAGCAATCGGAAGGAAGCTATCTATGTCCCGGCCTGTCACAATGCAACCCGCCCCTCAGCATATCGACCACGCGGGTCTGTCCCAACGGGAGCTTCCCCGTTTCGAGCACAGTCTCTCCGTGGTGAGTTGGGCCTACAATGAAGAAGGCTCCATCGAAGGTTTCGTGGAGCGCATGGTCGGCTTTTTGGAAGAGATCGTCGAGGACTACGAGCTGATCGTTGTCGACGACGGCTCCACCGATCAGACTCCCAAGCTTCTGGCGGAGGTCGCCGCGAAGTACCCCCGCGTACGGGTTATTACCCATTCTCACAACCGGGGCATCGGCGAAGCTCTGGCCACCACCATCGAAGCGGCCGACAAAGAATACTTTATGTGGCAGATGGTGGACTGGTCCTACGATATCGCTCACCTGCGCCGGTATCTAGAGCTACTCCTCGAGTACGACGTGGTGGCTGGAGTTCGAGACATTCCGCTGCAGTCCAACGGTGTCTCGGGCGCCTTTCGAGAGCTGTTCAGTCACGCCTCACGCCGCTCCGACAACCTGTGGAAAGCCATCGTTTCCCTGACGAACTATGCCTTGGTGCGCTTCCTCTTCGCGTTGCCCATGACCGACTACCAGAACGTCGTTCTCTATCCCACGGCGCTGATCAAAAGCTTGGGAATGGAAGCCCGCAGCTCGTTTGCGAATCCGGAGCTCTTGATGAAGGCCCATTGGCGAGGTGCCTCCATTGTCGAGGTACCCATCGAGTTTTGCCCTCGCCTGGTTGGAGAGGCTAAGGGCACCCGCCCCCAGGCCATCGTCAAATCGATCCTCGACATTCTGTCGCTGTGGTATCGTTGGGTGGTCCAACAACGGCTGCCCGCTCAGGGCAAGCATGGAGCGATCCGTCGCCTGCGAGCCCAGGAGTGGTCCTCGCACTCCTAGGCCCAGTCCACGCCGCGACGCCACTCACGTTCAACCGCTTCACACCTTGGACTTTGCTGACGTCCTACAGTGACGACCGCGGTCTCCAAAACCGTAGGTCGCAGGTTCGAGTCCTGTCGCGCCTGCCAGTCCCAAGCCCCGTAACCACGGGGCTTCTTCGATCCCCGATGTTCGATTTCTCAAGTGTTCGATTAGAGTCTTGACCCCAATGTGACCCCACCCAAAATCATCCGTGTTCGAAAGGGGCGATCATGGCCATGACGAAGGGTCGTAGACAAAACAATCGACCGGCACCCGAAGGAACCAGCCGACTGACTTGAGACCATGAAACTTCAGTACTTCGGGAGCCGGATCCTTTTTCCATGGAGGCATCCGATGACCGGAACCATTCGCAAACGTGCTGAGAAGTGCTACCAAATTCGCGTAAGCATGGGCTTCGACCCCAAGAGCGGCAAACGCCGCCGCCACGAAAAGACCATCCACGGGACCCGCAAAGAGGCCGAGCGCTACATGCGAGAGTTCGTCCAAAGCTACGAGACCGGCCGTGTCGTCCAATCGAGCGACCAGGCGCTCAAAGACTACCTGCTGTATTGGATTGACAGCGCCAAGGCTGGCAAGCTGGCTGCTCGCACCCTGTACGACTACCGCAACATCGTCGGCCTCCACTTCAGCGGTAAGATTGGCAAGAAACCCCTGTGCCACCTCCGTCCACTGGACATCCAGGATTTCTACCAGACCCTGTCCGAGTATTCGATCTCCCAGCGTCGGCAGGTGCACAACATCATGAGACCCGCCTTGCGTCAAGCCGTGAACTGGGGCCTGATCGACTACAACCCCTGCGACAAGGTGGAGGGTCCGCGTGCCAAACGCAGGGAGAAGAAGAATACCATTCGGGCAATGACGGAGGACCAGGCCCAACGCTTCTTGGCCGCCGCCCAGGAGGACAGGTGGGCGGTGCTCTGGCACCTGCTGTTGGCCACGGGCATCAGACCCCAGGAAGCCTATGCCCTACAGTGGTCGGAGGTCGACTTCGAGCGAGACACCATCCAGATTGTGCAGAGCCTTTACCGACGACGCGGCGGCGGTGGCGGCTGGGAACTCCAGCCACCCAAGACCGAGCGAAGCCGCCGTTCGATCGTGGTACCAAAGAGCGTCATGGACCGCCTGGCCAAGCACCGGAACGACCAGGCGACCGAACGGGCCACACTCCGCCTGTGCACCGAAGACAATGACTTCGTCTTCGCCAGCCGGAAAGGCGAGCCCCTGGACGAGCGGAACCTTGACCGCCGTCACTTCAAGACGATCTTGGAGTGTGCTGGTTTGCCCAAATTCCGAGTCTATGACTGTCGACACACGACAATATCAATGCTTCTGCTACGCAACCTACCGGTTAAGCTGATCTCAGAAATGGCCGGCCACTCCGGGACCACGCTTACCCTCGACACCTACTCGCATGTCCTCCCGTCGATGCGGAGAATGGCCGCGGAGGAACTCGAGGCGACTGGGCTTTTCTAAGAGAGGGCGAGGGCTAAACGACGGCTCTCGCGCAGGGCAGGGGCTATGGACAACTTCCGGACGGACCAGGTGCAATCGAGAGACCTGGGTGCCCGAGAAGTTGACCACAGCCCCCGCCAGAAAGTGGATCATGGCTCAGGCCAGGCCGGGAGCGTTGTAGGGTACAAAGGCGCGGCGGCCGGCGAGAGCTAGGATCCTTTTTCTTAGATAAATTGGATCAAAGGGAAGGTCGGCCTTCGGCCGACGCCCCGCCTCCGGCGGGGCGCTAAACTGGAAGGGTAGTGCAACCGAGGCGGGAGCTCGCGCAACGAGGAGATCAGCCAGTCCGATTCCAGCTGCAGCCCCCTGAAAGCCTGTGGCTGGCGATCAACATCGTCTCGAGCGCCAACACCACAGCCTTCTCCCTGCTAACTTCCTCGAACACGTAAGCAGTGCCGTTCATAAGAAGCCTGTCAAAGCGCAAGATTCGAAGCTCCACCGCCTCGCTCGTCAATGTCGTGACGAGATTTCCGAAGACCCACGCATTCGTGTTGGGGCGTACCTTCCCGCCGTGATTCTGCAAGTAATTATGCAGCCGCCCCTCCAAACTCGATTCGAACTCCGCTCGGCCATAGGGACTGAAGGAGCCGATGTAGACCGGCCGGGAACCGGCCCACCAAGAGTAGCATCCGTGGATGTCGGCAACCTTTCTGCCGGCACTCCTGAGTGCTCGGTAATGATCTGATCGGCGGCCCTTCGTCAAAATCGTTCCAGACTCAAATCGGTACACTGGCTCCCATCGAGCCCCGCACAAATGCCAATCCAGCTCAAAGACCTGCGTCACCGTCAGTCCTCCATATCGCGCCGCATCAGCTGGAAGCGCGGCCACCAGCCTTCGAAATCGTCATCCTCGGACAGTTGCTTTAGCTGTCTGGCCACGTGGCGCACCCAAGCAGCGCCTCCTTGCCGCTTCACCCACTCCCTGATCTCAGGTTCGAATCGAACCGTCATCTTTGGCGCTCCCCCGTGGGGGTCGGCGAGTTCAGGATCATATTCTCTTGGACGCCCCATACGAACTTCGCCTTCGAAGCCCGCTCGCCGGTGACGCTGATAGTGCATAGAGCAAAGCCCACGCGCAAAGACCTCACGTTCACATCCGTCCTCAGAGCACTGACTGAGCATACCCGAATGCTAGACCGAACCTCGAGCCTTGTCAAACATAATGACTTGCACCCTTCAAAAAAAAGTCATACATAACGAGCGCCAATATATTGACGAGAGTGCGACGCGTAGCTCATAATCTAAATGACATTCAATATGTATATTAGAATCACGGAGGAACACAAATGAATCGAGACCAGAAACAAACCGTCACCCTGAACCTGGCCATCAACGTAGACGTCAGCCAACTCGTGACGCTGCTCAAGAACTACAGCCCTGCACCGCGCCACCTGGTGGCCCTGCCCGAGCCCGCCATCACCCTGGCTGAAGCCGCCGAGCTGCTGAACTGCTCGCAGCAGAAGGTCCGCGACCTGGTCAGAGAGGGCCAGATCCCCAACACCTGCGCTTTCCGCGTCGGCAGCCTCTACCGCTTCCATCGCCACGAGCTGATCGACTGGTTCCAGAACTCGCCCCGCACCGCCTAAGAAAACTAAAAAAGAGAGGACTATCAAAATGAACAAGCCCAATCAGCAAACCGCCACCAAGATGCTCCAACTCGTCGACCTGTCGACCTACCAGGGACGGATCACTTACCTTGCCATCGCCTTTTTGTGCCAGACCGGCGCCACGTTCTCCGAGGTCGCTCGCCTGACCATCGGCGACGTTTATTCCTATGGACGACCAATGAAGTGGGTGCGCATTCCCTCGGACACGCCGCTCTCTTGCACAATGCTCGTCAGCCCCGCTGCCCGAAAGACGGTCAAGCTCGCACTGGAGGTTCAGGGCCAGCACGGTCTGATCCCGTATCGCACGGCCCCGCTGTTTCCGACCCCAAGCGGAAACGCGTTCACGGCCGACCAACTCGCCAGCATCTTCGCGATGTACCGCCAAGCCGCCGAGGGTTGAAGCCTCCCGCCTCCCTCGTTTGCTGAAACCCCGCCCAGTTTGCGCGGGGTTTCTCGTTTAGCGCCCCGCCTCCGGCGGGGCGTCGGCCGTCAGGCCGACCCCTTTACCAATCTTTATCTATCCAAGGAACCTAGCTCTCGGCCGACGTTGGCTGTTATACCCTACAACGCTCCCAGCCCGGCCTGAGCCAGCCCTCGGTTCCTGCTGGTGGCGGTGGTAAACCTCTCGGAGCCGACCTTTCTCGCTTGCGTGAAGTCTCACCGGAGGTTTTCCACGGTCGCCAGCCCCGACCCGAGTCGCCGTTTGCTTTGGGTTTAGACCTTCTACTCGCGCGGAGGCCCGCCAGGCCATTTCGACCATCTTGGCAGCTCGGCGAGCGGGCAAAAGGCTCTAGAGGATGTATTGGCGAGGATCGTCAACTATCGGCCTATGGGACCCAGAGACGGAAAACATGAAGGTTCCGGAAACGGTTGCCGTAGCCGCACGAGACGGCATTCGCATCCACACCGAAGTCAAAGGTTTTCCTTCGAAGGTGTATGCAGTTCAGGCCGGCCAACCGCCACAATAAAGCCGGCAACGCAGGTTAGACACTGGTTTAGTCACACTCTGTCAAAGCCATCCAGCTTCGTGAGGCGAATGGCGCTGATTCGATTGCCATTGTTCTTTCCCGGCACGACCACTACATTCGGTAGCAACCCCAGTCGTGGGAGAGGAACCATTCGCCATGGACCCTCTCGATAGCGAGCAGCGGAGTGCTCGCATGGCAAGAATCCGTGCGAAGGATACCAAGCCTGAGATGTTTGTGCGGCGCCTGGTGCACAGGAACGGATATAGGTATCGGGTACACGTAGGCGAACTTCCTGGTTCCCCTGACCTCGTTTTTCGAAGTCGCCGTAAAGTGATTTTCGTTCATGGTTGCTTTTGGCACCGGCACGGCGATCACTGCGCGAAGACTCGTTCGCCGAAGAGCCGGCAGGAGTATTGGGGGCCCAAGTTTGAGAGAAATCGGGTGCGGGACTCAGAGGTGATTCGACGTCTGGTGGAGGCCGGGTGGTCCGTGCTGATCGTTTGGGAATGTGAGGTTCGTCCCGCGTCACAGGCTGAACTCTTGGATAAAATCCGGGACTTTCTGGACAATGGTTAGCCTTGCCGCCCCACGGCGATGTACTCGGTCGTATCCTCCGATCCAAAATTCAACACTGATGAACCATGTTCAAGAATTGAATAAATGGCAAAGGATTCTAGAGCACAACCTGGAAGCTTCCGGCTTCATGAGCACGACTAAGTGGCGCTGGGATCAAGGTCGGCTCGAATACTTCGAGTTTGACAACATTAGGAGCATCGCGCGTACGCTCGTACAATTAGACGGGGCCGAACTAAACGATTCGGGCGACGACCCGTTGCGGGCACCTCTGATGGCGGGGACTGGCCTGCCTTTCAAAGCCGGAGGAACCCACAAGGTGTGGAGGAACTTTGGTCGCGTCTTCGGATGCGCTTTCCTCGCTGCCGACTATTCCGGTCGCTTGAACGTGACCAATGCCTGCAGGGCTCTCGCGCTCCCTGGGACTGATGTAGACGAATACCTTTCCTTGGTTATCCCGAATTTCTATTTCCCCTTCCCGGCTTTTAAAGGCTATTCAACTGAGGCTCCTCGAATTTTTCCTTTCTGTGCCGTATTAAAGTTTCTTTTGGCAGCGTTTGACGGGCCATCGGAGGCCAGCATCTGCCTAGACGACATATTTTCGTTAATCATCGGGAATGGATGCACCGGACTCGAATCTTTGGCGCATTATTCTGGTCTGAAGCCGACGGGACACGTGCCTCCTGAAGCGCATCGACGTCAGGTTCGAGAAATGCTCATTTTTGTGAGCCAATCCAGCTTTCTGAAGTGGTATGGTGATCGTCTTTACCTAGATATCCTTCCTGGGGATCTTGAGAGTTACGGAGCATTTCTCCCGATTGTTTCGCCAATTATGAAAGAGCGCGACCCGGACCGCAAGCGAGAACTCTTGGACCTAGGTGAACGGATGAAGGTGGGCTCACCGCTCTTTGCTGCGACGACTCGCCGTCAACCAGCGGACGTCGTCTTTACAGAGGGGAAGAAGGTACGAGCAACGCACTTGCGGACCGAGCGAAGCCCGCAGTTGCGAAATCTTTTTTTCTCCAGGGTTGAACCGCCCTATCTTTGCCATATATGCGGGCTAGATGCGAAGCGCGTCTATCCCTGGACGGACAACATTCTTGAGGTCCATCACTTACTTCCGCTTTGTTCTGGCGTCACCGTCTCGGGTGACGGAACTTCGCTGGACGATGTAGTGGGACTTTGCCCCAACTGCCACAAAAGCATACACACCTACTATAAGATATGGTTGAACGATCGGGGCCGCGAGGATTTTTCGAGCCGGCAAGAGGCTAAGATGGTTTATTCTGAAGCGAAGGACAGAGTAAAGGTTGGCGACTGAAACAACTGCTCCGCCTGTCAAGCTGAGCTTGGCTGCGCAAGTTGAGCTCTTGCAACATTGTCGTAAGCATCAGCTTAAGCTGGAGGACGAACTCCAGAGAGAAGGCTTGAGCTACGACAGCCTCGGCTATCGTCACTGGAACGACGATGAGGCGAAGCTTCGCCGCCCGGAATTTCGGCGCATTGAGGACTATTTCTTCCCAGTAAACGGCATACCAGTAGTGAGCTTCTTCAGCGGTGCGGGCGGGCTAGACCTCGGCTTCGAGAAAGCGGGATTTTCCCACTTGGCTTCGATCGAAATGAATCCTGTGTTCTGCGAGACTTTGCGCCGGAATCGAAGCGCTTGGACCGTTTTAGGTCCACCGAGTTACAGTGGTGACGTAAGGAACCGAGACGAGTTTAGTCATCTCCTACGTCAGAAGCTAGGTCTGTCCGTCCCCTTCGAGGGAGTCTTTCACGGGGGGCCACCGTGTCAGCCTTTTAGCATCGCGGCTAATCAACGGTTCGCCAGGAATGACGACAACTTCAAAAGGGTCGGTTTCTCACACGATCAGTACGGCAATCTACTCTTCGACTTTGTCTGGTACATTCAGCAGTTCAGGCCCAGAGCCTTCGTCATCGAGAACGTCGCAGGCCTCATAGACTTGAACGTAAAGGGCGAAATTGAGAAAGCAATCGGAATGCTAAAGAGTGCTGGGTACTCGGTCGAGGAGCCAAAGGTTTTGGACGCTTCCAATCACGGTGTGCCCCAAAAGCGAATGCGCGTTTTCATCTGCGGAAACAGGGTGAATCGGACAATCCACCTGCCGTGCGAGGAAGGCTTAATGATTCCCTGTCGCACCGCGCTGACTGGAGACGTTTCTAATCACGATAATCATGTCACGCGCGAGCACAAGGCTGAATCCATTCTTCGCTATATGGAACTGGAATTTGGTCAACGAGATCATCTCGGGAGAGTAGACCGCTTACACCCGGGGCTCCCATCAAAAACGGTCATCGCAGGGGGTACGAAGGGAGGGGGAAGGTCTCATCTCCATCCATTCACTCCCCGAACACTATCGGTACGCGAGTGTGCGAGACTGCAAACATTCCCTGACGATTATGTATTTTGCGGGCCGTCAGCGCGTCAGTTTACGCAGGTAGGCAACGCGGTGCCACCACTATTAGCAATGAAACTAGCTCGATGTATTTTTGAGCAGGTTTATTCTTAAGCGAGATGTAGCGTGTCGGAGTCTTTGAGGTGGCGCTGGGACCAAGGACGATTGGACTACTTTCAGCTGGAGGAGATCCAAGCCGCCGCTAAGGCCCTTTCCGATTTCGACAAGCAGCTCCGGCCAAGAGGCGACGACCAAGATGGACTGCGAGACGCACTGGCGTTGCACTCTCGTAGACCATTCTCACCTGCACACTATAAAGTGTGGCGAAATTATAAGCGCGTTTTTGGATGCCAGATGCTCGCGACCGAGGTCGCCGACAGGATTCGGTGTACGGAGCTCTGTCGCAAATTCGCCTTGGGCCAGATTTCAGATGACCAATATCTCATCCATGTAGCAAGGCGGCTTTCCTACCCCTCACCGGTTTTTGAGGATTATGACCCCTCCTCAAGTCCTATCTATCCGATTTGCGCCGTGGTGAAGCTGCTTGTGAGCGACTTCGTGACTATCGGTAAGACCGACCTCTCCATGCAACGAATTGTATCGGTCATAAAAGGCAACAGTATTTCCGGGAAGGAGCCGCTCTCGGCGCTGTCGGGTCTGCCTGCCCAGGCGGTGGACCTGCCCCTAGATGACGAGCTTAGGCAGATACGTGAGATGCTGATCTTCTTCTCTCAACTATCGTTCTTGAAGTGGGATAATCCAAACCTGATTCTTGATGTGAGCACCGAAGCCGAGGCGCTCGCTATTGCCGAACTCTTTGAGCCTCGCGAAGGACCTTCAATCAAAGATCCAGCGCGACAACTCCTGGAACTAGGAACGGTTGGTGACAGCCTCGAACACCCCCAGCTTGAGAATCCCGGATTGAATCTTTTTGACCAAGAGTTCGCCCAGGGAATCAGGTCTCGTGGCCTGCATCTCAAGCTTGAACGTAGCTTTAAGCTGAAGGAGTTGTATTTCAGATACGCGGCTGCGCCGAGCGTTTGTGACATCTGCCGTCGAGATACACTTGACCATTATCCGTGGACAGTCAGATTGATCGAGCTGCATCATCTCTTGCCATTGGCCTCACCAGTACGAGTCGAGAAGAAGTCCACGTCAATAAAGGATATTGTTGGCCTTTGCCCCACTTGCCACCGGGCAACACACCAGTTTTATGGCAATTGGTTGAACCAACGAAAACTACCGGACTTTCGCGGCAAAGAAGAAGCCAGGGAGGTTTACACCTTGGTGAAGAAAGAGTACGCACCTTAACCAAAGGAAAAAACCGTGAACGATTCCACCACTGAGTCAGTTATCACAATCACGCCGGACCCACAGATCCTTCACGTCCTAAGCTATCTTGAGATGCGCCCCCTGGATGGCCTCTGCGAATTAGTAGACAACGGCCTCGACGCGTTGGGCGGCATGGACGCCAGTGATGGCGGTGGAGCAATATGGCTAGACCTCCCAACCAGGAAAGAGGTGGAAGAGGGTATCGCGCGGCTTCGAGTCAGAGACAACGGGCCAGGCATGACCCTTGATCAAGTGGAGAGTTCATTGAAGGCTGGGTACTCCAGCAAACCTAGACACGGCAGCCTGGGGCTGTTCGGAGTCGGCTTCAATATTGCTACCGGAAAGCTGGGAAGGGTGACCACTCTTACCACCGCACGGGCAGACGATGATTTTGCCACTCGTACACAGATTGATTTGGTAAGTCTAAGGAAGTCGGGTTCTTTCGACCTTAAGGCACATAAGATTGCCAAACCGCACGGGCTTCAGCACGGAACGGTGGTCGAGGTTACCCAACCTTGGGGTCAAAGCCATCAGAATCACGGATATATGCTTAAGCTCGTGTCTATAGGTCGTCCAAAGATTCTTGCTCAGCTTGGGCGCGTGTACTCTTCCATACTTGAAAAGGGAAAGGTTCGTATCCTACTCGGTGACGAGGCGGCCAAGCCTTTTTGCCACTGCGTATGGGATGACTCGCGGTTTGTGGAACACGCCAAGCACGGCAAGATTCCCGCGGTGTTCCGTTTCGAGAAGAAGGTTATCTATATCCAGTTGGTCTGCGCTGGGTGTGGTGCTAACATACTCCAGGGAAGCACTAAATGTCCTGAAGCGAACTGCGGCAGCGCGAGCTCAGTAACCCACGAAGAGTTTATCTCGGGGTGGGTCGGCATACAACGCTATAGCGATACGAGTCATTTTGGTATCGATCTCATCAGGAATGGCCGCGCTATACGACTTCAAGAAAAGAGCGCTTTTTTCGAGTATCAAGACCCAGAGACCGGAGAGTCAATTCTCGACTACCCCGTCGACCAACGAGACGGAAGAATTGTGGGTGAAATCCATCTGAACCACGTTCCAGTGGACCCCGCCAAGCAGAACTTCGAACGAAGTAGTCCTGAATGGCGAAGAGCCATGGAGTTTTTGAGAGGCAAGAGCAGTCTTCAGCCAGAGCGACCTGGAGCAGACTCCAATCATAGTCCTATTTTCAATCTCTTCCAGGGTTATCGTAAGGTTAGGGGTCCTGGCAAACGAAGCATGTACATGGGCAAATGGATGCCAGGAAGTAACGCGGCGAGCCTCCTTGGCAAGGACGAGATCGAACAACTCAAGGCAAAGTTCGAGCAACGAATTCCCGGCTTCTTTGACGATGCCGAGTGGTGGAGGCTGGTAGAAGAGGCGGATCAGAAACCTATAACCGGCCTGATAAAATGCCCGTCGTGCCATCTTGATTCCACAGAGGGACTCGACGACTGTCCTCATTGCGGGCACATATTTACCGGCAAGCTTTGTCTGAACGCGGAATGTAGCGCGACGATTAGTGCTGCCGCGGTAATGTGCCCGAATTGCGGACATAGTCAAATTCCGGAGATACAGACCCCCTGGAGTTGTGGCGTTTGCCGCAAGGACAACTCCTCGCTGGAAACGGTCTGCGTTGTTTGCAAACATCCAAGAGGCACTCCGGATCCAGTTTCGCGGGAGGGACTCAGCGGCTTCAGCCATCAGGACGAGCGCCTTAGTCTCACTGCTCTTTCCGTGTCTCTCGCCGCTGGAATTCAGTCCTCCCCAATCGATGTCAAGGTCTTCCTCACCGATCGACCGATTCACAGCTACCACAGCGATGGAACAAAAGCCGAACTCCCGAGCGTACGATTCACCGACAACGAATTGACAATCTACATAGACCCGAAGCACGTCTTGTTCGAACATGGCCGGGTGTCACCGGAACAACACGTAGCGTACGAGATAGCAAATTACCTGTACCAATACCATTTGAACCTCGCTAGCAAGAATCCCGCAGAGCATTCTATTAGCAAAATCGCGCATGAGATCTTGAGGCAGTGCTGGCCACTCAAGCAAGAGGCGGAACTGGATCGCTTGTTCGAAAGCATTCGTCGCAAGTTGGCTGACGCAGCTTCAGACGAAGGATCGGATGTTTACCTCAATCTGTCCCAAGACGAGCGAACAGCGCTAGCTTCAGAGCTGATTCGAAATGGGCGCGATGTATCCGAACTAGCTCAGATGAAAGCTGACGGAACATTCCTTCTCTTTCTACGTCCGAAGGGCGTCGTGGAGGTTTTTTCTCTGTTTCCGAAGCTCTTTTTCGATGGTAACGTCTGGAATGTTATGTACGCCGAATTAGTGAATCAGTACCCCGAGGGTAGCGAGCGGTTACAGGGCCAGATCCGTAACGAATATCGTAGCTTATTGGAAATCGCTGCCATTTACTCCGAAAAGAAGGTAGGCGATCCCAGAGAGGCGGAAATCGCTCGGGCAGCCTGCAGGCTCCTAGAGGCGAAGATGGACTGATGTTCATCGATGCCGATATTCTAGGCAATTGCGGCTGGCAGGCTTTTGAACGCATTATTGCAAGGCTGCTTATCCATAAGGGCTTTTCAGGCGTACGGGTAGTTGGAGGCTCCGGCGACAGGGGAGCGGATATTATCGCCATCGCTCCTAATAAAAAGCGTTGGCTCATACAGGCTAAGTACTGGTCGAAGCTCGTACCTGAATCGGAGCTGCGAAAGACGCTCGACGCCGCCCGCGCCTATAAGGCACACAATTCTGTCGTGGTTGCGCTCAGAGGGGTGGATGACAGAGGGCGCCAGTTCCAGCGACAGATGCTCGCCCAAGGGGCCAGTCTAACGATTTGGGGCACGACTGACCTTATCGCTCAAGCCCAGGGGCTAAAAAGTGGGCCGGCCGGACAATCACCAGAAAAGCGCGATTATCAAGAAGCCGCTATCAGTGCTATCTCACAAATGTTGGCCAACGGTTCACCGCGCCGTGGAATGGTGGTGATGGCAACGGGACTGGGCAAGACCTTCACTGCAGCAGAAGCCGTTCGACGTTGCCTTCTGACTAGGCGAATAAGAGTGCTGGTTCTCGCGCATACGAATCCATTGACGCTACAGCTAGAGAGGGCGTTTTGGCCATTCGTCGGACCGACTGAGCCAACCATTGTCTGGAATCAACACGAAAAACCTTCGGTCGACTCGTTGAACAAGACTAACTTCGTGTTTGGAACTCGGGATAGCGTATACAACTACATCAATGCCGGCGGCGAAGTGCCACGGTTCGATCTCATTTTGATTGACGAGTGTCACCATGCCAATTCGTTGAGCAGCACCTACCAAGCGATTCTCGCCGCCCTAGACGCAGGAACTTCGAACGGCCCGCAGCTCCTTGGTTTGACCGCAACTCCGTTCATGACCGATCCGGAGGCGCGACTCGATTCAACTTTCGGAGCCACGCCAATGGTCAGCATTGACATGGTCTACGGATTACAGAAGGGTTTCCTTTCGGAGGTCGACTATCGCCTATTTACCGATAACATCAATTGGGATGCGCTCAATGATCTCCGAGGGGAAAAGTTGTCGCCCAAGTCGGTCAACCGCACGTTCTTTATCGCAGAATGGGACGATGGCGTTATTGAAGGCCTGCAGAAAGCCTGGGCCGAAGTTCCCAATCCCAAAGCCATCGTATTCTGCGGGACGATCGAGCATGCCCTTTTGATGCGCGACAAGATTAACGCGCGAGGCTTTTGTCGTGCTGAATGCATCTATTCCGGGGTCGCGCGTGGTGAGACCATGAGTCAGTATCGAAGGAACCTCGTTCTTGCTGACTTTGAAGCCGGAGATCTCCAAGTCATTTGCGTTGTTGACGTCTTCAATGAGGGCATTGATGTTCCTGACGTAAATATCGTCGTCTTCAATCGGATAACTCATAGTCGAAGGATCTTTATTCAGCAACTGGGCCGTGGCTTGAGAATCACTGCAGACAAGAAGAAATGCATTGTCTTAGACTTCGCCCAAGACGTTCGAAGATTTGCCGCGTGCCTCAAGATCAAAGGCGAGTTGGCGAAGCCGGTCCGGGGGACAAATATTGTCCTGGGAAACAAGGTCGTCTTTCAAAATGCCGGGGGCGATGATCCTCGGGCTGAAGCTTTCTTAAAGGCTTGGCTGACGGATGTCGAGGCAATCGAAGCGGCGGGAGATGACGAGGCTGGCGTACTGCAGTTCCCACCGGCCTTGTACTAGCGTGGGCGAAGAGCTATTCCAGCGCTGGAAAGCTTGCAACGGAGGCTTCAAGCGCTTCAAGCGCGTGGAGACGAACCTAATGAGATTCAAGGGAGAGGGTTAATCGTATGAGCCAATGTGATGATGTTCTTGAGTACATCAAGTCTCATCCTATGCAGTGTGACGATTGTATCGCCGAGCGGCTGGGATATCCTCAGCGTCAGATGGCTGGCATCTATGCTAGGCATCATCGCGACGCAGGAACAATCACCCGCATCAAAGGCCAGTGTAGCCTATGTAAATCCGAGCGCAAATTCGTCAACATTCCAGCCTCCGAGTGATGCTTCTGAGCGCAAACGACTGCTTCTCAATGGCTAGGGTCTGACCCCACTGTGACCCCACCCACGACAAAAATTGGCATGAATCGCTGTTCGATTTTCTCCAAGCCCTTCCGCAAACGGCTCAACCACGGGATCCCTGGAGCCTTGATTATGGCCTGGATTCCATACCTATGGTCTCCAAAACCGTAGGTCGCAGGTGTCCTCCCTTCGGTCCGGAGCGCCTCCGGCTTGCGAGTCCCTTCTCAGACCCCGCTGTTCAGGCGAACCATCAGCTCGGCTCTCGAGCTGACGTTGTAGAATCGGAAGGTCTCCCCGACATATTTGTGCACTGTGCGCGGACTCAGGCCAAGCTCGACCGCCATCTGTTTCTCCGAATCGCCACGCAGGACCAATCGCAAGACGCGCTCGCATCTTCCGGGCAGGCCCTTGGGCAGACCAGCATCTCCCTCAAGGCCTCTTGAGGACGCGATGCCGCCAGAAGGACCTCGATCGAAGCCACAACCTCGAACTTGTTGCCCCTGTCGGCCCAGAGAGCAACCACATCCGCGGCCTTCTCCAGCTCGCCCGCCAGTCGATGCCTCAATGGGCGCACCTCGACGGAAGCCTTCGCATCGGTGGCCTCCAAATAGGCCAGATGCTTACCCAGGCATCCCTCGAGCCCATTCCCCTCGAGAGAATCCACCAGCTCATGATAGAGCGGAAGCCAGGTTCTCCAATCCTGATGCCGGAAGGTCAGTCTCGTCAACTGATCGGCGGCCAGCAGTCGCAGACTCTCGGCTTCCCACGGGTCGGTGACGCTGCCGGCACGATCGATCAGGGCTCTCGGATCCTCACATCGGTAGCATTGATCCAACAACTCCAACCAGGTCCGACCACGCTTGTCCGTCGTGCCATCCCGGGCTTCACGACGGCTGTAGGAATTTTTAGCCCAGTTGGGGCTGGCCCAGAGGTTGGTAAGGAAGGCTGGACATGCTCTTTAGAGCATTCCGCTTGGCTATCAAAGCTACTTTAGGAAAGCCAGGCGTCTCTCAAAGCGAGGGAACCGAGATGGCAGATTCCATGCACGGTCTGCCGGCAGTCCGGGACAATAGCGTCGCTAGGCGTCCCAATCTGGGCTGGGGGAACCTGGCTGGTGTCGTCGATGAATTGTGAGGAGTCTGGCTCGATGAAGGGATCCTCGAGCGGCTCTTGAGGCCAGTCACGGCCGGCCAGCGGGACTGGAGGTGGACGAGGCGGATAACCCAGCCTGTTGATCGACTTCAAGAAGTCTCGCAGCTCTTCGCCGCGTATTGTCCGGCCGCGCTCCATCGGCTCGCCACCTTTGGGCACTCCAGCGGGTCCACTCTCCAGACGAGAGCGAGCAACTCGGCCCAGGAGTATCGGCGAGAGCCGCCCTTGGTATCCTTCGTCTCGCCGTCAGAGTCACTGTCCTCAATCTCGTGATTGAGGTTTCCCGCCGCGTTAGCGTAGTGGCCGGCGTAAGTTACCACGTGCTGCCGAGGTCGGGGTACGTGCTGGGCCAGGACGGCCAGGAACTCCGTGGCATGCCATTCACGATGGCCGCCCCGCTTGGAGCGGCAACGAACCATCCCTGTCGCCTCGTCATAGGAAAGCTGGCGATAGCTAAGCCAGATTACATCAAATACGGTCTGGGCTTCAGTTGAGCGAACCTGAGATAGAACCTCCGTCATCTCTCAGAATGGTGTCCCGAGTCGGTATCCCAAAAGGGCGATGGAGAAGGCGCAGACCAAGATCAAAATTAGGGAAATCCAGGCTTGCCGTCGCAGACCTCCAAGGTATGACGCTCGGGATAAGTTGGTCAAGAGAGTGACTCCTCGGCCGCCCCCGGACGAAGTGAGAATTGGGCGCCCCGAAACGACCTTGAGTTGGCCGACCACGAAAAGAGTGTCCCCCACGGAGACGACGGTGTCCGTACACAGGTAATTGCCCTTCACTCTCCTCGGACTTAGAGACTTCAAATCCTCGCGTGCAATTTCTTCACACGGGACGCCAACGAGCCTGGCCAACTTGCCAAGAAGAGGATCCACCATGGATTCTATCCGGTCTTTTCTCACATCCAGACGAAATTGGAAATCGCTCACCTGGTCGGAGACGACCTCGGCGTCGCGAGGGTCTACCAAGACAGCTCCCGTCTCATCCGAAATGTCAAACAGCACGCCTTCGGACTTCGAAAACAGGGATACTGGTCTGTGTCTCTGCCTTTGGCGGAGCTTGCCACTATGGCTGAACATCCAGCTTTGTCGGTCGAAGATCTCGCTTAGATAAAAGACGCAAGTCTTCCCAAAGTATCGTGACTTCAGAGGCTTAAGGCAGGCCACCTTTCCTTCTATGGCGACCCAATCGGTCCCGCTAGAAGACCGCTCTTGCAGGTCACCTATCTTCGAAGGAGCTAGAGAGCTGATTCGACGATGGCGCTGAATGGCTTGGACCAATTGATAAACCAGGTGAAGCTCCACCAAGAAGAACAAAATCATGAGTACGGGGACCGGCAAACTGTCGATCGTCATCTTCGCTCCTTGGTATCCCGGCGATATAGAGTCCCAGGGGATCCGCTTTCGTCAATTGGGAAACGCTAACCGTTTTCCTTCGCATATCAACCAACAGCCCGGCACCCACGCATATGTCGTGACACGTCGTGATTCGCCGCTACGGTCCGATCAAGGTCACCCGCAGCTCCGCATCATAGCTCGCGAAGTGACGCAATTTGTTCGCTGCGTAGACGCACACCAGCTCGGGGCTCTCTTTGAGTAGCTCCCTGATCTCGCGTCGCGCCATGGGGTCGGAAATGCCTTCCACTCCGCGGAGAAGCTCAGCGCGGGTCCGAGCGGCTGCCCTGAAGTCCCCGACCGCCTGTTCGAGCCCCCACAGGCCCAGTTGCAAAAACGGGACGGCGGCTCGTGGAATTTGCCCCACCATCTGCTCCCGCAGCCGCTCGGACGCGCCCTCGCAGCGCTTCTTCAGCGCCAGCGCGGCAGCGAGCAGCCGCCAGGAAGAGGCGCTCGGGTGCCCCTGCGCGGCGGCCAGCCAGGCGCACAGGTCCGCCAGCTCCAAGTTGCGGTTGCTCTCAGAGATCAGATGACGCGCCCTGGTATAGGCCTTGCGTGAGGTATCTCTATACCTGTCGTGGTTTCCCTGGGATTCGTGAAAACGGATGGCCTTTCTCATCAACGAGAGCTCGTCGTGCGCTCGTGCGCTCTCGAGCGGAGCTTCCTCCGCCAGCCAGTCGGCCAGCAGAATGACCCCCGCTATGCCGATCCGTCCTTGCCCGGCCAATTGCACCAGACGAGCCAGGTAGGGGCGAGCCCACTGCGGACCAGCCTGCTCGAGGTCGCACGCGCACAGCAAGTCGTCGAATCGTCTCTTCAGCTCCTCCACGAGCTCGTCGTACACTGAGTCCTGAACCACTTGCTCGAGTGCTAGATCCAGGCGGAGCCGGTCGCAGTAGACCACGCCCACCAGATTCACCTTAGGACCCGGATACTGCACCCCACGCACGACCAGATAGAGAGGACCGCTGCCCGGGGCCAGTGCCGTCGCGTAGTCCCCTTCGGCTTCCTCCAATACCCGGGGACCCTCGGCCTGCAGGGGCAGGTTGCTACCTCGGAGCAGCAACACCGGACTGCCGTTGTCGGGAAGAGGGCGGTTCAAGGGTCGCCCGTTGACGGAGATCGGTAGCCGGCTCAGGCTGCACAGCTGCTCTAGCCACTGGCAATCCCGCCAGCCGGTCTCGGCGCTCAGCAAACCCAACAGCCAGGCACTTAGCGCCCCGCCGAACCGGGCCTCGAACTCGAATCGCGTGTCACCGCTCGGAGCCTCCTCTGAGCACTCCCGGGCCTCCTCCAGGCGCCAACGAAAGCTTGGCCCTTCGTGCTGACGGCTGAGCAGCGAGAGCTCCTCAGCCCCAAGAGCCTGGACCATGACCGTTCCCATGACAAGTTCCGAGGTCGCCGTTTGGTGCTGGAGTCGAAAGAAGTGACTGTAGGCCTCGATCAGCTCGGCTTCGGAGAAGTGGGCGCCGGGGGCGTTCAGGTGGAGCCGGGAGGGCGAGCGCTGGATGGCGATTCGCTTCGCTCCGGCGCCGTGACATGCAGCCACCAGATGAAGCAAAAATCGACTGTCGTCGGAGCTGCGAAAATCGCGTAGCTTGGCGCGAGCCTGACTGAGGCTCACGGTAAAGCTTCCCTCGGAGTCGAGGATGCCCTCGCTCTGGAAGGCGTGGATAAGCTCGGCCACGTTCACGGCCTGAGCTTTCCTTCCAAGGCCCCCGACCCCTGGCAGAACAAGATTTTACCTGACGGTAAACGACGGTGGGTACACCGGCGGGCCCGCCGGTTATGCCGCGGACTTCGCCGTGACCACCGCGGGGCAGACCCTGCTGCTGGAAGTCAACGACGGGTACTCTCTGGGGCAAGGTGGAATTTCGGCGGGCAAGTATGCGCGCTTGTTGGAGGCCAGGTGGCATGAGCTCACCGCGACGGCTGTAGGAATTTTTAGCCCGGCCAGTAAGTTACCACGTGCTGCCGAGGTCGGGGTACGTGCTGGGCCAGGACGGCCGCCCCGCTTGGAGCGGCAACGAACCATCCCTGTCGCCTCGTCATAGGAAAGCTGGCGATAGCTAACTGGAGAGGTGTCCCAGTTCCAGAGCGGGATGAAATCGCCCTCGGGAGTGAAGGCCTCCTTGTTTCTATCACGATGGATGGACAACTGGCGGACCATCTGGCGGCGCAGAACGCGCACGATAATCTGGGCGAGTTTGCGAAAGAGCTTGGGGTCTTCGAGGATACGGAGACGCAAGCCCGCCTTGCGAGGGATCGTGACAACGAGGTGGCGATGGCCGACGGCTGGCAGGCGCTCGATCTGATTGGCCGCCACCTCCTCGGCTCTGCGCTTGGCACAAGATGGGCAGATCCGTGTCTTGCAGCTAAACGGAACGGCGAGCTCAGTGTTGCAGGTGCAGCAGGAGAAGCGAGTGACACCCAAATTTGGGTCACCACACAAGAGGAGGCTCCCGAAGGCCTTCTCGGCATACGGCTTCAGCGGCCCGTATGTGTCGACGAACCGGCTGTCGTAGGTCGCGACAAACGTCTCCAGGTGGTCTACGAGAATTCGCCAGAGGGGGCTAGGGAACGCATCGCGTTGACGATATTGACACCGGCGAGCCGGTGGGAGCGCGGGGGCAAGAGCAAGGGGCACCAGACATCAGGAATCTCCAGAGAATGGTCCCGCTCTCCCGCAGGCTCGTTCCGCGCTAGGATAACGTCAAGGTGCCATTCGCGCAAGGCTGCAGACCGCGGGCTCCAAAACCGTAGGTCGCGGTCCCACTTTACATTCTCTCTATATCGTAACTCGGACACCAGGCTCTTACTCCAGTTGCCGCATCTGCCTGCGGGCCACCAGGAGTCGACGAAGGTCGAACTCCCACAAGTTCTCAGGCCGGGCTAGCTCGAGAAACGCGCAAATGCCTCCCGCGCCCTCCCGCTCTCTCAGATACAGACAGAGACTTCCAATAGTCTCCCAGACGGAGGATGGTTAGCTCGTACATAGCCAAGGCTTGGCGAGCCAGCCCATCGTCGGTCACGAGCCTGGTATTGAGAGCCCTTGTTGAAGTGCGGGCTAGAGTGGACAGGCCCAGCCTCCGCAGGTGTAGCCTCCCTCGGTGTGACAAACCAGAACCGCTGGAAGCGCCACGTATCGCTCTTACGCGCGAACCACCCGTCCCTGGTAGTCCACCTCAAGCAAATCTTGATTCGTCGTGCGGCACCAATCGATGATGCACCTGGCGACGCCCGGACCAATACCACCCACGGGAACGTGAATAGGACATCGGAAGCGGCGCCAACGCCCATCCCAAGCCTCTGAATATGCCGGGAATTCTCGATTCATAACCACCACCATCTGTGTTTGTCCTATTGGCTCTAAAGGATAATGGACTCCAAAGTGTCCGTCCTGAGAAAGGATTGTAAGCACGCGCGCGCACTGGTAATCGGGGTCCTCGCGAACGTACCAAAAGTAGAGACGCTCTCCGACTCGAAGTTTGCGTTTGCCCTTCTTTGAGACAGCCATCCACAGGAATTTCGGCAGGTCCGCGTGATATCCACCGCTCCCTCTTTGCGGCCCTCGAGATATTTCGGAACACCTGTCTGGCGCGCCTATGTTCACAGCACGAGGATAGGTTCCACGAGTTCGACGGGCGGGATAGCACCTTGGCCAAGACGAACCCGTTCTGGACATGGCGGTGTTGACGAAAAGATCCGTTCCGACTCGATTGCTGGGTACGTTTGGCTACCTGGTCGTCTTTGTCTTTCTGTTAGTCGTTTCAAGTCTACCCGCGGCACTGCTCCTGATGGTGGTCTTTGGCGACACCGACGCGGCGCCAGCTGGAGCTCTGCCCCTCCTCGTACTCGGGTTTTGGATGCTAGGGCTGAAGCTGCTCTGGCCGGAGTTCGTGGCGCGCAGGTTTGAGGGTCGAGCCATGGCCAGCGGAGAGCCTTATCCCGAGCTAGAGGCGAAAATTCAAGGGATGCTGGCGGAGGTTCTCGGATGAGGAAGAACTTCACTTTCAGCGAGCTGGTTTCGGCGATTGAGAGAACCAGCTCGGAACTTACTAGCAGAACGAAGCTCGCAGTCAAGCCAGCCATACCATTCGGAATTGGCTGATAGGCTGTTACATCGACGAGTACGAACTTAGGGGCGCCGATCGGAGTGAGTACTACGGCGAAAGCTTGCTGCCGGCCCTGGCTGAACACCTCAAGCGCGCCGGAGTTCGTGGCGCGGGGCAACGTCAGCTTTACCGCTACCTGTCCTTTTATAGAGCTTATCCAAAGATTTTGCCAACAGTGTCCGCAAAATCCTTGCTGGGAGATACCGTGACTTCCCCCATCGAGATTTTGCCAACACTGTCGGCAAAATCTCCCGAAGCAGGAAACGCGATGTTCCAGCGACTCTCATTTTCCCACTTCGACGAGCTATCCGGTCTCGAGCCCCAGGCCAAAAGGACCTTCTATGAACAGCAATGTCTCAAGGCTCGCTGGTCCGTACGCGAGCTGAAGCGCCAAATCTCGACCCTCTACTACGAGCGAACAGCGCTCTCGACGGACAAGACGAAACTGGAGAGTCAGACCCTGGAGAAGGCGGAGCCGGAGCCGCTGAGCTTTCCGGTCAGAGGTCCCTACGTCTTTGAATTTCTCGGTCTCAAGGCCGCCGAGGTGATGGGCGAGTCAGAGCTGGAGGACGCGCTGCTGGACAAACTGCAGGCTTCTGCTTTGAAGCCCGCCAAAAGCGCCTCCTGATTGGAGGAACGCACAACTTCGTCGATCTTGTCTTCTACCACCGTATCTTAAAATGTCACGTTCTGGTCGAGCTGAAGGTGGACAAGTTCACCCACGAACACATCGGCCAACTCAACACCTATGTCAGCTGGTACGCCGATAACGAGATGAGCGAAGGCGACAACCCGCCGGTGGGCGTTCTGCTGTGCACCGAGAAGGACCACACCGTGGTCAAGTACGCGCTGGCCGGGATGAGCAACCAGCTTTTCGTTTCCAAGTACCAAGTGGCACTGCCGACCGAGGCGGAGATACAGAGAGTGTTGGCGGGGTATCATTGTGAGAGCAGCGACCGAGCCGGCCACGTGGCGCACACAGCAGTTTCGAACTTACGAGGTGATTGAGTCTACCGGGGTTGCCACCCCTTGTCCCTTAAGCTCCGAATAGTGCTTGATCCACCTCGCCTCTTTATCGAAAAACGCTTGAGCGTTCAAGTTTGAGGCCGACTTGCTATGGTAGGCGGTCTGTAGAGCCTTGGCGAAGATAAGAAACTCGTGTTTGACCTCCTCCCAACGCGCGCTGAAGTTCTCATCTTGGACTAGGCGTTCGCGTGTCGCGTCGAGTTTGAGGTCGCTGGCGTCGATAGCAACCTCCACGCCGGGGAGAGGGAGCTGCACAGGGAAAATCTGAAGCGTTTCTCCACCGTAAACCCAGCTCGCGGTGGAGCCGAGAGCAGCGTCGGAACATATACCGAAGGCGAGGCGGCAGCGCTGAACACGCGAGCCGCTCGTTGGGCTTTGGCCGACTGTGACAAGTGAGTTGGCCTGCGACGGCCGCAAGCCAACCCCGTTTCTCCCGGGCTCGTCGTGGCAGAGCCGAAGCTCGGCTACGTGGTGGTGACGGCAGACCCTTGTGCCGAGGGAGAACAGTCCGCTAGAGAGTCGGACTCCTCCGTTGGAATCGATCCCTTTGTCGCGCCTCTTCCCCCAAGCCTGGCTTCGGGGAGGCTCTTCTGAATTGATAGCGAGCTCAAATGGGGCTAACCTGAAGCGTCGCACCACCGAGAGATACTCTGGCGATGTCGTTCCAAAGGCACGGATGCTCTGACTTGCCGACCTTGTGAGTTGAAAGCTCGTATGCGGCCGCGACGAGGTTTCGAGGCGATACACCTCGCTGTCGCCGTTGGCCTTCCTCACCAGAACCGATGACGAGCGGCCGTCATCGACACGAATCTCTACCTGTTCGTGGGGAAGCCCAAAAGCAAGGTTGGCTGCGCCGGCGAGTTCGTTCGCGGCACTCCCGTACGCTCGGAACAGCTCCTCCAAGATGTATTGGAGGCGTTCCGGCGGCATGGCTGCGCCGTGAAATTCAACTCTGCTCCTCAGCCGATCACTTTTGACCTCGACTCGATGCGCTCCACTCAAGTAGCCTGACCGGAGGAGTCGGTTGACATAGTGATACGGATTCTCGGTCTGGTGAGAACGAAGCTTTTCGAGAGCTTTACCTAGCTCCAGCTGGAAAGACCCAGTGGACTCCACTGTGCCAGCGTTACTGGCTTCTGTTAGGAGCTCTTCGAGTCTTATTGGAGGACCTGGCTTTCCATCTCCGGGGTTGCTTCGCGAACCATGCGCTTGAGCTGATAGTAGATGTAGACGTTGAGTAGAAGGCCTAAGATGTTAAAGCCCAAGCAGCTTAAAACGATGGCGAGAGTGGCTAGCTTCATAGGAAGCTGCGGTTTCTCCACCAGTAGCGTTTTGAGCTTGGCGCCGACATACAGATAAGCCGCCCCGACTAAACCTTGGAACAGAAGGACCAGTTCAAAGAATCCAGCGGTGCCATTGTTGAGGGCGGCGGTCAATACGAACCCAGTGCCAAGAACGGTGAGCCCTCCCACCAACATAAAGTAAAGACTTAATGAACGTGTCGTTTCTCTCATACCCCACCTCTTTCAATGGTGATTTTCTGCTGGACGTTCTCTCTCTCCTTTGTAGATAAGGTGACGCAGAGAATTAGCCCAGGAGCACTCTCTGCTATGCCTGATAGCGCTTGAGTTGCTCGACGTCAGCCACATCCTGTGCGTGACCCACGGCGGCCTTATTGGCTATCAAGTCCGCTACTGCGATGAATGGGAGCTGGGCAGGTCCTGGAATTCTTTACTCAGCTTCATTGATCGTGGCGACGCCTGATCACCACCTTGGCCATTGGAGTATCTGGGTCGCCGAATCTGCCCATAAATATTCGACGCAGCTCCTCAACTTCTGCTATAGCCTCCTGAGGAATGTATCGCACAATGGGCTCGGGCTCACTCATTCTGCGAATGGTGACAACCTTCACTAAACCGTCTCTATTAGAGAGCATTGAATTTTTTAGTGACTCATTCATCACTAGCACCTACCAGACTATTCGACACTACTTGTGCGAAGCCTAGCTGTCGGGCAAACGGGCGGCCTCTTTACTGGCCAAAAACGATTGAACCATCAGACGCGAGGCTTCCTCGAAGTCTCCCAAGCCCAGGTGCAGGTAGGTGTCGTCTTCTTTTTCGAAAGCCAGGCGCATGCGCTCGATGGCGGCAAGGCTCGCCTCTAAGCCGTCCTGGGTCAGGCCCACGGCCGCGGCCAGGGCCTCCCGCTGAGCAGGGGGAGCCAGACGCAGCACTTGCTCTTGGCGTTCGGTTTCCTCGAGGTGAGCCAGCAGCTTCTGTTCGATCGCGTCGAGAATTTGAGCGAGTTCTTGGTGACTAAGCTCGCCGGACCTCCACCCCTCGACAGAATAGGCCAAGACCATATAGTTTTCGGTCAGCTCGCCGGGCGCCGCCTGTTCATTCTCTAAGCCCTCCTCTTGAACGGCGCTAAACTCGGGCTCGAGCTGGGGAGCCTCGCTTTGCGGAAGGGCGCGGCCGCACTTGGCGCATCTCGGCAGTTCGCGCGAGTTCTTCTGTCCACAGAAAGGACAGCTGGCCTCGGAGCTTGCCGCGATGTGATCCATGGTGAGCTGGTGGCCCTCCATCATCTGGTTGGTGGCGTCCTGGATCAGGCCTAGCCCGCAGGTGAAGAAGCCTTCCTTGGGCTCCACGACCTCATCCTCGGGGTCGGGCTCGACGAACTCGAGAGCCATGTACTCGCACCCCTCAAGTACCAACTCGAAGGCCTCGATAATCAAAGAAAATCCCGGGTCGTCGGGATTGGACGCGCCCGAATCGATCTTCTTCTCGAACAGGCCCAGCTGATGCTGGGCGAATCGCCCCAGCTCGGCGATGGTGTCCATCACGTCGGTTTCGGTTGCGATCTTGGCCTGATAGTCGGCCCAAACGCGGCGCAGGGCCCGCAACGGGGGCGAGTCGTAGTTGCCGTCCTGGTCAGGAGTGGGTATCTGTGGGACGTCCAAGTTGAGTTCCGAAAGGTCAAAATGAAAAAGCTCCCGGAGCCTTCTCGCGAGGGCGGCCAGGAGCCTTCGTCAGCACGGGACGTTAGAAGCCCATGAAACCCCGCACCGAGTTGCAGCCGCAGCCGTCGTACTGGCGGTAGCCGTAGGCCGAGAAGCCGGGATTGAAGGTCGAGAAACTGCCGCCTCCTCCCCAGATGTTACCGTAGTTGTAGTTCCCGGCGTGAGCACCGGTCCAGGTGTTACCGGCCTGGCTGGAGTTGGAGTAGCCCCATTGATTTGCGGCGCTGTGGGTGCCCCAGTAGTTGCCGCTGTAGAGATTGCCGCCGTTGGCTCCGTAGTCGTAGTGATTCGGGCTGGTGCTGTAGTGGCTGTTGCGGTAGTTACCGAAAACGTCATTTCCCCAAGAAGCGGAGCTGACGCCGCCATCTCCGTAAACGCGACCGGCAGCTCCGCTAGAGCCCCACAGATTGCTGTTATTATAGTTACCGCCCAGGTAGACGCCGCGCTGGGTGTTGATGCCGATCTCACCGCCGGAGCTGCCAAAGCCCCAGGGGCTGCTGCCGTAGCTCTGGTGGCGAAATCCAAAGTCGAAATCAAGCTTGCCGTCGCGATTGGAATCGCCAATTCCGATGCTGAATCCGTTATGGGAGAAAATGGGGAACGACATAGTGGTGAATCTCCTGGCTCTATCTTCAGGTTTTTTCTGTAGGTTCACTATGCCAGGCGGCCCTGAAAAAATAGAGAAAATGTCGGCCGGCAGGGGTAACTCAGCCTCAAGCGACTCAAGAATCCTATCGAACCCCCGTCCGACAGGGCGCGGCCCGAACCGCTCGAAGGCCTCGGGTCGGAGGTGCACTGATGCGACATCGTTCTCTTGGGCTAGCGACCTGTCTCCTGCTCCTCAGCGGAGTGGCCTCATCCGACTCGCTGACCACCGTCGGGCAGGCTTCCTACTACCACGACAGATTCGAGGGTCGAGCCACCGCCAGCGGAGAGCCTTATCGCAAGCAAGAGCTGACAGCGGCCCACCGGACTTATCCTTTCGGCACGCGACTCAGGGTGACCCGTCCCGCCACCGGTCACAGCGTCGAGGTCAGGGTCAACGACCGTGGTCCCCACTCTCCCCATCGGGTCATCGATCTGTCGCGCAAGGCCGCCGAGGAGCTGGATTTAGTCCAAGCCGGAGTCGCCGAGGTGCGGATCGAGGTGCTCAGTCCGGCCGAGCTTGAGACCGACAAACCGCTCGCTCTTCCCATTCCCGTGACGGACGAGGGAGAGGAGCCTTCCGAACCAGGACGTTAGCTATCCGGTGTCGTCTCGGAGCTGACACGAAGGTGACACAGAGGGCGAATATCCTGTGATGGATGAAACTCCAAGAGCCCAAAAGCTGGCCAGAGACGCAACTCCATCAACTGAAGGTGCGCTACCACCAGGCTCGGCGCCTGCTACGCTGGAGTCTCGACCCGTCCGCCTACCGGCTCGCGCCGTCGCAAGCCCCGGCTAGTGAATTCACTTTTCCGCTCTATGGTCGTTGTCTAGCGATCCGGCGCTCCGACCCGGACGGGCACCCTTTGCTCGAAGACGGGAAGGTGACGAATCTCAAGCTCGCCGCTCCTTGTTTTGACGGATTGCAGCTGGGCCCGGGCCGCCCGCTGTCCTTCTGGGGCGCCTTGGGAAGAGTGAGCAGCCGGCGCGGATTTCGTCACGGGATGGAGCTCCGTGCCGGCTGTATCGTCCCCGCGCTGGGTGGTGGTCTTTGCCTTCTCTCCAACGCGCTGTTTGAAATGGCCGCGCGACTGGATTGGAAGATTTTGGAACGTCACGGTCACACGGTGGAGGCGGTCCCCAGCGAGTCCCAGCCTTGGGGGCTCGACGCCACGGTCTTCTGGCCCTATGTCGATCTGCGAGTGGAACCTCGATTCCCGTGTCGATTACGGGTTTGGGTCAAGCACGATTCTCTCGGGCTGTCGGTCGACGGCGATAGGCCCCACCAGAATCAGGTGGAGTTGGAAGAGCGAGTCTCCCGGAGAACACAAGAATTTCGCTGCAACGAGGTCTGGAGACGAGTCTTGTCCGAGTCGGGGAAACTCTCGCGCGAGGAGAAGATCGCCGACAATCGCAAACGCATTCTCCACCAAGGGGCTCAACGCCGGAGGAACTGTCTGACCTGTAACGAGCAGGGCTGCCGTGCCCGGGTCAGCCTGTGAGGACAATCGTGGCGCCGGAGCCGGTGGACTGGCTGAGCTCTCTGGAGGGACTTCATATCGCGCCGTGGGCTCTGCCCGTTCGTGGTCCGGGCGCCTTCTTGGCTCGACGTTATCTGCCCCAAGCGAGGGGGTGGCCGGGTTGGACTCTGCTCGAAGGGTTGGCTCGCCTGTGGGCCGGAAACGACACCGCTCGTACCTACCGTGCTCGCTTCGCCCTGAGAAAGCTCGTCGCCAACCTGGCGCGTCCCCAACGCGGAATCGAGTTGATGGCCCCGAGTTTGGGGGCTCTCGAACTCTTCGCGCGCCATGACGACAAAAAAATACTCCTGCTCGACCTCCCCCTGCTGGGGCAGTTGCACCAGGATCTCGACAAGGCGCTCGTGGCCCACCCCTCGAGTCGCTTCTTGCGTCGCTTTCGCGCCTCTCGTGACGACGTGATCCGGCAAGAGCAAGAGTTGGTGTTGGCCGACGAGATCTGGGTGAGCAACCCCTTCGCCCTGGAAGTGTTGAGCCAACGCGGCTTCAATTGTCAAAAGTGGGAGTTTCCGACATTACTACCCAGGCTCGCGCGTCCCGGACGGGACATTCTGTTGGCGGGGTTGGCGACGGGACGCAATGGAATCCATCAAGTGCTCGAAGTCGTGTCCAGACATCCCGAATGGAGATTGCGAGTCCGCGCCGGAGAAGGGCTCGAACCCACGGACTTACTGAGCCACCCACAGGTGCTCCCCGCGCGGGGGTTTGAGGAGATCGGGGTTGTCCTGGCGCCCTTCTGGGTCGAAAGTAACTCTCTCGAGGTACGTCAAGGGGCAGCCCTGGGACTTCCCGTGATCGCCACCGATCGAGCCGCTGGTTTTGGAACAGCGGTCAAGATTCCCCGAGGAGACCTCCGGGCGATGGAAGCGGCTCTCGAGGAGAGTCTTAAACCGCCTTGTGGGTGATTCTCGACAACGCTTCTTGCTGGCTGACTCCAGCCTTGGCGGCGTACCATTCCACCGCGTCAACGGCGTTGCGGTCGGTATTGACGGCGATGATGTCGGCGGCGCGGTCACCAGCGTAGATTCCGCTAGCTAAGCCCGCGACGGCACCCACGATTCCGCCGATCTGGCCGAAGGACTGGCCGATGGCCCAACCGGCGGCTCCGCCCAGGCCGCCTCCGGCGACCTTGAAACCGGGGTTCCAGAAGGGTGAGCGGGACGCTTTTCCAACGGCCGCCTTGAATCCGCCGTTAGAAGCTTGCTTGCCGGGATGAAGCTCAGCGCTGGGATTGATGAAGGTGATCGGCTCGTCGGCCAACAGCCCCTTATCCTTGATGGTGGCGCCGCCTAGAGCCGGGACCGCGGTGGACAACCGCGCGAACTTCAGATGGCGCGTCCAACGGTCCATTTTCTGGCTGTCGGGAACGACCCCGTTGATCAGGTCGATGTCGCCGGTGTAGCAAGAGTTGGTCAAGGTGTGATACCACTCGCCCAGGCGGTCCTCGGTGGCGGCCTGCAGGCCGTCGTTGACCAGCTTCTCTTTCTGCTCGGCGTTGAGGTCCAGGCGGTGCATCACGAACTTCTGTCCGCCGCCACGGGTGGCTTTCTGAATGCGATCCGACAGCGAGCCCATCTGGTAGATGATGCCGAAATTCTTTTTCATACCGGTCATCAGACCGTACTCTTTCCCCTTGGGGCGGCGGGCTTCGATGGAGAGGCAGAAACCGACGTCCTTTTGACCGTCGGCCGACGTCACGGCGCCGTCGTCTTCCATCTCGAACATCAGAAGGCCGTGTCCCGCGACGATTTCAGGAGCGAAGGGCTCGAGACAGAGATAGATGTCCTTGACTTTGGAGGCGTCGATTGTGGTGTCGGCGGTACGTGGCGTCCAGTCATTGAATTCTCCGGTTTCGTTGAACCCCCAGCGGAAATTGGACAGGGTGTACTTACTACCCTCACGCTTGACCAGACTCGAGGGGGTCTGGGTGGGATTCCAGTCAATGTCCAGATGGTCTTGCCGGTCCTGCTCCGTGACCTTGAGCTCGGAACGATAGCGGTCGCGCCGCGAGACCTGTCCGTTGTGTGTTAACTTGTATCCCGGAACAGCGGTGAGAATGTTCATAATCACACTTTACGGCCTGGAGTTGAAAGAACACTGAAAGGTGAAAAGTCGACGAAACCGTTTTCAAGGCGGTCCCCTATCCTTCGAACATACCAAGCACGGAGGACAATACAATGGATACCAAGCCCCTTCCAGAGAATCCGGGCAGCAGCCACTGAAAAGTCCTCCTCAAATCCCCAGCCTACGGGCCCACGCTAAACCGCTCTTCACCTATCTGGAAATTCCGCCGAAAGTCTCGCCTTGCTACTAAACTCCAAAGGTCGTACTATTTTGCTGATGACAACGCGGGCAGATCCATAATGATCCAGCCGTCGCGGGGGATCAGCATGAGCTGAAAGCCGTTGGGGTTTTCTCCGACGACGGCGGGGAGGGTGATTTCAGCCTCTCCGCCCGCGGGAATGTCCAGCGCCACTTCTTGAAAGTCTCGAACCAGGTGCAAAGACACGTCCGACTTCGGAACGATGGCGGCGAGGAGAGGTCGCGAGGTTTTTAACGGCGACGAGGACGAATTCCGCAGCCGCAGGCGAAAGCGCGTCACCTGACCCGGGGTGACGGGGTCCACAGCATGCACGGAGGAGATTCGCAGACCCGCCACGACCTCACCATTCCCAACCGAAATCTGCGGCGTCTCCGCCATCTCCACCCCGCCGATCCGAGTGACCAGTCGGTAACGTCCTTTCGAGTGAGGTGTGACCAGAACGGTGGAGACGGTCGTCGACTGGCCCGGGCCGACCCCAAAGGTCAAAGGCTGCGAGAAACGGTCCCAAAGCTCCACAGGCTGGCCCGACTCGAGATCCACGAACTCGTAAACCAGTCGCGTCGTGCCCTGCCACACCTGGTCGCCAGCGTTTCGTAGAGTGAGCTTCACCGCGCACGCCGTCTCCACGTCGAGACTTTCCAGCTCAAACGCGACTCTCTCCAGCTCAAGTCCCGGCACGGGAGTCTCGGGGGGGAGCTCGGGCGCCTTCACTCGGTAGAGCCCGCGGTCTTCCTCGGTACGGACCAACTCCAGACCCGCGACTTTCTCCAACGAATCCGGCAGAGGTGGGCGCAGGACCAGCCAATCAGGCGCGAGATTGGCCAAAAGAGCCGGATCGTGAGAGAACCAGAAGGCCCGCGCCGCCGCCTTCTGGCGAAACGGCAGTGTTCCCAGTCCCTCGAAGGGCGAAGGGAAGGCATGCCCGATGGGTAGCGCTCCCGACAGGCCCGAGAACGTCGCCTCGGGATAGACGTTGTAGAGATTCTCGTCCCGAGCCGTGCTCAAGACTCGGTCCCCCGCCTTCACCCGGGGCGTCATCCACAAAGCCAGACGCGCGTCGGCCGCGGAGAAAGCTAGCTCCGGCTGGCGTCGCAGCCAATCCAGGGTCCCCGGAAACAGAACTCCCATCCGCAAATTCTCCAGCTGTGACGACCTCACCACAATCTGTTGCAGACTCGGACCCACATTGAGCAGGATCAAGAGACCGAGAAGCGCCGCCTGAAAAGCTCGCCGGTGGACCGAAACAGACCCGCCGGAGAGACTCAAAAGAGGCCCGCCCGACGTGCTCCACCACTGACCGAGGGCCACGCCCAAAGCGCCCGAGAAACCCCACGAGGCCACGTATTCCCAGCGGAACACCTCCGATTCCCAAAAACCGAAATCGACCACGGAAGGGAGAAAATAGGCCGAGAAGCCGACCCACCAGAGAAGCAGTCCTGCCCAACACCGGCGGCGGGCCAGCATCACCAACGATAAAGGTGCCAGATAGAGTCCGATCCAGTGGATTCTCAAGGCGTAGGGAGAAAAAACCGAAACATAGCCCGGAGTCCCCGAGGGCTTCGGGAGATCGCGCAAAAGCGGCAGGATGGAGTACGCCATCGACATCTCCTCACCGCTGCGGTCGAGCTTGATGTGAAAGAGACGCTCCTTCGGAAACTTGATCGAAACCTCCTGACTTTGGATCCGCAAAGTCGTGTCCACCTTGGTCTGGTGAGCCTCCTGCCCACCCAAAAGCTTTTCCGCCAGATGGCGGAATACGCCGCCCTGAGAGAAGCCCAGCATCAAGGTCAAAAGCACGATCACTCCCGCGGTGACCAACTGCGAAACCCGCAGCGAACGCAAGGCCAGAGTCGAGAAAGACAGGCCGCAAAGGCCTAAGCAGACGGCGGCAAAGCTCGTCTCGTAAGCCCAGGCCAGCCCCCCGAGGCTTAGCCCCGCCCAGAAAGTGGCCGGCCAACGTGGCCCCCCAAACAACGCCTCCAGAGTCAAAAAGAAAACCAACGCCATGAGCATCTGAGCCAGGGCGTTGTTGTTGGCTACCGTGTCCAGCCACCCGCCTCGAAATCCCGCGTTAGCGCCTATGAAGACAAAGACCGTCCCAAGTATTGTGGGACACACGTCCCGGGTCTGGCGCCACAGCGTGCTAAAAAGCACCAGGAAGGCGGCCAGCTGCAAACAGACCGTGACCGGCGTCTGCACACCGTACAAAGTCGCTCCGCTCAGATAGGCCACCATCACGGTCAGCAGATCTCTGGCGTAGTGCCCGGCATAGACTAATTCCGAAAAAAATGGATTGCGAGGCGGAAAGAGGCCTTGCAGCATATGCCCCTGCAGCGGGGCGTGGAGAAAGAAGTCGTCGTCGGGATTGAGGAACAAGATGGTGTTAGTGGTGAAGTGAACCAACGCCATCCCGCCCACAAGAAAAGCCCAGGTTCCCCGTCCCCAGCACTTCCAGTCCCAACCGGCCGGCCGGCCCCACAAACCGATCCCCAAAGCCAGTACGGCCTGAATTCCAAAGCAGACGGCTATCGCCCGCCCCAGTCCCAGTCCACCCAAGAGCCCGAAATTGGTCCCCATCAGCGCGACCAGCCAGCCCACGGCCCAGCCCACGGAAAGCTTCACCAGCGCCTCGCGCAGCTGCAGGAGACGATCGGCCACCGCGATTCCGAAGAGCCAGGGTATGACAAGACTCAAGATCACGGAGAGACCCTCACCACGCCCTCCGGCACCGCAACTAGAGGATGGCGCCGCCAGGTGCGCAGGGTTAAGGGAGAGCGAAAGGCCACGGGATGGGCCTGTCCCAACGCATCGACAAACTCCAAGGCGACCTCATAGGTTCCCATCTCCGGCGGGGTGCGAAAGCTGACCGAGAGTGTTTTCAAGGAGTTGGCTTCCAAGACGAGGGGCTCCAGCGGGACCAGGGGAGATACTTCGTCCGGCCGAGTCGAGAGCAAACGGTCCAGGCTCCATCGCAGCCCTCGCAGGTCGGAGAGCTCGAGTCGCAAAGACGAGGGGTTCTCCAACTCCAGATCGACGGTGAGAAGGCTGCGACTGGGGACCTCCGGCGAGACTTTCAGCTCAGCCAGCAGGGGCCAGGTCGGCGGTGTCTCGCTCGCTCCATGGGACCAGACCAGGGTTACTTCTCCCGACAATCGCGGAGGCACGTAAGGGATCTCCTGACCCCTCTCGACTCGCACCGCATAGTCTTCTCCAAAAGGTTGGCCGTCAAGTTCCACCTGATAGCCCGTCGAGCCGTCGGAATGGTACCAGAGCAACTTGCCCCATTTCTCCATGCGGGTGGGAACGATGGTGGCCGCTTGGCCCGAACTCGAACCCTCGGGCCACGGCTCTATGAGAAGCTCACCATCCCCGCGGCGAAGAACTCTCCTCACCGGAGTGGCTCGCAAAAGCTCGGCATCACCGGTCAAAAAGTAAGCCGCGACGGCTGGCATCGGAGAGACGCCTCTCTTTGACGCGTGCCAGCCAGCCAGGGAACGTCCGCCTGCCAGGGCCGACAGCAAAGCCGGGACTTCGAGCGACTCCTCCGGCTCTCCCGTCTGATACAAGACGAGATGGCCTTCTCCAAATGAGGACAGCGCGGCCAGATCCTCGGGTGCGAATCCCACCACGGAGCCGCGCCAGGAGACCCAGTCCGACAACCGATGAGGGATCAGCAAGCGGGCCAACGACGCCTTCTCCTTTTGCGAGCGGATCAAAATGTCGTCATTGAAAACCTCCTCCCCGCCGACAAGCGATCGCCAGAGGCACAACAGAGCCATCAGCGCGAGCAAAAATCGTCCCGGAATCTCTAAGACCAGCGGTTCCCGTCGCACACTCCAACCTCGGCGGGGCGTGCGCAGCCAGAGCGCCGTCAAAACTCGGCCCACGGCTAACCCCAGCGCGGCCCACTCCAACCCTCCGGGATAGGCCAACGAAGCCAGACTCAGAGCCCGGATGTGAAGCTTGGGGTTCCTCCAGGCGAGATAGACCGCGATGAGCACTCCCCAGGAAGCTCCGTGGAATGACAGGCTCAAGGCCGCGCCTACCAGCACCAGCCAGGCGCGCGGCTTAGCCATCCGGCCGAGAGCAAAAAGAGCGCAAGCCAGGGTTAGCGAAGGTGACAACCGCGAGAGGGCGACAAGACATGGCGCCGCCCGGGCCACCCCTCGCGTCGAAGTCAATACGAAAAATGACAGAGCCAAAAGGTAGGCCAACCCTGTCCAGGGTGAGGTCGCGAGCAGCCAACCCTTCGGGGTTCCCCAGAAGAGAGCGAGCCCTCCCAGAGCCGTGGCGAGCGGCGCTCGGGGCTGCTGTCGAACCCCTAACCAGAGCCACAAGCCTACCGCTCCCGCCTGCGCCAGCCCCCCCAGGACCAACAGAGGCCGCAACGGCTCGGCGCCCCACGCCGCGGCCAAGGGAGCGGCGGGACTGACCGCGCTGTCGCTGGCCGTACCCAAGGGATGGGAGCTCTCGGTCTTCCCCGCCGCCATCTGCGCGATCTTAGGAAGGTCAAAAAGAAGAAGTTCCTGGGATGGCTTGAGCTGGACTCCACCGACCGAATGCAGCCAGCCGACCAGCATCAAAGCCAGAGCGAGGGACAAAAGAAGAGGATGAAATTTGTGGCGACGTGACTCGCCCTCGAACCCAGGCTTTCGCCAACTCCAGAGGCAGGCGAACAGTCCTCCTCCCAAAGCGACAGCCGGCGCGAAAGAAACGAACCAACCGACCACCAGAGACCAGGCACCCCAAAGGCTAAAACCCAAGGCCCAGGCCAACAAGAAGCGAACCAGAGCGCGGCCTTCCAGCCCACGGGTGGCCAACCAGCCGGCCCCCATGAGAAGTCCCAGCGTGCCCAGGCCGACCATCAGGAAATGACCGTCAGCCGACTTTCCGGCATTTTGATCGGGACGGGGTAGCCGGTTCCCCGGTCGAAGATCTCAAGTTCTAGGAGGAAGGTTCCGGCGCGCCAGGGGGTGACGACGTCCCATTCCACCACCTGGCTTCCAGCGGCGGGAATGTCGAGGGTCAGGGGAATGGCCAGGCGATCAAGCTCCCACACGTAGTCGCCTCCGTCCTGGCGGTAGCGAATTCGAAGCTCCAGCTCGCCCTGGCTGCGTAGCGCTTCCCGACTCGAAAGCGTCAGTTTCAGCGGTGCGAACCTCTTGGGAGGTAGCGCTCCCGGGACTTCCAACGCTCCGTTCAACTCTCCCAACCTCTCCAAGAGCGACAGGCGTAGGGGTAAGCGGTCGACCTCCAAAGCTTTCTCCCCTCCGGTCAGAAGCTCCACGATCACTTGAAATTCTCCCTCTCCCAATGGCGTGACGAAAGGGAGCGGCTCGGACATCTCCGCACCTGGACCCAGTATGGCCTGGTGAAATCGATAGTTCAAAGGCTCGGTTACCTCGCGATAGTCCTCCCCCTCCACCCGTAGGCGAACCCATCCCGTGGGGACCGGCTTGTCGGTGGGGTTGGTCACCTTGAGGTCCAGCGTCATCAGGGTGTTGGAACGCCATTCTCTCACCGCTTCTAATTCGGGCGGACCGGAACCCCGGAGAAAAGCCGTCACCTTCAGCGCGGGATCCGCTGCCTGGCTCTCCGCGGCCTTTGAAGTCCAACGCCAAAGCTGGCGGGTGGCACCGTCAATGGTTGCTTCAAACTCTTTTTTGGCTTGAGATGACTCGGCCAGTTTCTCATCGAGTTCGGTCCGGCTGGGATCGAGCACCAACCAGGGGACCTGAGCCTGCTCCAAGAGATCCAGGCGGCCGCTGGCCATCAGGGCCTTCTGTAACGAGGAGCGGTAGAAGAGTGGATGAGCGTGCAGTCGTGTCCCTTCCGGGGGATGGGCTCGCCCACCGATGCGCGCCGCCGACAGACCCGAGATGACACAGTCAGGCCACAAACCCAAGGGAGATTCCGAGCCCAGGTTGGTCATCATGAACTCTCCCGGCGTGACCTTCCCAGAAAGCGCCTGAGCGCAGGCGATGTCGACCTTAGTGACGCCCAGCTCGGGTCGGGCTACTCGCCAATCCCCGGGAGGGACGATGGGTGGCAGTCCGTTTTTCTGGAAGTCGATGATGGCTCGATTGATCATCTTCTCGGCCGGCCATAGAGCCAAGCCCAACAAGACCAAGGCGGCCAGGCGTGCCGCGCGACGCCGGTTCCGGTCCGCGATGGGCCGGCTGAGAAGCTCTCCACAGAGAAGTCCCAGGGGCATGGCAAAACCGAAGCCCGCCGCGAACTCCCAGCGGAAATACTCGAGTTCGTAGGTCGGTCCGAAGTCGATCAAGGCGGGAACCAGGTAAGCCCAAGCGCCAAAAAGCCAAAAGGCCAGCCCCGGATAGTGGCGCCGGCGGACAAGCCAGATCAAAACGAACGGTGCGGAGAAGAGCGGCAACCAGTGAGTAGCCATAAAGCTAGTTGAGAAGATCGATATATATCCTTCAGTGTCGGTCGCAGGGGTCAAAGAGCGAAAGGGCCCTAACCGAAACCCTGGAGAGACCCTCATGTAGTCGGCGCTGGTGGCCAGGACCTTGAACAACTCCGACTTGGGAAACTTCATAGTCACGTGCTGGGCCACGTTCGCTTCTTGCAATGTCTCGGGGGCTTTGCGCCCGCTCATCTTAGCCTGCACGATGTCGGTGATCGGTCCACCCTCCACGGCCGAGAGCCCTAGCGAGACCACGATGGTCAAAACGATCCCCAACACAAGCCGGGGCCTCTCGGAGCTACGCCAAATCGCCGGAACCAAAAGCACCGCTCCGGTCAGCAAAAAAAGGGCGAAGTGCGTTTCATAGACCAGGCAGTAGGTCCCCAGAAGAACTCCGGCCAGAACCCCGAGCGCCGCCCTCGGCGGCGGTCGCCGGCTGGGTAGAAGCCCGAAGACGCGCAGCATCACGTAAAACAAAGCGATGGCCAGAGCGTAGACCACGCCGTTGTTGCCGTCGAAGCAATCGGCCAAGCCCACTCGAAATCCCACGCAGATGCCGAAGAAAACCATGGCGACGGCGGTCAGGGCGCTCGAGCGGGAGTCGCCCCAGCGCCGGATGATGGTCAAAAGCACACCGGCGGAAGCCAACGCGAGCACCGGATTGAGCAGCCAGACCACAGCCAGCGGGTCGGTTCTAGGTGGCAAGAGGCTTGCGATCAAAAGGTCACGCCCATAGTGACCTTTGAGCTCCACACCGGCGAAGAATGGGTGCTGGGGGGGGAACAGCCCCGCGGCGTAAGTCGCGATCAAGGGCTCGTGAACCCAATTGTCCGTATCGAGGGTGAAAAAGCCGGCGTAGATGACGTAGCCGACGACCAGAAGCAGCAGCCCGACCAAAGTTCCCAGCCAGATCCGCGAGGGAGGCTCCGCGTCCACCTCGGCATCGACCGAAGCCGAGCGACCTTTCCAACACAACGCAAGTCCCACCAGCGCCGAACCTACCGTCATGGGAAGGCGAATCTCCACCGGCCCCGCGACGTTAGCTCCGGCGATCAAAAGCAAACTCCCCACTAGAGGAGCCAAGGAAAGGGCCTCCCAGCCGTCCTCGGCTCCCAGGACGCGCCGGCTCAGTCCGTAGCCGAGCAAGCTGACCGCTAAAGCGAGAACAAAACACAAAACCATGGCGACCTCCTAGGACATCTCTCGCTCGGCCGCTTCGCGAGCGCGAACTTCTCGTCGCAGGGCGAAAGCGTAAGCGACACAGCCCAGAATCTGCAGAACCAGCGCGGTCAAGGCCGTTCCCACCGGACCGCCGGCCGACACGCTGGACGGATAGATGAGAGAGCCCAGCACCACCTGCCCTAAGGCGATACAACCCAGGGTAATCGGACGGTTAAGAGAAAGAAGCACGGTCGAGAATATGGTCGCCGGTATGGTGAAGAGCGTGACCGCCACCATGATCTGAAAGGTCCGCGAGACCACCGGATCGGTGAACGCTTTACCGAAGAATCCCAAAAATGGCGCGGCGACCACCATCCAGATCACAGCCGAGACAAACAGCACGGCGAAGTAGCGTCCACTGCGCTTGACCAGAGTTTTCACTTCCTGCAGCGTCTTAATCTGGTTGACCTTAGGCAGCAAGACCATCTGCAGCGATTCGCTCACCAACAACAGAGCGAAGGCCAACCCTTTAGCCGCCTCGTAAAGACCCAGGTCGCTCAGATGGCCGAACCTGGTCATCATGATGGAGTCGAGAAACATCAACGTGACCGAGGCTGAGCGGAAAAAGAAGATCCCGCGAGAGAACTTGACCAGCTCCTCGAGCTCCGGACGGTGAAATAGTCCCAAGCCTCGTGGATGGTAAAGCTTGACCAGCATCAAGGCGCCCCAGGCCAAGGAGATCAGGGGGGCCAAAAAGTACAGCCAGAGATACCGATCAAGAGTGAGGTAGACACCGTCGAGGTAGTACCATAGCGCGGCGAAGGCGAGTATGCGCAGAAACTCGAAAATGATCCGGCAGCCGGCCGCCCAGGAGAACTTTTGGCGGGCATGGAGCGCGCCTTCCAGGGCATCCCAGAGAGCCCAGACACAGACACCGATCGAGGTGATCTGAAGATAGGGAGCCAGTTCCGGCTTCTTCAAGACCGACACGGCCAAAAACGGAGCGGACATCCAGCCCACGGTGGCCACGGTCAGGCTACCAAAAAGCTTCAAAAAGAGCCCGCCGAAGACCAGACGTTGGGCCCTCTCCTCATTCTCCTCGGACAAAGCCCGAGAGGCCAGGTTGACCAGGCTGTAACGAACCCCCAGATCGGCCAGCACCGAGACCACGGTCAAAAAGGCATAACATGCGCCGAAGATCCCTAACTGGCCCGGGCCCAACAGCCGACCGAGAAAGACCTTGATGAGAAATCCCGCGCCGGTGGCGAACGCGGTGCCTCCCAGGACTAAGCCGAAGTCAAGCAAGTGGGCTATGCGAGAAGGGCTCCGCATGTGGCGCTCCCTTTTTGACCGTCCCCTTACGGTTCCTCCACCCAGGTCCCCACCGGCGGGGTACGGAGCCAGGTTCGAAGGGGCTCGCTCTGCTCTACTTTGAGTTGAAACTCTTCTCCATCCGGGGCCAGAATGAAAGCCTTCAGCCAGAGAAGCCCCTCGGTCTCCGGCGTGGCCAGTTCCACCTCTAGAACCGTCGATTCACCAGGAAACAATATGTAGTCTTTCCCGGGTCGCTGGGTGAAGGGGCCGAAAGACTCCACTCCAACGGACTCCAATCGCCAATGGGCCAGCATCTCCGAAGAAAAGGCCAACTCGCCAGTGTTCTTCAGGCGTAGCCGAAGGGGCACCAGACTCCGGCTGGGCAGACTCTCCTCGGGAAGCCCGGAGAGGGTCGCGCTAAAGTTTGGTACTTCGAGGTGACGCACCGCGTGCGACGGGTGCGACGAGACAATTCTTATCTCACCTGGCTCGGCGCTCAGGAGCACTTCGGCCGGTGTATCGTGAAAAGCCACCTCCAGCTCTCCTCCCGCGCTGATCCAACGGTAGCCAGCACCAGGCTTGACACTCACCGCTTGGGGACGATAGGGAAGCAGCGTCACCCGTCGCAAATCCAGTTCCGATGGAACCCCCTCGAGCTTTGGAGCCGGTGCCCCCACCTGAACGGAATCGGCCCGTCGTAGGATCACCACCGGACCGTCGCTGAGAAGATTTTTTCCACGCAACTTGCTAAGGAGGAGTGGACCCGCCAGATGCCTGGAGCTGTCCCAGCCGCGCAACGGCCGGCCCGAAACCAGTGCGTACAGCAAAGCGACCCGGCGGCTTTCCACCGGCGAGTCGAAGGTCAGCGGGCAGATCCCCTGGGTCCTGCTCGCCTCCGGAAGCTCCAACGCCACTTCCAAGTCTCGTGGGGTCATCTCTGGAAACGGCACGGTGGCTCGCCAGCTATCTTGAGCCGCTCGACGGGCATGGCGATCGAGAGAAAAAAATCTCCACAACTCGGAAAACGGAACTCGGGCTTTCTGAGCTGGTATCAGAACCCGGCGGTTGAGGTGTCGCTCTCCGGGCAAGACCGCGGCTATGAATAGCAAGGTGGCCAAGGCGCCGAAAAGCCAGCTGGCCCGCAAGGCCAGGCCGGGAAGACGCGACTCGGAGGGCGGCTGTTCCAGCCAGGCAAGCCCCACAAAGGCCAGATCGCCCAGTGCCAGCACGCTGGCGAGTTCCGCCTGACCGGTCAAAAGCGAGCCTAAGAGCAAAGTCAGATAGATCCCCGCGCGAGCCTGTCGTACCGATTCGGGCCAGAAAGCCAAAACAAGCGGCACGAAGGTGAGCCAGCTCCAACCAAAGAGGCTTGGCTGCAGACGATAGTCGCCACTCAGCGGAATGAGCAAGCCCCCTACCCCTAGTAGCACCACGGACGGAAGAATCAAGCCGTAGGCCGGCTGTCGGCGGTAGCCCAGGTAAACCAGAGTCGGCAGGAACATGATGGCCTGGGCTGGAGACAAGAGGGCTAGGGCGAGCACGAAAAGACCTAACAGAGGGACCGCGCCCGCCAGCAAGCTAGCCAGCGCCAGCGACATCACCAAGTGAGTCAAACTCTCCTCGGGATACACCGCGGCCAGCCACAAAGTCTTCTCGGCAAAGTAGGCCACTCCGACCGCCAGAACCGGACTGACCGGGTTCTTCCAAGTCCAGCGACCGGCGAGGTAGAGAGCCAGGGCTCCCAATAAGTTCGCCACGACCGTCACCATAGCTGTCCAGGCCAGAAGATCTCCCGGCAGCCTGGCCAACAAAGCTACTCCCCAGCTCTGAGGGGAAGTGACCACCAATCCCCGAGCCTGCGCTAAGCTCTCCAGCAATGGTAGCGGGGAGCCTCGAAGGATCAAAGCGCCCGTGGCCGACAGCCAAATAGCGAGTCCCAACAAGAGAGTCAAAAATAGCCACCACACCTTAGCCGCGCCGGACTTCACGGGGAGACCTCCGGCGGCTTCGCGACGGTGACTGTGCCGGCGGGGAATCGTAGTAGGCGTCCCTGTTCGGGACAGATGTAGAGCGCTAGTCGATACAGCCCCGGTTTGTCGGGTGTGACCAGCGGAAGCCTCAAGGGCTGCTGGCCCAGCCGCACTCGGCGCATATTGACTTGGGGAGGAAGGTCAAACTCCTTGCGTTCTGGCGAGTAGAAAGCCCAACAGGCCAACACGTCGTCGGATTCAGGCCAGGCATGTGGGAGCGAGCTCAAGCGCACACTCGGAGTCAAGAGAGTCCGAGCGGGCCAATCCTTGACACTCTCCCCGAGGTCGGCCATGAGAAACCCAGTCAGCTTGGCCCCCTCCAGATTCTTGATGAAGTCGACGGTGATGTCAGGCGCCTCGATGGCCAGAGCGGGCTGTCCAGCATCGGGGAACCAGTGAGCCCTCAGCTGATATCGCCCCTGATCGTAGGGTGGCACGAAAGGCACTTTGACGGACGCGCCCTTAAGCTCCAGTCGCCAACGCAGATTCTCCGAGGGAGCGCTGACCAGACCGTCCGAGCGCCGCACTGTGGAAAGCTCCAGAATTCCACGACTGAGCTTGTCGGACTTTAGCTGAATCTCCACCAAACGTCCTCCTCTCAACGAAGAGGGAAACTCGGTCAGCTCCGCCGAGAAGGAAGCTTCTCCGGACTGGGCCTCAGTGGCCTCCAGCTCTGTTGACTCCAAGTTCGGCAGCTCCGCTGCCTCAATCTGATAGATCACACGAAGACGCTGGCCCTCTTGTTCGCGATGAACGGATTTGACACCCGGAATGCTCGGAAGCTCCCGCCCGTGGTCATCCCGATAGTAAAGCCATTTGGCTCGCAACTGCGCCAGCGGGTCCGCTCGATGGGTCTCCCAAAAGGCGACCGCGGCGGGGGCCTGGCGAAAAGGGGTGGTTCCGATCTTCTCGTCCTCTAACGGGAGGGCGTGTCCCACGCAACGCGCTCCCGTCAAACCGGTTAAGGTGGACTCGAAAAGGATGGAGAAGTTGTTCTCCTGAGAAAAGTTCGCCAGCAGCCGGTCGCCGGGCTCGACCTGGGCGGCGAGCCATTTGGCCGCCTTGCTATCGAGGCTATCAAAGTCGAGCACCTGGTGACTAGCCAACCAGCGCTCGGTGGTGGGGAAAATCAGCCAATCCCGAGGAGATCCGGTCATCGATTGAGCTAGCCGGCCGGCCACAAAATTTAGACTAGCCCAACTGTTGAGCAGGGTGAGCGCCGCTAGCGCGACCAGCACCGACCCTTTCCGCGAGAAGACGAGAGCCTCTCCCGAGCGCCAGAGAGTGGGAGTATCGTCCGCCTCCTCCAGTCTTGTCAGATGGCCCAAGGTCAACCCTAACGCCGCCGTAAACCCCAGTCCTGCGGCAAACTCCCAGCGATAGTACTCCGACTCGTAGATCGGCCCGAAGTGCACCAGGGCCGGCGTCATAAAAGATATCACCCCGAAAGCTCCCATAAAGTGACCGGCTAAACTGCCGCGCCTCCACAGCACGACCAGCGAGAGCGGGAACAGATAGAGAGGCAAGAAGTGAAGCTTGAGCACGTCCCAGGACCAGATGTAGGCGTATCCACGTTCGGTCGTGGGTGTATGAAGACGGCGAAGCGGAGTGTCCAGGGTATAGATATGGGCGACTCTTTGATACTCTCCCGTCTCCAGAAGAATCTGGAAGAGCTCTTTCTTAGGGAAGGTGATCTTCACCACCTGGGCTTGATTCTGCATCCCCTTAGAAAGATTCTCGGCTTGCGTGTGCTGACGGCCTTCCTTACGACGCTCCAGAATGTCGGTCAACGGGCCTCCCTGGGTGAAGGCCAGCGGCAGAGAAACCAGCAGCGCGAGCATGGCCCAAAGCGCCGCTTGGCGGGTAATGACCTTGCGAACCCAAAAAATTGGCGTAAGGACTCCAACAGTCAGAAAGACTAATCCGAAGTGAGTCTCGTACACGATGGCGTATCCGCCCAGGCTCACCCCCGCTAACAGCGCCGCCGCCTTGCTTCCCCTCTGCCAGACGTCGACCATCAGCCCGAGCAACAAAGCCAGGTAGAGATGGACGAAAGCGTTGTTGTTCTGCATCGTGTCGATCAGCCCGCCCCGGCCGCCCACGTTGATGCCGAAGTAGACGAAGGCCACCGCCAGCAGTCCGATTTTCGGGTTTGCCGACGAGCGGGTGAAGGCGGCGAAGAAAAGCCACAGCGTCAGTACCTGGATCCCACTGGTCAGCAGGTGCTGGCTCATGAACACGTCAACTCCCGAAAGGGCGGAGAAAGTCACGATGCCGAGGTTTCTCCCGTAGTGCCCGTTCATGGCGATGTCGGAGAAAAAGGGGTTGAATGGGGGAAAGTTACCCGCCCTCATCAGCCCCTGCAGCGGGGCGTGAATCCAGTAGTCGTCATCGGGGAACGCGATCTGCTGGGCGTTGGTGTAGAACAGCACGAGCAAGGAAAGCCCGATGAGAACCCGGCTTAACCAGCTAGGTCCGAGCTCTTTCATCAGCGGGGCTTTAGGCGCCCTCCAGGCCAGTAGCGCCAAGAGTATAAGCTGGACAACCAGAGTCGTACCGATGGAGACTTCTAAGGCCGTCATCTCCCACACGACCGTGGAGCCCAGCTGGCGATAGACGGCGTTGACCCCCAACACCGTCAAGACCACGGCAAAGGCCAAACTCTCCCCCCACAGCTCCGCCCAGCTCTCGCGGCCCAACACCCGCCGAGCGCACAGATAACCCAGTCCCAGAGGTATGGCGAGCAGAAAAAACACTGCCCCGCCCTTCCCCTAAAGACGAGCGTCTCCTCGCCGGTGGATCTCTTTACCTTTTGTTAACATGCGCCGGCACTACTCCAGACGAGATCCACCTGACAAAACTATTCTATCTTCAAGATTCTACAATAGCGAGGTCACCGAAAATGATTGGCTCCTATCCGATACAGAGCTGCCCTTGTCACAGCCCCGCCTTGAGCGCTCAGGGTTCACCCTTCTCCCAGCTTCCCGGGATGAACGGTCTTGGACAGATGGGCCAGGGCTTCGGAGCGGACAGCTCCATGATGGGAATGATGAGCCAGTTGATGTCCATGATGATGCAGTTGATGCAACAGATGGGCGGGGGCCAGGGGATGCTCCCCGGCCAAGCCGGTTTCGGCCCGTCGGGCGTGGCCGGCAATAGCGGGGGGATCAGCGACTTCCTGGGTGGCGGCTCTCCCGCCGCCTCTGGAGGGGAGAGCTCCCCCAGCGGCTCCGTCGTCTCCAGTGGTGACACCGCGAGCACGGGCAGCACCCAGGGCGCTTCGCCGGTCCAGATCGGTTCGGGTACCAAAGTCCTCGAGATCGGCGACTCCCACAGCGTGGGTACCTTCGGACAAGAGCTCGACTCCAAGCTGCGCGGCACCGGAGCTCAGGTCTCCACCTACGCCAGCGCCGGGGCCAATCCATCAGACTTCGTCAACGGAACCGGACACAAGTACGGATACTGGGAAAAGAAGGCCGACGGCTCGGAGAAGAAAGTCGGCTACGGCACAAACGCGGCCCCGCCCAAGCTCGAGACCCTGATCGCCCAGGAAAAGCCCAACGTGATCCTGGTCAACCTGGGCGCCAACTTCCGAAGCGGCAACCCCAAGGCCGAAGTCGACAAGATCGGACAGATCGCCAAGAAGCACAACATTCCGATCGTGTGGGTCGGACCGCCCAAGACCCGCCAGGACAACTCTAACCCCGGCTCGATCCAAGCCTTTGATCAAAAGATGGCCGAAGCGGTCGCTCCCTACGGCAAATACATCCCTTCCAGCAACCTCACTCCGAAATATTCGGGTGGAGACGGTATCCACTACAGCGGCTCCGAGGGCAACGCCATCGCCCGCCAGTGGGCCAACGGAGTCTTCAGCGCCCTGACCGGTCGCTAGTCCTAGTTCGCCGAGTATGGAGCCAAACTAGCGATCAGACTCTTCAAATCTGACTCGCTAACGTCCGAACCGCGAAAAGAATGATAAGCCGAGGCGTCCTCAACTTCTGGAAACCAGTCGCTGAGAACCTCGGCTTTCTTTTCCTCTCGAAAGAAATGAACCAGGATCTGTCCAAAGTCGGGATGCTGAATCAGTTTATGGCTCGCCTCGTCCTCTCCGGGAATGGTATCTCCGATCCCGCCCGGCGTGTTGGCCACGCTCCATTGAGCCGAATCAGGACCGGTGAAATTCGCGTCCAAACTGATCTCGTCGTTCTCTTGGTCCTCGAAGAGCTCCAGCGGACCCGCCTTCCAGCCGTGAGGAAGCTCGCGGGGCAACGCCACAGGGAAAGGGAGCAGCCGAAGCCGCTCCCTGTCCGCCTCGCTCAAGTAAGCGAAATTGGCCACTATCGCTGCTGACCAGCGCCCGGAGTATCTCGAGGGATAAAGACGCGGTAGCGAGGCCCATAGTTGGTGAACTGGCGGCGAGGGCGATCAGCGATCTCGTTGCCGCGACCGTCGGCGATCGAGATATGGCCGTGCTGTTTCCCACCTCTACCTCGATTGGAAGGATCGCGATCCCAGACGACCACCGCGCCGGCGGGCAATTGACGAAGCTGCTCTCGGCTGACCCGGATCTCTCGAAATCTAGGATTGTTGGCCAACTGGTCCGCGGCTTGGTAAGCCGAACCTCCGGTCAGGTTAACCCCGATACTGCGCATGTGGTTCTTGACTCCGCGGTAACAGTAGCCAGGGGCCGCCGTCACGGGATTATTGCGAATCGACTGCAGCAGCCTTTGACCGGTCGGACCGGATCCCTGGATTGAACCGATATCCGTCATAGGTCCCGAGGACATCGGCCAGCTTCCGCCCATCTGTCCAGGCATCGGCATCGGCATCGGCATCATGCTGGGCATCGAGGGAAACCCTTGCATCCCCATATTCATGCCCATGTTGGGGAAGCAGCCCATGTTCCCCATCTGCGGGTAACCTCCACCCATGGCCCCCATTCCGCCCATCTGGCCCATCATCATCTGCATCATCTGCATCATCTGCATCATTTGCATCATCATGAACATAGTGCTCATGGCGTTGCCGCCCCCCATCATCATCGGGCTGCCCATCATGGGGTTAGACATCATCATCGGATTGAACGCCATCTGAAACTCCTCGGGATCTATTGGTTTCGACTTTGGTAATTATACCTAATGTCCCACATCCTATCATCATGACAAGGGGAGTTCTTTGCCGAATTCGAAAATTTGTGGACAAAATGCGCAAAGACCCCTCCAGAGCTTTTGGCATATCCGCGTCGATGCCTAGCGAAATTAGACAACTCGATCTCTTAGTCGAGCAACTGGAAAACCGCGTTCCCCCGGCCAGCCTTTTGCCGCTCTTCACGGAACTCGATTCCATTCTAGGTTCTCTTTATTCCATCTACCTCAACGAGCTACAATTTCTAGCCGACGGAGAGCCGCAGAACGTCGCGGCCAACCAGATCGCTCAGGACTTCAACGCGATACGACCTCTAACAGCCAAGCTGCGCTATGAACTCGGCCAGGAGGGATCCGCGGGGGGGCTGGATATTGCCAGGGAGCTCAAAGAGGCTGTTCGCCAACTTTTTTTGAGCTTCGGGGACCTCAAGCGACAGGCCGCCACCGGCCCCAAGTATTCCGAACTCCCCTTCACCCAGGAGCTGCTACGGGTGGTGCATCACTATCTCAAAGGTACTCTCCCCATGTCGGCGGTCCTGGAACGACTGGATGCCTTCTGTAACTATCACGACAACCTTGAGGCGACCTTCGAGAATATGGTTCCTAACGATTCCGAGGAGTCGGTGCTGCTGGAACGACGAGAGGACCTCGAGGAAGCACTGTCTCTACAACTTCAGGGTATCGAGGACCTCGACCTGGCTCTTGAAAAGCGCTCTGACAAAGACGTCAAAGCCGCCGTCGAGGTCCTAACCGTCGCGGCGGAAACTCTCTACGAAATCTATCAAGAGCTTGACCAAGCCAACAACACCGTCTCCACAGTGACCTGTGTCCGTTGCGGAGTCTCGAGCCAATCTTCAGCCCGTTTGTGCGTCGGATGCGGCGCGCAACTTCCTCGATTCGACTCCAGCCAGCAAACGACGACATTGGAGTTTCACGAAGGCGGCCGAGCCGTCCCGGCCCAACCCGAGGAACTTCTGCGAATGCACAACGAAGTCAACCTGGCGCTATCCAGCAATGACCCGCAATCTCTTCTGGACGCCTTAGAATCCTTCGGTTCCAGACTGACCTCGTTGCAGAACCGACTCTCCGCGATGAAACCCCCGCCGAGTGATATCCCGGCTGAGCACCTGGAGTTACTCAACGATGGCAAGTCTCTTTTTCAGGAGTCGCTAGAGATACTATCGGCGGGCTACGAGCTCCTCAACGAAGGAGCTCAGTCTCTCGACTCTCAGCGACTCCATCGCGGACTCCAAGAAGTCGAAGCCGGCTATTCTCTCATGCAAGAGTTTCACCAAACCTTCGAACAAGCCGAGCGCCTGACGCCAAGACCAGCCGGCACCCGAGCCGATTGACCGGCGGTCCTTTACCCTACCGGTCCCAAACTCGCGGCTGGACCTTTTTCGCAACTCCATCGAGCCGGATTTCCAGTGAAATAGGATCGTGATCGCTTGTCCCCTTGCCCAGGTTCTGCCAGACTTGACCTCGGCCGAGCCGGGGGATGGCGTCCGCGCTGACAAGGATATGGTCCAGGCTGGAGTTCCCCTGGCGTGAACGATGGGTCGTCCGCTGCTTCTCCGGCCAACCTTTGAAGGGGTCGTGCAGGCTCTCCGTCAGCGGCTCCAAAGACCAGCTTCCAGGTTCATCATTGAGGTCTCCCACGACCAGTTCGATCCCCTCAGGATACCGCTCGGCCACCTGTTCGACAATCTCGGCCACCGCCATGGCCTGGACCCGTCGCTTGTTGGCGGAATCTTTCTTGTTGCCGACCTGGGCTTTAAGGTGATTGACGAAAACCGCGACCGGCGGAGAGGTCTCCAGACCGACCTCAAGGCAGTCGCGGGAGAAACGATAGCCACGCGGTACGCCACGCCCGCGAGGCATCTCCTTTTCGCGATGGCTGACCACCCGCGAGACAGGGAGACGGCTCAGGAAGGCGACATCGATCCCTCGAATCGAGTCGTTTCCCTCAATTAGGCCAAGCTGAGGATAAGGCCGGGGGAGAGCACTGTTGAGTTGGCGCAGGCATTCCAAATTCTCCACTTCCTCAAGCCCCACGAAATCGGCATCGAGCTCGGTCAGGGTTTTCACCATCCGCTGGACCTTCCGCAGTTGGTCGGGGCCGCTAGGAACTTCATCCTCGTAAGGGTCGTCCGTGGTGTCGAAGAAGTCTTTCACATTCCAGGCCGCCACCGTGACCGTGGTCGAATCCGCCGGACTCGCGTCGGCAATAGATTGAGAGCCGGTTCCACTCTGCTCTGGACAAGCCGAAAACAGGCATAGCAGCACTAGCGCGGCGAGGGCACGGAGGCGGAATATCAAGAGTCGTGGTCTCCTAGCGGACCAGCTCGGCTCTGGGGATTCCAGAGCTGGGGTCGGTCACCCGGAGTTCCACCAGGTCCCCGACGCGGTCGCCAAGATTGACCGCTTCCACCAGATTACCCGCGATAACGGCCAGCGCGTTGCGCGAATTGGCTCCGAACCCTTCTTGCAGGTAGACCCGCTCGCGCTGGCCCGAGGTCAGACGCTCCGTGTGGCGCGCCATCTCTTTGCGCTTTCCGAGCCGCACTTTGAAGTCTTCCTGATGAAGGTCCTCGTCCACTTTCATATAGACCGGGCGGCCCACCTGCTGAGACAAGGCTTCCAGCTCCTCTCCATCGAGGCCGAGAAACTCCACCCCGACACGAGGATGCATCTGTGCGAAGACCGCCTCCTCTTGAGAGGTCGCCGCCCGACGGAGAATCTCACGGCGAATTCGCAACGCCACCGTCTTGGGCGAGAGCAGCCGGCCTCGTCCCGAACAATAAGGGCACTCCTCTCGTAGCACCAGGTCGAGGTCTTTCCCTTCCCTTTTACGGGTGAGTTGGACTAGCCCGAGTTCCGTCATCCCGACGAGATGAGTTCGAGTTCTGTCCTTCTTGAGCTCCTCGACCAGGGCCGAGAGCAGTTTTCGGCGGTCCGAGGACGACTCCATGTCGATGAAGTCGACAATGATGATTCCGCCGATGTCGCGCAAACGCAACTGGCGACAGATCTCGCCCACCGCTTCCAAATTCGTTTTGAGGATGGTGTCGGCAAGCGACGCCGTCTTACCGGTGTACTTTCCGGTATTGACGTCGATGGCCCAGAGCGCCTCGGTCCGATCGATGATGAGGTAGCCGCCGGATTCCAACCAGACCTTTCGGTCCAGGGCCTGCTCTATCTCCTGATCGATCCCGTGGAACTCAAACAGCGGAACGTTGTGATTGTAAAGGAAGACTCGTTCGAGCAGGCGGGGCGCGGTCACTTCCAGGCGCTCCACCACCTTGGCGTACTCCTCGGCGTTGTCGATGATAAGACGGTTGACGTCAGAGTGCAAAATGTCGCGTAGGATCTTGTCGATCAGAGCCAGTTCCTGGTGAACGATGGCAGGCGCCCGACGCTTCTTGGAAACCTTTTGCACCCGATACCAGGACTTGACCAGAAACTTCATCTCCGCGTCGAGCTCCTCGAAGGTTCGGCCGTTAGCCGAAGTCCGCACGATCAGACCCATGCCTTCCGGTTTGATCTTGTCGGCGATGGAACGCAGGCGTGAGCGCTCTTCCTCGCTTTCCACCCGACGGGAGACGCCGGTGTAGTTGGCGGCCGGGATCAAAACCAGGTAGCGACCGGGCATGGTCACAAAGGTCGTGATGCGTGCCCCCTTGGTCCCCACGGCCTCTTTGACCACCTGGACCAAAACTTCTTGGTCCACCTTGATCATGTCGCTGATATTGGCTTTGCGAAGCGAGGCCGAGGCTTCTTCACCCAGGTGGGCCGCCGCGTCGTCAGCGCAAAGAAATCCGTTGCGTTCCAAGCCGATATCGACAAAGGCCGCGTTCATACCCGGCAACACGTTGGCCACGCGGCCCTTATAGATGGAGCCCACCTGCCGCTCCTCGCGGGCGATGAGAAACTCCGAGAGAACTCCATCTTCTAATACCGCCGCGCGGCCTTCCCGCTCATCTCGGGTGATCAAAATCTCTTTAAACATACCGCGCCGGGGCTTCTCCGAAGCGACTGGAGTTCCTGGCATCAAGGCTCGGGGGGAAACCTGGGTCTTGGGAAGAATGGCCGGCGGTATGCGTCGACTTGCGACCAAGCGACCCTGGACCTCGCGGATCATGGTCGCTCTAGCCGGCTTGGCCTGGTTGGGCTGTCAGCCTTCGGATTTTACAGGCGGGAAAGTTACCTCCACTCCCGTGGCGACCCCTATTGTCGTAACCAACACACCCGTCGCCAGTAGCCCCACCCCGCGTGGCCCCGACTTGGCCGAGGCTCAGGAGCGCATAAATCGTGTCCAATCCCTGATCGAGACCGCCCGGCGATCCTACCCGGGACGCAGTGGGGTGGTCTTCGTGGATCTTGCCAGCGACACCCGGGTGGAGTTCGAATCTTCGGCTCGCTTCGAATCCGCCTCCCTGGCCAAACTGATCATTTTGGCCGAACTCTATCGCCAGTTCCAGGTCGGTGATCATCAGCCGGAAGAGAAGCTGACCTTGCTGGAAAGTCAAAAGCGTGGTGGTTCCGGCAGTCTGAAATCGGCTAAGGAGGGGACTCAGCACACCCTCGAGCGACTAGCCGACCTGATGATCACCGAAAGCGACAACACCGCGACCCAGATGCTGACCGATCTCCTGGGACGCGAACCTATCGAACGTGCAGCCAAAGGCATGGGTCTTTCCGGGACCACCCTTCAGCGCGACATCTTCGACTTTGAAGCCATCGACGCCGGAAGAGACAACTACATCACCGCCAAGGACGCAGCCAATTTTCTACAGCAGTTAGCCAGCCTGGAGCTACCCGGGGCGGAACCGATGGCTGAAATATTAGAACAACAAAGGCGAAACGACATGATCGGCAAGGGGTTTCCTCCCGACATCAGAGTCGCCCACAAAACCGGTGAACTCGACGGCATTCTCAACGACGCCGGGATCATCTACGCTCCTCGCGGCAATTTCATCCTGGTGGTTTTAAGCGATCAGGTGCGGGACAAAGAAACGGCCAAAAAAATCTGGGCGCAACTCGCGCTCGACTTGCTCAAACTCTATTCCAAGCCCACCCTCGCCGGTAGCGCCAGTCCCCTCCCCGGTAAGACTCCCTAAAAACGTCTCGTTTAGCGCGGTTGACAGCGCCATTTCAAGCGCCTAAACTACGCCGACCTATGTTCGAGTCACTGTCGGAAAGAATCAGCGGCGTCATCGATAAGCTTCGTGGCCGAGGGAAACTCAGCGAAGCCGATGTCAAAGATGCCCTGCGCGAAGTTCGTCGGGCCCTTCTGGAAGCCGACGTCTCCCTTTCCGTGGTCAAGACGTTCATCGACAAAGTCCGTGAGAAAGCCATCGGCGAGGAGCTTTGGAAGAGCCTCACCCCCGGCCAACTGGTGGTCAAACACGTCCGAGACGAACTGATCGAACTGATGGGCGGCGCCGCTACCCCACTAGAGGTCAGCGCCGATCCACCGACCGTCATCATGATGGTCGGGCTGAACGGTCACGGTAAAACCACCTCTTCCGGCAAACTAGCCCTCCATCTCAAGGAGCGCGAGAAGAAGAAGGTACTGCTGGCCGCCACCGACGTTTACCGCCCGGCGGCCATCAAGCAGCTGGAAGTCCTGGGTGAGCAGATCGGGTGCCCCGTCTTTCAGATGGGCGACAAAAACGACCCCGTGGACATCTCCAAGGCGGCCGTGGCCCACGCCGAAAAAGAAGGATTTGACGTCGTCATTATCGACACCGCCGGTCGACTTCACGTCGACTCGGAGCTGATGGACGAGCTCGAAAGAACCCGTAAAGCCATCGACCCCGACGAAGTTCTGATGGTGGTCGACGCGATGACCGGCCAGGACGCGGTCAACATCGCCGAGCAGTTCGCCCAGCAGATCAAAACCACCGGCGTGGTGATGACCAAGCTCGATGGCGACGCCCGAGGTGGAGCCGCGCTTTCGGTTCGCGAGGTTACCGGCCAGTCGATCAAGTTCATCGGTCTCGGTGAGCGGCTGCAGGCTCTCGAAGTCTTCCATCCCGACCGCATGGCCAGCCGAATCCTCGGCATGGGCGATGTTCTCGGTCTGATCGAAAAGGCCGAGATGGCCATGGACGAGGAAGAAGCTCAGCTCCTAGAGCAGAAAATCCTCGAAAACAACTTTGACCTCGACGACTTTTTGAGCCAGATGCAGCAAATCCGAAAACTCGGGCCGTTGCAAGATATCATCAAGATGTTGCCGGGGATCGGGAACAACCCCGCTTTGAAAGAACTCAACGTGGACGAAGGCCGCTTCTCTCGCATGGAAGCGATCATCCGCTCTATGACCATCAAGGAACGGCGTCACCCCGAGATCATCAATGCTTCGAGAAAGAAACGCATCGCGGCGGGTTCGGGCAACGAAGTCTCCGAGGTCAACAACCTTCTCAAGCAGTTCGGCATGCTACAGAAGATGATGTCCAGCCTTACCGGCGGTGGCGGATTCCCTGGAATGCCGAAGCTACCCGGTATGCCGAAAAAAGGTAAGAACCCCAATAAAAAGGGCAAGAAGAAGATCAAGGGAATGGGCCTCCCCTTCAAAATGCCCTTTGGCCGATAAAACTTTGACAACACACGTTCGAAACTGGAGGAAACACACAACATGGTTAAATTGAGACTCACCCGAGTGGGCAAGAAGAAACAGCCCAGCTACCGCTTGGTGGCCGCTGACTCGAGAAAGCCCCGCGACGGTCGCTTCATCGAGATCCTGGGGCACTACAACCCCATGGTCGAGCCCCAGACCCTGACCCTCAAAGAGGACAGAATCTTGGATTGGCTCAGTAAAGGCGCCCAACCCACGGACGCCCTCAAGCGAATCCTGGTCCGTGACGGTCTGTGGAAAAAACACACCGGTAAAGACTTCGTCTACCCGACTCCCAAAAAGAAGGCGGAACCCGCCGCCGAAGCCTCCGAAGGCTAGATCTCTAGAGCATGAAAGGCTTACTGGAGTATCTGGTCGCGCAACTCGTCGATCACCCGGAAGAGGTTGAGGTCAAAGAGATCGAGACCAACCGGGAGACCGTCTTGGAATTGCGCGTCGCCTCAGCCGACACCGGAAAGGTGATCGGCAAAGGCGGACGCATCGCGCAGGCCTTGCGAACGGTTGTCAAAGCCGCCGCTCTCAAAGAGGGCAAGCGGGTCACTGTCGAGATCCTGTAATCTTGACAGCCTGAACCGCCAGGAAAAGGAACGGTGTCGAAAGGCACTGTTCCTTTCTCCATGATTTGAACTCTCGACAACGTGTCACGAGTTAGACTCTCAAACCACAGGAAACGACTTTGAACCGCAAATTCCCCTACTGGGACAGTCTGGTCACCATAGGCAAATGCGTCAAGCCGCACGGCCTCAACGGTGAAATGCGGGTGAAACCTATCACCGACTTCCCGGAACGTTTCGAGCAGACCGAAAGCGTCTACGCCCATCAGCAGAAGGACCCCGTGCGCGCCCTGACCATCGAGAGCGCGCGCGACAATCACGGGGGCTACCTTCTGAAATTCGAGGGCGTGAACAGCATCGAGGAGGCCGAGAAGCTTCGGGGCTTTTTTTTGGCCGTCCCCGAGGACGAGACGGTCGTCCTCGAGGATGACGAGTACTGGCACTGGCAGCTTGAGGGGCTGAAGGCATTCGAGCCCGATGGCCGCGAAATCGGTGTGCTCAAGGAGGTGGTGGAGTCTCCCGCTCACGACCTGTACCTGGTGGAGGAGCCCAGCGGGAAGATCCACTGGATTCCCGCGGTTCGGCAATATGTACCAGAGATCGACATCGAGAACGGGCGAATCGTGGTGATCCCGCCCGAAATCGAGGAGTGACGCGCTCGTGCGCATCGACGTGGTGACCTTGTTCCCCGAGGTTTTCGGCCCCTTGATGAGCTCTATCCCGGCCAAGGCTCAGGATATCGGCATTTTGGAACTTCACTTGCACTGGCTGCGCCGTTGGGGGGTCGGCCCCAATCACCTGGTCGACGACAGCCCCTTTGGCGGCGGCCCAGGCATGGTCTTGAAGCCGGAACCTTTCTTTGAGTGCCTCGACGAGATCCAGACGGAGGCGGAAAGCCGGCCCTACGTGCTCTATCCCACACCCGCCGGCTCCCCTTTCACTCAGGAAACGGCTCGTCGCCTGGCCGAAAAGCCCCACCTGGTCTTTCTCTGTGGACACTACGAAGGGATCGATGAGAGGGTCGTGGAGCAATGGGTGGACGAGGAGGTCTCTTTGGGAGACTACGTTCTCTCTAGCGGAGAGCTCGCCACCATGGCCATTGCCGACGCCGTGATCCGACTTCTGCCGGGCGTGATCAAGGAAGAGTCGTACCAGCAGGATAGCTTCTACTCCGGCGGGCTGGACCACCCTCATTACACTAAGCCAGCCGAGTATCGAGGATTGAGCGTCCCCGAGGTGCTCTTATCCGGGCACCACAAAAAGATTCAACAGTGGCAACAGCAGCAACGCGAGCAACGCACTCGAACCCGCCGCCCCGACCTAAAAGTCAGATGATGCGTGGCGAACCTCGCCTGGCTTTAAAGTATCAGTCCGGAAGAAAAGGGGTATGGGGGTGAGCGAAAAACTCTCAAGCTAATCTCATCCCACGCCGTGAAAGAAAGGATCCTTCGATGACCGACAAGGACGGCGGAGCCACCGCCAAAGCGAGCTCCAAACCCATTAAGCGAGCCAGAGTCCCCAAGGAGACCCAAAAATCCGATGCCAGAACCGGCATGACCGCTCCCATTCTGGCCAAAGCCTTCACTGATCAGCTTCTCTATTCACAGTGCCGTACCGTCGAGATAGCCACCCCTTACGACTTTTTTCGAGCCGAGGCCCTGACCGTTCGCGATCGCTTGATCCAGCGCTGGGCGGCCACTCAGGACACTTACAACAAAAAGAGTGTTAAGCGGGTCTTCTATCTCTCCGCCGAGTTTCTGATGGGACGCCTTTTAGGCAACAACTTGCTCAACCTTGGCATCCGTGAAGAGATGGGCAAAGCCCTCTCCGAATTCGATCTGTCCGCGCATGACATCGAGGAGGTCGAGCACGACGCCGGACTGGGCAACGGAGGCTTGGGACGCTTGGCCGCCTGTTTTCTCGACAGTTGTGCCACCCTGGGACTTCCAGTCACCGGATACGGCATTCGCTACGAGTTTGGAATTTTTCGCCAAGAGCTCGAAAACGGCTACCAAGTGGAAGCCCCCGACCAGTGGCTCAAGTTTGGCAACCCCTGGGAGATCGCGCGTCCCGAGTACTCGGTCGCCGTGCATTTCGGAGGCCGCACCGAGGCCTATCTGGACTCGGCTGGTGACGTGCGTATTCGCTGGGTCGACACCCAGAACGTGATCGGTATGCCCTACGATACCCCCATCCCCGGCTACGGCAACAACACGGTCAACAATCTCAGGCTCTGGAGCTCCACCGCCGACGAAGCCTTCGACTTCAAATCCTTCGACCAGGGCGACTATGAAGCCGCGGTGCGGGCCAAAACAGAGTCGGAGAACATCTCCAAGGTGCTCTACCCCAACGACAACTCCATGCAGGGCAAAGAGCTCCGCCTGAAGCAGCAGTACTTTTTCGTGGCCTGCTCGCTGGCTGACATCGTTCGTCGCTACCTACGCGATCACGACGACTTCTCCAACTTCGCCGACAAGGTGACCGTCCAGCTCAACGACACCCATCCCACTATCGCCATTCCCGAATTGATGCGAATCCTCTTAGACGAGCATCACCTCCCTTGGGCCGACGCCTGGAAGATCACCCAGAAGACCTTCGCTTACACCAACCACACTCTCTTGCCGGAAGCGCTCGAGAAGTGGCCGGTCTCCTTGATCGAGCGATTGCTACCTCGCCACTTAGAGCTGATCTACGAAATCAACAGCCGCTTTCTCGACCAGGTTCGAAAAAAATACTACGGACAGACCGACCGTATCGATCGCATGTCGATCGTGAGCCAGTCGCCCCGTATGATCCGAATGGCTCACCTGGCCGTGGTCGGCTCCTTCTCCGTCAACGGCGTGGCCGAGCTGCATACTGAACTGCTTCGCACCCGCGTTTTGACCGACTTCGCCGAGATGTTCCCCGAACGCTTCAACAACAAGACCAACGGAGTGACTCCGCGCCGTTGGATCCAGTACTCGAACCCCGAACTGACCGAACTTCTGGACAAGACGATCGGAACTGCCTGGAAAAAAGACCTCGAGGAACTCTCCGATCTCGACGATCACATTCCTAAAAAGGCCCTGCGTGACAAGTTCCGCAAGGTCAAAGAGTCAGCCAAGAGACGTCTGGCCGACTACGTCGCCGAACACAAAGGCCTGGAGATCGACCCCGAATCTCTCTTCGACATCCAGATCAAGCGTTTCCACGAATACAAACGCCAGCACCTCAACGTGCTGCACATCATCCATCTCTACAACGAGATCAAGAAGAATCCGGCCACCGAAGTGGTTCCAAGAACCTTTATCTTCGCTGGCAAAGCGGCTCCGGGATACTTCCTGGCCAAGCGGATCATCAAGCTGATCAACGCGGTGGCCGAGGTGGTCAACAACGACCCTGACGTCGATGGGCGCATCCGCGTGGTGTTCCTGGAGAACTACAGTGTGTCACTGGCCGAGATCCTCGTTCCGGCGGCCGACCTCTCCGAGCAGATCTCCACCGCCGGCTATGAAGCTTCCGGTACCGGGAACATGAAGTTCGCCTTGAACGGCGCCGTGACTATCGGCACCCTGGACGGGGCCAACGTGGAGATCCGGCAGTGCGTCGGTCACGACAACTTCTTCCTCTTCGGGATGACCGCCGAGGAGGTCGAGGAGAAAGCCAAGAGCCGCTACAACCCCTATAGAGAGTATGAGAAATGCGCTCCCCTGCGCGAAGTGATCGACCTGATCGCCCAAAATCACTTCAGCCCCGAGGAGCCTGGGGTCTTCTATCCCATCCTGGACGAGTTGATCAAAACGGACCGTTTCATGGTAATGTCGGACTTTTGGTCCTACGTCCGCTGCCAGCGTAAAGCAGCGGCCGCCTTCGCCAAAAAGGACGAGTGGACCAAAATCGCACTGCGCAATATCGCTCGCTGCGGGAAGTTCTCTAGCGACCGTACCATCAACCAGTACGCCGACGAAATCTGGGATGTGGAACCGATCAACGTCAAATTGACTTAGGACGCGTTATATCGGAGAGCTAGAAACCAGCTGTTGAGGCCAAGCTCAAAGAGCCCTGAGCGAACCTGAGGGAAGCCGCTGGCTCTCAGGTTCGCTTCCATTTCGCCTCGCGTCAAAAGGTCGCGATGCTCTTCGATCTCTTCTTGGCTCAACATCCCAATTCGAGCCAAAAAGGTTAGAATCGGTCCAGTCCACGACGCGGGCGTGGTTGCGATAAGCTGGCCTCCCGGCCGAAGTACGCGATGGGCTTCGCGACAAAGTCGTTGCAGTATGGGCCGATCCAGATGCTCGACGACAGCCAAAATCGTGATCACGTCCATAGTGGCGTCGTCGAACGGCAAGCGCTCCTCGAGTTCGATGTCATGCCTTCGTAGCTCGATCCCAAAAGAGGCGAACTCGCTCACCTGGGACTCCTGAACCTCCCGGTCAAGGCCATATTTCTCGCGAAAGGGTGTACTCGTGAGGGTCAGTGGATAGCTCCCGCAGCCGATATCGAGAAGTCGACCCGACCGAAGGTCCGGCGATATCAACTTGTTCGCCTGCCGACATCGCAGCCGTGCCAAAAGTCCCTCTAAAAAGCCAGCCCCTCGAGTCACTCGCATATCATCACAACCTTCCTTAAGGAACCCGAGTCTCCCAAAGCTTGGCCCGACGGCTCGCTCGTGTTGAGTGAAAAGTTTCTGGACAGCTCCGGAAATACTCAACAGTCCGCGCCAGCCCGTTCTCCAAAGAGATCGTGGGACTCCAACCGAGAACAGATTTAGCCCGAGTGATGTCGGGGCAGCGCTTGCGCGGATCGTCGTCGGGCAGCGGGGCGAAGATCAGTTCAGACTTCGATTCGGTGAGAGAGATAACCAACTGAGCAAGCTCCAACATCGTGCTTTCACGTGGATTACCGAGGTTGACCGGTCCAGTGTAGTCGAGCGCTGTCTCATTCATCATCCGAATCAGACCGTCCACCAAATCCTCGACAAAGCAGAACGAGCGAGTCTGCTTGCCATCGCCATAGACCGTGATCGGCTCGCCCCGTAGAGCCTGAACAACAAAATTGCTCACCACCCGCCCGTCATCAAAGGCCATGTGAGGACCGTAGGTGTTAAAAATCCTAACCAGTTTGACGGGGACTCGACTCTGACGATGGTAGTCCATGCATAAAGTCTCAGCCACCCTCTTGCCTTCGTCGTAACAGCTTCGACTACCAATAGGATTGACCGAGCCCCAGTACTCCTCCGGTTGCGGGTGAACTTCGGGGTCCCCATACACCTCAGAGGTCGAGGCTTGAAGCATGGTCGCTCCCACCTGGTCGCACAACATCAGCATATTCAGTGTGCCCATGACATTGGTCTTTACCGTCTTCACGGGATTGAACTGATAATGAACCGGGGAAGCCGGACAGGCCAGGTTATAAATCTGTTCGACCTCCAACAGGATCGGTTCCGTGATGTCATGCCTGAGAAACTCGAAGTTCGGCAACGATATCAATTCCGCGACATTGCGCTTGCGTCCGGTGAAAAAGTTGTCTAAGCACAAGACATCGTGTCCCTCACGGACCAAACGGGCACAAAGATGTGAGCCGATAAAACCCGCGCCACCAGTGACTAAGATGCGCTTCACTCTAGGAAGCCTTCAGAAAGTTGTACTTCAATATACAGGCGATAGCCTGGACACCATCTTTCCAACCGATCTTCTTCCCCTCGGCATAAGTCCGGCCATAATAGCTAATGCCGACTTCATAGATACGAACTCCCGGGACCCGGGCGATCTTGGCTGTGACTTCGGGCTCGAAGCCGAATCGTTTCTGCTCCAACCTCAACCCTTGGATCAAGTCGGTTCGAAACAGCTTGTAGCAGGTTTCCATGTCGGTCAGATTGAGATTCGTGCCGACATTCGAGCAAAAGGTCAGAAACTTATTCCCAATGGTGTGCCAGAAAAAGAGCACTCGATGAGCCTTGCCCCCTAAGAACCGCGAGCCAAAAACCACATCGGCTTGACCCTTTCGAATGGGTTCGAGCAACAGTTCATACTCGTTCGGATCGTATTCAAGGTCCGCGTCCTGAATGATGAGATAGTCACCGGAAGCCCGCGCTATACCAGCATGAAGTGCAGCGCCCTTCCCCTGATTTCTGCCCTGTTCCAAAAGAACGAGGTCAACTTCTGGATGCTCGGCATGCCAAATTTGTACAAGTTCACGAGTCCGGTCGGTCGAAGCGTCGTCAATGACGATGAGTTCTTTGGAAGTATCACCGAGCAGCTGGGTTCGCACAACCGCGTTAAGAATGTCTAAGATCGTACGCTCTTCATTGTAAGCAGGAATGACAACCGAAAGCTTATGGACCTTGGTCATATCGGCCTCGGTTCGGGTTGACGAAAAGTCTCCCTCCCCAGATACCTATCCTGGAGATAATCCCAGATATGTTTCACGAAAAACGGAGAGGCCTCATATCCCGGTGAACCATTCACTTCGACCACGACAGGTCCCTTGGAAGTCTCTAGCAAGTCGACTCCGGCGACCTCGAGCCCGAGACTGGCGACAGCGGCCTCAGCGACCTCCACTTGGCGCTCGGACGGCCTCACCACTGTCGCCTGTCCTCCCAAATGGAGGTTCGAGCGAAATTCATCGGGGTCCCTAGCCTGGCGAATCGCCGCGCCGCGGACCTTCCCTCCGACTACCAGCACTCTGGTATCTCTCCCCTGAGACTCGGCAAGAAATCTCTGAATCAATACCTGCCCTCCGAGCATTCGCATCGCTTCCAAAAGCGAGGTCAAACTCCGCCAGCTCTCGCTGAGCATGACTCCTTGACCCTGGGTACCCTGGGATAGCTTGACGATGTGAGGAGGAGGCCCACAATGCCGCTCGATGAGCTCGGGACTCCATCGAGACGAGAGCCACAAGGTGTCAGGAATTGGCACACCGTTTTGCTTCAAGCAAAGATAGGTCTTGGCCTTATCCCGACACAGGCGCAAAGCGGAATAAGAATTGAGTACCGGAACGCCGGCCGCTTCAGCCACCCGAACGGTCAGAAGGTCGGCCTCCGAGGCGGAGCTTCCCAGACGTGTGAAAATCACCTTCGGTAGCTCGGCATCGACAAATCCAAGCCCTTGGGCGGAAGCCGACCAGCAAAGCTCCGAAGGCTTCATCTGAAAAGCTTCCACATCTCGATGGGACGCCTCCTCGAGGAAGAGACGGTTCCCGGGAGAGCTATCCAGATGGGACAGTAGCCAAACGCTCACTCCCCTAGTCTTCCGAAATGGCAAAATCGCGTTCCCGGTACCGAGACCGGATTGGCCGCCATACCGATGACGATTCCGTCGTAGGGCGCGCGATAGGACCGTATCCTTTCCCCGAAAAGGTCCAGTACCACAGCCAACTCCGTTCCCTTCTTGACTCGGTCGAACAGACGAAAACGAGGCTCGAGAAGACCACCTCCCGTGGTCCGAAGCCAGGTCGAGCCGGGACAGTAGACCGGATCACGTCGCAGCAGCTTCTCTCCGGGAAGAAAGCCTAACTCGATAAGAATGTTCCGCACCCCGAGATCGCCCTCGGTAGCGATCCGGCCCTGGAAGACGTTAGGATTTCCAGCCTCCACCGTGATCGAGGGGATGCCTTTCTTGAGTGCGTTGCGGCGGAGTGTTCCGTCAGAACCTCGGGCCTGGAGCACGATCTCCGGATTGAAGGCCTCGGCCATCTGCTGGCTGACAGGGTCGGTGAGATCCGCCCGAACATACATGGTATTGGTTCTGCCCACACTGGCCGTGTGAATGTCGATGAGAAAGTTGATGTTGGGGAGAAATGCCTGCACGAAAGTGCGAGCGTACTGCTCGGCCGGACGCCCGTCGGGCTTGCCCGGAAAGACGTGATTGAGGTCCAAGCCGTCGGGGAAAAGCCGATTTCCGTCGTTGAAAGCGGGAACATTCACCACCGGAGCGCACAGGAGGTTCCCCTTCAACTGACCGAGGTCCAGGTAGCGAAGGAGGTTGTGAATGATGCGAATTCCGTTGAGTTCATTACCGTGAACGGCTGAGGCTATCCCCATGGTGGGTCCATCCTCGGCTCCACGCGCGATCAAGAACGGAACGTCCACAGGGCGCCCCGTGGCATCCTGGTAAAGATGCAACCAGAGTTTTGTAATTTGACCCTTGGGATACTGTTCCGGCTTAAGCTTCTTTGATGCCGCCCTCATACGCTCTTTCCACTTCCTTGATTAACTCACGATCGTCGCAAAGCTCTCGGAAGAGCTTCATTCGAAATTTTCCCTTAGCCGTCACCAGGTTCGCCGCCATTTTATCGATAGCGATGGTGGCTAGAACCGTCTGAATGAAACTCTCCAGGAGCGCGTCGACACCCAATCCCATCTGATTGAAATCTCGATCGTCCATCATCAAGAGGCGATGGGTGTCACTGCCCCACTGATTTTTCCCTTCCTTGATGGAAAGATTCGTTCCCAGCATGTCCCAGGAGTTCGCCCCTGGATCCAGGCGGTCGGCTAAAGGCTTGCGAGAGCGCCGTCCGTAGACAGCCAGAGGCCGAAACCCATCAGCGGTCGAGGAGATCATCATGCGCAAGTCGGCCACATAGATCTCGTTGTTCTTGTTAGGGATGGTCCCTACGTGAAAGAAGTGACCGGCTCGGCCCTTGGAGCTCCACTCGAAATTTCCCAACAACGCTTGCACGAGAAACTTGTCGTACTCGAAGTCGAGTTCCATGAAGGCATCTAACTCGGCCTGCGTGGTGATGGTGTAGACGCCTTGGCCGGCGTTGCCGTAAGGTACCTTCACGACCCCGAAACCACCCATCTGCTTCATCAGCAAAGGAACTTCCGACTTGGTCACGTTTCGAAAGGTCTCGGGTGTCCGAACCACAAGCCCAGAGCCCATCAACTCGGCGTTCATCAATTCGTAGGCCAGGCTCGCGGTCGCCTTATTTCTCCCTCCGGCAAGACATGCCACGATAGGGTTGACGATAGCTGTCTTACCGCCGTGCGGAATGCGATTCCAAGGTTTCTGGGTCACATACCGAAAGGCCGCGCGCACCGTCAACCACTCCGCCTCGGAGGAGGTTCGAATCTGTAAAAAGTCGTCGTGATAGCGGATGTGGGAATTGTCCTCTCCATCAAAAAAAGGAACCACATAGATCGGCTCTTCGAGCTGGTCGGCCAAAGCCGCGGCGTAACCGGAAACCTCCATCTTGTTCTTGTCGTAAATCACCGCGGCGACGCCACTGGATCGCCCTGAACGGCGAAAGAAGGGGAGCAAAGTCCTCTCCACCATCAGACGGTACCCCCCCTCCTCCTGCTCCTCGCTCAGCAAAGGGGTCGACTTCTGACCGGACGGGCAGCTGTTGGTTTCCACCAGTATCATCGTACGAAGCCCATCGAGGTTGGCCACGTGAAACAGATCGGCTCCCGACCAGCGGAAATAACGGGGCTGATAGGCCAGGCATTCCTCCAAGACTTTGCGGTCCACACCCGGATGGAGATGACAGAAACGAGCCACCATTCGAGGGACGGGCATTCGCAAGAAGTGCGCTACCAGAGGATGCATACGCGCATTGAGAACCCGGGGATAGAAATGCTCCTCCCGGTGAAAACTACCTGGCCCGACAACCTCTATCTGCATGCCTTTCTCACTAGCCTCTCCACTGAAGGTATGAATAGAGGCCTTCGTTTGACTTATAAGGTTGCCCTTTGTCAGTCTCGAAGGATTCGCGTTAGGCTAGGGCCAAATAGTACATATGACAGATCTTCCCAGTGGCTCGACTTCCACTCTCGAACGAGAAGAAGTTCAGGCTAAACGCAAGACCCTTCCCCTTTGGAATGTGGTCCTGCTCGACGACAACTATCATTCCTATGAATATGTCATTGGAATGCTCGCCGACCTCTTCGGCCACCCTCCTTCCACATGCTTTCAGATGGCTCAAGAGGTGGACGCCACGGGGCGAGTCATCGTCTTCTCCACCCACCGAGAGAGAGCCGAATTAGAACGAGATCGTATCCATGGATACGGAGCCGACCCGAGAATTGAACACTGTAAGGGTTCAATGTCGGCGGTCATTGAACCAGCCCAGGAGAACTAAAGAACACATGCCTGTCTATAACTGCCGTGAATGCAACGGGAATGTCGATCCGACCGAACAGGTGTCTTGCCCTTCTTGTAACACGAAGAAGCCGCTATCTTGCTCGAAGTGCAATCAACCGATCAACCACCACGACATCTTCGGTATCGAGAAGCTTCGCACCAAACGTCCTTTGCTTTGCAAAACCTGCGGAACCGACAACGAGGTCGTGAAATGTCCGATCTGTAATCTCAGCCAGGTCCGTTCTCAAGGCGTTACAGTCAGTGAGGTCGAGGGCGCCAACGTCTATCACAAGGCCTGCCTCGAGAAAAGGCGAGAGGTCATCAAGCATGCCAACATCGCCGCTCCCGCGTCGGCGGTCGGCTTTGTCCTGATCGGGCTTCTGATAATGAACACAGCGAACTACGCTTTACCGGCATGCGCAGCCATCGCCGCTGTCCTATTCATCGGCATCAAGGCCTATAAAAACATTATCGAACCGCGATAAGGTTTTTATATCCTACGAGTTCAAGGTTAGCTCTCGCAAGACCACTTGGCGAAGAGCTTCCAACACTTCGTCGATGCGTCGGGCATCGGGGCCTTCGGCCATCAGCCGAACCAAAGGTTCGGTGCCCGAGGGCCGAACCAACAACCTTCCATCAGGCTGAAGTCGCTTCTCGGCTTCTGCGATAGCCGCGGCCACAGCCGGCGCATCCAAGCGGTCTTTATCGACACCACCCACATTCACCAACTTCTGAGGCATTTCTGGAATATTGGCGATGAGCTCGTCCACCGAACGACCCAGGGCGGCGATCACACCGGAAAAGACGAGTCCCGCCATCATCCCATCCCCCGACCAGTGCCGATCGAGCAGCAAGACGTGACCCGACTGCTCGCCCCCTAGGACGGCGCCGCGCCGCTCCATCTCCTCGTAGACGTAACGGTCTCCGACTTGAGTTCGGACCACGCCGATTCCACTCTCTTTCAGAGCCAGCTCCGCCCCAAGGTTACTCATCACCGTCAAGACGACAGTATCTCCCTTGAGTCGCTGCCGCTCCTTGAGTTGACGAGCGATGACCACCATCATCTGATCGCCTGTCACCGCCTGACCGCTATTGGTCACCGCCAGGCAGCGGTCGGCGTCGCCGTCGAAGGCCAACCCTAAATTCGCCTCATGCTCTAGTACCGCCCGCTGGAGACCAGCCAGGTCCGTGGAACCGCAGGCGACGTTGATCCGTTCGCCATCGGGCTGATCGCACAACGCCACAACTTCCGCTCCGGCCGAGGCGAAAACGTCTCTGGCATGACCTGCCGCGGCCCCATAGGCGCAGTCGAGAACGATCTTGAGGCCTTGGAGTGATCCCTCGAGGTTGTCGAGCAGAAACTGATGATAGACCTTCCTGGCCTCCTCTACAGCGACCTCCGCCCGACCCAAGCCCACCCCTTGAGGTGAGTCCAGCTCATGAGCTCGGGCCACCAAGGCCTCAAGCTCCCGCGCTTGAGAATCATCGAGTTTTTTACCACTGGAGCCGAACAGCTTGATGCCATTGTCCGGAACGGGATTATGGGAAGCGGAGATCATCGCGGCGCCGTCGACTTTGAAATGTCGAACCGCGACGGCGACACCCGGAGTGGGCAACACTCCGACATCGAGAACGTCGACCCCCTGGCTCATCAAGCCAGCGGAGTACGCGCCCAAAAGGGCTTGCCCAGAAACTCGAGAGTCTCGTCCGACGACGATCCTCGGACGCCCGGGCGACTTCGTCTCGGTCCGCAATTGGTAGCCGTGAGCCTGCCCCAAACGAAGGATGTCTTCCACCAAGAGAGTCGTATTTATCTTACCGCGCACCCCATCGGTGCCAAATTTTAGACCTGCCATGGACGGGGAGATTAGCTCTTACCGCGAGGACATCCTGGTCAAGACTGTTCCGGTGCTCCCGTACCGTTTGAGGCCGGACTTTTGCGCGGCAATACTCGGATCTTAACCCTGGGAGTCCCCACGGTGGTGACGCCCTTGGTCGGTGAAAAACCAACTTCTTTTTCTTGCACTTCCGTGGAGGGCGAGAAGCGAACCAACTCGGTGGCCAAACCATCCGGGAGTTTCTGTTGAGGCAACGCCTTCACCTGAACAAACTGCGGCTCGATCTCCACGCTGTAGGAGTATCCAGCTTTTTGATCGACACGAATATTCTCCAGCGTCACCGGTAAGGTGTGGATCGTTTCGGTCGCTTGAATGGGGATAGTCGCCGACACCTGTCGTGGTACCATGCGAACACTAGAATCCAGGCCCATCACAGCGTTTCCGTTAGAATTGACCAGGGTCAGATTGTGCAGAGTTAGGGAAAAAGTCTCATCAAGACCGTCCACCGGAACAAGACAAGCGATCTTATCAACCTGATCGATCAACGCCTCAGGGCCCTGGAGGCGGATCGCTCGCGGCGTGAAAGAGGGCTTTGCGACCTTAAAGCCAGCTTTCGGTTCGCCGGTGGTTTCCACCATGACGGGAACCTCCTTAAACATCGGCGGGGAGAGCTTGACGTTGACCGACCGTGGCTCCACCGCGAGAATCTGGATCCCCTGGGGGACCAGGACCTGCACCTCGGGCCAATGGCTCCCACTGACCATGTCGGCCACGTCAACGTAAGCGGTGACCAAACCTTCTCTCAACGAGGAGACCACCGCCTCTTCTCCGCGCAGAGTGATCGTGATCGTGTCCGCCGATTTTTCATAGGGAATCAGGCTGGCACCGGAACCTCGAGTTTCTAACGGCACCTGAAGCACCAGTTGACTGATGATCTCCTTTGTCACGCCTCCGAGTGTCAGTCGAACATAAGTCCAAAGTACGAACGCCAGCACCGTGGCCAGCACCTTGAGTCCAAAATTTGTTCCTTTCTTCATGGTGCCTTGGCCCTTCCCCCGGCCCGTAGCGGCAAGCGGAGCCTTCCGCCACCCGCGTCGCGACTTTCCACAGCGAGATATCGGCTCAACTGAGCTTTCACCTCACCCTCGTCGCGCATCGCGCGAGAGAAATTTCCGTCGTGAGCGATGCGAATCTCGCCGCTCTCCTCGCTGACCACAAGAACCACGCAATCGGCCTGCTCGGAGACACCCAAAGCGGCTCGATGTCTGGTCCCAAACTTAGCGTCCACCGGGTGAGAGGAGAGAGCCAGGGTACACCCCGCCGCGACGAGTCGCGGCCCCCGCAGAATCACCGCGCCGTCGTGCAGGGGCGTCTTGGGATGAAACAGTCCGACCAAAAGCTTAGAGCTGATCAAGCTATCCAGCCTCTGCCCCGTCTCAATGTAGTCCTCCAAACCCGCCTCTTGTTCGATCACGATCAGCGCCCCATGACGCAGAGTCGAGAGCGCGACCGCGGCGTAAGCGAGGTCGTCGACCAGGGTAGCCAGTTCGGTTTTATCCATCCTGGTGGTGTTAGGACCACTCAACACCCCTTGCTGCCCCAACTGCATGAGAGCGCGCCGCAACTCGGGCTGAAAGATGATGGGCAAAGTGACGGCCAGGGAAACCAGGATCCAGTTGAGGATGTAGGTCAGCGTCTGCAACTCGAACAGATGAGCGACCATCAGTAGAAAGAGGATCACTCCAATTCCTTGAATGATCTGCACCGCGCGAGTCTTCTGGATCGTCTTGAGAACGAAGTAGATACAGACCGTGACCAGCGTGACATCCAGCAGGTCGACGGGCTTGATACTTCTGACGAACTGAAGCAGTGCCTCCAAGGTCTCCTCGAGTTGGCGACGGCACGTTTCCTCCGCCGCCCTTGATTTCTTGAAAGTTTTTTCCTTTCAGCTACAAAGTAGTCCTGCCCCTGACCATTCTCCCATCGAAAAAACTCTTTACAAAACGGACCTTGGTCGCTATCATTACGTGCTGTGCAGCGGGGCCTTTGGCCCCGCGAATTTCGGAGGCGGACCCACCACCACCACGAAAGGAGCTCCCGATGAAAGCTTTGGGATGCCACATCGTTGCAGAGATGTCGCTCTGCGACCCAGAAATCTTAACCGACCTCGAACGGGTCAAAGAAGCCATGGTCAAGGCCGCGGAAGTCGCTAACGCTGAAGTTCGCGAGGTCGCCTTTCATCGTTTCATTCCCCACGGCGTGAGCGGAGTGGTCGTCATCTCCGAGTCGCATCTTTCCATCCACACCTGGCCCGAGATCGGATACGCCGCCGTGGATATTTACACTTGCGGCGCGCACACCGATCCTATGAAAGCGCTACAGTTTCTGTCCGGGCAGTTCCACTGCAAGACAATGACGACCAGTACTATCGAGCGAGGGCTCCTCAACGCGCGCGGCTCCTTTGGCCACCAGGTCACCACGAGCCGGCGTGAAGAGGAAGCCGTGGCCTTCAGCGGCGTCTAGGCGGAACGGACTCTTTCCACGATGGTCTCCGTCGGTATCATCTCCGGCCAGGAGGTCTTCACCATCGCTCTCTTGGCTGAGCTCAATAGCCGGCCGGGAGTCAAAGCGGAATGGGTGAGCCTTGGCCCGGTCTCTCTTGAGGAGAAATGCCCTTACGATGTCATTATAGACCGGCTTTCTCATTGCTACGAATTCTATCAAGCCTACCTCAAACGAGCCGCTCTGAGCGGAACCTACGTTATCAATAATCCCTTTCGGTTTTTATGTGACGATAAGTTCTTCAACTACGGGCTAGCCGAACGACTGGGCATCCCCGTGCCCAAAACCGTTCTCTTACCAGCCCGCGAGTATGACGACCGTGTCCTCAACCGCGAAGACCTGCACAATCTGCGGGAGGAGTTCGATTGGGAGTCGGTCGTCGAGGTAGTCGGCCTACCGGCCATCCTCAAACCTTTCGACGGATACGGCTGGCGTGAAGTCTATCGTATCGAATCGATCGAGCAGCTCGTCAAAGTGTATGACGAGTCGATGATGGACGTGATGATGCTGCAGGAGTTTATCGACTTCGAGCACTACGTTCGCTGCTTCGTCGTCGGAGCGGAAGCCGTACTGCCGACCCGCTACGATCCCTCGGCCCGTAAATACATCGTCGACCACGAGCATCTGTCGCCCAGCTTAGGCGAACAGATCGTCTCCTCGTGTCGAACCCTCTGCCGAGCCTTGAGCTACGATCTCAACACCGTGGAATTCGCTATTCGTGACGGCGTGCCGTACGCTATCGACTTCATGAATCCGGTGCCGGAAGCCAAGCCCGATGTCATCACCCCGGTCTACTTCACATGGCTTGTCAACCATTTGTGCAACTTTGTCGAACGGGTGGCCCATGAAGGACGTCCGACACCCTACGCCTTCTCCGCCCCTCAAGCGATGGCTCCATCGCTATAAGGAGAGACGACCGGTCTCGACCGTTTCTAGCGGTCCGCGCCCACCATCAAAGACTCCGGAGTTAGAGCCGCGACTTCGCGCAAGAATTCTTGAGGAATCTCGGTTCGCAGCTTGCCGCTCTGGTGGCGAAAAGCCATTTCAAGATGAGCCGACAGCACCCGTTGGCCGTCGAACAAGAGAGCCTCCGGCTCCAGTTCGACTCCCACATTCTTGAGAAACTGGCGCAGAGTGGCTCCCATTGGAACCTCGGCCGAATAGACCTGGGAATCAACCTCGATCGTGATCTGGGGCATCGCTTCCTCCCTTTGGGCGATCATCGATCGCAACCGGAAACGTTCTACCCAGAGACCATCGGTGGTCAAACGCTACATAGTCTGGGCGACTTGATGGGCGGCGCGTTTGAACAAGATCGAGAGCAGCCCGCGCCGCTTCTCCACCGATGCTCGAATATCCAGCATCGGCTCCACCGCGCGGGAGACGACTTCAGCCGCTTCTTCGATCAAGTCAACGCCCAGAGTCTCGTCGGTCATCAGCACTTCCACTTCGGACACCCGATGCGGAATTCGCGTCACGGCCCCCACAGCCACTCGCACGTTTTGGCATCGGCCGTCCACCAACTCAAGGTAGACACCGAGATTGATCATCGCCTTATCGATATTGGACGGAGCGCACTTCATAAAGGCGCCTTTCCCTCCCACCGGGGTGCGCGGAATGCAAACCCGGGCTAATACCGCATCCTCGGCGGCCGTCTTGCGATAATCCAAAAAGAATTCTTCGATGGGAACGCTTTTCTCTTCCCTCTGGGTACTCAGGATCACCTGAGCACCCAAAGCCAGTAGCGCCGCCGGAGTATCGGCGAAAGGGTCTCCTCCGGCGAGATTTCCTCCCAGCGTCGCCGCGCTTCGGACCGGAGCCGGCCAGCCCTGACAGCTGGACTGGCAAAGCATGCCTTGACCCAACGACGCCACCACCGGAGACTGCGCCAGGGTCTCCATCGTCGTGGTAGCGCCGATGGAAATGCTACCCTGGGACTCGACGATCTCGTCGAGTCCCAGTTGTCGTATGTCGATGAGACATTCGACCCCTTCCGGAGGGTCGACGACAAGTTCCGTCCCCCCCGCGATCACGTGGGCTTTAGGGCCATAGAAGGCCTTCTTTTCCCATAGCTCCTCAAGCGTTTCCGGCAAAGCCAGCTCTTTCAACTCTCGCAACAGCGGTACACTCCTACAAACTTTGCCCCTTTCATAGGATTGGACTGGAAGTCTGTTGCTTCCTTCCAAAGGAAGCAGCGGAAGGGATCCCTTTTAAAGCCGGGAATTTGGCTCGAAACCGGAGGGAGTTTCTTATCATGTTCGAGGAAGTTGGCAAAGCATTCGCCTGGGCGGTTCTATCCGCCATCTTCATGGGCTTCGGCACAGGCTTGGGGGTCAAACTTTTCGACCTCGTGACGCCGGGCCTAGACGAGATGGAAGAGTTGCGCAAAGGTAACATGGCCGTGGCCATTGTGGTCGCCGCCGTGATCATTGCCATCGGATACGTCATGGGAAGCGTTCTCTCGATTCCCGTGGCTCATTAATCGACCTTGCGCGTACCACGTGCCCCTGGGGTCCACTTCATCCCAACCCTAAAGGACAACTACTCGTACGTTCTCGTCGATGAAGCGCGCCGGGTAGCGCTGCTGATCGATCCGGCCGAGCCAGTTCCCGTCCTGGGATTTCTCGAACAGCGAGGGCTCAAACCCGAAGCCATCTGGATCACCCACCACCATAGCGACCATACCGGTGGGATCCCAGGAATTCTTCAGAGTTTTCAAGAGCTTCCGGTGGTTTGCAGCAGGCGCGACAAAGATAGGGTTTTCAACACCCGCACGGTGAGCGAAGGCGATCGGCTTGAGTTCGCCGGAGAGGTCGCCCTTGTCTTAGAACTTCCCGGCCACGCCGAAGGGCATGTCGCCTATCATTTCCCAGAATCACACCATCTGTTTTCCGGAGACGTGCTATTCGGAGCCAGTTGCGGAGCCGTCCCCGCGGGCGATTACCAGGACATGCACCGTTCGGTTGCTCGAGTTGGCACTCTCCCGCCTCAAACACAGATCTGGTGTGGACATGAATATACCGGCAACAACCTACGTTGGGCCGAGGCGGTCCTGGGAGAGAAAACGCTGGCCGAGCGCAAAGCAAATCACCGAGTTCCGTCGGTCCCGCTGTCACTCGAGGTTGAGCTTGCCACCAATCCATTTCTTCGCCTGTCCAGTCCTGAGGTTCAAGCCTACACGGGAAAGTCGGAGCCCGCCGAGGTCTTTAAAGCCCTTCGCCAGGCTAAGGACAAATTCTAAGTCTTCGCCTTAGAAAGCCAAGGTGTCGAGGAACGAAAATCCTCCGAGAACCAATCCCTCGTCCATACTCTCGTCTTTGGTGCGCAAAAGGTACCCGTCGGTATTCAAGAATCTCGGCGCGGTCGCTCCGACATCGTAGTAGGCAGTGCTAAAAAATCCTAACTCGGTGAAACAGCGGCACGGAATCGCCTGGCCTTCGACAAGACGAACCGACTCGAAGACCGGCTGCCGAATCTTCTCCATCAGGATGTAAGCCGCTCCCTCCTTCTCCGTCATGGTCTGGAGCTGCGAGACCAGCTGGTCTCCAAAAAAGTTATTGCCGCCACCCTCGCGATGCGGCTTTAGCACCCAATCGTCCGGATTGGCTAGAGCGATATCCCGTCCCAACGCCTCTGTTCCGTCGGGTCCACGAAAAGGTTCATCGAGTTTGCTGAAGGCGACAAAGGTTCGAGCTAGTCTCTGGGCGGTCTCGGTCCTGACGAAGCGTCGCAGAACCTCCTCGCTGCTAAGAACGAGCTGAATCAACTTGGTGTTGGCCAACTGGGTGCGGGCTGAAGGGATGGAGACGGTGCTGCTTTCCTCGATCAGATGGCGGGCCTTCCAGGCGGCTTCATTAGAATAGTGAAACGGCGCGTAGCCGGAGCGAAAGTAGGCGATGGACACCTTCTGGCCGTCAAGATAGAGATCGCTCCCTCGAATCTCTCCCCGCTCGCCCAACTCTTCCAAACTAGCGCGCTTGGTCCGAAGTCCGTGCTCCTCGACCAGTCGAGCTTCCAAAATGCGCTGGTCGAAAACAGAAACCTCGCCGACGGGGATCAGGAGCAAGACGACCCCATCTCCGTTGAGCAGCCGGTATCCCTCGGCCAGGGCATCCGCCAGATTTTTTCCAGCCCAGTTCTCTTTAAGATTCCAACCCAGATTCTGTCCGACAAATCGATGCATTCGCCAAACCACCGAAGAGGCTTCTCCGAGGGCCGAGGCCATCAAGTTCATCTCGACCTGCTTGGGCCACACGCCGCCACCGGATTGCAAGGCGGGCATACAGTCGTTGCGATTGAGGTAGAGTGTGGGTTTCCCCGCCCGCTCCTTAGCCTTGGCCAGGAAAAGATTCTCGATGAACGGATCGGCCGCTCGCGCCGCCTCGAGTTCTCGGTGCAAGAAGTCGTCGTCGCTGGCTACCGCGTGGTAGAGTTCGGTGACCAAAGAGGTTGACTGCTCCGTCTCCTGGACAAAATCCAAGGGCGCCTTCCAGGGAGTGAGCGAACATGGAAGATGGGTCACCTGACCGTTACCGGCGTAGCGAACGGCTCCATGGCTTAGCATAAATTCAAGCACTTCGCGGGGGTCGTGATGCGAGAAATCGGACATTGGAGAGCCTTTCAATCACAGTTGGTCACCTTTGCCGTTCGCTACCGATGGGTGCCCCCCCCTCTCTCGCCTCGAAGGGATCGAGCCTAGAGGGCCATGAAAAAAAGCCGCTCGCGGGGCCGGCTAACGAGCCTGTACCTGAACCTGCAAAAGCAGGAGGGCGCACCTCTGGCCCGCCACCTATCAGGACTCCGACGAAAAACGCCGGCACTCAACACAAGGCGACGGAGTACTACTCCCTAGGTAAAAACATCGGCTCAGTACATTAAGGGCTCGGTCACCGTACCTACGCGAAACGGCTAAAACGAATGTTAGCACGGCAAAAGTCGACCGGGCAACGGGTTGACTTTCGCTATTTTCCGATGAAACCGCGACATGCCTTGACGACCCTCAGGTCGGCCACTATACTAGCGCGACTATCACAACTTTGGGAGTCTCTCGTGGCCAACACAAAGAGTGCAAAAAAAGCCATCAAGGTTCAAGAGCGCAGACGCGCTCGCAATCAGATGGTGAAATCAAAAGTCAAGACTTCCTTGCGTAGAGCTAATGAAGTCGTCGCCGGTGAAGGCCAAGATGATGCTCTCGCCATCGTAACCAAAGCGATGTCCGAGCTCGACAAGGCTGTAGCTAAAGGCGTTATCCACAAGAATCAGGCGGGCCGCAAAAAATCTCGCTTGATGAAGAAGTTCAACGCCCTGGCTTAACAGCTACCTTCTCGTGACTTTGAAAACGGCCGCTCTTGACGGGTAGGCCGTTTTTCTTTTCTTCCAAACTCTCATCATGCTCACGTCCCTTAGTTTCATCCCTGTTCGTTATGCCGAGACCGACCAGATGGGAGTCGTTCATCACTCCCATTACCCCGTCTACTTCGAACAGAGTCGCACGGATTTTTTTCAGCAACACCTGATGCCGTATCAAGAATTTGAAGCGCGAGGGCTACTGGCCCCCGTGCTCTCCTACTCGGTGGAACTCAAAGGGAGGCTGGGCTACGGAGACACGCTCGAACTGGAAGTTTTTCCCTTAAGTTTCCGCGGCCTAAGGGTCGCCATGGGCTACCGGGGCACTTGTCGGGGGGCACTGGTGGTGACGGGCGAATCGCTCCATGCTCTCACCGGACCCGGTCTCAAACCTCTCCATCCTCGTCACCTGCCCGAAGTCTACACCCTTCTCAAAGAGACGTTTGAAGCCAGTCTTCGGGAGGCTCCATGAGGCCGCTCGGCGAGGACGACTTCTATATGGAAAACGGCAAGTTTGTCCTGACCGAGCGATACCATCTGCGCCGAGGTTTCTGTTGCGGCAACGGCTGCCGTCATTGCCCCTTCAACTATGACGCGGTGCCCGAGGGAACCCGAGCTCAGAAGCCGTCACCCTATCCTTACTTCAAGACAGGCTTTCGGCTTCCCGAGGAGTCGCCCCCTGATTAGACCCGCAGAAAATCCAGCAATTCTTCCCAGCGACTCTTGTTCTTTTCCGTCAAAATGAGCACTTTCGACTTGGCCCGGTGAGCTCTTTGAGCTCGCCGATAGGCTTCCAGCATCGCTTCTCCTTGAACCAGGACATCGAACTGTTCCGCTCGCTCTCTGGCCGCCTGCCGAAGGGTCTCTTGATCCTCCGCCTCCAACATCGTCTTCATGGCCTCCGCCAGAGAGTCTTCGTCAGCCTCGGCCAATCGAGAACATTCCGGACTGACCGCCTCGCGAGTGCCCGAAGCGTCGACCGCGGCGACCGGGAGACCGGAAGCCATCGCCTCCAGTGTCACCAACCCTTGAGTCTCGGTGACACTGGCGAAGACAAACAGGTCGGAAGCGGCGAGATAGGTCGGAACATCGTCGAAGGGCACCAGCCCCGTGAAAATCACCTTATCGCCCAGCCCGAGCTCCGACACGAGTGTCTCGAGATGCTTCTTCTCGTCACCGGAGCCGATGATGGTTAGCTGGGCATTTTCTTGTCCAAGACGAGCAAAAGCGCGAATAAGAAGGTCGAAATTCTTCTCCTTAGCCAACCTCCCCATCGAGACCAGAATCTTTCGGTCATTAGACCAGCCTAGCTTCTGTCGAGCCTGACTCTGCGTTAGCTTGGCGAACTTGGCCGTTTCCACGCCGGTCGGGACCACCGAGACGTGATCGGCGACGGCATCTCCGTAAGTCTTCTTGAGCATACTTTTGATACTCTCGCTGGGCACCACGACCTGATGACAGTTGGTCATAAACGAGGCTAACCAGTGATCGATAAACTCTTTGACGTTTTCCTGGGGCAGCGGGTCGGCGTAGTGGGAATAGTCGGCGTAACGCGTGTGATAAGTGAAGACCAGTGGCAGATCGAGCTCGGCGCTCTTGCGCTCAGCGACTCGTCCCAAGAGCGCGGGGTGATTGGCGTGAAGAATCTGGGGTTTGACGTTACGAATGACATGGTCTATGTAGGGAGAGACCGGCAGCGTCAGCGGATACTTCTGCAGAGGGAGCTCCACCGCCGGGTAGCGGAAGATGTAGGGAGCCCGGTCCTCGATGTCTCCGTTGTTGGGACCGAAAACATAGACATGGTGCCCGAGCTCGGTCAAGGCTCGCCGGAAGGTCTCCACCGAAACGACGACACCGTTGGTGGTGGGCAGGTAGACGTTGGTGAACATTCCTACCCGCAGCCGATTCTCCCATTCTTTCATACTACTCCCCTTTTTCAACCACAGAGTTGGCGTACAAAATCATCGCGGCGTTCCAGGAAAGCGGCTCCTCCGAATGATAAAGCCTGGTCGCCAGCGGCTTACCGTCCGGCGCGTGGACTTCATAAACGGTTCGGTCTCGCCCCACCGTCTCCAGCATCTGGTCTAACAGCTGGCGGGCCCGTTCGTGCCTTCCGACTCTTTGATTCGCCACCGTGTGCCAAGCGCCTATCCACATCCAGGCGCAAGAGCTGTGATAGTTGGAAATTCCGGCGATCCACATCTCCGGACCGACCTGGTAGAAGGGATATTCCCGGTCGGTCACGCGGGTCGGCACTGGTGAGGCCAACTCTTCCTTATCCGCGTAGTCTAAAATCGTAAAGGCTTGGCGACGCGTCGCCAGGCCCCAGGCGACGGCCATGAAGTTCCCCGTGCTGGCGAAGACCGGAGAATGAGGAGTCCCTTTGAAATAGCCCAGCCTTTCACAATAAAGGTGCTTGAGGATCCGCTCTCCGATATCGTGGGAGGTGTCCTTGTGCGGATGCAGCTTATTGGGTAGAAAAGCGTCCACCTCTTCGAGGCACTTGACCGCCTTCCACCAGAGAACATTGGTGTAGAGAACGGCGCCCCGGCGTGCGATCGAGTCGGCCCAGTCGGCGAAAGGGCCTTGATGGAGCAACCCGTACCGGCCCTTTGAGCGCTCCACCCAGTCGAGTGCCGAAAGCACCTGGCCGTGCAAGTCGACGGCCAACTCTTCGTCTCGAGTGTGCAGCACGACCTCACCCCAAGCGATGACCAAAAGCAAGGCCGAATCGAGCGACCGTGTCCCGTGCGCGGTGATGAAGCGCGGAATCAAATTGGCATCGACCGGCTGCACACGAGCGAACACCGAGTGGAGATAACGCTCGATCAAAACCGTGGAATGCATCTTCAAGGGGAGCTGGCCGGTACTCTTTTGATGCCGAAAAAACAGTTTGACACCGTCACGCACCACGTCCGAACGGCCTTCGGCGATCAGACCGTAGCTGGCGAACCCGAAGTCCCGCGCCCACGGTTCGCGAAAGTGCCGAAATCCCGCGCAGAGCACGGTGGCGGTTTGAGTCGGACCGATCCGTCGTACCTCGAGGCACGATTCCAGGCAAGCGCGAACCACCTCCACCGGTTCGAGGCCGTCGGTGCTAGGACGGATGAGCTCCTCCCGGCCTAACACTTTCTGAACCGTGCGATAGAAGTCGAGGGCGGCGTAGCCGAACGACCAGAGAAGAAACTGAAAAAGCCGAGCGATCATCTCTTCCCCTTCTCAGCCCAAAGCGGGAATCCCCTGGTAGAAATCCTCTTCAAAAAAGAGGCAGGTGGTCGACGAGTAGCCCCTCCGCCAATTCCTGGTCCGCGGGCACCGTCGCCTGGGAGCGACTTCGTTCCCAGTGCGGTTTGGGCTCGCGAGGCGGCTCGCTCTCCTCATAGGCTGGAAAGGCTTCGACCAACTGGCGAAAAGTCGGCGGGTCTCCCATGCCCGCCTGGCTTAAGGTGAAAAGCTCGCTCGAAAAACGCTGAGCCGACTCCGACCAGGCCGCGAGCGAGGCATAGGGATCGGTGGGGAAAAGCAGCCAGAGCCCCTGAAGGAGTCCGTCGGTCGCGAGCGGGTAGACTAGCATCCGTTCACCTTCGCGGACATCCTCGAACCCCTGGGGCTCCCCTCGGGAAGCGCGAGAAAGCAAAGCCTGAAGCAGCCCTTGCTCCACGGCCCTAGCCTCTCCCACGGAGCTGACCTCAACATCGAGGGAATTGAGAGGGCTGAGCAGATAGAGCTGCCCCGCGTGCAGTCGAGGGTCTTCTTTCCAGGCCGTCAGTTGACGATGAAGCAAGGCGCGAATGGGATCTGGTGCCACGGGATCGTGTTTTCTGCGAGGTTCGAATCTGTCCTGTATATCGTCCGAGTTACACCACGCCTCGTGAGGAGCGGACAACCGAAGCGCCAGAAAGGAATCCGGGACGCCGCGGTTAAGCAATGGCCCTCCAAGTTGAGAGGAAAGAGGTTTGTTTGATGGCATTAAAAGACATTGGGAAGAATACCCCCGCCGTGGAAGTGATCCGCAGGGTCCTTGAAGAGCAGGGGAAACCCATGAGTCTCGAGGAGTTGACGGTCAGCGTCATGAGCGCCTGGGGACGTGACTTCCCCAATACGCCCTACGAGCAGATCCCCCTGATCTACAAACTCGCCACCAACGCCCTGTCTTGCAGCGTCAACTTCGACGACGCCGGCGGCAAAGTGCCGATCATCAAGCGTGAGGAGGGGGCCGAGGATGAAGTGCCCCTCTCCCCGCAGCTCGGGCCCCATGATCTCAACCTGATCGTGGACAAGCTCAAGCAGGTGAAGGTCGCTCTACCGGCCTAGGCAACGAAAGGTGGCAACTCATGCTGATTGTTGACCGCGCTAGCGGAATCGTCGCGCTTGAGGTGTCGGAAGATCTCGGATCTCAGCTCACTGACCTGGTCGAGGATGTTCAGTCCTTTCAGGTCAGTGAGCTTTTTCTTGAGGTCGCGGCCCGTGAAGGTGTCGACGGTACGATCCTGACGACACTAGGAGAGCTTCTAGCTCTCACTCCAACGCTTTTTATGGGAAGCGAGCCTCAGATCGAAGGGGACCCGGCTTTGCGCTTGACGGGGCAGCTCCTCGACCATGCGGGCGCCCCTATCCCAGGGCTGGTCGTCACAGCTCAGTCACGGGACGAGGAAGCCGTCGCCTGGGCCTTCTCCCGACCTGACGGAACTTTTACTCTAGACTTTTCCACTCGGCCCGACTGGTCCAACATGGATCTTCTTGTCTCCGGCCGGGGTGGGCTACTGTTGAGTTCCTACGAACTCGATGAACTCCACGACGAGGTGGAGCGGATGGAGCCGTTCACCGTGCTTTCAGCCACGGGACGGGTCCGGCTAGAAAACGGAGAACCACTAGTGGGAGGCCGAGTGGAGGCCTGGAGCACCTGGGCCGTCACCGGCCCTGACGGCGTTTTTCTGCTTCCCGTCGATCGGCTGGGTGAGGAGCTCCATCTGGAAGTCTTCGCCTCTTCGGGCCAGCCGCTAGGAGGCTATTGGACCGTCAAGCTTCCAGACCAGGAGCCAGTCGACATCGGAGAGTGGTCGGTGCCTGTGCCGACCGACAACTGGCCCGACTCCGAAGAGCCACTGATCGCTGACTTCGGCGAAACGAGCGACCCCATCTTCCCAGGGGTTTCCGACCACCCACTCTCCTAACCCGAAGGGTATTGAGATGAACGCCCCCGAAAAAAAGTCACGGCTTTCAAATCAGAGCCTAGCGATGCCAGGTTACCGACCGGCCCCAGCGACGGAAGGATTCCAACGGGCCGCTCCAGGGAAGGGCGCGGGTGGGGGATTTCGATTCAATCTTTCGCGAATGCGTCGAATCTCGGCGACCTCGGTAGGAGTGTGCCGCCGCAGGCCGTCTATCAGAGGACAGGCGACCCAGGTCATCACTCCGCCCACCACCTGACCGCCGCGTGCGACGGCTTGAACCTGCGGGAAGGGTGAATAACTCGCGGCTCCACTAACGCTGCTGATCCCTCCGGCGACTCTCTGACAAGTGCTATTTTCGGGATTCAACGCTTGCTCGGCACCTAGCGCTGTTCGAGTGCCTCTGGCCACCGGAGAGTTCCAAGCAGCCTGAACCGTGTTCACGACTTGTCCGCCCTGCTTCGAACGGCCGAGAGAGGACTTCGCGGGCGTGGGCTCAGGCTCTTCCCAGGATAGCATCGCCTGCAGCAAGCTATTCACGCCTTCGGAGGTCGCCTGCTCACTGCCAACCTCACGACTTAGCTCAACGACGTCGCGTGGAGTCTCGTGGCCTACAACGGAAGAAGGACTAGAGTCTCCGGCAGCACGACTTGTGGGGAAAGAGCGCTGCCCCGCGACAACGTTGCTGGAAAAGTTGAAGTACGAGTTGAGCATGATGTTCCTTTCGCTGGTGGCTTGGTCGTACTCTAGCTCTAGCCGTCGCTCAAAAGGTCGATCCCGGCGCAAGGTTGTTACTAAAAAGTTAAAGTTGGCCGACCAAGTCTATGCCTGGTCGTATCTCGAGAAACGGTCTAAAGGGAAAACGCGGCGGGTGTCTTAGCCACGATGCCGTGGGGATTGATGCCCCGGTGAGACTCGTAGTAGTGGCGAGTGATGTGTTCAAAGTTGCAGGTCTCGGCTACTCCGGGAATCGCGTGAAGCTTACGTAGGTAAGCCTGGAGATGAGGGTATTCGGCGATCATTTTCCAGGAGCACTTGAAGTGGGTGCGATAGACCGGGTCGAAGCGGACGAGGGTCGTAAAAAAACAGATATCCGCCTCGGTGAACCGCCCTCCCACGAGGAAAGCCTCCTTGGTAAGATGAGCTTCCCAACGGTCGAGCTGCTCGAATAGCGCCGTCACCGCCTTCTCGTAAGCCTCCTGAGTCGTGGCGAACCCCGACTTATAAACGCCGTTGTTGATCGGCTCGTAGATCTCATCTAAGACCTGGTCGATCTTTTCCCTTAAGGATTCGGGAGATAAGTCCGGCGCGTCGGTCATATGCCAGGGCTTGAGATCCACGCAGAAGCTCCGCAGAATCTCACGAGACTCATTGTTGAGAATCGTCTCTTCCCGCCGGTCCCATAGGACCGGTACGGTGACGCGCCCGGTGTAGCGGTCGTCTGCCTTCTTGTAGAGTTCCCGGAGATAGTCGAAGCTGAAGAGATGGTCCTCCGTGGCGCCTTCGTGCTGAGGGAAAAATCGCCATCCCTCGTCGTCGAGGAACCAATCAACCACCGAGATCGAAATCTTATCCTGTAGCCCCAAAACAGCTCGAGCGATCAAGGTTCGATGAGCCCAGGGACAAGCCCAGGAAACATAGAGATGATATCGCCCCTCGGTCAGGTCCTTGATCGGCTCACGAAAAGTGGTCGGTGGACGCTGAAAGCTACCATCGTCACTGGACTTGTACCAACCGCTCTTCCATTCTCCATCCACGAACTGACCCATAGCTATTTCTCCTTTGCACCTCCGCCTTCCCAATCGGTTCCGTCCTCCCTTTGTCCTTTGAGGAATGGATGACCCAAACGTTGAAAGGCCCGCCCGTGTCGACACTGAGTAAAGTTTACGTTCTGTACACCGGTGGAACTTTCGCCATGCAGCCTTCGATCGCCGGACAGCCCTCCTCTCCCCTCGTTCCGGCCGGAGCCGACCGACTGCGGGAAGCTCTGTCCAGCTTGGGAAGGGACCAGGGCATCGCCTGGGACCTTCGCTCCTTAAGCGAAGCCGACGGGTCGGAGGTCGGCCCGCTCGACTCCTCCGCCGTTGGACCTCAGCATTGGTTAACTATCGCCACGGCCATTGAACGGGTTTATCACGACTACGACGGCTTCGTGGTGATTCATGGCACCGATACGATGGCCTACACCGCCTCGGCTCTATCCTTTCTTCTCGTCAACCTGGCCAAACCGGTGGTGGTGACCGGAAGCCAGACGCCCATCTTCTCCGAGCGCAACGATGCCCTGATGAATTTTCTTAACGCGCTGTACGTGGCGGGCTACAAGGCAACCGGAGTACCGCGAGTTCCCGAGGTCACCGTCTGTTTCGGAGACCATCTATTGCGTGGAAATCGCACTCGTAAGGTCAGCGTGGAAGCTCGCGCGGGCTTTGCCTCTCCCAACTATCCGCCGCTCGGCACTTTTGGCGACTCCATCAAGATCAATCGTAAAAGGGTACGTAAGGCCCCGCCCGCGGACCGTCCGTTCTACGTCCACCGTTCTCTCGACGACCGGGTCATGGATCTCACCTTGTTTCCCGGAGTTAAAGGCAGCCAACTGCGCCCTTTCTTCGAGCGCGACGACCTCAAAGGCTTTGTTCTAAGAACCTTCGGCAGCGGAACCACTCCGCGCGATCCGGAACTTTTGGAAGTGGTGGCGCAAGCGGCTCGAGACGGTAAAGTCTTGCTGGTGGTCACCCAGTGCCTCGAGGGCGGCGTCGATCTAGGTCGCTACGACGCCTCGGCCACCCTCTTAGAGCCGCGTATCGTCAGCGGGTTTGACCTCACCCCGGAAGCCGCCCTGACCAAGCTGATGTGGATGATGACCCTGGAGGAAGGGCCCGAGATGGAAGCCCAGATACAGATGAGTCATCGGGGAGAGCAGTCGCATGAGCATCACCACCTGAGCTTTACCGGCGGCGCGCGCGCGGAGGTGGAAAGTTTTTCGGGACGGCCCACCATCCCTATCGACACGAAACTGCTACGCCGGGCCCTGATCCGAGTGCGGGGCTGCGACATTTCGGAGCTACGCTTTTTCTTAAACTCCACAGGTGTTGAGGCCGAGACTCCCGTCGACGACGTGCGCTGTGTGGGCGCCATGGGAATGCATCAGGAGCAGGGCGTTCTCGATATCACCGAGGGATTACGGCGCATGATGGCCCCCAACCGTCCCCTTCGCATCACCGTCACCGGTGCTGGAAAGACGTTTCAACTCGAGCGCCTGGACTTGACCATTCTAGTCCAGACCGACCTCTAGTCAAAGAGAAGAGGACTCCCGGAAGGAGTCCTCTTCTCTTTGACTTTCGAAAGTGACTTTAAGCGGATTTCTTACCGAAAGCGAGGAAGCCGCCCACGCCCAGGAGCAAGAGAACTCCAACGGCGATCAGACCCCATTTGTTACCGCCGGAGCCACCGGGCCCGGAGGTCGCGACGTCAGCCGGCGAGCTGGCCAGAAGCGACTTCCCAGCCTGCTGCACAGCCACCAGTTGGCCGTCGACGGTCAGCTCGGGCTGCTCCACGGCTACCAGCTTGACTTGGTCGCCGGGAGCGTCCATGGTCACGGTGGAGGCCGTTGGCATACCGAGAGCTTCCTTAATGGCGGCGGCGTCTTTGCCCGGCATGAAGTTATTGAAAAAGAACTTCATGTCGGCTTTTCCGGAAGCCTTATCATCCATGATGACATCCAACGCGGCGCCCCCAAAAGTGGCATCCAACTGAGGCACGCCCTGCTTGAGAATGAGGCTGGCGATAGCGGTCAGGTCGCTGGTGCTGCTGCGGCCAAGGACGCTTACCTTATTGTCCATCAAAGTCGCCTTGAATCCGGCGTCCTCGAACTTGAAGTCGGCGATCGCTTTTTGAACTTCCTCGGAAGCCTGAGCTTCCTTGGCGGCCTGGCCCAACATGTTCTTGTAGAAGTCCATGATGTTGCCGTCGGTGTAGAAGTAGGCGTCACCGGTCAGCGCGGTCTTATCCTTGAGATTGAGCTTGAGCTTTCCGACAGCCTTTTCAGCAACGGGGAGTCCCGCGGCCTTGGCCTTGGTCGCGTAGTCCTGGTAGTTGGACATCAGCAGGTTGCCGTCAGCCTTGAAAGCTAGGGTCTGAGCGGCAGCCTCACCGCTGAGGTCCAAATTGAACTTACCTTCACCTTCAAACGTGATAGCGCTTGAAGACAAGATCTTCAGACTATCGACCGTCTGTTTCGTGTTCAATTTGAGCAGCGGCTCGAGGATGGAACGAAACTCGCCGGCATCGGCCAGCATCTGCTGATTGGACATCTCTTGAATAGCCGGTAGCAAGGTGAGATATCCCGACCAGAAACGATCCAAATTGGAAGCTTCCGCCGTCAGGTTTCCTTTAAATCCTGTTTCTTGAACATCTAGGACGAAAGCGAGCTTGTCCATCTGAGCTTCAAGCATCTCCTCGAGAGCCTTCTGCCCTTCCGGGATTCCCGGCATCTGAGATGCGATCAGACCGAGATAGGGTTTGATTACGGCTCGCACATCGACAAGTGTGAACTGGCCCTTGCCGATCTTATTCTCACCCTCGACGACGGGGGCGGGGAAATCGACGCCCTCAGTGGTCACGCCCATCTCCTTGAGCTTACCTTCCAACAGAGGCTTGAAGGCTGGAAGACTGTCGAGATTTTTAGCCATCTCCGAGGCCTTGGGAGTCGAAAGTACAAATGAGACTGTCGTTTTCTTGTCTTTTTCAGAGATGTTGAGCTCGAATTTATTGAAAGGAAGTTCCGAGCCCTTGATATCTCCGCCGGAGAGTTCGAATTCACCGGTGGCGGAGAGCTTTTTGAAGTCGCCCTTGAGGTTACCTTTGCCGGAGCCCTTTGGGGTCGGGCCGTTGGCCGGACCTTCAACGTGGGCGTTAAACTTCGCGGCCGACTGGTCGCCCTCGGTAACCGTCTCGAGGTCGATGTCGAGGACCTTCGGAGCGTTCGGGTCGGGCGGCAGCTTGGCATTGATATAGCCGATCATCTCGACGGCGTTACCCGTCGTGACGGCGTACAGGTCGCCCTGGGCTCCCTGAAGTTCAGCGGCGTTCTTAAAAACCAAATCGGCTTTAAATCCGCTCTTGCCCTCTTTGAGATTCGCCGCCCCTTTGACCGTGCCGGAGAGGTCCGGATTGCCCGCCTGGTTCAGGACTTGAATCACGGCCGTTCGGTCACCCGCGACCTTAACCGTGACCTCCTCCGCGCTAGCCCAACTGGCACCTAGCAACACGAGAAGTGAAAGTAATAAATGTCTTGATTTCAAAATTTGTTCCCCCTAGCGAGGAGTAAGATGCGACCGAACGCGAGCTGTAAAGGCTCCCGGCACGGCGGCGCCGCCTTCTCGCGGCTCGAAGTGGATCCTTCCCCAATTTCTGAGGTTTAACCCCAAAGCTTGAGCGGGGACATCTCAAGGACACGATTTTTTTAAGGAGAAACCATGGGAAAATCCACCCTCTTAGTTAATGAAGCTCTGATCGAGCTTTTGAACCAGCAGATCCAAAACGAGACGAAAGCCGCCGCTCAGTATATGGCCATCGCCGTCTATTTCGAGTCGGAAAGCCTACCGGCACTGGGCAGCTTTTTCTTTACTCAAGCCGCCGAAGAGCGCGAGCACGCGATGAAATTCGTGCGCTACCTGCTCGATGCCGGCTCTAAGCCGGAGATCCGCGGTTTATCTGAACTGCGCAACGACTTCACTAGCGCCGCCGACGCTGTAGAGTGCGCTTTGGACGGTGAACTCGAGGTGACCCGTCAGATCAATCATCTGGTCGGAGAGTCGGCCAAGCACAACGACCATATGACCCACACTTTCCTGCAATGGTTCGTGACCGAGCAACTCGAGGAGGTCTCCACCATGTCGACCCTTCTCGATACCATCCGGCATGCCGGAGATCAGTTGCTCCTCGTTGAAGACTTCGTGCGCCGCGGCTCCCTGGCTCACGAGTCCGATCCGGCCTAAGGGCCTGCCCAGGAATAAGATGTTCAAAAGGGCCGCGGAATATTCCGCGGCCCTTTTATTTCTTTCAGACAGCGAAGACCTGAACCGTCGCTTCTCCGTTTTCCTCACGGCCCAGGACGATCTGGGCCCGAATCCGCTCGCGCAGTTCCGGGACGTGGGAAACAAGCCCTACAGTTCGACCCTGACTTCGCAAGTTCTCCAGGCAGAGTAAAGCGGCGTCGATCGCCTCTCGGTCAAGATAGCCGAACCCCTCGTCGATGAAAAGCATCCCGAGCCGTTCTTGAGCACCGCTATCTCTTTCCATCACCTCGCCTAACCCCAGAGCCAGGGCAAGCGATGCCATGAAGGACTCACCACCGGACAACGAGGTCGCCAGTCGACTCACCCCGGCCTGATAATCAAACACTCGAACCCTTAGGCCGGGCTCGAGTCTGAGCGCGAAGCGCCCCGGAGCCAGAGTCTCCAAGGTCAGATTCGCGGCGACCAGAACCTCCCCGAAGTATCTCTCTAAAACCCAATCGACAAAGCTTAGTCCCACTTCATTCTCACCCCGCACGTTAGCGGCGAGTCGAGAAAGCGAGGCGACCTTGCTCTCCAAGGCTCGAATTTTCTCGACCACGGCGTCATAGAGCGCCACGTCCTGGGTTCCCAACTCAACCTCCCTCTGTAGCGAGGCGCGGCGTCCGATCTTAAGCTCAGTCTGTTCTCGTTCTCGATTGAGAGCGGCCCGAATCTGCTCGGCCCGCATGGTTGGTGAGGGGACGGCCGCGAGCAGTTCTTGGGACTGTTCCAACTGGCGCTTGACCGCGGCCACCAAGATCTCGTGATCGACCACGGAGTTTTCCCCTTGAGCCAAACGGAGGTCTCGTGCGGCGCGCGCCAGAGCGAACGAAAGGTCGTCCCAGCTGGCGAAATCCAGACGAAATCGTTCCATTAAGCCGCGCTGGAGCCCCTCGGCCTCCTGGCGCAGACTCTCCTGCCGCTTCTCGGCGGCTCGTCGCTCGGCGAGCCCCAACGCGAAGGTTTCCGCCATCAGTTCAGCCCGTTGCGTGTCGTATTGAACCTGCTCGAGATCCTCGAGACGTTCGGCGACTCGAACGCTCTCTTGCCTGAGCATTTCTCGCCAGTCATTCTCGGACGCGCTCGCTCCCAAGCTCCGCGAGATCATATCCTGAAGATGCGCTCGTCGCGCGGAACGTATCTCCATGGCGCCTTCACAGGTAGCCTGGAGGCGCTCCTTCATCAGGCGCATCTGGCGTAAGCGTTTGCGGCCAGGGCCAGCCTCTCTCTCGAGCTCGCTCAACTCCTCCTCCCAACGCTCGCGCTGGGACAACTTGCTCTCGATCGCCTGGACGGTTCGATTCAGCCCCAAAAGCAGCTCTTCCATCTCGGCTTGAGGTTCAGCTTCCACCTGGACCCCTTCCAGGCGGCCTTCCAGCCGGGCACGCCTCTCCTCAGCCGAGGACAATTCGCTAAGAGCATGGTCGCGCCGTTCGACCAGAGCTAGGAGCTTTTTCTCAAGGTCCTCCGGGCTATGGCTATCTCCGGAAGGTTCGCGATAAGGTTGAGGGTGAACGGTTGCGCCGCAGACCGGACATGGTTTTCCCTCGACCAGCTCGGAGCTCAGACCGCGCAAAGAACGAACTCGGTCCCCGGCTTTGCGAGAGGACTCGAGTTGGCGAAGGTGATCGATCTCCTGACCCAGGGCGTGGACTCCCTCACGCAGTCGCGATTCTCGCTGCCGCGCTTGCTCCAAAGCTTCCATCAGATGGGCACTCTGGCGCGCAGCTTGATCTCTGGCTTGAAGCTTGGCCAACTCCGCGCGTAGCGAGACAAGTTTCAGTTCAGCCTTGTCCAGCCGGGCGAGATCTTCCCGAAGCTTCTCGCCGCGGGCCTGGGAGCGTTTGACCTCCTGGGCCAGTTGAGTTCGACTTCGTGCTAATTCGGCTCGGCGAGACCCGAGCGTCTCCAGCTCAGCGTCGAGTTGTTCAAGGCCCTGGGCTTCCTGGAGAATCTCCTCCAATCTTTCCTGGCTACGGCGAAGCGCGTACTTTTCTTCCTCCCGTTGCCGCGCCTGCTCTACCTCCGTCTCGAGAAAGTTTGTCTCTCGTTTGAGTTTTTCGTACTCGGCGCGTTGCTCGTCGAGCTCCTTGGCGATGGCCTCACTCTCAGAGGTCGCCTCGCGCCAACGTCCATATTCCAGCAAAGCCGCCCGTAAACGCCCGGAAAGGGCTCCCGCCGGAGTTCGTGAGGGATTCTCGAGCTCTTCGAGTTCGCGCCGCGATACATCGCGCTGACGCTCCAGCGTTTCATAACGCACAGCGCCCTCAAGCTCTTTTTCCCATTCCCTGCTCTTGGCATGATGACTCTGACAAGCCGCGCTCACCGCTTCGAGCTCCTCGCGCGAACGCGACAGACGTTGCCGAGGGTCTCCTTCGCTATCGTCGTAGCGTACGACGATCTCCTCGCGCTCGCGCCAAGCCGAAGCCAAAGCCGTTCCAAGCGCCTCGAACTCCGCCAGCAGTAGGGATTGAAAACGACTGTAGAGCGCGCCGTCGAACATGCGTCCGAGAATCTCGCGTCGTTCCTCGGCGGGCGCTAAAAGAAACCGCCGAAAATGTCCCTGGGGTAGGACGGCGACCTGGCAAAACTGCTCCGCCGAAAGGCCTATCAAGCGTCCGAGCATGGTAGCGACCCCGCCGACCGAGGAGGCCAAAACGTCGCGTCGACCAGGCTCGCCGAAGGCGGGCAGACGCCACAAGGTGACATCCTCGGACCCCTCGTCATCAGAGCCCGAATGGGACAGAATTCGCCGCTCCACTCGAAATCGATCTGTCCCCACCTCAAAGTCCAGGGCGACGGCCGTTTCCTGATCTAGAGAAGCGCTCAGGTTTCGCATGGTTTGGCGGTCTCGTTCACCGCCGGAGGAGCATCCGTACAGTGCGAAACAGACGCCGTCGAGAAGAAAAGTCTTCCCGCTGCCCACGGGACCTTGAATCAAAAAGAGTCGACTGGTTCGAAATACACTCAAGTCGACCATGGTCGAACGCCGAAACGGCCCAAAGGCGGTCAGGGTCAGCCTTAGCGGTCTCACAACCGCTCCCGCAGCGCGCGAAGCCAGGCTCGCGCGTCGTCATCCAGGGGCTGTCCGCCCACCTCCTGATGGAACCTCAGCAGCAGCTCGAGTAGCGGCGAAGTTTCCGCCGGAGCCGAAGACGACGCTTCGGTCCGTGGAATGTTTTCCACCGAAACCACGTTCGCCCCCAGTGAACGCAGTTTCACCCGCTGGTCAGAAGAGAGCTCCAGTTCATTGGAGCGAAGGACTAAAAGGTCATCACCGCGCTGAATGCGACTCTGTTCAAGCAGCTCCTCGACGCTCCCAGACAGGAGCCGAAAGGCCCGCCGAGGTCGCAGCGGGTACTCATCCACCAAGAGGCTTCTCTTGGCCTCGATCACCGTGTACGTGACCGATCTCTCCAAGGCGTCCTTCTCCGAATCGACTTCTGTCGGCAACAGCCCTCCACAGTAGCGGAGAGTGTCCGGACCCAAGGACAGAGGCTGATGGCAACCCCCCAGCGCGCAATAGTCAAAATACTCCAAGAACCGCTTTTCCACGGGCTGGCCGCCCGGCGTGACCAAAGAACCAAGCTCTGGTCTTTTGCCTATACCCTGAGCCCAGATGTAGCCGGCGAAAAGATTGATGGTCGTGGGGTCGATCCTTTGCACGGCCGTCTCCACCAAACTTCGCCCGACCTGAGCTGGATGGCCGGTTCCCACGTTGGTCGGGCCAGCTTGAACGTAGGGCAGGCACCAAACCGAGACGGAGAAGTTGTCCCTGGCACCCCGCAACGTCAAGGGTGAAAGAACCTGACTCGACTCGGAAAATAGGTAGAGCCCCTGTTGGCGTACCCAACGCGCGTGCAGGTGCAGTTTGGAAAAGTCGTCCGCCGGACCGGCCAGCACCACCACCGTGGTACCGAGATCGATCAAACGCCCGATGGTGTCGTGAAAAAGTTCCAGAGCTTCCTCGTTGGGACGGCGTTGCTCGAACACATCCCCCACGATCAGACAGACATCGGGATTGAGGTCTCTAGCTAGATTGATCATCTGGTCCAAGACGTAAGCCTGATCACTGATCAGCGATCGACCGTAAAAGCGGCGTCCGAGATGCCAATCCGATGTGTGTAGCAGCCGCACCAAACGCCCTTCGCGCCGACTTTTCCCCCCCCTGTCGAGAGACGACATCGACCCGCGCGGAGAAATTTCAGACTCGATTAAGAGCGGTCGTGTAACTTTGGCTCAAGAAACACTTCAAAGTACCAGAGGAGATTTTAGACCACGATGACCGCCGCCCCTAGCTTGAACCTTCCCGAAGAGCTCATCTACCTGTTGGAGAGCGTCAACGAACTTTCGGCCGCGGACGTGGCCGCATGCGCCCTGACGCACCTCGAGCGATTCTCGGACTCGGGCCAGAAAGCGGAGATCGGTCGCCAGCTGTTGACCAACATCTCGCTAGGAAGTTGCTCTCAAGCCGGAGAAGCCGTCAAAGCTCTGGAAGTGATGGACAAGTTTCCTCACTACCCTCGTCCTCGAGCTGCTGTCGCCATGGCCGCCCTCAAGGGCTTAGCCGCGAAGAGAGTCGCCTAGCAAGAAAAACTCTTAACCCGAGAGGACATCCCAAGCCTGGACCGAAAGGATTTGGTACCATGTCCATTCAACGTCCGAACCTACCCCCTCGCCGCAAAAAACTTGGAGGTTTCGCCCTCGTCTTCGTGCTGGCCTTCGCCGCCATTGTGGTGGTATTCACCGCCGCTGCCGGGGCACAGGCATCTTACAATCTCAGCCTCGCCTCAGGTCGCGGACAGACCGACAGGGCCTACTACGCGGCCAACACCGGCACTCAAATGATTCTCTCCCTGTTGCGGGAACCACCGGTCGACTTCGACTATGACGGAGACGGTGCCGAGGGGACATGGCTGGGAGAAGACGGTAGCGTCTATGTGTCCATGGAGAGCGCCGATGCTGAAGCCTTTGCCCGCGTCTACCACAATATCAAGGGCTACGACCACGCCCAGGCCGAAGCCCCGGACGGGACCAAGATCCCTCCCGAATGCTTCTATATTCTGTCACTGGGCAACTTGGACGGCATACCGAACGATGGCCAAGCCACCCCGGGAGGAGTTCAGTACAATCAAGCCACGATGGGCTCGACTCTCACTCCGAGCTACCCCATCATGCCGCAAGCTGCCTTCGCCTTTGAAAGCCTGACCATCACTGGCGCGACGGTGGACCATTTCAATTCCAACTTGTCACAAAATGGTGGCGGTGGTTGGACTCCCTCCAGCGATCCTAGTACGCCGACAAGTGTCCAGAGCCGGCCGGAGGCTTCGGTAGCTACCGAAGCCACCGATGACGCGAGCATTACCATTACCGATCCAACAACGAAGGTTCACGGAAACGTCCTGCTTGGCTTTGGATCCGATGCAAGTGAGCTCACCCAGCTCGAAACCAGAATCAAAGCGGACACGGGTGGGGCGAGCACCCCGACCGTCGGGGCGGCTCCCCAGTATGGAAGAACAGGGTCAGGTCCAAGTGGCGACCCCAGCCAGCCTGTTTCCGGAAGAATCGACATGCTACCCTCGCCCAAGATCGTTCCCGAGATGAAATTCCACCCCGACGATGTCATCGAGGTGGGAGCTCTACCGGCCACCTTGACCGAAGGTAAGGTCTACCATGTCACCGGAAACAGCGTGACCGTCGGTAACGTCCGTGTGGTCGAAGATACGGCCACCACCGATGGCAAAGTGGAAGATGTTATCGTTTTGGTCGACCGAAATCTCACTTTCCAGGCGGGCAGTTCCATCAACAAGCACCGACCTTCTCGTCAACTCAAGTTCTATTCGCTCCAAGGCGGGACGTTCAGGGTTCAAAGTGGCTCCGTCCACAACTACTGTCTTGTGGCCGGCAAAGAACTTGATGTTATCATGGAAAACGGGTCGGAACTTTGGGGCGCTGTTCTAGGCAAGACAGTGGCGCTTGAGTCGACTTCCAAGCTCCACTTTGACGTTCAGCTTCGCGACCCCAACGTCATCGCCGACATTTACGGATTTCAGCTCGCCAACAGCGTGATCACGCCGGGTGGAACCATCGCCGCGGGAGCTCTAGGACCCTCCGGCCCGGCCCCCACGACGACAACCGGGGGAACCTCCGGAGGTACGTCTGGCGGAACTTCCAGCGGCACCACGGTCACGGGTGGTGGATGTGGTGGCTGTGGTGGTGGAAGTATGCTGATGGCTGCTGAGCGTCAAATGGCGATGAAATAGGCTCGTGAGAAACTCGCGTCAGGGCCATAGCCTCCTGGAGGTCATTGTCGCGACTGGCATCTTTGTCATGGTCGCGGTCGCCCTGGCCGGTGTGTGGGTGATGTACGGCAGGGCTTTGGCCAAATCTGGGGAGGTGGTCGCAGCCAACACGGTCGCACGAAGCGTTACCGAAGGTTTGTCCGCCAACGGATGGACCTGGCTCAAAGCCCGTGAAGGCGATACTTTTCCCACCGACCTGGATCCTGTGACCGTCGAAAGGGTCGTACGGGGCCGCAAGGCAGACATCACCTATCAGGTCTCCTACGAGCTGACTTTCAACACCGGAAATGTTTTGTTTCCCGTCAGCTTTACCAATGGCGCCGGTGAGCCGGTCACCTTCTCTCCCGATCTCTGTAACATCACTGTTTTTGTTCGCTGGCGTTCATCCGGTGGGGGCAAGGCCACCGGGAGCGACGACTACAACTCGGAGGCCGTATATTCGGCCTACGTTTACAGGCATGGACTGTGAGAAAACTATCCACGCATAGAGCAAATCGAGGGTTTTCGATCATCGAAATGATGGTATCTCTGGCCATCATCGGAGTTGTGATGGCTGGAGCCTACCAGCTTTTTATCGAAGGCATGCAACTTTTTCGTGTCAATCAAGCGGCTGGCGACGCTCAGATCGCCGTCACCAAAGCCTCCGGTGTGATCACCACGGAACTAGCCAACGCCGCCCCTGAATTGACCCGACATTACGGCCCCCCCTACGTCCCCGGAGGTGGTGGCGGCGGTGGTGGTGGTGGCGGTACGCCGCCTGGCCTTGTCTTTGCCACCCCCTTGGATAAAGATGGTAAGGTTCGCTATGACGAGGTCAACGGTCGGCTCTACTGGCAGCGTTATGTCGCTTATTACTTTGAACCGGACCCTGAAGTAGGGGGCTACAACGGTAAGATCTATCGAGCGGAAACGGATGTTCCCGGAGAGCCCGGGGATCCGGGGGGCACGGGCAACAGAGACATAACTAACATTGTGGGCCCTTTTCTCATCGCTAATTCCACCGCGTATTTTGCCGGTCTACCCCAACGCCGAACCATCGCCAACGGCATTTCTGGACTCTATGTGCAGCCCTACGACGCCAATCCCGAGTTCGGCATCACCGCGGTGAAGGAGGCTTACGATATCCACATCGAAGCCGGAGACGCTAAGAAGGCATTCCGCAACAGCTATTTTATCCGCGTCAGAGTTCGCGTCGCCCCTGGAGCGCGTTGACCTTCAAAAAACTGGTCTTGGTCGCGCTCTGTAGCGCCTGGCTCCTTCACGTCGGAACAGCTCTTAAGGCGACTTTCGACAATCCACGCCTGAACGCTCAACTTCAGCTGAGTCAAAGACTAGGGCTGGCTGGGCTCTACGCCGACGGTTTCTTCGACTCGGCACGCCCATTACTTCGACAGCTAGCCCTGGCGGTCGAATCCGACCCGAATAGGCGGGCGATCTTAGAAGGCCAGGGGGGTCGTCTTTCGAGCACCGCCGATCTGCCTCTCGGCTACCAGCAGGCCTTCAATTACCAACGAAAACCCACGTCAGAGCGATTGGTCGAGTTGAAGGTCACTGCCTTTCAGGGCCTCCAAAGACTGGGCTTCGCGACACTGCTGCTCCTCGGCTGGATAGTGGGGGCGATCGCCCTCGCATCACTGCCCAAAGCGCCCTCGGACCCCGAGAGACCACGTCTTTGGGGGGTCTCCGCTCAATCCGGGCTCATCGTATCTCTTCTCTGGATACTACTCGTCCCTTATGGGTTGGCGCCACTGCTCCGGCAACTCGTACCGCCGGAAAGCGGGAACTTGACGACTTTTTGGATTCTCCAGCTCATGAACGCGCTACTTCTGCTGGGACTTTTGAGGTTCGCCAAAAAACCACAATGGAAACCCCTGGGTCGACCTCGAGGTCGAGAGATCGGACAAGGGTTGCTTCTCTGCGGGCTCGCCATCCTTGGTACCGAGCTACTCGTCTACTCTCTGACCGGTGTCTCTCCCTTCGCCCGCAATCCCACTCTTGCTCTCTTGCTCCGGGCCCAAGGGTTGAATCTCTTGGGATTTGTCATGCTGGCGGTCATCCTAGGCCCTTTTCTTGAAGAGCTTCTTTTCCGTGGATGGCTAATGCCGGGACTTTTATCCAGCCTGGGCCAACGGGAAGCCTTGTTGGTCTCCTCAGCCCTCTTCGCTTTGTCTCATGGCAGTTTCTGGAACGCTCCCGGGCAGTTCGCCGGTGGGCTCATTCTCGGTTGGACCGTGTTACGCACGGGCTCCATCACCTCGTCCGTGGTGATTCACGGAGGCTGGAACCTTTTCTGGCTGATCCGCGTTTTCGCCAGCGCACCTTAGCGCCTGTCTAGGAATAGGGGCGAAGACCCGTTACCTCGCGCGCCTGATCTAGTACCTGGCGGGCCACGGCACGGACCGATGCGGCGGAGTCTCCCAGAATCTGGCGGACTGTCTCGGGGTTCGCCAAAAGCTCTTCTCGACGCTTTCGGATCGGGGCGAGGCTTTGCAATAGGGCTTCAGTCAGTGCGGCCTTGAGGTCTCCATAACGGATCGTTCCGTCGAGCTGAGCGGCTCGGAACTGCTCCGCCGTCTCTTTCTGGTCGCAGAGCTCTAGCAGAATCAAAAGATTGGCCACGCCGGGCGGAACATCTCCGGGTTCCCCCATACCGGTCACGGCACGCTTGATAGCCTTTTTGATCGTCTCCTCGTCGTCACCGAGCATAATGGCCGAACCGGGGATGGATTTCGACATCTTACTCGTGGGGTCTTGAAGCGACATAATCCGAGGAGCCGAGGTCAAAAGAGGCTTCGGCTCGGGGAATATCGGCTGAAAAGTGTGATTGAAACGGCGGGCGATCTCGCGACTCACCTCGAGATGCTGAAGCTGGTCCTCCCCCACGGGCACGGTATCGGCGTGGTAAAGCAAGATATCCGCGGTCTGCAGGACGGGATAGGTGAAAAGTCCGACGTTGACCGAATCCACTCTTTCCGACTTCTCTTTGAACTGGGTCATGCGGTTGAGCTCTCCCATCGGGGCAACGCATGACAAAATCCAAGCAAGCTCGGTGTGCTCAGGCACGTCCGACTGCACGAACAGGCGGCACCTCTCCGGATCGACTCCACAAGCCAGAATATCCACGGCGGCCAGCGTCACCCGCTGCCGGAGGTCCTCGGGCCTGTAGGGGATGGTCATCGCGTGATAGTCCACGATGCAGTAAAAGCACTCGGTCAGCTCTTGCAAGCGAACCCAGTTCTTGATCGCTCCCCCGTAGTTGCCCAGATGGATCGCACCCGAAGGTTGAATGCCGGAGAAGACTCTTTTACCGATGTTTTCGCTCATGGCCAGTGGCTTTGGCCTGCGAAAGCGGTTTCCTCTCTGGCTCGAAACCGGCCCTCTCGGCTAACACGACAGGCTTAACCTCGCTTGTCGGAACGCCCGGCGGAGCGTTCATCTCTTTCATCCAGATCAGGCGAAAACGTGTCGCCTCTTCGCCGGGATGGTGGCGCATCCACTCGCGAGCCGCGAATTTCAAAGTCGATTCACGCCACAAATCATGGGCTGGAAGTGAAATCTGATACAGGTTCTGCAGCCAACGACGCCATCGTTGATTGGCGAATCGCGCGGAGATATTCACGGGTCGTCCATCCAAGGTGGGACCGTTTTCCCAACCATCGACGGTGGTACCATCGGCCTTTTGGACCTCCAGGACAAACCAGCCGTCCTCTCGGTACGGAAACGGCGCGAACAGATGCCAATGCTGCTGCTCATAGGTCCACCTCATCACCGGCTGGGCCCATCGCGGGATGCGTTGAACGTGTTTGACACTGTGCAGATTAAAAATCCAGATCATGACCACTATGAAGGCGGCGAAAGCTTGAAGCGGTCTTTCCAACCGGTAGCCGGAAGGGGGCCGCTCGATCTCCTCGTCGCGACCCTCGTCACCAGGACCAAGACGATCTAGTAACACTGAAGGGACAAACGCGGTCAAACCCACGATGGCGATCAACATGAAGATCCCGAAGTGAAGCATAGCGGCGATACTGAGGTGAAAGAGAAGAGCCAGAAGGCAAAACAGCCCGCGGACCCAAGCCCAGCGGGCGCCCAGCAAGAGAAGCCCGGCTAATGCGTACTCCCAAATCAGGGCTCCCCATGTCATCAGACGCAGCAGATCAGGATATCCTAGCATAGCGCGGGCAAGCGTGGTGGAGAACTGATCGATGGAGAGCGCCATGTACAGAGCGTCACCGGTCTTGAGCCAATCGTCGCCGTTCTTGAGTAAAGCGGCGAACAGATAGAGAACAAAGGTCTGAGTGTAGACACCGACAGTGGCCACGCTGCGATAGCTGTTGGGAAGCTCCTTCCATTCCGGATGAGACCTGGCGTCCCAGGACCAGCGAGCTCCCAAAGGCAGAAATGGAGTCCAAAACAGCAGCAGGCGAAGCAGGTCGTCCCCTCCGTCCATGACCATGGGATTGCGAAGCTGGATGGAGGCCACAAAATACCAGGTGACAAGACCCGCGATACGGGGCCGGTACCCGATCATTAAACAAAACGCCGCCAGAGCCCAGAGCGCGAACAGAACGAGCAGTCCCCCGGTGGAGCCGGAAGCCAGGAAGAGATGATAGTCCCCATACTGCCATCCCTCCCGAAAACACATAGAACGACTGAAGACCCCATGGTCGCCATAAAAGGCCTGCAGGTCACGCGCCCGCAGGACAATGTCGAGCAGCACCACGGCTCCCAGACCGATTCTCCACAAAGCCAGGGCGCGAAGGTCTAAAGAGAACGGTTTCATGTTTTTTCCGCCGCCTGGAGGTCTCGCCGCAACAGACTCCACTGGACCGGCGGCTGGAGCTCGCCCTTTTCGTTGGGAAGCTGGACCCAAAAGGAGTAGTCGACCTTCCCCTGTTTGGTCACGTCAACCCCAAAACGCTGACTTAACACGCGCACCACTCCGGGACGGATAACTCCAAACTGATTGTACATGGTAGCGATCATCAGCATCCGCCAACGGTGGCTGGGAAATCTTTCCAGGTCGGGTCTCTCTCGGGTCGGCGGCCCTTCAAAAAGCACCTTCTCCTTCCCCTGCCCATCCGTGACAGCTAGGCGAAAGCTGCCGTAATAGGGGGGGATGGGAGAAAAAAGATCCCAATGCTGAGAAAGTCGTAGCGCGTCGGCCGCCCGTTGAATCCAGGAAGGAGCTCCCCAACCCTGCCCGGCCGGAGTGGTGAGAAAGTTGGAAGCCACCGCTAAGAGCAAGCTGAAGCTTAAAAAGCACGTTCGCCAGAGCTCCCAGCGCCGGACCGGCTCCTCGACCCGTTCTCCCCCCAGGAAACGATCTCCCCAGGCCTCGAGACGTCCGCCCCACCCGCTCCAGAACTCTTTGGGCAGAAGAGCCAAGGGCAGAACAGCTCCTATCCAGGGGAAGAGACCCAGTTGGAAAAACAAGGCCACCAGAAGGTGAAAGCCGAGCAACATCGCCACCGCCATGGTACGCACCAAACTCACCGACCAGGGGCAGAAGAGAAGCAGCCCCGCGAACAGCTCGCCTGCGATCACCGCGTAGTTCCCAACTCGCAGATAGCCCTGAGCGGCCTGAGCCAACCACAAGGAGACATCGGTGGCGAACAAGGGCGTGATCAAGGAGTGCTCCAGCCCGTCTCCACGAGTTAGCCAGAAAACACCGTTCTTGTAGTAAGCGGCGAAGAGGTAGATCAGTCCGAACTGCGTGACCAGAGCCGCGGCCGCGACCCCTCGTTGACGACCGAAAGGTGACCGCCCCGCCTTGGCGTCGAGCGACCACTTCGCGCCTAGGGGGAGAAAGAAGGCCCAGAAGAGCATCAAGCTCAGCTCCAGGTCGCCACGGTCGCCTATAAACGGATTTCGAGTCTGGAGCGAGTTCAGCAAAGTCCAGCAGCCCGCGGCCATCCACGGCGTCCGCCAGCCCAGGAGCAGCCCCAACGCGAAAAGACCCAAGAGCCCATTGAGTAGAGCTTGGCTGCGCCAACCGCCCGACCCCATATGGAAACAGAGCCAGAGATCGACGAAGGGAGAATTGACGAGAGCGTCGCGCGGAAGCACCCCTTCATCGGTAAAAAAGGCCGTGGTGTCTCCCCAAAAGCTAGCCAGGGTGAGCAGAACGAAAGCCCCCAGCGCGATACGCAAAACAGCCAGAGATCGCAAGTCTAGTTCCCACCAACGGGTCTCTAACTCGCTCTCCTCTGGCTGGTATTGGGTCACATCATCTCGCTAGGCGGGGATTGTCTCTTTCAAGAAACCGGGCAGAGACTTGTAAGTCTCCTGATAGCGCTTGGCGAATTCGGCCATGGTGTAGGCGTGGCTCTGGGTGCCGTACTGTTCGACCACAAAAACCGAGGCCACGCTTCCAAGTTGACCGCACTCTTGTAAGGTGCATCCGTTGACCAAGCCGGTCAGGAATCCGCCGCGATAGGCGTCGCCACATCCGGTGGGATCCACCGCGGCGCCAGTGGAAGCCGGCGAGACCAGCAGCTCGGACTCTCCTCGAACCATAATCCGGCTGCCCTTCTCACCCAGAGTCACGACCAGGACTTCGATCTCCTGATGAAGCTCCTCGATGGTCTTACCCGTCTTCTCCAAAAAGACCGAGAACTCGTAGTCATTGAGGATGAGAGCGTAGGCGCCCTTGGCCCCCTCCCAGAGGAACTCCCCATCCATGGCGATGACCTGGAACGAGGGGTCATAGATAAACTTCGCCGGAACTCTCTGCGCCGCCGAGCAGTGGCGCTTCATGGCCTCGGGATCGTCGGGGCTGACGATCACGACCTCGACTCCGTTGGCGGCAGCCTCCAGGGAGAGCTCTTTGGCATGGCCCATGGCGCCCGGATAGAAGCCGGTGAACTGGTTGTGGGACTGGTCGGTGGTGATAAAACACGTGGCCGTCATTTCGTGGTCAAAAATCTTGACGTGATCGATGTCGATTCCGTGATCGTTGAGCCATCCCGCGTAGGGGGCGAAGTCGTTCCCCGCGGCGGCAAGGACCCGAGGACGCTCTCCTAGGAGCGCCAGAGTGTAGGCCACGTTACCAGCGCATCCGCCCCGCTGTTTCGTCACACGGTCAACCAAAAAGGAGACGTTGATCATGTGCAGCTTGTCCGGCAGGATGTGCTCTTGGAAACGACCGGGAAAGGTCAGGATAAAGTCGTAGGCGAGCGACCCCGTCACCAGGACCCGGGCTTGTTGGGCAGTATTCACGTGATTCTCCTATTTGGGTGCGGCGGCGGCCTTAGAGGGTGCTAGCGCCTTCACCGCGTCATCGAGAGCCGGGACCAGGTCTTCTTGTGAGAAGAACAACTTGTCCGCAAATCCCACGAAGGGTTTCCCAGTTTTGTCCTGTCCGAAACGGAATTCCAGATCGTCTCCCTCGGAAATCTTCAACTTCAAACTCCATTCGCCCTTGCCGGAGGGTTCCGGAGAACTTGCCGCGTCCTGAACTCGAAAATCCCGCAAGGCCCACAAAAGCTTGTCCACGCGAGCGCCCGTATTCGCCTCTTCGGCTCGATCTTCCGGTTTGACAAACTGCCACCCCCCTTGGGGTAGGCGCTTGGCGGTCAGAGAGAAATCGGTCGTGGTCAAAGCGACCTGTTTGACCTTATCCACATCCAACCTAGTCACGCGCCGATCCTGAAACTTTTCCACCGCCAAGCTCAAGGCCTTACTATCGCTTGGGATATCGATCACGAAACGTTCCACCGTCCCCTCTCGCGGCTCACCCTTGCCGGGGTCGGTCAGGTAGCGTCTGCCGTAGCGCAGTTTGGGGCTAACCGCCACAGGGCCGTTCAATTCCGTCACGATATCCACCGCCGACTCAAACTCATGGGCTCGATAGCTCACCGCCATCGGTCCCAGCTCAGTCTTCTCCGTTTCGGCCAAGAATCTCGCGACCTTCATATCCTTGAGCAGATAGATCGCGTCGTTGATCCGGGTCTCGTCCACCGCGCCCTTTCCTCCAGCCACGAAGGCGAACCCCTCCTTGGCCTCTTTGGGACGCTCCATCTTCGCTTTTATCCCGTCGGCTGTCTGGAACTCAAAACGGTCCACGGCGGCGGCTTCCACCGGAAAAGGCGACATCTCGCGCAGCTTCTCCGGCTCTTCCTCCAAAGGAGAAAACATGTATGCGGGCACTGTGGCGATCGCTCCGCCCTGTTTCCAACGCCCGTAGAAGTGATTGGAACCAGGCGTTCGATCGCCCAACAGCACCGTTCCCAGCTCCTTACCTCCGTTGCCGGTCAGGCTGATAGTGTAAGTGGGGCTGTCGAAGCCGTATTCCTGGTCGTCCTCTGGCTCCGAGGTCGTTTTGATCTCACGCTCGGTGGTGATCGTCACCAGGCTGTCGACCAACTGGGGGGACTTCTCCTGACTGGCCAGGTGACCGTCGAGGTACCAGCGGTCGCCGTTGCGGCGCAGGACGTAGGCGAACTTCGGATCGGTGCAGACGACCGAGATCGCCTCGACCTCCTTTTCTTCCAACTTCGGGAAGTAACGTTTCGCCTGGTACTCGGCGTGCTCGGTGTCGAGCTTGCGCACCTTACTCCAGGCGTAGAAAGTGGCTAGACTCAACACGGCCAGCAACAGGACCAGATGGGTGCGATTCACTCTTTCGTGCCTCGACGGCGCCCCTGTGAGATTAAAAGTCCCGTCAGCATGCACAAAAACGGCAACAACAGGCCAAAAAGAAAGGTCAGCCAGCGCTCCTGCTGCTTCTCTAAAACCAGAGGCTGAGACTTCGGGTCCTTAGTTCGCACCGTGATCTGATTCTCGGTCTGGCCTAGCCAGTTGATGGTGTTGAGAATGAAGTCGCGATTGGCCGCCTGAGGAAGAGAGGTGTTGCTGAAGGCGTCGACATTTCCCACCACGACGATGCGAGAAGAGATCTCGACCGAGGGCGGTGCTTGCCCTGGCGTCGCGCTAGGGGTCGGTGAGGGCGGTGCCGAGGAGGAACGAGGATAAAGACCCGCCACGGCTAGCGACTGAGCCGCGGTTGTCTCGGTGTTGGTGGTGACCGAGACCGCGCCTTTGCCCAGCACGTCGGCCAACGGAACCGCCATGGTGTTCTCGTCGGATCGAATCAAGGACTGAAGCTCAGGCCTCCCCCCCGACTCAATGATCGGCTCGGCCGTGCCCACGTCCACCGGGCGAGCCTGGATTTCTAGAATGTAGGCCTTAAAACCACGCGTGATCGGATGTTCCGGCGGGTTGGTGACGCCGAAAATAAAGACAGGATCGGCTCCGGCTAGAGCCGACTTTTTGTCGATTAGCATACTGTCTTGCAAAATAAAACCGTAACCCTTAAGCCACTCAACGTAAGGGGCGGGAGTGAAGACATCGGCGAGAAAGAGTAACTTACCACCCTTTTTGAGATAGTCGTCGATAAGCTTTTTCTCACCCTCCAGCAGGGGGTTCGTCGGACCTGCTATCACCAGAATGGCGAGGTCCTCGGGCAGAGCCTTGCTTTCCCCCAATTTGATCGCCTCGGTGGTGAAGCCCTCGGTACCCAGGGCCACGGCCAGAGCCGAGACGGAAGCCTTCTCGCTTCCGACCATCTCGCGCTCTCCGTGTCCGGTCAAGAATCCGACCTTCTTAGTCTCGGTGATCGACAGCTTGAGCAACGCGTTAGTGATACTGGCCTCGTCGAAGACCATCACTCGCTCGCGGCGAGGTTTACCGTCCTTGGCCTTTCCTTTCTCCACTCGCTCGAGAACGCCGGTCCCGTAGGCTCGGACCTCCAGGTCTTTAGCCAGGTTCGGCTTGAGTTCGAGGTCGACCATCTCATAGGAAAAATTCTTGCCGTTGAGACGACGATACCGTTCCAACAGGTCCTCTATCCGACTTCGGTCGCCGCCCGGGTCGGCGAAAACGTACACCTTGACGGGGAAGTCCAGTCCGGTGACCACTTTCTCCGTCTGGGGCGAAAAAGAAAAGCGTTGGTCCGCGCTCAGGTCGAAACTCTTCTGGTTGTCGTTGGAGACGGCCAAAACCAGAAGGTAGCACATCAAGGACAAGACGACCGAGGCTAGAGTCGAATAGAAAAGCTTGCGGCGTCGGTCCATGGCTAAGCGCTTCCCTTTCGGCTCTCCAGCATCCGCGTGGTCAAAAAGAGAAACAGTCCGGTCCAGGCCAGAAAATAGACCAATTGATGGGTGGTCAGGGTTCCCCGCGACATCTGCTGGAGATGGGCGAAGACCGAGAGATCGCCGAAAACGTCACGAAGCTCTTGAGTGTTCTGTGTCACCAGTCCGACAAGCCACATACTGAGCAGGCCACCGTAGCTGATGGCGGAGGCCACCAGTTGGCTGGAAGTGATGCTGGAAGCCCACATTCCGAAAGAGACGAAGGCCGCCCCTACCAGGAACGAGCCTAGATAGCCGCCGGCCACCACCTTCCATTCCACGGTGGCCAGTTGACCCAGGGCGATCATCATTCCGGCCGACAGGCCCAACATGGCCGTGACCACCGACATGGCGGCGAAGAATTTTCCCAGCACGATGTCGAGTTCCGTCAGCGGATAGGTGAAGAGCATCTCCAGAGTTCCCGTGCGACTCTCTTCGGCGAAGAGGCGCATGGTTAAGAGCGGAAGCATGAAGAGGAAGAGAAATCCGACCCAGAAGAAAACGCGGACCAAAACGCTGTCGGTCAGACTCAACGGAGCCGAGCCGAAAGGCGAGGACCCTGCCGTCAAGGAGTACTGGGCATAAGACGAGACCAGGTTCAGAAACATCTGGCCCAGCACGAACAAGAAGACCGCCATCAGAGTCCAGGCCAGCGCCGAGTTGAAATAGGCGGCCACTTCTCGACGAAAAATCGCGTTCATTCTGCGGGCACCTCGTCTTTGACCAGTGACAAAAAGATCTCTTCCAACCCGGCAGCCAAGGGGCGAAGCTCGTGCAGAGCCCAATCGCGGCCCACCACCGCTCGCGCGAGTCGGGGTCCCAGGTCCTCCCCTTTGACCTCTCCCTCCCCGGCCACTTCAAAACCTCCGGCTTCTAAACGGGTCACCCGGGCCACCCCCTCGAGGCCGGAGAGCTCTTTTTCCACCTCGCTCTCCTGGGCTCCCAGGACCTTGACCGAAAACCTTGCCTCGTCCCGCATGGCGGAAGTCAGGTTGGCCGGGGTGTCCATCGCCTTGATCTCGCCCCCGGCGATGATGATGACGCGCCCACACAGAGCGGACACCTCGCTGAGGATATGACTGGACAAGATGACGGTGGAGTCTCGGCCGATTCCGCGTAACAGGGTGCGAATGTCCCGCACCTGAGCCGGATCCAGGCCAACTGTGGGCTCATCAAGGATCAGAACTTTGGGTTCATTAATAATAGCCTGTCCCAGCCCGACCCGCTGGCGGTAGCCTCGCGACAGCGTCCCGATCAACTGATTAGCAACCTTGCTCAGGTTACAGCGGTCCAAAGCCTTGTCCACCGCTGCCTTGCGCTGTTGACGAGGCACCTTCTTGGCTCTGGCCGCGAACTCCAAGAACTCCCGCGGAGTCATCTCCAAGTAAAGCGGCACGTGCTCGGGCAGATACCCGACTTGGCGACGAACCTCCAGCGTGTCCTCGACCACGTCGAGACCCGCGATGGTCGCGGTGCCCGAAGTCGGAGGGAAGAATCCGGTCAGGATCCGCATCGTGGTAGTTTTTCCAGCGGCGTTCGGTCCGAGAAGGCCCAGGATCTCTCCACCCGCGACCTCAAAGGTCAAATTCTTGATCGCGGTTTTCTCTCCGAACTGCTTGCATAAGTTGGAGACACTGATCATATCGACCCCGCGGTTCGGAAGTTAGCCAGGCTTTCCCTGTCAAAAGGCGGCAGGGAGAAGCTCAGACCGATGGGAACGCCCCTGAACGTGCGCATCCTCATCGTGGAAGACAATCCTGTGAACCTCGACCTCGTCATGCAGCTTCTGGAGGACGACTACACTTTACTTACCGCCGAAGACGGCGTCTCTGGACTTGAGCTCACGCTCAGCGAGCGGCCCGATCTGGTACTTTTAGATCTTTCGCTACCCAAGAAAAGCGGTTGGGAAGTCTGTCAGGAGGCCCGAGCCGCGCTGGGTCCAGACTGCATGCCGATCGTGGCTTTGACCGCCCACGCGATCAAAGGTGATCGTGAGAAAGCCTTACGCTCCGGGTTCGACGACTACGTCACCAAGCCGATCGACGAAACCGTCCTCTTCGCCACCATCGAAAAGTATCTCAAAGGGCCGTAGCGGCAACCTGACTTCAAATTCCGAACCCTCGCCCAGCGTCGAGCGGACCGAAAGTCTTCCTTTGAGAAGGTCGGTCAGGCGGCTAACGATGGAAAGACCCAATCCCACACCTCCTCTTTCTCGCGTTTCGGTGGCGTCGACTTGATGAAAGGGGTCGAAGATCTTCTCCAACTGCTCCGGTGTCATCCCGATCCCTTGATCGCTGACTCGGAAAACCACATCCTCTCCTTCCAGAGAACCCGTCATCTTGACAGTTCCATGGTCACTGTACTTGATGGCGTTAGTCACCAGGTTGCTGAGGATCTGTCTTAACCTTTCCTTGTCACTCGGTAAGCTTTCAGGCAGATTCGTGGTCTCCACGACCAGTTGTAGACCGCGCTCGGCCGCCATCGGTCCGAGAGTGCTCTCCAGTCCCTCGAGCAAGGGAACAAGTTCGACCGTCTGCTGTCGGACCGTCAGTTTTCCAGCTTCGATCTTCTCGAAGTCGAGCAAGTCGTTCACCAGCGAAAGAAGCTGTTCACCCGACTGCTCGATCAGGTCCAGGTTGCGCCGCTGCCGTTCCGGGATGGTGTCGCCGAGCTTTCGTCTCGTCAGCCTGGAGAAGCCGATGATGGCATTGAGAGGGGTGCGGAGTTCGTGGGACATGTTGGCCAGGAACTCCCCTTTCGTTCGATAGGCCTGCTCCAATTCATGGTTCTTCAAAGCTAGAGTCTCGGCCGTGACCTCCAACTGCTGACGCGCCTCGGTCAGAATATCGATCGTTCGGTTAGCGTTGAAGGCTAACCGCCCAACCTCATCTTTGTAAAAGATCGGAACCCGGTCGGTCTCCTCGGTTCGGCCGCGCCCGATGATGCGATGAAAGGTTGAAGCGACAAAGGAGATCGGCACCACGATGGTACGGACCAACAAGGTCGCGGTAAAAAGCGGCCAAAAACAAGCCAACATGATCACCAACGACATAGCCAGCCAGTGATTGGGAGGGTCCGGAACTCCGACCAGCACACCGTGCGCGCTACCGCCCTCTCGTCGCCTCATAGCGATGACATAGCGATTCTGTCTCTCCACTCGATCAAGAATCGCTCCTTGGGGAACACTGTCGGTGATAAGAACCACAACCTCCGGAGTCGGCGCGACCGGTCCAAAAAAACGAACTTGTCCGTCTTCCACCAAGAACGGATTAGCCCGCTCGGAGAGAACCCAGCGATGAAACCTTGACGGGTCTTCCTTAGCCAACCCCCTCATCACAGCCGCGGCGGTTCGGCCGGCCTCCTCGTACAGACCCTGGTCCTGAATGAATCGCTGGACGCTAAACAGAAGCAGACTTGGGGCACAGCCGAGCGCCAAGGCGATGGTGGCCATCTTGGCACCCAAGGAAAGCTGTTTGCCCGGGACCATGTGGAAGGCTGACGCTTTCCGCTCGGCCAGTCGCCCGGAGAATTTGGCCGTCAAAATCAAGTTGACCGGAACCCCGACCGCTATGGCTCCCGCGCAAATAGAACCGGCCAACATCAGGCCGGGGATCAGAATCTCCTCTCCCAACCGGAGAGGACCATAGACCATCCAAAAAACCAAAGCGGCGTAAAACGCCCCCAGAAGTGCCCCATAGAAAAGAGTGAAATCAAAGGGGAAGTAGTAGATCGCCCGGATCAAAGCGGGCTCGTTGTCGTCGCAGGGCATTCCCCGCCGCACCCAGCGGTCGATGGGGAGCATCAGCGGTATCCGTAAACCTAACCAGAACGCGGTCTTGAGCAGATAAAACAGACCCGCTGTCTTGAGGTACTCGGCGGAATGGTCAGGGAAGAGCCGCAGAAGTGAACCCAGGACGTAAAGAACGACACAGTTGAAAAACAAGTCGATCAATGTCATGATCGCGGTCGACTTCAAGGCATAGGAGCGCAACAAGGCAGTGTTCTCCGACGCCTGGAGCCGAATACCTCTCAGGGGAACTCGCGCGTGATTCGAAAGCTCTCACAACTTTTACTCATCTTCTGGTTCGGCGCTGTACCGATCCTGGCCGAAACCTTGTCAGCCGCCCAATACCGCCTCAAGATCGACCCGCGCGCGAAGATCAGCGAGCGCGTCGACACCGGCTGGGAGAAGCTGATGACGGTGGAGCTCGAGGGGCAAAGAGCCAGAGTCCGCTGGAAAGAGGGCGAAGTCTCGGTCATCTTCCCCGACGGTACTCTACGAACCAAACTCAGTCCCGGAGCGGGTCCAGCCAGCTACGAGCTGACCACCGACTTTGAGGGGAAGAGATATCGGGTCCAACGCGGTCCCCGCGAAATTGGTTGGCTGCTGCCCGGCGAGGATATCTTTTTTCGCATCTACGGGGGAAAGGTGACCAATGTCGTGGGAAGCTCGGACTACCTCAAAGTCATACGCGACAGTCGAGGAGGCCGAATCTCTTTAGAAAGCCAGGCTGGGACCAGCGACCTACTGCTGGCCAAGGGAGCCCTGGAAGTCTTCGAAGGGCCTGATGCTACAGCTCACACCTATTTCGTGCGGGGCCTTTCCTTTCATCGAGGCCCTATCACCTTGGAGATTCCGCTCCCCAAAGAGCCCTTCCTCGACGCTTTACCCCCAGACCGCTTTTTAAGAGTCGAGAGTAAGACCACGCCCGCCGCTCCACAGGAAGAGCCAAGCTTTCCAAGCGAGCCCATCCCCGAATCGTCCTCGCGAGGCCCCTTGGACGCCGAACCTTCAACCTGGGATTCGCCCATCTACCGGGCCAATCTCGGCAACAAAAAAGACGACCCCCTGAAAGCGCGTCGTGAAGCCAAAGACTATCGCCAGAAGGGAGACCCCCTGAAAGCCAAGACAGAGGAAAACTCAGAGGAGATCCTTCGCGTCAAGGACTACTAGACAAGAACTCCTTGAGTCGCAAGTAGACCGCGTTGGTCCAGCCGAATCCGATTTCGTTGCTGGAATAGCCGAAGGCGATGCCCTCCGAGACATCGCCGCTGGCTTTTTCCACGTCATATTTCTCCACGATGGTTCCCGTGCGCTGGTACTCCTCTTCCACCATGCCGACAAAGGCCGAAGCCACGGCCCGGGCTGATTCCCGGTAGCCGTATCTGTCCAGCCCCTCGACCGCCGCCAACTGAAGTGGGGCCCAGCCGAAAGGGGCGTCCCATTGATTGCCCGAGGCGAAATGCGACGTCAGAAGGCCGCCGGGGCGCAAAAACGAGGAGAGATGCGCGTGAACGCGTTCGGCCTGCTCGGGTGTGGCCCATCCCGTCCAAAGGGGAAAAAAGGTGGTGGCGAAGGGGTAAGCTCGGCGTTGTCTGGTCCGCACGTTGTAGTCGAAAAAAAGACCCCCCTCCTCGTCCCATAAAAAACGTGACATAGCCGCGGTCCGCTCATCAGCACGACGTTGCCAGTCCTGGGCGTCGGCCTGGGCTCCCAGCTGGTCCGAAAGCCAGGCCATCTGCTGCTCGTAAAGATAGAGCAAGCTGTTGAGATCGACGGGGTTGTAGGAGACCACATCGGCGTTGAATCGTCCGAATCGGTCGGAAGGGTCGTATCCCGACTCTCGCATGCTCCGGTCGCCAAGATAGAAAGCTTCCGTCAGGGTATCTTTCGAGGCGTCATAAAAGAGCTCCAAGGGATAACCCAGAGCCTCTCGCGCCTTTTTCTCCGGGAGTTCACGAAGAGCGCGCAACTCCTCTAAAATACGATCGTAGTGAGTCAGACCGGCCTCGTCTTTTTCGCTGGCCTCCACCTCCACCGCGGGACCGGAGCCAAGATCGTTGTAGCGAGACAGCCCCGTCTCGGGGCTGAGGTGCGAGCCAGTGGTCCAGAACCTGTAGGTCTCACTGAGTGCCGGCATGGCCTTGCTCGCCCATGCCGAATCCGGCTGATAACGATACAGATCGGCCACCATAGATGCCAGAAAGGGTGGTTGAGACCGGGTCAGATAATAGGTACGGTTGGCGTTGAGCACACGTCCATAATGTTCGACTTGATAGATGTGGTTCTCCACCATCTGTCGAGCTTGGTCCACCCGAGCGGCGGCTAGAAGGCCGAGATTAATGAAGTAGCTATCCCATCCATACATCTCGTTGAATCGCCCGCCCGGGACGACGTAGGGATGCGGAAGAAACAAAAGCCCATGAGCCTCGATGCCCCCCTCGAGTTGCGGGCGCTCTTTGATATCCACTGGAAGAACACGCCATTCGACACGTTCCATCTCGGGCGGAGTCAAGACCGCGCTCAGGCGTTCTTTGAGCTGCCGCAGGTTCTCCTCGCTAGAGACAAAAACCGGATAGCGCTCCCGCTCACCCAGCTTGGGATCGGCCGCAGCCTCGACCAGATGGTCCCACGAGCGCGATAACGTGTCCCAACTTCGCTCAATATAGTCCTCGATAGACAAAGCTCGGGAGGGTCTCGATTCCGTGGTCATACGGCTCGACTTCTGGTCCCAAGTCAGCGAGTCCTACAGTGCGAAACCCAAGCCTAGCGCTCGACCACCGAAACCGATTGAAATCTCAAGACGATGTCGTCTCCTTTAACGTAAGGAGCGAGAAACTTCGGCTCGTAGGTCATGCGGATCCCGTCGGCGATCATCTTCACGTATCCTGACGTGCCTGGGTTCAAAAGAATACTCCCATTCTGATACTGGTTACTGTTTCCAATGAGCTCCGGATTTGTGAAGGCCGCGGTGGCTTCTCCCAGAGAGACAGCGGCACCCTGAAAGTCGAACATTCCCCATCCCGGGGAAACCCTTTCACTTTGCTCCCCCAACCTCACTCTGATCCCCTTGCGACTAAAAAGAACTCCCTTGATGGAAGCATCCCAATACTTTTGTCTCTTCTCGTCATAGGTCGAGATGTTGATGACATCCTTGGCGTAGACCGAAATTCCATCTCGCTCACCCTGATTCGCCTCGATATCGATCCCCAGTCCGACCAGATCCACTCGGCCACCGGCCACAACCGCCCCACCTTTGCCGGAAAGATGGGCTCCGAGCAATATGTCACCATCGGCCCGAATAGCCGCCGACTTACCGCTGGCTGGAGCGAAACGAATCTCCAGATCTTGGGGTACGGTCGAATCGGACATAACGGAATTCGGAATATCGAGTGGGTCACCACTTTCAGCCAAAGCCCGCGGTAAAGATTGCACCTCTCGAAGTTGGTTTATGAACATTGATGGATCTTGCTGCATCTGCATCCGTATCAGATCATCTCCACCACCATATTCTCCTCCGACCGAAATGTTTCCGTTAGAATTCCACAGGGCGGTGGCTAAATCGAGCGGAGTTCCTCCCGACAATCCGGCTAGGGGATTGTTAGGATTGTAAGAGAAGGTCTGCCCGTTGGCTGTAATGCTGAATCCCGAAGGATTGCTGGTGGTCAAATATGAGAAAACAGCGAGTCCAGCTTGCCGTTGCCTATCAACTCCCAACGCATTGAACGCGTCCGCGTCGAGCTCGGTAGGGACAGCCTGCTGCTTAGCTCCACTGGCCGGAATGATAGCAAGGCCCTTATTAGAGCCACTCCCATGCAATATCTCGACATCACGGTCAAACTCGACGACATCTCGAGCTCCCACTTGTCCATCGCTCCCTCCCCCATTTTCGGCCAGCGTGGGGAAATCGCGGGGGAGGGGGGCCGCTGGGGGAGGAGTCCCTGAAATCAAGGCCTTGCGATAATCCTTGAAGGTCATGTCATAGTACTTAACCCGACCTTGTCCTGTCCCCTCGGACACAGTGTAGACGCCAGCCGGGAGCTTTAGGCGGTCGGGTTGGCTCGACTGAGAAACTTTGGACCACTCGATGTCGAGCATCGGATCGCTCTGCTTCTCCTCTTTTTGCGAAAAGGCTTGCCCCGACTTCGTACTAGCTGTGAAGGTTTGCCCAACTCGAATCTCGGCGTCTTCGTCAGGATAAAAATTATAGTCGGCCTGTTTGCCGGTACCTTGTTGAATCGTGGAGTTCCCCTTGGTGCGCATCTTAGCTGTCTGGCCGTCCGCCATCAGGCGCAAATGTCCACGCCCCTTTCCATCCTGAGCTCCCAAAAGAAATTCGCTGTCGGCACCTGCCTGCAAGACCGCGCCGTCAGGTAAGCTGCCGGCCAGACCCGAGGCCTTGTATAGCCCCTCGACCTGGCGCACTACGCTGCTAGACTTCCAGTCGGTGGGGTACTTCTCCGGAGCGATGTCGGGCCCCACCATGCCCTGGACCAATAAGGCGACGGAATGCTCAGGCACCTCGTAGCCGTAGTTCCCCGAGAATGAGTACCCGGCACCATCCCCTAAGGGCAAGGGGAGGGGAGACGGTCCCCGCAGATTGTTGACGGAGATCCCCTCGAAGGGCATGATGTGATCGGGTTGAGGCAAACCATCGGCGCCGTTCGCGCCATCCTGATAATTAAAGCGAAAACAAAAGCCTGTCCACTCCCCCTCTTTGGCTCGGATCCAGCCCCAGACATTGCCCCGGTCTTCCCGCACCATCAACTGGTCGGTTTTAACCACAAACCCCTGGCCTTGCCCTCTCCATGTGGGTTCCTGCGCCAACTTGGCCAGAGCGAAGTCGACTCCGGCCTTCGCGGCGGCGGAGGCCCGATCATGGCGTTCGTCGTGAACCGACCGGTGAAGACGAGAAGGATTGAGTTTGAGTAGAGCGCCGATAAAAAAGGTCGCCAGAAGGGTAAGAACCAGTATACTGATGAGGACGATGCCCCGCCCGCGCATTTTCACAGTCATATTCTAGCAAATTTTTTCTCTTAAAGTAGTCCGCGAAAGAAAAAGAAGGTATCCTTGTTTCAGATGGGGTCTCCGCTACCGCGCGCTCGCGCGTTCTCTCTAATGGAAATTGTTCTCGGACTAGGTTTGGTCGCGGTTTTACTGCTCACGATCGTCTTGATGGGAACCGCCGCGCTGAGTGGAGATACCAAGGCCAGCCATTCCCAGATAGCCTCAGCCGTGGCCGAAAGCCAACTCGACTTGCTCGCGGCTGGGGTCGCGGTCAAAGATTCTCCTGCCCGGCAGCAGTTTTGGAGCGCCTCCGACGGACCCTATACGGGAGCCGGCTCGACGGCAAAGCTGAATAGCAACGGTACCGACTACGATCTCAAATATACGGTCAACACCGTCCGCGAAAACGGTGGTTCTCCCATGGGAGGGCCCGGAAACCTTTTGAAACAAGTCGATCTCGAAGTCAGTTGGTGGGACGGGGAAAAAGGTCGTCCCGGCTACGGTCGCTTTTTTCTAAAAAGAACCAGGCTTTGTCGGCAGACCGATGTTCGTTAGGGCACCTCAGCGTGGACTGTCTCTGCTCGAGCTTGTGCTGGTGATGGGCATGACAATGCTCCTGTTTGGTATCACACACCTCATTTTGACCCGCACCATTGATACCTGGTGGCGGGTCAACTCCAAGCACGACTCCGAGCAACAGCTGTACCGCGCCCAGCAAAGCCTGGAACGAGACCTCCGAGCCGCCGCTTTCGAGCTTCAGCCTGACAGAGCCACCATCGAGATCGCGAAAGCCCCTGGGATACCGGCGAACGACCTCAGCGGCGCGGATGGCGATGTTCTCTGGTTTCTCTCAGCTATCGATCCGATGACCGGAGAGTTCCGCCGCCATCCCGACGGAACACCGTTTTGGCAACGCAACATCGTCTACTACCTGGTCACGCCCAAAAATCTGGCGCAACACTTCGACTACCAGGCCACCGGCTTCGATGTCGGGGGATACGAGGTCGCCTGTCCCTTCAAATTGCTGGTGCGCATGGAGATCGACAGCGGCGTCCCGACCTCGCCGACAGACCCATCGAGCGCGGAAAAACTTATGGATTTTGGCGAGGTGTCGTCCTATCTGGATAAACGTCCGGACGGGTATGACTGCGCCGGCATGGCGCCCATCGGTTGCTCGATCAAGCCGGTCGCCGCCAATCTCCTCAGCTTCCGAGTCGAACTCAACTCAAGCCTCCAAGGAGTCTCGCTAGACCTCCGAGCCACCTCCATCGACCGTGCCCGGCGCGAAGGAGGAATAGCCAGCCGCGACCTTTCCCAACAGCCGGTGACAACCCAACTTCAGTTCCTGGTGCTTCCACCCAATCGCCCGCCTACCTCAACCCCTTGAGGTCTCGCCGAAAGGACTCGACCGAGCGTCCCCAAAAAGCGGCGAATGCGCGCTATCGTCATTGAGCAAGGACTGAACTTTCGCACCGATTGGCCCGACCCCCAACTGCTCGACGGGGAAGCGGTCATCAGAACCACCATGTCGGGAATCTGCAAGACCGATCTTGAGCTGGTTAAAGGTTATATGGGATTTCACGGGGTCCTCGGCCACGAATTCGTCGGCGTGGTATCCGAATGCGGCGATCCTTCGTGGGTAGGCCGCCGGGTGGTCGGAGAGATCAACTGCGCTTCTCCGGGTACCCCATGCGCCGATCCCCGCCATGCCAACCCGCGGACGGTTTTAGGCATCTTGGGTCGCGACGGTGTGATGGCCGACCGCTTCCGCCTGCCGCTGGCGAATCTGCTACCGGTACCCGACGAAACCCCGGACCAGCTCGCCGTCTTCACCGAGCCTCTCGCTGCGGCCTATCAGATCGAAGAGCAGCTGGGGAGGCTTCCCGACAGAGCCCTGGTCTTGGGCGACGGAAAACTGGGCAGCCTCTGCGCCCTGGCCCTGGCCGAGCGAGGCTGCTCCGTCACGCTGGTGGGAAAACATCCGGACAAACTGGCCAAAGTCGCCTCTTTCGTCAAAACCGTCGAGCATAGAGAGCTTCAAGAGCTGCCCAACGATTTTCCGCTGGTGGTGGAAGCGACCGGTAGTCCCTCTGGATTGCCCGAGGCGCTAGGGCGGGTCCGCCCCCAGGGTACCGTCGTGCTCAAAACCACCGTCGCCGTTCCCCATCAGGCCGACCTGTCTCCCATCGTGATCAATGAGATTTCGGTCATCGGCTCGCGCTGCGGCCGCTTCGCCCCAGCCTTGGAAGCCCTCTCCCAGGGCAGGATTGATCCGAGATTTCTGATCGAGGAGATTTTTTCTTTCGACCATGCGCTGGAAGCTTTCACTCGAGCCGAACGACGGGGCGCGGGCAAAATACTCTTGCGGCACTAACCGCGGGTCCGAAGCTCCAACTCCTCCACCGTTTTGGGCCAGTCGCTCTTGAGTAGACGCGACAAAGACCGATCGGCCAGCAGTCGCCCCTCGTTCTGACAGGTGGGACAGTAGTTGGTCTCGTTGTCGGCGTAACGGATTCTCTGGATGGGGGTGCCGCAAACTCGACATGGCTCCTGATATCGCCCGTGGCAGAACATGTCGGGATGAAAAGCGGTCACCCGCTCGGGGAATCCGTCACCCACTTCAGCGGCGAGTTTTTTAGACCATGCCTCCAGCGTCTCGATGATGGCGAGATAAAGGCGCGCCACCTCCTCATCGTCGAGCTTTTGACTCTGTTTCATGGGAGAAAGCCTGGCCGCGAAGAGAATCTCGTCGGAGTAAGCGTTCCCGATGCCCGAAAAGAGCGCCTGGTCGGTCAGCACCCGCCGCAAGGTGTGATTGCGCTCCCTCAAGCGATGAGAGAACTCCTCCAAACCGGCCTCCGTGACCTCGAGCCCTCCTCGTCGAAAGGGGGTCAACGCTTCCTCTCCCGGCGGCAAAGCATAGAGTCGGGCTCTTCGCTTCTTTCCAGCCTCGGTGAACAGCAGGTTTCCCTTCTCAAAGCAAAAGACGGCGAGCAAATTGGTCCCCGGCACCTTTTTGCCCTCATCTCGCCAGCGCAGACGTCCAGAGATCATCAAATGGAGCAAGAGCTTGGTTCCGTCCTCAAAAGTGAGCACGATCTGTTTGGCCTCGCGGTGAACTCCCATCAGACGCAGACCGTGAAAATGCTCGAGCGGTGGTTCCACCGAGCGCAACAAAAAGGGGTGCCGCAGACTTATCTCCTCAAGACGCTGACCAACGACGATTCGTTCAAGCGCCTGACAATACACCGTCACATCGGGATACTCGGGCATGAAGGCGGTTTCGTCATCAGACGGCCCGCCCTCCTATTGGCATGAGGAAAACCCAGGGGTGACGAGGAAATGAACCCGATGACAGCTCAGACACAGATGAACTCGAGCCACGCGATCGAGCTCGAGCAGCGCTATGGAGCGCACAACTATCACCCCCTGCCGGTCGTACTATCGCGAGCCGAGGGGATCTACATGTGGAATCCCGAGGGAGAGCGATTCATCGACTGCCTTTCGGCCTACTCGGCCGTCAATCAAGGGCACTGCCATCCACGCCTGGTGCGAGCTCTCAGCGAGCAGGCGTCCAAGCTTACTTTGACCTCACGAGCCTTCTACTCCGACGCCCTGGGTGAATACGCCCAGTTCATCACCGACTATTTCGGGTACCAGCGCGTGCTGCCCATGAACACCGGCGTGGAGGGGGGAGAAACCGCGCTCAAGCTCGCTCGCCGATGGGGCTACCTGCACAAAGGGATTCCCGACGGCCAGGCTCGGGTGGTCTTCGTGGAAGGCAACTTCTGGGGACGCACCTTGACGGCGGTCTCGAGCTCGACCGACCCCACTTGCCGGGACGGCTTCGGTCCTTACATGCCGGGACTGGACCTGGTCCCTTACAACGACGTGCCCGCGCTGGAAAAAGCCCTGGCCAACCCCAACGTGGCCGCCTTCATGGTGGAGCCGATTCAGGGCGAGGCCGGTGTGGTCGTGCCCGACGAAGGCTATCTGCGGGAAATTCGAAGAATCTGCGATCGCAACCGGGTTCTTTTCATCGCCGATGAAATTCAGACCGGTCTGTGCCGAACAGGGAAGATGTTGGCCTGTGATCACGAGTCTGTTCGCCCCGACATTCTGATTCTGGGTAAAGCCTTGTCCGGCGGCATACTGCCGGTCTCGGCCGTCCTCTGTGACGATGAGATCATGCTGGGCATCAAGGCCGGTGAACACGGCTCGACCTACGGCGGTAATCCACTGGCCTGCCGGGTAGCTACCGAAGCGCTGAAGATTCTCAAAGAAGAGAAACTCGACGAGAACGCTCACAAACTTGGCCAGCGTTTCCGCGCGGAACTTCGCGCCCTTCCCCATTCCTGGATCAAAGAGGTTCGAGGCAAGGGGTTGCTCAACGCACTGGAGGTCCGATCCGACTCTGGAGTCGACGCCTGGGACCTGTGCTTGAAACTGCGCGACAATGGACTTCTGGCCAAGCCGACCCACGAGACGACCATCCGTTTCGCCCCCCCGCTTGTCATCACGGAAGCTCAACTCGACCAAGTCCTGGAGATTTTGAGCCGAACCTTCGCCTCGGTTTAGGTTTCGCCGGGAATTCCCCACGGGGCGCGGAATACAGATGTGAAGATGGCGACGGTGCGCGAAGATAGACCCGCGACGGGCAACGAGAGGAACCGCTGACGTGGCGCTTTTGCTGCCCGAGGGGAGCCAACTGAACAACCGATACCAGGTGGTCAAGGTCCTGGATGTCTCGCCATTGCGTAACATCTATCTGGTTCAAGACACCCACCTGCGGGGCAACACCTGGGTAGCCAAACAGATCTTGCCCTCGGGTTCCGACCCGATCGGCTCGGGCAACGTTCGCAAGCGTTTCGAAGACGAGGCCCGCATTCTCGGCTCGATGGAGCATCCCGCCATCCCCAAGTTGCTGGATTTCTTCTTCAAGGACCGCTGCTTTTTCATCATTCGAGAGTACGTCCCAGGGACTGACCTGGGAACGCTCCTGGCCTTTCAGGGCGGAAGTCTCAACGAAGCCGACACTCTTCGCTTAACCATTCCGATCGCCGAGCTTCTCGGCTTTCTTCTGCGAAAAAATCTCGGCTCGGCCATCTTCCGAGAGATCTCGTTAGGCAGTTTTATCGTCACGCCGCAAGGGGAGCTTCGCCTGGTTGACCTCGGCTTCACACGCTTATTCGGCAAAGCCAACAGTCTGGGCGCCGTCGACTACGCCGCGCCGGAGCAGTTCTCTGGCACAGGTATGGATGCCCGAACCGTGGTCTACAACATGGGAGCCATGCTGTATCACCTGCTGGGTGGCTTTAATCCGGGTGAATCGCCCTTCAATCTGGAGCCGTTGGACGCCCTGGCCCCGCAAACCAGTGACGCCACCTTAAAAATCGTGGAGAAGGCGATGCAGCGCGAGCCTCGCTCACGCTACGCCAATCCTGATGAAATGGTCAAAGCGTTGAAAAAAGCGAGAGTGTCTCTGGACAAACGCAAGGGAGGGCGAGAGGCTCCAGCCGAGTCCGACACTCAACCGCTGGAACCGTCGCTGTCTTTATCGACCGTCATCTTAGCGGCCGTCATTTTGATCTTTCTGGGCGCCGGGTGTTACGCTGCCTACGAAATGCTCCTCAAAGGAACGGGAAATTAGTGATCAATGTTTCAACCTAACAGTGTCATAGCGGGGCGATATCAGGTCATCCGCCTGGTCGGGCAGGGTGGGATGTCGAACTTGTACCTGGCCTACGATCGCAAGTACAATAACGCCATCGTGGTGGTCAAAGAGATGACCGCCGCCTACTCCGATCCCAAAGAGCAACAGATGGCGGTGGAACTTTTTCACCGCGAGGCCAAACTGCTAGCCTCCCTTAACCATCGTCACATCCCCAAAGTCTACGACTACTTCCAATTCGCCGGGAAGTACTATCTTTCCATGGAGTTCATCGACGGAGAGGACCTGGCGCAAAAGCTCGAGGCCAAGAAGGGTCCGCTGCCTGAAGACCAGGTTCTCGAGTGGGGAGAACAGATCGCCACCGTTCTTTTCTATCTCCACAAACATGAACCGCCCATCGTCTTTCGGGACGTCAAACCGAGCAACATCATGCTCTGCGACCAGGGTGTCAAGCTGATCGACTTCGGTATCGCCCGCCACTTTGACCAGGCCAAAAAGGGCGACACCATGCGAATCGGCTCGCCCGGCTACGCTCCACCCGAGCAATACGCGGCCCAAACCGACCCGCGTTCGGACATCTACGCCCTGGGCGTCACTTTGCATCACGCCTTGACCGGTCGAGACCCGACCGCCACACAAACCCCTTTTCTCGTGCCTCCGGCTCGCAATCTGAATCCCGCCCTCAAAGAGTCCACCGCGGCCATGCTAGCCCGCGCCACCCAGCTGGACCCGGCGGATCGCTATCAGAGCATGTTGGAGATGAAAAATGACATCAAAGCGATCTTGTCACGAGACAAGCAGAGCACCCGTGTCGTGGGAGCTCCTCCGGCGCCGCCGCCAGGCCCCGCGATAGCCGCCGCTACGGCCTCGACCGCTGGGCCGAAGAGTGGCACGCCTGGAGCCGCCGCGAACGTTCAAACCTCGGCCCAACCGGCGGCGACCTCAGGAGCTGCCGCGACCCCCACGGCGACTTCCGGAGCCCTGACCGCTCAGACCTCCGGCGTGGCCACTCCCCCGGCGGTCGTGGTCCAACCGACCGGAAAGAAGCGGCGTCTAGGCCGCTGGCTTTTGGCGGCAAGCGTCTTGTTGGCGTTAGGCGGTGGACTCTACGCCATCGGCGAGCCCGGACGACAGAAGATCTTGGAAAGCTTGACTCGGCTGGCCTCCTCGCTCAATCGAGTTAACCGACAGACGGGCTCCGAGGAGGCCATTCGCCAACTTCTCCTCTCCGGTGATCCGAGCAAGCTTCTGCCGCTCTCTTCTGAGGCAAGACTTTCAGAACTGACCGAAAGCAAGCAGCCCCTCTATCGACTCAACCTGCTCGCGGCCGCCATAAGCAGTCCGGGCGCCCCCAAGATGGTCCATCTTCTCTATCCTGATAGCCTGGTGGACGGTCCTCGAGAAAATCAACTTTTTATCGGTGCCGGCCAGGCGGTGGCGGCCATCAATGGGCAGGGCGGGATCGACAAACATCTGTTGGTCGTGCTGCCCAGACCGTACTCTCCGAGAAGCCTCAATTCCACCCTCAAGAGTCTGGCCGAGTCGCCCTCAGCGGGCGGTCAAAAGGTTATCGTGGTGGACAGCGACTCGGCCGTCGCCAATTTACCGGCAAGCGCGTCACTCAAGCCTGATTTCGTCATTTCCGCACCCCCCTTGGACCATCAGACCTGGCTTTTGGAAGGCAAGGGCGACCTGAGCGGCCTTTTCTCTCTCAAAGCGGACGGCAAGCTGCTCTGGGCGGCGCCCCCCCCCGTGCCCGCCAAGGCCGAGAAAGTCGAGTATTCCGGCTCACCCGAGAACTTCGAGCAACTCTTGTCACGCTCTGAGGGCGAAAATGCAACGCTTGTGCTCGAAGCCGAGCGGGTTCCCGACAGCCAGAGCACAAATTCGGGGCGACTGCTTCTTCTGGCCATCGGCACTTCGAAACTTCCCCAACTCGGACCAAAGATGAAAGCCGAGGCCCTAGTTCTGGGCAGCCCCCTTCGCCCTTCCCAAGCTTTAAGAGCGAGCGAAAGCATGACCGCTTCGGAAGCCGCCATTTTTGACGCGGTAGCCTTAACCGCCCAACCAACCAAGACCGACTATCAGGGCTTGACTCTCGACCGAACATCGGCGGGAAAAACAGGCCCCGCGAGCGCGATCCGTTACCGCTGGACATCCTCGGGATGGATCCCTGTCACGCCAGAATCGAGGATCCCATGACCTACATTAAGCGACTTTGCTTCCATATTTTCATGCTGGTGGCGGGCGCCGGATGCGCCTGGCTCATGCTCAGTTTTACTGGAAAGCACCTGATCGTTCCACCAGTCCTATCCTACGTGCTTGTTATCTTGTTCATGGCGCTCAGCCTGGGGGTTAGCCAGCTCGCCGTACCGAAGCTGTTTCCGCTCCAAGAAGGCTCCACCGTTCTTCCCACCGTCCGAAAACAGAGTTGGGCCTGGTTAAGGCCCAAAGGGATCGGTTCGCGTAGTGGTTTTCCTCTCAACAAAGATCACGTGATCATCGGACGTGAAGTCAAGTGCGCCATCATGCTCAACGACAACAGCGTCTCTCGCCAACACTCCTCCATCACTCGTCTGGCCGAAGGGTACCTCCTCCGCGACCTGGGCTCTTCCAACGGAACCTATGTCAACGGACAGCGTGTTCAAGAGTATCTCCTGTGCGATGGAGATCGCGTCTCTATCGGAGACATCGAATTCTGGTTCGAGGCACCGGCCGACGACAACCTCAAAGCCGTCGGAGGCCTGCCCAGTGGTAACGACAACTCGGTCAGAGCCAACTCAGGCTCCAGTGGAGACTTTAGCGGCGGAGGTTTCAGCCTGGATCCCAGCGCCGGATTCCACGACGATGATGACGACGAGGATGAGGGTACCGAAGCCTGGTCACCCCGCCCGGGCCAGCTCTAAGGCGCCTCGGTCAGCGGACCCAGGTCGGGGTCGTCATCGGTCCAGCGGTTGGTCTGGTGATAGAGATACTCGTTGACCAGCGCTCCCCAATCGCCCTCGAGGCGTTCGATCTTCTGGCCCAAGTCGTTCAAGTCGACCGATTCCCCGGCGCCGGTTTGTCCCCGGGCGAAGTGAACCATCTTCACGCCGCAGTTGGGGCAGACCGTGGTTCTGGTGGAAAGATAGTCGAGAAAGCGTCGCTTAACCGGTTGGCTACAGTTCTTACAGGAGAAGCGAATCTGAATCTCTACGGAAAACAAAGCGTGTTAGGCTAAAAACCTTCTCCGGAGACGTGGACCCCTTCCTCTTTACCGCCCAACTGGTCATGGATGATGATGTCGAAGTGGCCGGGAGTGAAGAGGTAGATCTGGTCGGCGACTTTCTGAGACTGCCCTTCAATGGCGTAAGAGATACCAGAGAGAAAGTCCACGATCCGGCGAGCCAGCTCTTTGTCCGTTTTACGCATGTTCAAAAGAATGCACTTATTGAGCTTGAGGGTTTCGGCGATCTCTCGAGCGTCGGCGAAAGAGGCCGGCTCTAGAACGACGATCTCCTGCTTGCGTTGTGGCTGGTGTTGCGTGGGCAGGGGAACCACGTTGCGAGACGAGCGGACCTCGGGAACGGGATGGTCGGCCGCTGAAACAGAATAGTCGGAGAAGTCCATCTGGTCAGAGTCCTGCGATTGGGAGTTGTAGCTCTCTTCCTCGAGAGTAAAGAATCGTTTTAAACTATCCATCACGCGTCCTGCCACAGATTCGAGCCTCCGCTCGCCTAGTCGAGTTGAAAACGAGGTCAAGCCTCTAAGCTCGAGTTCCCGTGAAGAACCTTCAACCCTGCCCGAAAAGGAAGGAACTGGTCTTGGTCAATCGCGTTCGCCGAAGAGAATCCGCCCGAGACGAATCATGGTCGCGCCCTCCTCGATAGCGACCCGATAGTCGTCACTCATTCCCATGGAAAGCTCGGTCCCCGACCAGAAAGGGTAACCTTTGGCCAAAATTCGCTCTAAGGTCTCCCGCAAGGTACGAAAGTGTTGGCGATTCTCTTCCGGGTCTTCCACGGGAGGGGGAATCGTCATCAATCCTGAGAGGCGCAAAAACTCGGGAGGCTCCTTAGCCACTTCGTCGAGGAGGGCCAGGACCTTGTCCGGATTCAAGCCTTTTTTGGTTTTCTCACCGCCCAGGGTGACCTGGATTAAGCCTACCAGGTTGCGACGACGCGCCGCGCACCTAGCCTCCAACCTCGAAATCAGAGACACGCTGTCGAGCGAGTGAATTACCTCGAAAAGGTCGACAGCGAGGTTGACCTTGTTCTTCTGAAGGTTTCCCACCATGTGCCAGCGCGCGCCGGGAAGTTTGCGCGCTTTTTCCCGCGCTTCCTGGATATAGTTTTCCCCCAGGTCTTCAACCCCGCTGTCCAAAGCCTGGCGTATCTCATCGATCGTCCGGGTCTTGGTGATACCGACCAGGCGAACGGAAGCCGGATCTCGTCCCGCCGTGATGGCGGCCCTTTGAATCGATTCTCGAACCTCGGTGATAGCCGATGGAATGGCGGCCCGGGGAGGTGGAACGGGAAGTTTTTCGCCGAAAGGATCTCCGAACAAAGCTCCTTACAACCAGTTCATCAGGGTATCTTCCTCACCGAAAGCCTCTGGTGAGGATTGCTGACTGGCGGGCTCCACGGCCGACATCTCTCCAGAGGCCCGCGAGGGTGAAGTCGGGTTGATCGCCGTGACCGGCTTCGAGGTCGCCGGTGGAGCGCCGATCCGAGGAACGGAAAGCTCGCCCAAACGCTCCAGCTCGCGAGTGGCGTCCTCAGAACGAATCAGGCCTGTCTCGACAAGTCGTTCGATCGACTGGCCGAAAGTCTGCATCCCCTCTGGTGCACCCTTGGTGATCTGGGCGTGAAGTGCCGAAAGGTTGGCATCTTCGATCAACCGCTTGACCATCGAATTCGCGAGAAGAAGCTCCGAGGCCGGGACCTGCCCTTCACCATCGGCACGTTCAAAGAGTTTTAAGGCCAGAATTCCTTGAAGAGCTCCGGAGAAAATTCGTGCTCTCATTTTCCGTTCCGGTTCCGGAAACAGGTTGATCAAACGAGGAATAGCGTCCTCGGCGTTCTGGGCGGTGAGCGCTCCCACCACCAGCAGTCCCGACTCGACGGCGGAGAAAGTCGCTTCCATGGTAGCCCTGTCAGCGAGATCCGAGACAAAAATCACGTCGGCGTCCTGACCAATGGCCCGGTTCATACCCTGAGCTAGGGAGACGATATCAGCGCCCAGTTCCCGTTGAGTGACCAGACTGCGTCGGTCTTCGTGAGTGTAATCGAGCCGGTCCTCCAAAGAGACCAGATGGAGCTGGCGGGTCCGGTTGAGAAAATCTAAGGACGCCGTCAAAGTCGTGGTCCGGCCGGAGCCGGGTAGACCGCAGACTAAGATCAGACCGGAAGGACGCCCAAGAAGCCCTGAAAAGGCTTTCGGTAATCCGAGATTCTCCAGTTCCGGCGGACGGTTGGAGAGCATCTTGAAGGTCGCCGAGAGGTTGCTACGGTCAAAGAAAACATTGCCCCGCAGACGAATCGACTCGTATTGATAGACGAACTCGATGTCTCGCTCCTCCACCAAGCGGCGTCGGTGACTCGGACGTAGCGCCGACGAGATCAGATGAAAGGAATCGGCTGGCGTTAGGGGCGGGGTCGAGAACTGAATGAGCTCTTTCCCGATTCGCGCGGTTATGGCACGTCCGGTTTTGATATGGAGGTCGCTCACTCTATTCTTGACCATCTCGCGAACCAGGTCGCGCAGAGTCAGTTTCAGTTGAACTTCGCCCGCCGGAGGAGACAGGTCGTAATCGACCTGCGCTTCGGAACCCGTGCCCCCGGAGGCCAGTCCTCGACTCTTTTCTTCCAGTTGTGTAACTAGCCGTAAGGCTAGGTCAACCCGCTCTTGATGACCCTCGACGACACTGGCGGATTCCCGCATCGATTCCAGGCCCTGTTGAAGACGCTCGGCCCAATCATCCCCACCACTGAACAGTCCCTTGATGGACTCGAGCTGGCCTTTAAGAGCCTTGAACTCGGCCTGGGTGTCCCGGAGCTGAGCGGCGATGGCCTGGGTCTCCTCGCTGCTAGCGCCTTCCTTGGAGGAGCTCGCGCTTTCAAGCCGCTCGAAATCCTCGCGGGTGGGAAGAAATTCGGTGGACTCCTGCAGTTCGACCAAGGCGCTGCGCAGCAGATCCATTTCTCGGACATTGATCTCTTTGAAATCTTCAATTCGAAGATTGCGAACAGCGTTCTCGATCAACTCGACCGTCTCGTCTTGGCGCTTCTCCAAAAGCTTCTCTAGCTGCAAACGAAGCTCGCGGTTCTTGGCGTCGATTTCTTGGCGGACAGCCTGAACCTCTTCCGGAGCCGCTCCGCCGTGCGAGCCAGACTCCATCTCGCCTAGGCGGGATTCAAAACGAGCCTCGAGATCGTCGAGACTCGCGACCAAAGTCTGTTCTAAAAGACTGGGCAGATTCTCGATTCGACCGATCTCTCCGAGATTATCGAGGCGCTGGCCTATCTCTTGTAGGCGTCGCTCTAAAACCTGAAGCCGGTCAAAAACCTGCTCGATACGGTCGTCCTGAGTCTCGATATGGTCGTAGACCTTCGACAGCGTACTGTCGAGATCCATACCCGAACTCTTCTCTAGCTCGTCGACGCGGGCTCGCAGTGCCTGGCTGTCACGTGCCGCCATAGCGCTCGAATAGGAGATGGTCTTCAGCTCGTCTTCAATGGAGACGATCCTTAGGTCAACGGGTGAGAGACCCTCATTGGAGGAATCTCCCTCGATATCTTCGCGACGAAATCGGTGTCTTGGTGCGTCCATAGTCGTCAGTGAGGGCCCGAGAGCCGACCTATTCCTCCATCGTGGCTTACCGGCCAGGGGTTCTCCCAGGCCGAGAGCACTTCCTTCGAACTTCGAAGGTCCGTTCGATGTAACGTACTCCGCATAGGCTTTTCAGCAGACGAGCTCGGACGGGAGTTCGGAAGGTTCGCATAGAGCTCCCTCAGTCAGAAACCGCTTGGCCTCGGCCAGATCGTCAGCCAGGTAGCGGTCCTCCTTGAGCGGCGCCACCCGCCGGCGAAGCACCTCCAAGCCGCGTTCGGTTCCTGGGCCAAATTTTAGCGGTCGTCGGTACTCCAGGGCTTGGCCCGCGCAGATCCATTCTGCGGCCAGGATCTGCTCGAGGTTTTCCACCATGCGGCGGAGCTTGAAGGCCGCGGCGGGACCCATGCTGACGTGGTCCTCGTGACCCGCCGAGGTGGGGATCGAGTCGGAAGTGACCGAGTGCGAGAGAAGTTTGTTTTCATTGACCAGCGCCGCCGCCCCATATTGAGCGATCATAAGGCCCGAGCAGAGCCCTCCGTGGTCGGTTAGAAAAGGCGGCAGTCCGCTCTCACGCGTGTCCAACAGCTTGTCACAGCGCCTCTCCGACATGCTTCCGAGGTAGGAGAGGGCCACCGCCGCGGTGTCGCAGGCCAGGGCCACGGGAGCTCCATGAAAGTTTCCTCCGCTAACGATGCGGCGTTCGGATGTCAAGACCACGGGGTTGTCGCTGGCCGCGTTGAATTCCCGTTCGAACACTTGAACCGACCAGCTCCAACCGTCCCTGGCCGCGCCGTGTACCTGAGGAATGCAACGCAAGGAATAAGGGTCTTGAACCTTGCCACAGTGCTTGTGGCTTGCGATCAACTCGCTCCCGGCCAGCAGTCCGCGAAGATGCTCGGCGACCGCCAACTGTCCAGGATGAGGGCGAGCCAGGTGCACCGACTCGGCGAACACCGAATCTGTGCCCATCAGGGCCTCCAGGCTCATCCCGGCGATGATGTCGGCCGCCACCAGCAGGCGCCCGGCGCGGGCCAGAGCCAGACCTCCCACCGAGCCGATCAACTGGGTTCCGTTGATCAGAGCCAGAGCCTCTTTGGCCTCGAACTCGATAGGGCTCATGCCTGCCGCGCTCAAAGCTGAGGCGGCGCTCACTTTCCCACCATCGGCCGCTTGACAGTACCCCTCCCCCATCAGAACGGCCGCGACGTGGGCCAGAGGAGCCAAATCTCCACTGGCCCCCACCGATCCTCGGCTAGGCACCCAGGGGATCACTTCGCGATTGAGGCACGATACCAATTGGTCAAGAACCTCCTGGCGCACGCCGGAATAGCCGCGCACCAAAGAGTTGAGGCGCAAGACCATCATGCCCCTCACAGCTTCTCGTGAAAGCGTGCGTCCCACCCCCGCGCTGTGAGACAAGATAAGATTCCGCTGAAGCTCTTTGACCTGGTCGTTAGCGATCCGCTCGGAGGAGAGTTTACCAAACCCCGTGTTGATACCGTAGATCGTGTCGCCTTCGGCGAGAAGGTCCTCCACCACCTGGCGACTCCTGGCGACTTTCTCCCTCACCGAGTCACAGAGCGCGACTTCATTTTGACGCGCGACCGCCTCGAAAGCCCCGAGCGACAAACTCTCTCCATTAAGTTTCAGCGCGGCCGTCATGGTACCGCCTCCAATCGTTTCACCATTTGAACTCGTTCGATTCCATAACCGATCTCCTGATAGAACCGCAACGCCCGCTGATTAGCCTGCGTCACCCCTAACCCGATCCAATCCAAACCCAGCGACCTCGCGAACTCCTCGGCTTTTTCCATTAAAGCTCTTCCCACGCCGTTCCCCCACCACTCGGGACGAACCGAGAGGTCATAGACCCAAGCTTGAGGTTCCTCACTGACCGAATCGATATTATTGCCCATGCAGATCACGTGGCCCACGAGACACCCTCGCTCGTCTGTGGCAACGAAAAGCCCCCCTTCGGGGAGCTCCAAGATGGCCTCAAGCTGAGCAAGATTCCGGCGACGAGCCTCCAGAATGGACAGGTCCGGGACCTCCGGCCTCAGATCGGATCGCGAGGCAAGCACCATCGTGACCGCCAGGTCCAGAACGCCTTCGATGTCCGACGGAATGGCCGGTCGAATCGAGAAGGATTGAGACATGCTCCTCCCTTTGGGCTCTCCGGCGGTGATATCCTTTCTTGCATACGGGTGGGTAAAGGACTCGGACATCGGCTCGCCAACACTGTCTGTCAGTGCCGGTTCCAAAGCCGTCTTCTCGTCCGCTTCGCCATACCGCGGTCCATTCCGGAGCGCGCCTTCTCCACTTGGCGCGTTTGCTCGAATTTTCCGGACAGAAAGAGTTGGCTTTCTACAGTCCCGGCGGTGTCATGGAGGGGGAGACGTCTCAATTCCTCCATCGTCTCGCCCATGGTGAATGCGAGCTCGACCACGACCTGACCATCAGTTCGGAGATCGCTATACATCTGGGGCTGGACGCTCTTTGGTATCGAGCCCGAAACGAACGCGACTTCCCGGGAGTGGTGGTTCTCCAAGCTGTGGACCCTGGCGAGCTTCTCAATCTTCTGGCTTCGGAGCTGCAATACTCTTCTCTGGTCTTCTGCGATCCCGCCGGCCGAATCGCGGCCCATACCGGAGCTGCCGACGGCCTGCTCAGATACCTGGCTGACGGCCCTTTACTGGGGCGCCCGCTGGAGCCGCTGCTGGGCCTGGAAGAACTGCTCGGCCCAGCACCCGGTCTCAAGCGCGAGATATTGGTTCCGGTCGACCCGAACGCCGCTCTAGCTCAGGATGTTTCGAGCCAGCCCTTCCGAGGGGGCTGGCTCGTTCGCTTCCAGAGCAAGCCTTATCTCTCTTCGTCGGTGGACGCGAATTGGCAATCCTTGGTGAACCATTTCCCAGGTGTCGTGGTCCGGCTCGATCGCCATGGCCGGGTTCAGTTCTCTAGTCGAAAGATGGGGAGCTTCACGGCCGAGGAAGTTCAGGGGAAAGACATCTTCGAACTAGTGCGCGACGATTCACACATGACTCTGGCTCACTTTCGCGATCAAGTCATGCGCGATCGTCAGACTTTGTCGGGAGAAGTCCCCGTCCACGATCCTCGCACGGGGGAGACGATCTGGTATGCCTTCCAGGCCGTTCCCATTCTGGTGGGCGACGACGTTCAGGCCGTGATCTACGCCGTCGATATCACTCAAAGGGTGCGCGCGGAAGAGAACCTGCTCGCCTCTCAGAAACACATCCGTGTCCTCTCCAACCGCATCGACCAGGCGCAAGAAGAAGAGCGGCGGCGAATCTCTCGCGAGCTACACGACGAGCTAGGCGGAACTCTAACGGCGCTCCGCCTGGAGATCGGGGCGTTGGAAAAAGTCGAAAACCTTCCCACTCTGGCCAAAGAAAAGCTAGAAGCGGTGGAGGGGATCCTTTCCATCACCCTGTCTACCGTTCGCCGCCTAGCCAGTCAACTTCGACCACAGATCCTCGACGATCTGGGACTGTCCGCCGCACTGCTCGCGCTAGTCAACGACGCGGCGCGTCGAGCTGGCTTCGTGCATGACTTTCAGGTCCCGCGAGAGGTGCCAGGGGACAAAGACCTGCATCTTCATCTCTACCGAATCTGCCAGGAAGCCCTGACCAATATCTGTCGCCATTCCCAAGCGACCAAAGTCCGCTTGGGAATCACGCGACCTTTTCGCGACCGGCTCGAGCTTCACATCGAAGACGATGGTCGCGGCTACGATCCGCCCGCGACAGCCAAGAAAGCCTCCATGGGGCTTCTAGGAATGACCGAGCGCGTGAGCTTGCTTCACGGCCGAATGGAGATCGATGCCTCTCCCGGTCGTGGGTGCCGCCTGAGGGTGGAGATCCCGCTGGAAGCTGAAAGTGCTAGCGCCGGAGCTTTGTCATGACAATTCTGGTGCCACGTCCCGGAGCCGCGTCGATCTCCAGGTGGTCCATCAGGTTTTTCATTAAGAAAATGCCACGACCGCTCTCAGCGAAAACATCCGGGGGGTGCTCTCCCCGTCCCGCGGGGTCAAAGCCCGGCCCGTGGTCTTTGACCTCCACTCGAAACTCCGACGCCGTCATGGAATAATCGACCTCCACGCCAAGCTCGGACCTCCCGTGCTCGATAGCGTTGTCGCACACCTCTCCAACCGCCGTGATGATATCGTAGAGCTCCTCGTCGGAGAAGCTCACACGTCGAGCAATCGCTTCGGCTTGCAGTCGAACAGTGGCGGCAAACTCCTCCCGACAGGGGATTTTGAGACGGATCTGAGAGGCCGAGCGAACGACCTCTTCCCATTTGGCAAGCGATGACTGCTGATGAGCTATCTGCTCGGAAGCCGAGGTGAAGTACGAACTCGATAGGCCGATCACGAACTGTTCGAAGACATCATTGATCACCGCCTCGAGCTTCCAAAAACTGTCGCTGTCGACGGAAACCTCGGCCTGCAGAAGAGCCCACACCTCTTGTCGCATAAATGAGATGCCACGGAGCAGGTCCTCGAAATCGATAGAGACCTCGACCCGCCGCGCCGCGATCCCCTGCTCTAGGCGCACCAGTTCGTCGTGCATCTCTCGAGTGGCCTGCCCGACCGGTACCAGTTCGCCCGGCTCGCGTTCCAGGCGCGCCACGACATGATCCAACAGGCGACCAACAGTCCCGCGCGATTCCTCGCGCGCGATCTGCTGGCGCTGGTAGCTGGGAAGCTCCGCGAAGCAGCGGTTGGAAACTCGGACCGAAATCGACCCCTCTTCCCGTCGCAAAAGTTCGGCCACTCGACTGAACAGATCCGCGGTCTTCAACGCCAGACTAGCCCTCTTCGGCGACAAAGGTCTCGTAGGCGCCGGAATCCATCAATTCCGCGAGTTCTTCAGGAGTCGAGAGCTCCACGACGATCATCCAGCCGTCTTGATAGGGAGAGCCGTTGATGGTCTCCGGCTTGAAAGCGGGATCGCTTTCTTGTAGCACGGAATTGACCTCGACCACTGTCCCGCTCACCGGCGCGAAAAGGTCGGAAACGGTTTTGACCGACTCGACCACACCGAAAGTCTCACCTTTGCTCAATTCTCGGCCGACCTCCGGTAGGTCGCAGAAGACGATGTCCCCTAGTTGGTCCTGGGCATGATGGGTGATACCGATGGTGGCACGATTTCCGTCCACACGGACCCATTCGTGCTCCGCACTATACTTGAGTTCAGCTACAATCATAAATTCGTTATCCTCTCTAGGAATGGCGCTTAACGCTGCCGCGAACGAAGGGAAGTGCGACCACTTTGGCCGGCTGGGCCTTATCCCGGACAAGGATCTCGACCTCGGTTCCCACGGCGCGCGCCGCCCTTTCCACGATACCCAAAGCCACCCCTTTTTTGAGCGTGGGACTGAAAGTGCCGCTGGTCACCTCCCCGATCTGACGCCCCTGAAAATGAATAGAATAGCCGGAGCGAGGAACGTTTCGACCTTCCATCTCGAGGCCTACCAGACATGTCGTGGCCTTCTCCTTAGCGGCCCGCAAGGCGGGAGCGGATACTGGAGCGGGATCTGTCTCGGTTTTAGTCACCCAGCCCAGGGAGACGTCGTAGGGAGTGCGCCCTTGATTGAGCTCGTTTCCGTAGAGAGCGAACCCCGACTCCAGGCGCAGGGTATCGCGCGCTCCCAGACCGATCGGCTTGAGCTTGGGGTCGGCGGCTAGAAGACCTTTCCAAACCTTAACCGCTTCATCGGCACCGACATAGAGCTCGAAACCGTCTTCCCCCGTGTATCCGGTTCGCGAAATCACGCCGGGAGCGCCCAGGACCGTACCTCGAACTGCGGAATAGAAGTCGATCGAGCTCAGGTCCAGATCGCCGACATGGGGGGCCAGGACCGCCTCGGCCCTGGGTCCTTGCAGGGCGATCAGAGCTGTCTTTTGAGTCTGGTCATCGAGTTCGACCTCGCGCCCCTCGGCATGCTTCTCAAGCCATGCCCAGACTTTGCTCCGATTACTGGCGTTGGCGACGAGCATGAACGAATCTTCCCAACGATAGACCAGCAGGTCGTCGATGATCCCACCCTCCAGGTCGCACAGGCAGCTGTAGAGCGCTTGCCCAACCTCCAGGCGTGAGCAGTCGTTGGTGGTCATCTCCTGAACGAAATGCTCCCGGTCGGCACCGCGTACCTCGATCTCGGCCATGTGGGTCAAGTCGAACAAACCGGCGTATTCGCGCACCGTCTCATGCTCTTCCATCAGGCCGGCGTACTGGATGGGCATGTTCCAACCGGCGAACTCGGTCATACGAGCTCCCAGTTCTTTGTGAGCTTCGGAAAGAGGGGTGTTCAAAAGTGTGGCAGTCATAGCGGCCTCTTACCACCACCAGAGCCAGACTAACCTCTCAAGAGCGCTCGGGCCGTCTCGGCGTCACGCTGGATCTGCAGGCGCAGCTCCTCGAAAGAGTCGAACTTTTGCTCCGGGCGCAAGTGAGATAAGAGATCGACCTGGAGAGTCTGCCCGTACAGATCGGCCGAGAAATCAAAGAGGTGAACCTCCAAGCGGGGATCAGTGGTCTCAGTCTCGACCGTGGGACGCAGCCCGAAGTTGGCCACTCCGGGCCGACGCTCGCCGGACGGCAGCGTCACCATGACAGCGAGAACTCCGTGAGGCGGCTGAACTTTTTCCGAGGGGAAGCCGAGGTTGGCGGTCGGAAAACCTATCGTTCGCCCTCGCCGCTGACCAGGTCGGACCTCGGCTTGGATACTATAGGGTCGGCCCAAAAGACCCGCAGCGAGCTCCAGCTCGCCCTCAGCCACGGCTTGGCGAATCTTGGTCGAAGAGATGACGAGCGATTCCCCCGTGGTGGTCGAAACCGCCGGTATCACGGTGGTCTCAAAGCCCAGCTCTTCCCCCAGCCGACGCAATCGTTCCACGTCGCCAGCGGCCCGGTGGCCGAAACGATAGTCGTGACCCACCACCACGTGCGCGACGCCCAGACATCGGTGCAAGATCTCCTCGACGAAGCGCTCACAGCTCCAAGTCGAAAACTCGCGATCGAAGCCACGTAGAAAAACCCACAACCCCAACGTCTCCAAAAGCGCGATCCGCTCGGCGCTGGTGGTCAGAAGTGGTGGAGGCTGGCGTCCCGGGATAGCCTTACCAGGGTGCTCGGGAAAGGTGAGTACTCCACTCGAGTTTCCGCCAAGATCCAAACATTGGCGGAGAATCTCCTGATGACCCAAATGGCAGCCATCGAAGAAACCGAGCGCTACCGCTCCATCCTCCAGCAGTGGCCATTGTTGACGGGAGATATCCTCCAAGCTCTTCAAAAAAAACTCACAAATAGATCCGGGCGACTCGACTGGCGCCTACGAACTCCGCCGGTCGATGATGTAGTGACTGCGGTCAGGCGCCACGTTTTTGGCGGCCTTCTTGAGTTCGGTCGCGATCTCGGAGACCTCCAGGGCGTTGCGAAGTTCCCGACGCTCGTTGGTGGAGACACCGATGGAAAGCGTGGTGATGGGATAGCGAGTCGATTCTTTTTGGCGATTGAGGATCTCGATCCAACCGCGCTCACGGTCCTCGGGAGCGTAAAGAAGCCGAGCCTCTCGGTCAAACTTGGCGACGACCAGGTCTAACAGGCTCTCCACCCGCTCGATCTCGGTGATCAAGATGAAATCGTCGCCTCCGATGTGGCCTAGAAAGTCAGCCGCCTCACCCGCCTCCTCAACGGCCTCGATCAAGACTTCGGCAACCAGGCGAATGCACTCGTCACCCTTCTCAAAACCGTAATAGTCATTGAAAGCTTTGAAATTATCGATATCCAGGTAACAACAAGCCAGCCTTTCGTTGCGAGCCAAACGCTGGTTCAGCTCGTGCTCAATGGCCAAATTACCAGGCAGCCCGGTTAACGGATTAGAAGCGCGAGAGAGCCGGATGCGACGGATCAGGCTCTGAATCCGCACCTCGAGCTCCTCTGGATCGAACGGTTTGGAGAGGTAGTCGTCGACTCCGGTCCGTAGAGCCTCCAGACGGTGGTCATGCAGTGCGGAAGCGGTCAACATGATCACCGGGATGAGATAAGTGGAGCGACTCTGGCGAAGCTTGACACAGACTTCGATACCATCCATCCCCGGCATCATCAGGTCGAGAAGAACCAGGTCGGGGATCTCCGAACGCGCCATCTCTAGCGCCTCTTCCCCGGAGTTGGCAAGAAGCACTTCGTACGGGTCGTCGGAGGAGACCAGGAAAGTCTGTACCATCTTCAAGAGGACCGGGTCGTCATCGACAACCAGGACTTTGACCGCTCGCGACGGCATCGAGGGTGAAGGCCCCCTGGTCGACACAGCCTTTTACTCTCCGACCACGATAACCTGGAAGCTTCGCATTCGCAGACCGCGCGCGACCTTCTCGGCTTCCTCGGCGTTATCGAAAGCCGGCCCTTTCACCCGGTACAAAACTCCGGCGTCAGACTCCACTTTTTCGATAGTCGAGTTCTGACCTTGAGATTTCAACTGCTCGCGCAGTTTGTCCGCGTTGGCCGGGTCGGCGAAGGAGCCGAACTGAAGAAGAACCTTCCCCTTGGGAGCGACGGCTTGATCAACGACGGGAGTGGCCAGAACGGAAGGGTTCTTGCTCGCCGTCCCCTTGGGCTTCACCACATCCTTGGAGAAACTCTCCACCAAAGAAGGTCCAGCGGCTTCTCGAAGGGCTTCGATCTCTTTCTCCAATTCGGGGTCGACCTTGACCCAGGGCCGTGCTCTCGGTTCTGGCATGGCCCGAAACTCGACCTGCTCGTCTTTTTCGCCGAAGACCTCGGAAGCGATCAGAGCGCGACCCAGCCAGCTTCCACTGGCCAAGGACACCCAAATGACCATGACGGTGGCGATGATATATCTGGCATATAAGGGCAACGTCGGCCCTTCGATCATCTTAAACATTCAATCTTCACCCGGTCTTCCGTACCCCTGGCCCAACAGGCCCAAACCATGCAAGAATTTTATTCAATATTTTCTTTCCGCCGCAAAATCCCTGCCGCTCAAGGTGAGAGCAACCAGGCCCCAACCCTCCAAACGAAGCCGAGCACGAAAAGGGCGATTCCCAAACGGACAAAATCGTGCGCTCGGTCTTTCGGAAGCCAACCGAGATAGAGTAAGCCGAGGACCAGAAGAGCCAAAATGACGGCAATCTTTTTGAGTACCACAAAGGAAGTGTTCGGAGGCTCTCGAGGAATTCCTTATGGCGATTCGAAGGCGCCATAATGAGCAAAGCCAAGGCCACCACCGGGTCTCCCGCCATCACCATCGAAGCCGCCGCCGACCGCATCGTCTGCCACTGGGGTGAAAGCTTGCGCGGGAAGTGCAACCCTATCGACGAGGAGCTTCTCTTGAAGGTGCTCGATTCCGAGGGAAAGGTCGTGGCTGAGCACCGGGTGGAGCATCTGACCCAAAAGGAAGTGGCCCTCGATCCGGGTGACTATCGACTGGAGATAGCGCGCTACTTCCGCCCCGAAGTCGAAGTCCGCAGCCCCCTGACCACCACTCCCGCGCTGTCGTGGAACCAGGATTCCCCCACCTCTCACCTGGTGGTCTGGTCAGCCCTAGACTGGGAGACCATCCGCCACGAGGTCGAGCACGTCCACACTCTCGATTGGGAAGAAGAGGCGGCGGTGGCGCTTCGAGTCCTTTGGAATCGCTCGGGAGAGCTGGTCAGCGAGTGGATCCTCGTGCCCAATCGCGACCACGTCGCCCTGGGAGGGAGAGTCGAAGAAGTTGAACTGGCGGTCATCGCGCGCTCCGACCAACGGGTTCTCAAAAGCCTCTTCCTGGCCAAGCCCGCTCCTCGGCAGCCACTGCAGGTCCTGGTCAACCAGGAATTTTCCGTGGCTCGCCCAGCCCCCCGCCTTCGTCTCTACCGGGAAATTATCGAAACCGACACCTTACAGCTTCACGCCCTCTGGAATGCTTTCGGCCCCGGAGAGTTCGACATCACCCTTTTCCGGGACGAGGAGGCCCAGGAGATTCACGGTCCTGTGGCCGGAGACGGCGACTGGGTCTTCAGCAAACTTCAAGCAGGGGTCTACCGAGTCTCCCTGCATCCTCGGGAGGGCGGAAAAAAGAAGCCCTCTAGCGGGCTGGAGTCGACAACCGTATCCCTACCTCAACGCGAGACAAGAGCTCGTATGCTGCCGGTCAATGAACGCCGAGCCTATGTCTACTGGCACGTGGGGAGCGATGTCTGGGAAAACCTGCACCGGGAATTGGGAGCCCTGGAAGGGCGGATTCGGACTTACCTCCAAGTCGGAATCAAAGCCCCCGAGGGGATTCGCATCATCTCGGAACTGACCCGTCCGGTGGATACGGGAGCCACCGACGACTACTACCTGGATCTCGCTCCCGATCTGATCTATCACGCCCGCCTTTTGGCCGTCATCGACAACAACGAGCGACGCCCCCTGACCGAATGGTCCAACCCTTGCCAGCTCGGTCGACTTTCGGCCGGACGCAGCCCCGTCGAACACAAGCGGGAGGCTCAACCTACCGATCACCCTTCGGTTCGGCCTCTCGAGGGTCCCACCGGAACCCACCGCTACTCCATCGGCTACCTACTGCTCCACCTTCATGCCCATTTACCCTTCATCGCCGACCCGGTGAATTTCGGCAAGAACGATGCCTGGCGTCCCATCGGCTATCCCCAGGAGTGGTATCCGGAAGCCGTGTGCGACACTTACCTGCCGCTGTTGGACACCTTTGAGACGCTGCTCTCGGAGCGGGTCGACTTCAAACTCTCGATGGATATCTCTCCACCGTTGGCGGCGATGATGAAAAGCCAGCGGCACGCCTCGGACGTTCTCTCATTTCTGGACCGCCTGATCAAACTCGCTCAACTCGAGGTCGAGAGAACCCGTCGAGAGGAGCCATTCTATCACACAGCGGCCCTGATGCACCTACGCCGATATCGCCGTTGCCGAGATATCTTTCTGGGCTATGGGGGAGACCTGGCGCGAGCCTTCCAACGATTTCAAGAGCTGGGGCACCTGGAGATCTGCACCTGTGTTGGCACCCACCCTATGCTACCCCTTTGGACTTCCGAGCCCGCGGCCATTCGAGGACACTGTCTGGCCGCCGCGCGCTCCCACGAGGAGATCTTTGGTCGCCCCTCGGGGGGTGTCTGGCTCCCTGAATGCTCCTACACTCCCGGCGTCGAGCACTTCCTTGAACAGGCCGGCTTTCGCTACACCTTTGGAGAGACCCACTGCGTTGGCCGGGGTGACTCCCCGGCGGAATTCGGGGTCAACGCGCCGGTCTACGTCAAAGGCTCGAGGCTTGCCATCTTCCCCCGCGACCCCGAAACCGGCAAACAAGTCTGGTCCGGCGACGAGGGATACCCGGGGGACCCCGACTACCTGGAGTTCCACATTAGGGGCGGGCCATTCAAGTACAACCGAATCACCGATCGACGAGGCGGTCACAAAGAGCCCTACAATCCGGATTGGGCCAGCGGGAAAGCCGCCGAGCACGCGGGCCACTTCCTGACCTGCCGCAACGCCCGCTTTGAATTCCTACGGCACAACATGTGGAAAAAGCCCGTCATCGTGGCGCCTTACGACGCGGAGCTTTTTGGTCACCATTGGTACGAGGGACCTCAGTTTCTTTACTACCTCTTCAAGAAGCTGCATCACGATCAGAACCAGACAGAACTGATCACCCCATCGGCCTACCTCGCCGCCAACCCCACCGGACAGGACGTCTACTGCAACGTCTCCAGCTGGGGTCACGAGGGGACCTTCGAGAAGTGGATGTACGGAGCGACCTCCTGGATGTACCGACACGGACACGAGGCGGCCTCCCTCTTAGGCCGGCTTTGCCGAGAAGGAGTCGACAACGACCTGCAGCACCGAGTGTTGGCTCAAGCGGCGCGACAGTTGATGATAGCGACCTCCTCGGACCTCCCTTTCGTCATCTCCAACGGTCACTTCGTCGACCGGATGAAAGACCAATTCTGTGGAAATCTGCGCAGCTTCTACGCTCTGACCGAAGACTACGCCAGGTTGCGCCGAGGAGAGGAGATCGACGAAGCTCGCCTGCGCAGCCTGGAACTGGAGAACTGCCTGATTCCGGGCCTACAACCAGAGTGGTTCGCCGCCCTGTAGAGGGCAAACTCCACCTTCCTCCTACAAAAAAAAAGCGCCGGCCTCGAAACGAGACACGGCGCTCTTTTGAGAAACGACGATCTTACTTGGTGCGCTGACTGAAGTCAGCCGTACCCGCATTGATGGTGTAAGGGCTTCGAATATCAGCCAAAGTCTGATTGACGATGGTCAGTTCGCCGGTATCGCCGTCAATAGTGGCCACCACCCAGTACTCGCCATTGGTGTTGTTGGGAGTAACGGTATGGAGCAAACCGGTACGATCATAGATGCGAACGGTCGCTCCGGCCACGGTGCCGGTATTGCTGTAGTTATTGATACCATATTCATAGTTTCCTCCGCCTACCAGTTGGTTGATGGTGACGGTTTCGGGTCCGAACGAGGTCACGTCATCGACATCCAGCGTGGCGAAAGGGAACTCCTCGGCGTTGCCCTTCTGGCGATAGTAAACTTCATAGGGCGTCTCCGCCGGCAGCCAGAGATGCGAATCGAGGTCGCGGGGCTCTTCTCCCCAGGTCAAAACAAAACGATAGCGCTCGTTGGTGCCCAGACCGGGGGAAATAACGACCTGTTGAATGTTGGTTGTCTGGCCCAACGCGACGGTGACCTGCTGTAGGTATTCGACAAAGCCGGGGGCGTTGATAATCAGATTGTAGGTTCCCACCGGGCAAACCAGAATAAAATTCCCGTTAGCATCCGTGGTAGCGGAAAACCCGCCCTGAGCATTCACGCCGTTAGCCGGCGCGGTGACTGTCGCTCCGGCGACAGGGTCGCCCGTCGTCGCATTGACGATTCGCCCGGTGACAGTTCCGGTCTGAAGCGGAACATTATTGTTTCCGGGATTTCCTTGCTGTCCAGAAACCTGGTTGAGGTTGTCGTTACTGCTTCCACACCCGACCAGACCAAACAAGCTGATCAGCATGATAAGCAGCGTCAAATTTCTTTTCATAATTTCCTCCTCCCTTACTATGGGAAGAGGAGCTACCCCGAAAGAAGAGATTCTCCTCCCGGGTCCTAAAGTACGCCCTCTTCGTCGAACAGGCGGTCCAGAGGCAAGCGCTCAAAAGCCCGCATCGTCTGTTTTTTCAGCGGCTCGATGCGTGCGGCCAGCTCGGCTGTGATTTTCGGCTTCTCGCATAGGTAGTGAAAGATCGGTTGCGGGACGGTGCGAACCAATGGCTTACAGACCAACGTCAACTCCTCGGCGGGGTAGACGGCGCCGTCTACTAAGGGCTTGGGAGGATCCACCAGTCGGATCCAGTCGCTCTCCCCCAGGGCGACCTTTTCCAGTCCTTTCCAGTCCACCATTCGGCCCACTTTTTTGGTCTTTTTGTGCAGCACGGGATAAAGCTCGGGAACCTCCACGCGATTGCGACCATAACGGCGAGCCAGGTCGCTACGCACGAGGGCGAATTCCCACATCGCCTCTAGAAGCGGTCCGGAACCCTGGCTGCAAGTCTTCCCATTGCGACCTTTAACCGCGCGAGAGTTAGCCTTACGCCACTCACCTAAAAGGTCCTCAAAGGAAGGGTCGGCGAAAAACACCGAACCTTCCTCGGACAGCACCTCGACCGAGAGTCGCTTCTCTCGCGCCACGCAAAGCGCGGCCGGAATGGCCTCGAAGGCAAAGAAAGTCGGCCGGGGCAAGTCCATCTCGAAAGCCAGGCCGACCTCATCGGCATGCTCGGGCTTGTAAGCCACAAATCGAGCCGCGACACCTGTTTCATCACTGAAATATGGATAGACGACATCGTCGCCGTCTCGTCGACCCTCACCCAAATACTCCACTCCCCCGAGGAGTTTTTTCGGACTGACCGCTCGAGACTGCTGTTCTCTGGGCGTGGCCTTGTCTAGATACAAGAATTCAAATAGCAACAGGACATCCTTAGTAAAGAGTAGGGATGTTCGTCTTTCCTGACGTTTGTCACCTTCTCACTGTGGGAAAAACCTTAGCCACACATTTGAAAGGGGAACACCGCTTTGAGCAAGGAGAGCACCAAAAAGCCTCGCAAGACCAACTCTAGCACCGCCACCACCAGCAAAACCAAGGATGAGCCCAAAGGGGACCGAGTCGTCGTTATTGACGGTGTCCGCACGCCTTTCGTACGGGCCTATACCGACTTCGCCGAGATGACGGCCCTGGATCTGTCCCGCATCGTCACCTCTGAGCTGATGGCCCGAGCGGGCATCGACCCCAAGGAGGTGGACGAAGTTATCATGGGGACCGTCCTCCCCTCTCCCCACGCTCCGAACCTGGCTCGTGAAACGGTGCTGGCCACCGATCTTCCTAAGAGTATTCCCGGCTTTACACTGGGTCGCGCCTGCGCTTCCTCGGCTCAGTCGGTCATCTCCGCCGCCGAGGGGATCTTGCGCGGCGAGTACGACGTGGTGATCGCCGGTGGCGCCGAGTCGATGTCCAACGTCCCCGTTCCCTACTCCAAAAACGTCATCGACTCGCTGATGACGCTGTCCAAGGCCAAGAGCTTTCCGGCCAAGATGAAGGCTCTCTCAGGGATCAACCTGGAGTCGCTTCTGCCCACCCCTCCGGCCATCGCGGAATCGGCCACCGGCAAAACCATGGGGCAACATGCCGAGATGATGGCCCGTATCAACAACATCACCCGAGAAGAGCAGGACGAATTCACCGTGCGTTCCCACCAGAACGCGGCCAAAGCGCGCGAGGACGGGAAGACCAAAGAAGAGGTGATGACGGTCTACCCTTCGCCCAAATTCAAACCCGTCAGCGAAGACTCTTTCGTTCGCGCCGACACCACGGTAGAAAGGCTCGCCGGGCTCAAACCCGTCTTCGATAGAACCTACGGAACTTTGACCGCCGGAAATTCCAGCGGCCTGACCGACGGAGCCGCGGTCGTTCTTTTGATGCGAGAGAGCAAAGCCAAGGAGCTGGGACTCAAGCCCCTGGCCGCCGTGACTCAATGGAGCACCACGGCGCTCGACCCTGACGATCAGCTGCTACTGGGACCGGCGCTGTGTGTTCCGGAGATCTTGGAAGCCGCCGGCCTAAGCCTGGAAGAGATCGACCTGATCGACATTCACGAGGCCTTCGCCGCCCAGGTTCTGGCCGTGGTGAAGTCCCTGGAATCTCCGGACTTCGCCAAGAAGTACCTGGGCCGGGACGAGGTCGTGGGTACCGTCGACCGAGAGAAACTCAATGTCAACGGCGGTTCTGTATCTCTAGGCCACCCCTTTGGGGCGACCGGAGCTCGCATGGTGATCGGAATGGCTAAAGAGTTGCAACGCCGCCAGGCCGACAAGGCGCTTCTCGCCCTTTGCGCCGCCGGCGGAATGGGCACCGCACTACTTCTGGAGAGGATCTAAGACGATGGCGAAAACCAAGGAAAAAATCCGAGCCACCGCGCTCGAAATCGGAACCGACGGCGTGGCCGTCCTGACCCTGAACACCCCGGGCAAGCTCAACGTCTTGTCCCCGGCGGTCTTTGAAGAGCTTAATGAACGCTTTGAAGAACTTGCCCGCGATAGCGCGGTCAAGGGCCTGGTCATCGAATCGGGTAAGAAGGGGAGCTTCGTGGCCGGGGCCGACATCACCCACCTGGCCACCATCAAAGATGCTATCGCGGGAGCTCACATGAGCTCTCAAGCCCAGGAGGTCTTCGGCAAACTCGACGACCTGCCGTTCCCCACCGTGGTCGCCATCGACGGTGTCTGCCTGGGAGGCGGACTCGAGCTGGCGCTGGCTTGCTCTTACCGGCTCATCTCCGACAGCCCGGCCACTCAGCTGGGACTGCCCGAAGTGCAGATCGGCCTGATCCCGGGCGCGGGCGGAACCCAGCGTCTGCCGCGCCTGATCGGATTCACGGAATCCCTAGAACTCATCCTGACCGGCAAGAAAGTCCGTCCTCGCAAAGCCTTCAAGCTAGGCCTGGCCGATGAACTGGTGCCCGCACAGCTGTTGGGAGAACGAGCCCGCAAGGCCGTTCTAGAACTCGCGAATCGATCGGGTCTTGCCTGGGAGCGCCAGGAAGGGCGCCAAAAAGCTTTAACCACCCGCTTAGCCGAGAGCTATGGCGTGCGCAGCGCCATCTACTCCAAAGCCAAAGCCGACCTCAAAGAGAAGACTGGGGGGCACTACCCCGCTCCGCTCCACGCTCTAGAGGCCGTTCGCTTCGCCTTGCGCAGCGAGCTTAAAGATGGGTTGGCCGAGGAAGCCCGACTGTTCGGACTGGCCGCCGTGACCGAGGAATCCAAGTCGCTCATCCATCTTTTCAAAACCACCACGGAGCTCAAGGGCGACAACGGTCTACCCGAAGGCTCCAAGGCCGAGGCCAAGCCGGTGACCAATGCCGCCGTGATCGGAGGAGGCTTGATGGGCTCCGGGATCACCACGGTACTGACAGACGTCGGAACGCGCGTGCGAGTCAAAGACATCTCGGAGGAGACCCTGGGTGGGACCTACCGCTATCTCGATCGCTACCTCTCCAGGAAAGTGAAGAGAAAGCACTATCGGGAGTTCGACCGCGCCGTTCGTCTGGGCCGGGTGACCGCCACCACCGAATATAACGGCTTCGCTCACACTCCCATCACCATCGAGGCGGTCTTCGAAGACCTGGCTCTCAAGCACCGAGTGATCTCGGAAGTGGAAGCGAATTTTGGACCGGACACCATTTTCGCTTCCAACACCTCCTCTCTTCCCATCGCCGAGATCGCCAAGGGGGCCAAGCGCCCCGAACTTGTCATCGGCATGCACTTCTTCTCTCCCGTGGAGAAGATGCCGTTGGTCGAGGTGATCACTCACGAAGGGACCGCCGACTGGGTCACCGCCACCACCGTGGAACTGGCCAAGAAGATGAAAAAGCACGCCATCGTGGTGCGTGACGGGGCCGGCTTCTACACCTCGCGAATCCTAGCGGCCTTGATCAACGAGGCGGTTCGCTGTCTGTATGACGGTGCCACGATTGAAAGCATCGACCGCGCCATGGAAGGCTTCGGCTTCCCGGTCGGTCCGATGAAGCTGATGGATGAGGTGGGTCTGGGAGTCGCGGCTAAGGTCATGAAGATCATGACGAACGCCTTCCCTCAACGCTTCCAAGCCCCCGAGGGCTGGGAAGACATTCTCGACGGGCGCCAGGGTAAGGCCGGCGGACTCGGTTTCTATCGCTACAACGGTAAGAGCAAGACGCCGGACCGCAGCATCTACAAGATGCTGCCCGCGGCCGAGCGCCGCACCCTCTCCTCGGATGAGATCGTGGAGCGCTGTGTCTTCGCCTTCCTCAACGAGTGCACGCTCTGCCTACAAGAGGAGATCCTGAGAAACCCCCGCGACGGAGACATCGGCGCGGTCTTCGGGCTGGGATTCCCTCCCTTCCTGGGCGGACCGTTCCTGCACATCGACCGCCTAGGCGCCAAGGCCGTGGTGGATACACTGCAAAAACTCTCCGATCGCCACGGTGAGCGATTCCAACCGGCCACCATCCTGGTCGAACGAGCCAAGTCAGACGAGAAGTTCTTCGTCTAGAGAATAAGAAAGCCGGGTCCACCGAAGGGCCCGGCTTTCTTATTCCTCGCCCAGCGTTCCCAATCTATCGCTAGAACCGTATAAGGCGGCGTTGTCGAGATGGCGTTGGTAAAGAGCTGGATACTCTTCGTAGGGGACCTCCGCCACCGCCAGGTCCTGGTTGGAACTTCTGATCGCCACTCGAAACTGCCGTCGAAGCATAAGGTACTCGAGCCCGCCCAACAGTCCCACGCTGACGGCCAGGACATTCACCACGTTGCTGCCTGGAATGATCTTACCGAACGTGGTGACAAAAAACACTGTGCTGGAAAGCACCAGAATCCCGGCAAATCGTTGCCACAGCCGCTCCCTAGCCTGTAGACACAACCGGCAGACAGGTAGAGGGAAAGGCAACTCCTTATTCTTGGTCATCAGAGTGAGAGCCCCGACAATCCAGCCGATCGGACCCAAAAAAAGGGAAACCAGACAACATCCATATCGCCATCCGCTAGAGCTGCCTTTAGCCGGCTCAAGAACTAGCTGTCCATCGTCGTCATTTCCACAGCATGGGCAAGCTTGAGGTAGACCATACTGTTTGATCGCGGCGGCTCGAAAGTTGACAAGAGGCATGGCATCAGGCTTCGACAATCCCGGAACTCACCCTCCGCTCACTGAGTCCGTCGATTGGCAAGATCGGTTAGAAATTCATGTTCGATGTCGGACAGCTCTCCGTCGGCTTTGTGCTCCAGGGCGTGACGTGCCGCCGTGGAGGCCATTTGGGAAATCCACCGGACGCGCTCGCGAGTTTCCGGAGCATCGACGAGACGAAACTGGCTCAAGTCCAATCGTAAACCCTCCGCTGTGACAACCGCGGAGACTCCTTTAGGAAAGCCCGGTGGCGTCAAACGGGTCAGTTCCACACCGTCTTTAACCACGATCATCTCTCCCGGAACATTGGATTTTCCGCGAAGGCCGAAGATAGCGAAGCATCGCCGCGGCGCCATCTGACTGGTCACCATGCGGGGGGAGGCTTGAGATTGAAATTCCCGGCCGTCGAAGATTCCCGACAAGGAGAAGCGGTAGCGCGCCACAGAGGTATCGGGAGCCGACATCAGGTGGGGAGACTCCTCGCTAGCCTGCAGATAGAACTCCAAAAGATTGGCTCGGCGATGCTCCACGGTTGTGAAAGTACTCCAGCGCCGCCTGACGACCTGGCCGAGACTGGCCGAAGGGACGGTCCGTCCATTGATGCGCACGACGGCTGGAGCATATCGACACCGGTCGAAAACAGCTTGCGCGTCCTCACTCATCTCGTCGCGACTTCCCTTTAACATCCCTTGAATGTCTTTCTTGGCCAGCGTTCCCCAAAGTTCGGAGGCGACCTGGCCCGCGGAGTTTCGCACAACGAAACGAACGGTGGCCTTCCCTCTGTCAGAGGGAAGCTCCAGTTGAGCCGACTCGTCTCGACTGGCCCAGCGCTGGCGGACCCACCCGTTCTCAGTTCGCGCCGCGACCTCGACCCAGCTGGCCCCACGGGCCAAGCTGGTATTGACCCCGACAGCCAGGTCTCGCAGAGCCCGCTCGCTGGCGGCGCGATTGGACGATAGGAGATAACTGAAGAGGTCCCTGAGCTCTTCAGCTTGGGGAGGAGCGCCGTCGTGTTCAATCGTGATTCCAGTGGAACCAAAATCGGTCTTCACAAAACTCGCGCCTGAAGCGATCGCCGACTGGACCACTTTGAGAATTCCGAAATGGGGTCTGGGGAGCTGAAACTTCTCCAGCTTCGGTAAGGCGGCTCGAACATCAATGGTGAAGACACCGCTGGAGCTGACCGAGCCTTCCGTGGACATAGCCTGGAGATACTCGGCGAGATCCCCTCCCAAGCTTTCGTCCCTATCCCCGTCCTCGAGCACCTTTAAGATTTTTGGCTCCAAGTCCGCCATGCCCTGCTTCTACTGTCGCGAGGAGTCCTTCAACCCTTAGCAAATAAGCTCGGATGGCCTCAACCGAGCTTCTCTCCATCGATGAACATGAACGCATCGCCACTCTTTTGTCTTTGGAGTTGATGGACACTCCAGCCGAAGAGCGGTTCGACCGTCTCTGCCGCCTAGCCCAGGATATCGTAGGAGTTCCAATCTCCTACGTCTCCTTGATCAACGAAGACCGGCAGTGGTTCAAAGCCAGTTGTGGGATCGAGGGTATCAGCGAAATTCCACGATCCGGCTCGATCTGCGACACGACTTTGCGTAAAAATGCCCCACTTCTATTACCCGACACCACAGAGGATCCGGTTTTCAAAGACAATCCCCACGTCGTCGGCCCCCCCTTCATCAAATTCTATCTCGGCTATCCGCTGAAAGTGAAAGGGCAAAATGTCGGAACTCTGTGCACCATGGACTTCCAGCCGCACATGGAAATCAGTGAAAAACAACTCGCCCATATGGATGCTCTGGCTCGTATCGCGGAGACGGAGCTTCTGCTCAAAGACACCCTGGAGACTCAGGCTCAGCTCATCAAACATCGCAACGAGCTCCATGAGAAGAATGAGTTTGTACGCCGCGTTCTCGGACGCTACGTGACTGATGAAGTGGCCGCCCATGTGCTGTCGGCCCCTGAGGAACTCCATCTTGGTGGAGAGCGACGCGAAGTCACCATCTTGATGTCGGACCTGCGTGGGTTCACTCCCATGAGCGACCGCTCAACCCCTGAGACGGTCGTCAGTATTCTCAATCACTACCTACACCACATGGTCGAAGTGGCCCTCAAGTGGAACGGGACTATTGATGAGATTATCGGCGACGCGCTCTTGATCATTTTCGGTGCGCCCCTACCGCAATCCGACCACGCCGTTCGTGCCGCCAGCTGCGCGGTGGACATGCAGATCCGTATGCAAGAGGTCAACGAGTGCCTGGCCAAGGAGGGCTTTCCATCGATCTCGTGCGGAATCGGTCTCAATACCGGAGAGGTCGTGGTGGGGAACATCGGCTCGGAAAAACGCATGAAATATAGCGTGGTCGGCAGTCCCGTGAATCTCGCGGCACGGGTCGAGTCTTTGACCATCGGAGGCCAGATTCTCTCCTCGGAAAGCACCGTGAAGGCGCTGGGCGACCAGGCCGAGATCGCTGGCAAGCTGAGAGTCAATATGAAAGGCTTCGATCGCCCCATCACCATCTACGAGATAGGTGGAATCAACGGACTCAATTGCCCCGAGCACGACTAGACCGTCTCTCGGCAGGTTCTACTGCGAATAGCGGGAAGCATAGGGCTTTTGGAGGTAGCTTTGGAACGGCCTAGACACAACATCAGCGTCACCAATCTCGATAGCCCCGGAGGGACTCAGACCGCTCCGCGGCCTACCAACGGGCCCTCAGATCCGGTTCCTCCTTGGTCGGCCGATAGCGGTGCCCCCTTTTGGTCCGAGCTCATGCTCCCGCCCACCGGCTCGCCCGAGGAAGAGGCGCGTTTTCAAGAGCTTTACGCCCAACTGCCTCAGCTCTGGACGAACCTTCAAGCCGACGGTCACGTGGAGCAAACCGTCCTGGTCGTCCCGTCCATGTCGTTGGACAAAGAAGAGCTAACCAAGCTTAAGGGAGCGCCTCACTACGAGGAGCGCCTTCTCTTTTTACTTATCTTGTTGGCACTACCCAAGACTCGAGTCATCTTCGTCACCTCCGAGCCCATCCACCCTCACATCGTGGACTACTACCTGCAACTTCTGCCGGGCATTCCCTTCTCGCACGCGCGTCGCCGTCTGGAGATGTTCTCCACCTACGACTCTTCGAACAAGAGCTTGACACAGAAGATCTTGGAGCGCCCTTCGCTCATGCGGCGAATTCGCAAAGCGATCGGCCAGGCCAGGAACACCCACTTGACGGTTTTTAACGTCACTCCGCTCGAAAAACAGCTCTCCGTAGCGCTGGAAATTCCGCTTCTCGGACCGGATCCCAAGCATCTCCACTACGGTTCCAAGAGCGGATCACGAAAGCTCTTCCGGGCCGCTGGCGTTCCCATGCCGGACGGCTACGAGGATCTCAAGGACGAAAACGAAGTCTTCGACTGTATCATCAAGCTGTGGAAAGACCATCCCAACCTGAAAAAGGTGGTCATCAAGATCAACGAGGGATTCTCCGGCGAGGGGAACGCCATTTTTCCCATGGATTGCCTCAACGGCATCACCGACGCGGTCGAAGCCCGCAAGATTCTAGAAATCGAAGTGCCCAAACAGGCCCGCTACCAGGCGCCCGGCATGCACTGGGACGGCTTCATCGCCAAGTTTAAGGAGATGGAGGGGATCGTCGAGGAGTTCCTCGAGGGGGACGGCAAGGAGTCGCCTTCCGTTCAGTTGCGCATCACCCCACTGGGCGAGTCGCAGCTGATCTCCACCCACGACCAGATTCTGGGCGGCCCGGATGGACAGGTCTTCATCGGCTGCTCTTTCCCCGCCAGCGCCACCTACCAATCGCCGCTCCACGAGGCGGGTCACAAAATCGGAGAAGTTTTAGCCAAAACCGGAGTGATCGGGCGCCTCTCCATCGATTTTATGGCCATTCCCAAAGCAGAGGGCGGCTGGAACATGTTCGCCATCGAGATCAACCTGCGCAAAGGAGGCACGACCCACCCCTTCCGGACGCTACAGTTTTTGACCGGAGGGAAGTACGATCCCGATTCCGGTAGCTTCCAAAGCGGCTCCGCCGTACCCAAGTACTACTTCGCCTCGGACAATTTGGAGAACGAAAAATACAAAGGTCTTCTGCCAGAGGACCTGATCGACATCGTTACCTACACCGGCTTACACTACAACAGCTCCTCCAACACCGGCGTGGTCTTTCACATGATCGGAGCACTCTCGGAGTTTGGAAAGATCGGCGTCACCTGTGTGGGCGACTCCCCCGAGGAAGCCAAAGAGCTCTATCAGAGGACCCTGGAGACTCTGGATTGGGCGGTAACCTCCAGCGACTGGATCGTCTAGCAAAGGAATAAAAGGAGGCCCATGGCTCGAAACCCCAATCGGCAGTTTATCGGTAGCGGTTCGCTTCGTCCCGAGGTGGAGTCGACCCCGCCCGACTACGACTTCCCTTTGGAAAAGCCACCGGCCAAGGAAGTGGCGGCAAGCCTTCGAGGTGAAAACTTCGTTCTGACTCTCAAAGCTGTTCCCGAGCCCGTGGTGGAGATCTTTCTCGACCAACTTCCAGCGTTTCGCGGTAAGGACAACGCCAACTTCGTTTTTATGATCCCTCGAGGTCAGAAGTACCGCTACTACTGCGTTCCCTTCAAACTCGTTGTTCCCATGCTTTCCTGGGTCAAGCTCTCCCAGGAGAAGAGACCACGATGGCATCTTCACCTGGTCCCGAAATATCATAAACTCGTTGGACGCAACGGACCTCGGGTCGAAAACATCGACCTCGAGCCGTACTACAACAAACACTAGGCCACGTGTTCAAACAGTTCAAGCAAGCTCTCCGCCATTCCATCAAAGGCGCCAACCTCAAATTACGCACAGCCTTTGGCTCTAGAGGGCTGGAAGCCGACCGCGAGGAGTTCCGCTCTTTATTCCCTCGTGACGCCAAACTTCGACGAGTGGCTGGAGGTTTCGGTTTCACCGAAGGGCCTGTCTGGCTACCTGGCGAGCACGCCTTGCTGTTTAGCGACATCCCGGGAGACCGCATCCACCGACTCGAAACCAATGGTCGTCTTTGGGTTTTTCGAGAACCGAGCTACAATTCCAACGGGCTAACCCTGGACGCCGTGGGACGTCTGATCGCTTGCGAACATGGAACCCGGCGGGTCACTCGAACCGAACTCGACGGCAGCGTGACGGTCCTTGCCGACAGCTTCGAGGGGAAGCCACTCAACAGCCCCAACGACGTGGTCGTCTCCCGAGATGGATCGATCTACTTCACCGATCCGCCCTACGGGATCCGCCCGGAGCAGCAGGAGCAGCCCCATCAGGGTGTCTATCGAATCTCTCCCGAAGGCCAGATCAGCTGTCTTTCGACACTTCTCGACCGCCCGAACGGGCTTTGTCTGACTCTCGACGAGACAAGACTTTATGTCGACGACTCTTCTCAACGGTGCCACATTCGGCAGTTCGACGTCACCTCTGATGGCACTTTGACGGGTGGCGATGTTTGGCTAGAAATGGCGCGGCCGGAATTTTCCGGAGACCCCGACGGCATGAAGCTTGACCAGAACGGCCGGCTTTTCTGCACCGGCCCCGGAGGCGTTTGGGTCATGGACCCCAACGGAGAGCGGCTTGGAATGCTCCGTATCCCCGAGCAGCCCGCGAATCTGGCCTGGGGCGACGAGGATGGAAAAGGACTCTATATTACAGCCAGAACTTCAGTCTATCACATCAGAACAGAATTCGGCGGTGCACGCCCAGCGTGGAAATAAAGCGAGTTCTCCTCACCGGATGCCAGGGCTCCATCGGCTCCAGACTTGTCGAGCCGTTAGAAGCTGCGGGATTTGAAGTTCGTTGTCAGGACCTCTTCGGCAGCTTCCGGTCAAACTTTGTCAGCGGAGATCTCAGCTCCCCGGTGGTGGCCCGGAGAGCGGTTCAGGGCATGCAGGCTGTCGTCCACCTGGCCGGAGGCAAGCCTCTCGACAAGGACATCTATAAAAGCAACCTTGCCAGCACCACTTCCCTTATCGAGGCTTGTCAGGCCGAAGGAGTACTACGTTGTCTATTCGCGAGCACCATCAACATTTACGGCCAGGGCACATTCCGAAAGAGCCAGACAGGCTTTACCCCTCCCTATCTTCCGATCGACGAGAGGGTGCAGACCGTTCCCGAAGACGACTACAGTCTTTCCAAGCTCGAAGGTGAGCGTTTATTTCAACAAGCCTCCACGAATGGAAGACTTCAAACACTGGCTGTTCGCTTCCCCGCGATCTGGTCGGCGGAACAAACCGATGGTTACCAGCCTCCCGGATGGCATGGACAGTTTTCGCCCCTTCGGATTATTGATCCGTGGCACTATCTCGACCATCGCGACCTCTCCGCGGCTGTCATCGCTTACCTGCGGCGGGCGAAAGTGCCAAACTTCGCCGTGGGATATCTGACGGCGTCCGATCTGGCTGCCCGGTCCAGTACCGAAGAGCTGCTCAGCTCCGAGTGCCCTGACTGGCTGGCTCTCTGGACAACTCAACCCCAGGGACATCAACCTCTCTTCTGCTCGGCCACGATCTGCCAAATTCTCGACTGGCGTCCCCGTTATCGCTGGCGGGACACCCCTCACTGGAGACGCCGAATCAACAGGGCCAAAAAACTCTTGTTCTAGCGACGCCATCCAAGTACAGCTTGAATCTCCCGGGCCAGCTTGGCGGGGACGTCGGACTCCTGGTTAGTGGCGTTGACCAAAATCACGATACTGCTCAAGGTGGAGGGTTCGGTCAACACGCCGGCTTGATACCCCAGGCCAGTGCCTGTGTGCCCCCACCAGCCTCCGATCTGTCCCATTCCCAGTCCGTAGCTATCGTAAAGAGGACCGTTGGTGGGGCGTCGACCCAGAAAACGCTGAGCCTGAAGTCCGCCCGGAAGTAGAGCTCCGCCGACCAGCAGGCGCCCCCAGTCTCGAAGACCCTCCGCGGTCCCCACCATCGCTCCGGCCCCGGCGAAAGCGGTTCCGTTCACCTCATACTCTTCAAAGCTCCGGCTCTCCTGATCAAAGATGTATCCGTTGAGATGAGGGTCAGGGAGAGCTGTACTTGTAAGGTAGTGCACAGATCCGGACGGCAGACGTGAGAAAAGACGAGCTTGAAAAAGCTGCTCTAAACTTTGTCGGGTGACCGTCTCTACTACCTTTTGCAAGAGCAAGGTATTGGTGTTGGAGTATTCGTAGGCGGTTCCGGCCTGGAAGTTCACCGGATGAACGAGAGCGTAGGCTAGAAGTTCGTCAAGGGTGTAAGGTCGACCGAGATCGGCCACAAAGTCGTTGAGAAAATCTTCGTCAGAGGAGTAGTTGACGAGCCCGCTCGTCATGTTGGCAAGTTGGCGAATCGTGATCCGCTCGCCGTTAGGCACGCCGGCCACATAGCTCGCGACGGGCTCGTCTAACCCTAGACGACCTTCAGCCACCAGCTGCAAGGCGATGGTCACCGTCAAGCTCTTGGTGATACTACGCCAAGCGGAAAAATCCGAAAGTGACGCTCCGCGCCGCGTCGCGATGTCAGACACGCCCGAGGTGGAAGTCCAACTTCCAGCGGGGGTCCATACCCCCACGATGGCCCCAGGGATCTGATTCTCCCGCATCGCCTGGTCGACCAAAGCCTGCAGCTCCACGGAACTTTGAGCGGGGTCCGGCGGTGTCCACACGGACGGAGAACCGCCCGAGGGATAGAAGAAAGGTTCGACAGTACTACCTCCGCAGCCGCTCACAAAGAAAAGGAAACAAAGGGTCAGGGTCTTCATCCAACGCATTGTGGTTAGGTCTCCTGGGAAAGGTGTTCGATCAAACTCTGGTAACGAGCGTCGGGGTCCCGGAACCGCTCCTTGTAGTCGTCTAGCGACAGCTCGATGATCCGAAGCGCCTCAGAACGCCCGTAAACGGCATCGATCTGAACTTTACGAGCTTTGGTCTGACTGGGAAGGTCTTTGTAGGAGAGAAAATAGTGGACCAGCCTGTCCATCAACTGTTCGGGTAGCCCGGTCACGTCGCTGATCTGACCGAAAACGGCGTCGTCTTTCATTACCGCGATGATCTTGTCGTCGGCCTCATTGGAATCGAGCATCCGGATCCCTCCGATCGGGATCGCCTTGACCAGGAAGTCCCCGTGCAAAATGGCCCTCTCGGTCAACACACAGATGTCGATCGGGTCGCCGTCTCCTTTGAGCCCATCAATGCCGGACTGTTGAGCCGAGTATGCCCCCACCCGATGTCCGCAGTAGGTGCGTGGGATAAATCCGTAAAGGCACGGAGCTTGGGAGGAAAACTTCTGAGGGCGGTCTAGCATCAGATACCCGCTGGTCTTGTCGATTTCGTACTTGACCGTATCGGTGGGCACCTGCTCGATAAAAGCGGTAACCTCGGCCGGTGCTCCTCGCCCCGGATTGACGCCGTGCCAGGGATGCGGCTTGAAGAAGAGCTTCATCAACTCTTTGAGCTCGTTCTGTTTCAACATCGAGTATGCTGCCTTCCTTAACTGCGGAAAATAGAGGTCCCACCCTCTTGCTGAGAGCCCAGGGACTGCCGCTCTAGGCGGACTTCGCGACGAAACTCCTCCAGGTCCTTGCATCCGCAAGAAGACAGAGTTCCCTTGATGGCTTTGAGGTCTCGCGGCATGATGTCATGCAGCGAACCTTTGAACAGGACATACCCTTCCTCGCCCTCGATAACAAAGGTTCGAGGGTCATCCTGCTGATATCGTCGAACGTTCTTGGCTCGAGCCGAAGCTTCTCCCCAGTAGGGCTTGACCGTGACCGAGACATCCGAGACCTGACCCGAGAAGAGCACCGGAAGTCGCTTGGTAAAACTCGTCGTCGGACTTTCGGCGAAGCCCGCGAAGTATTTTCCCATCATCAAAATGTCAGCCCCCAGGGCCAGAGCCACCGCCATGTCTCCTGTGCCTTCTAAACCGCCATCGGAGATGATCGGAATGTACTTGCCGGTTCTCTCGGCCCAGGCCTCACGCGCTCGCGCGATCGCGCGAACGGCGGTCGCCTGACCCCGACCGATCGCCTTCACGCGGCGGGTGGTACAGATGGAACCGGATCCGATCCCGACCTTGACCGCGTCGGCTCCTGATTCGGCCAAAAACTGAAAGCCTTCGGCGTCGACCACATTACCCGCCACCACGGGAACGTTGAGTTCTTTAGCCTTTTCCACCGTCTGACGCATGAACTGCGAGTAGCCGTCGGAGGCATCAATGCAGAGCGCGTCCGCGCCGGCTTTGACACACAGACGAGCCCGTTCGAGGTCTTCACTGTGGGTCGACATGGCGGCCGCCACCCGAAGCCGCTTGGCGCTGTCGATGGTCGCGTCGGGAAAGGCCTGTGCGTTCTTGAGGTCGCGAAAGAACACCACCGAGGTCAACCGGTCCTCTCCATCCACCACGCAAAGAACACCCAGGCCCATCTCGAAAACTTTGTCGTTGGCCTCGGACAGGCTCATCCCCTGATGCCCGACGACGAGCTTCTCTCGCGGAATCATCCGTTGTGCCACGGTCAAGTCGCCGTCTCGCTTGGGATGATACTTTTTCTCCGTAATCAGGCCCAGAAGGTGGCCGGCTTCGTCCGTCACGGGAAAGGTGGAGTATCCCGTGCGGGCCTCGGTGGCCATCAGTTCGCTCAGTCGAGTGGTAGGTCGAACGGTCAGAACGTCCTCGACGAATCCGCTCTTGAAGCGCTTCACCGCCTCCACTGAGGCAACCTGGTCTTCCACCTCGACTTTGCCGGCCGGTAGAACCGCTAGTCCACCGTGCTGAGCTAGCGCGATGGCAAGCTCCGACCCGCTCACCGACTCCATGGCGGCGCTCATGAAGGGAATAGCCAGGGGGAGCCCTGAGGCCAACTGACCCGCCAGTGATACGGATGCCAAGGAGTGTTCCGTTCGGGTCTCTCGAGGAAGCAAAATGAATTCACGAAAAGTCGCGCTATGGTCGGAAGAGATCTTGGGGTCGTCGCTAAGCATGACCGCCGATTCAAGCGAGCGGGAAACGGCCCCTTCCAGATTATTGACACGACCCGAACGGTTGCGCTAGTATCCAACGGCGCCAGCAGGCGGTTATAGCTCAGTAGGTTAGAGCGCATCCCTGATAAGGATGAGGTCCCAAGTTCGAGTCTTGGTAACCGCACCAAGAGAAACCCCGTAATCACGGGGTTTCTTTGCTTTCTAGGGAGTGAAAAAAATCCCAGAAAAGACCCTCAAATGGGCCTTTTTGGCATATTTGGCGGTACCGAGACGACACCCCTGGATGGCCTTAAGGGTCGGGCAGAGCCCAGAAAGAAAAAAATCTCCCATTCCCCCTTGTACAGGAAAAAGCTAGCACTGATTCTCGGGAAGAGAAACACCTCAGTCCAGACCGGTGGCAGGCGTAACCCCGCTCCTTACGCCTGGAGATTAAAGGAACGTTGGCTCTCCCACCCTCACTCCCGATGACACCAATCTCGTCCTGGATCTTCCCGAGCTACCCTTTCGAAAAGTCACGCCGCTCAACGACATCCTTCAGGACGGCACCTATACCATCTCCCTGGGTCTCATAAGCCCCAGGCTGTCGATCTGACCGCTCGTTCCCTGGTCGGACAGGCCCCCGAAATCAAGCTATCGCGAAACCTCTAGCTATTGACCGCCGAGAAGCCCCGTGCTAATCTAGCGCGACCTGGGGCCATAGCTCAGCTGGGAGAGCGCTTGCTTTGCACGCATGAGGTCGTCGGTTCGATCCCGTCTGGCTCCACAAAAAAAGACCACGGAAAACCGTGGTCTTTTTTTGTGGAGCCAGACGTTGGGTTAAACGTCCTGCTCACCGGTGTCGGTCAGGCGGTGAATCTGGTCGGCGACCAGTCCTGAAGCCTTACGGCGCAACGACGACCGCTTTTCCTCATCAAGCTGTTGATAGATATAGTACAACCCCAGCGAAGCCACAGCTCCCATCGCGGCCACAACAAGTAAGCGCGGCGCGGAGTAGACCACATCATCCTCTTCCAACTCTACAATCTCAAGCTCTCTATCCTTATCCAATTTTCGACCTCCGACAAACGCTAAGGACTTGGTCCGGAATAACTTTCCGGTTTCGAGCACGGATCCATCCCCGCTTGCAGCGTTGCTTTCTCCTCATTTGTGTCGAACAAACAGCGTCTAAAGCTCCTTGCCAGCGGGGCGCCTCCGCACTCGAAACCGGAAAGTTATTCCGGACCAAATCCTAAAGCGAGACTTCCGCCACTCTTACCCAGCCGGAATAGTTCTCCTCCAGCCCACGCACGGAGCGCTCCCAGCCCTCCAAGATAACATCGGCGATTCGGTGGGTCGACTCGGTCCAGGCCTGAGAGCGGTTCAGCATGAAGTGCCCATCGGATGCCGTCACGGCTTGCGGGAAATCCAAAACTTCGGCGAAGGTGAGACCCAGATACCCGGTGAGCGCCGATACGGCTGCGCAGACGATGTCCACGTCCCCCTCCTCGTCCGCCGAAAATCCGGCATGTCCGTCGCAGTGAAGGGACAGAATTCGACCCTTCGCGTCCTTTTTCAAGACGATCTCGATCATAGGACGGGGATACCAAAAAAAGCGGCCCTCCCCTCTCGAGGAAGACCGCCTCTTTGTTCGCCGACGTCTCGGCTCGCGCGTCTAGACCTTAATGTCTTCGATGCGCAAAGCCGTGTAATGTTGGCGATGGCCACGCTTGACGCGATAGCCTTTGCGGCGTTTGTACTTGAAAACAACAACCTTGCGAGTGCGGTGCTGCTCCACAATCTTAGCGGTAACGCTGGCGCCACTGACAAAAGGGGCGCCATATTTGAGCCCATCGCCTTCACCGGCGGCGAGAACCTGGTCCAGGGTGACCTTGGAACCGACGTCGCCCTCGAGGCGCTCCACGCGGACGGTGTCACCGCTCTTAACTTTGTACTGTTTACCACCGGTCTGCACAATTGCGTACATCGGTTTCCTCCAACGCTAGAATAGCTCACCGAATCTAGCATAGGCGATCTGAGGTGTCAAACGAAAAAATCCGGCGAAATGGAAGGGCTCGTCGAACCTCTGTAACATGTCCTTGAACGAGCGAATTTCTTTTGAACCGAAAGGAAATCTTTCTCACCCATCCGAAATTGTTGATTATTATTCAAACTCCGGGGAATCACTGACCACATGGCACGTACAGAGGTACTCACAAGCGTCGATATTGGAACCAGCAAGGTCTCTTGCCTGATCGCTGAAGCCGACAGCAACGGCAACATCGACTTTGTCGGGCATGGCCTGTCTCCGTGCTCGGGCCTCAAACGAGGGGCACTGATCGATCCGGAAGCGACCGTGCGCGCGATCGAGGCAGCCGTTAACGACGCCGAAAGGGAAGCCGGATACTCTGTCAGCAATGTTTTAGTCTCTTTGACCTCGGAGTACGTCAACTCATTATCTTCCCACGGCGTCTGGGCTGTCTCGAACCCGAACGGCGAGATCAGCGTCACCGATGTGCGACGTGCGCTCGACAGCGCTCGTCTGGTCGGCATCCCCTCCGACCGCGAGATCATCCACGTGATCCCGCGCGGCTTCACCGTGGACGGACACGAAGGGGTGCGAAACCCCGTCGGACTCTCAGGACTGCGACTCGAGGTCGACACCCACATCGTGGCCGCCTCCTCGGCCTATCTGCAGAATTTAGGGCGCTGCCTCTCCAAAGCGACTCTGGAAGTGGAAGACGACGGCCTGATCGCCTCGTCGATGGCAAGCGGACTGGCCGTGTTGACCGCCGAGGAACGAAAACTGGGCACCGCTATGATCGACATCGGGGCGGGAACCGTGGATCTCTCCGTCTTCTGCGACGACGAGATAGGACATTCGGCCATTTTATCCATGGGTGGAGACCTTCTGACTCAAGACCTGGCGCGATTCTTTCGCATTCCCGCCTCGCAGGCCGAGCGACTGAAGCTGGAAAAAGGGATCGTGGCCCCCACCTATCTCGATTCGGATGAAAAAGACCGAGACGCGGAGACCGTCAACGCGACCTCGCTCTCCGGCGAGGAGGAAGTGACCGTCTCACGGTTCGAGATGGCTCAAGTTCTAGAGGCACGACTGCTCGACATTCTCGAGTGGGTGGGCAAAGAGATCGCGACGGCCGAGCAGCAAGGGCTGGTGGTAACCTCTCTAGTCCTCACCGGCGGCGGTTCACAGCTTCCGGGCCTCGCCAACCTGGCTTGCCGAGAGCTCGACATCCCTTGCCGGGTGGCCGCGCCCTGCTACCCCGACCGCCTGCCCGATCAACTGGCCTCCCCCATCTACTCCACAGCCGTCGGCCTGATCCTCCACGGCGCCTCGCGGCGCCTCTTGCCCGCCGAAGCGCAAGTCGGTACTTCCTCATCGAAGGTCAAGGTGTTACTGGGTCGAGTCGGACGTTGGTTGGCGGAGGTTTTCTAGCCTGCGTTGTCCCTACTGTAATCATCCCGACAATCGTGTCTTGGACTCTCGTCTGACCGACGAGGAGCGCTCCATTCGGCGACGCCGTGAGTGCAACGACTGCAAGAAGCGCTTCACCACCTACGAGCGATTCGAAGAAACCGTTCTGATGGTGATCAAAAAGGACGGTAGACGGGAGAAATTCGATCGCCAAAAACTCGTGCACGGCCTCTTGCGCGCCTGTGAGAAGCGGCCCCTCACGGGAGAGCAGATCGAGAGTCTCTCCTCGAGCCTGGAAGCCTCCTTGCGGCAAAAGAATCGCAATGAGGTGCCGGTCAGCGAGATCGGGGAGCGCATTTTAGAGCGTCTACGCGAACTCGACGAGGTGGCCTACGTTCGTTACGCTTCGGTCTATAAAGACTTCAACGATGTCTCTCGATTCATCGAGGAACTGCAAAATCTGAGTGCCTTCCATCGCAGCGAAGAGCTTTAACTTTGAGCCCCTCCAAGGCCGCAGCAGGCGAGGAGATAGCCTTGGTCTAACAGTGCCTCCTCCGCCGGAGACCGAGGTATTCTCGCCCGCTCGAACCGAGCGTTTGCAAGGCGATCGAAGGCCGGCCACGGCGAAAGTTAAAGGAGATTTTGTACATTGGGACTTTATGAAGAGATTCAAGAAGCCGCTGAATTTCTCAAAGAGAGAATAGGCGAGCCGGTCGAATTCGGACTGATCCTGGGCTCGGGGCTGGGAGCTCTAGCCGACGAGGTGGAGAACCCTCAATCCTTTGAATTTCACACCATCCCGAACTTTCCCCGAAGCACCGTCGAAGGACACAAAGGTCGCCTGGTCATCGGAACTTTGAACGGCCGCCGGGTAGCCGTCATGCAGGGGCGCGTTCACGTCTACGAAGGCTATCCGCTAGCCCGCATCACCTTGCCCGTGAGGGTCATGAAATCTCTCGGCGCGCACAGCTTGATCGTGACCAACGCCGCGGGCGGCATCCATTCGAAATTCGCACCGGGCGACTTGATGCTCTTAAACGACCACCTCAACCTGATGGGGGACAACCCTCTGATCGGGCCTAACGACGACCGCCTGGGCGTGCGCTTCCCTCCGATGAGCGCGGCCTATGATCGCGAATACCGCGCCCTTGCCCACCGGGTAGCTCGGGCGGAGGGAATCACCCTCAAAGAGGGGATCTACTGCGCCCTGACCGGGCCGGCTTACGAAACCCCCGCCGAGGTTCGCTACCTCGAGCGGGTCGGCGCCGACGCCGTGGGAATGTCCACCGTGCCCGAAGTGTTGGTGGCTCGCCATTCCGGAATGAGAGTGTTGGGAATCTCCAGCATCACCAACGTTTTGCACCAGGGGCCCTCACAGGATACTCATCACGAGGTTCTGGAAGCAGCCAACAAGTCGGGTCCGGAACTACAAAAGATCATCCGGGGCTTTCTGGAAATCCAGAAAGAAGCCCAGGCAACCAGCGCGCACTAGCCCAAACGGGGAGGACAGCATGAATATTGTCGAGATTCTGGCCAAAAAACGCGATGGCCAAGAGCACACCCAAGCCGAACTCGAATACCTGATGAAAGGCGTGGTCGATGGCACTGTCGAGCAGTACCAGATGGCCGCCTGGCTGATGGCCACTCGCCTCAACGGGATGACGGTGCGAGAAACCACATGGTTGACCCAGGCCATGATCGACTCCGGTGACACCGTGGATCTTTCTAGCCTTCCGGGCGTCTCGGTGGACAAACACTCCACCGGCGGCGTGGCCGACACGACGACCTTGATTCTCGCGCCTCTGGTCGCCGCGGCCGGTGGCCAGGTGGCCAAGATGTCAGGACGGGGGCTCGGACATACCGGCGGAACCTTGGACAAAATGGAAGCCGCCGGCCTCAAAGTCGACATCGACTCGGACAGCTTCATGCGCCAGGTCAAGGAGATCGGGGTCGCGGTCATCAGCCAGACCGCCAAACTGGTCCCCGCCGACGGCATTTTGTACTCGCTCCGCGACGTCACGGCGACGATCGATTCCATCCCCTTGATCGCCTCCTCGGTCATGAGTAAGAAGCTGGCCTGTGGCGCGCAAGCCATCCTACTTGACGTCAAATACGGAGACGGCGCTTTCATGACCGAGCTCGAGGGCGCCAAGGAGCTAGCCCGGGTGATGGTCGACATCGGCAACGGCCTGGGTCGTAAAGTCAAAGCCGCGCTCTCATCGATGGACCAGCCGCTCGGCTCGGCCATCGGCAACGCCCTGGAATTTCGTGAGGCCATCGAGGTGGTGACAGGCGTGAAGTCCGACACAGCTTTAGCTCGAGTCAGCCGGCAGTTAGCCGCGGAGCTTTTGATCATGTCCCGAGTCTGCCCTGATCGCGCCTCGGCCGACGCCAAGGTGGAGGACACGCTCACCTCGGGCGCCGCGGCCGCCAAACTCAAGCAGATGGTCGAACGCCAGGGGGGCAACCCCGCCATCGTGGACGATCCCGACCTTCTCCCCCAGGCTCCGATCAAGCACGAGGTGACGGTCTCCTCACCCGGCTATCTACAATCCATCGCCGCCCGTCAACTGGGACTGGCCGCCCTGGGACTAGGTGCTGGAAGACTTAAAAAGAGCGATAAAATCGATCCCGCCGTGGGCATCATCTTGCATAAGCGAGTGGGAGACCCGCTCAGCGCGGGCGACCTGCTCGCAACCGTTCACGCCGCGACCCTCGAAGCGGCCCAGGAAGCGGAAGCTCGCATTCTCCAGGCCATCGCCACTAGCAACGACCCTGTGGCGGCCCCTGACGAGATCTCCGCCTGGGTCGAATAAGAGATATTGGGCCGAGGACGGTCTCGACCCAACCTCTCTTCGCCTTTCGAAAAGGACTCCTCAGATGATTTGAGGAACAGTCCCAACGAGAAGGGTATTGCCAAATCAACCTTTCGATGAGTTCCACAATCGGTGGAGGGCGCGCGAAGAGGACTCCGCTCGTCACCGAACTTCGAGACGCGTTGCTTTGCCGCCACCGCGAAGAGCGCCTGGTCGGCCTAGGGGGTGTCGTCTCGAAACCGCAAGTCGTTGCCTTGTCGGCGGTGTGGAAAATCTCTCGATGGCAATTCCTCCAGTAAAAAAAAATTTTACAATTGAGGTCAGTTTATGGCACGCTATCGAGCCGTCCGCGGGACCTTCGACCTGTTGCCCAAGCAGATGCCAGCTTGGGTCAGCGTCGAGAATACGGCCCGCGAGCTAGCGCACCGATTTGGGTTTCGCGAAATCCGAACACCGCTTTTTGAGCACGCCGAACTCTTCACACGCGGCATGGGCGTCATGTCCGGTCTGATTGAAAAAGAGCTTTGGACTTTCCAGGACAAATTTGGCCAAAAGCTAGCCCTCCGGGCCGACATGACCACCGGCGTCATCCGAGCCTTCCAGGAAAATAAGCTCTACGAAGCCGGTCTCCCCCAAAAAATATTCTATCTCGCCCCCGTCTTTTTGCTGGGGAAAGAAGGCGAGGAGCGCTCCCGGCAGAGCCACCAGTTTGGCTTTGAAGCCCTCGGGAGCGACAACGCCGCCCTCGACGCCGAGGTGATCGCTCTCGCCGCGGCCTTTTGTGAAGGCTTGGGCCTCGAAGGCTACAGCATCCGCCTCAACTCCCTCGGCGGCAGCGAATGCCGCCCGCTCTATCAGCAAAAACTTCGCGACTATTTCGGCACCCACGCCGAACAGCTCTGTCCCACCTGCAAGCGCAAATACAAGTCGCACCCCGACTGGGTTCTCTCTTGTGAGGAAGAAGGCTGCAAACGGCTCTCCCAAGTCGCTCCGACCATCTATGGGATGCTCAGCAACGGAGCGAAACAGCATTTCGCCGCGCTGCGAGAATATCTCGAAGAGATGGAGCTCCCGGTGGAGCTCGATCCTCGAGTGGTCAGAGATTCCGAGTACTACAATAGGACCGTTTTCGAAATACGTCACGGCGACCACAGTCTCGGCTTTGGTGGTCGTTACGACGGGCTGGTGGAAAAGCTCGGTGGCAAGTCGACTCCCGCGGTGGGGTTCGGATTCTCCATGGAAGCCGTGATCGACGCGTTGGCGGACAAAGAAGGAGACTTCAAGCTCCCCTCTCCCGTCGTCTTTTTTCAACCCGAGGGTCCCGAGTCGTCCAAACTCCTGGTTCCGATGATGAACGCCTTGCGTCAACGCGGCATCTCAGCCGAGCTTGACTACCGCAACGGCGGACGGGCCTCCAACAGTGCACCCGAGGGCTGCTCTTACATCGTCTTTTTGGACGAATCCAACGCCTTTCGTGGACATGCCGTCCTCAAGGACCTCGACCACGACAAGGAAGAGAAGGTTCCCGTCGGCCGCCTGCGGGCCCGAGTTTTGCATCTCGCCGGGGTGGTTGGAGAGGCCACCGAGCGCGATTCGGGCGCCGGGCGCAAACGCCTCAAGCGCGGCGTCAAGCGGCGCGAGGATGAGGTGGTCGACCGCGATGAGCGGCGAGAGGATGAAGGAGACACCCGCGCTGGCCGCGAGCGGCGGCGCAAACTGCGTCGAGGCCGTGGAGAAGAGACGGAGACTCGCGATAAGGTTGAAAATAAAGAAGGCTCTGAAACTCGCGAACCCAGGGAACGCGGTCGGGAGCGCGACAAAGAGCAGGAACCTCGCTCCAAAGAACGCGAGCAGGAGCGAGACAAAGCCCCTGAGCGCGGACGAGACCGTAATTCCGAGCGCGCCGATCGGGACCGCGACAAGGATCGTGAGCGCCACAGAGAGCGGAAGAATCGAGGACGAGATGGCGAGGAGTCCGAAGGAGACGGCAAGGCCCTTGTTCCCGCTTTCAATCTCGGCGGTGGACCGTCCCTGTCGGTAGCCAAGCCCTCACGACCTGTCGCCGAATCAGCCGCGAAGTCCGCGGCCCGCGCCGCCGCGGCGACAACCACGCCACCGTCCTTCTCGCTCAACTGGTCGATTCTACCGGGTAAAGAATCCGGTCAGGGAAACGGAAAGGGCGGTCATAGCGAATGAATCCCTCCATTGAAACCGCGGAACAATTAGCCCAGATCGGCCGCGAGCACGAACTCGCAGAGATCGACTACGAGGATGCTTCCGTCAAAATTCACATCACCTTCGACCCTCCCCCGACGGCCGCCCCGGCCTTTGACCCAGCGCTGTTGGCTCCTATGATGGCCGGCGTCCCCAGCGCGCCAAGCGTTGGCGCCGCCGCTCCGGCCACGGGGGCACCAAGTGCTCCGACCCTCAGCGGAGAGACCATCAATTCTCCTCTGGCCGGAGTCTTTTACCGGGCACCAAGGCCTGACGCCGATCCCTTTGTGGAAGAGGGAAGCAACGTCGCCACCGGACAGGTGCTTTGCATCGTGGAGGCCATGAAACTGATGAACGAGATCACCGCGGACCGCGCTTGCAAAATAGTCAAGATCCTGGTAGAAAATGCCGAGGCCGTGGAAGAAGGGCAACCGCTTTTTCTCATCTCTTGAGACGGCCTCAAAGGTTGACACTCTCATCAAAAACTCGTGCCCTTAAGCGAACTCCTTAGCCTCCAAGGCCGCCTCGTAGCCTATCTCCGCCCTTTCTGGAAAGTGGTGGTAGCGGCGCTTTTTTTCACCGTCTTTGTCTCGCTGGCACGCCTTTCCCAGGCCAAGTTCGTCAACTGGATCTTCGCTTTGATGACCCAGGAGTCGTTCGTTTACGGCGAAGGTCACGACCCGTTCATGTCGCTCAACGTGATCATCGGCGGCTTTCTCTTGCTTCTCATCGGCATGGGGATAGGCTCTTTCTGCCAAAAATACTTTGTCGATCTGGCCGGCCAGTCCGCCATTCGCGACCTGAGAGACGCCGTTTTCGTTCACCTTCAGAAATTGGACCTGGGCTTCTTCGACGGAATGCGAACCGGCGAGATTCAGTCTCGAACCACCAGCGACATCTTGACCGCGACTTCCATCTACACGGTGCTCTCGGACTTTCTCAAGAACTTTTTGATCGTCGTGGTAGCTTTCGGCTGGATGTTCTATAAAGACGTCACCATGACTTGCATGGTGCTTCTCCTGAGCCCGTTGATCGGAGTCGCGGTCGGCCGATTCGGCAAAAAGATGGGTACCATCACCGAGAGCCTTCAGTCTCGCATGGCGGACCTTTCCTCCATCGCTTATGAGAACGTCTCGTGTCAAAAAGTGGTCAAGAGCACCAACCGCCAGAAGTTCGAAATCGGGCGCTTCTCCGCGACCAATCGGGAAAATTTCCGAACCCAGATGAAGCTTGTCCAGGTCGCGGCGACGCAAACGCCCGCGGTGGAAGTGATCGCGGCCCTGGGCATCGTCACCATCGTCTACTTTGGAGCGATGCGTGTGCTGCAAGGGGTGGCCACTTTCGGAGAGATGACCGAGTACTGGACCTTGATGGTTATGACCACTCAGCCCATCTCCGCGCTCTCGGGCTTTTATTCCAGTATGCACACCTCCTCCGCGGCGGGCAAACGGGTCTTTGAGATCCTCGACACGCGACCGAAGGTGTCCGACGCCCCCGACGCGATTCTCCTTCCCGAGGTCCAGGGGCGAGTTACCTTCGAGAACATTCACTTCGCCTATCAACCGGACCATCCGATCCTTCGAGGCATCGATCTGGAGATCGAACCCGGTGAGGTGGTGGCCATCGTTGGTCCCAACGGTGCCGGGAAAACCTCCTTCGTCAACCTCGTCCCTCGATTTTACGACCCGTCTCAGGGACGGATCCTCATCGACGGATACGACCTTCGCGCGGTCACTCAGGAGTCGCTGCGAGAGCAGGTCGGATCGGTCATTCAAGAGTCGGTCCTCTTTGGGGCAAGTATCGCCGAGAATATCGCCTGTGGGCGCTCCGACTTCACGCGCGAGCAGATCGTGCAAGCCGCCAAGGTGGCCAACGCCGACGAGTTCATCTGCCGCCTACCCGAAGGCTACGACACTCAAGTAGGAGAGCGAGGGGCACGCCTGTCCGGAGGACAGCGCCAACGCATCGCCATCGCTCGCTCCATTCTGCGCGATCCCAAAGTGCTGATCCTCGACGAATTTACCTCCGGCATCGACACCGAGTCGGAAAACCTGATCACCGAAGCGATCGAAAAGGTCATGCAAGGCCGCACCTGCCTGGTCATCGCCCACCGTCTCAACACCATTCGCCATGCCAACCGGATCGTCGTCCTGGAGGACGGCAAGATCGTCGAAACAGGGACCCACGATAAACTTTTGACCCACAACGGTCTCTATGCGAAGCTGTATCAAGCGCAACTTCGAACCCCCAGCATCCTCGCCGAAAACGAAAGAAAGGGCGCCTAAAAAGTCAAAGGCGCGCGCACACCCCATGATCCCGATTCTGCAGCTGAACACCCAATACGAGACCATCGGAGCCGAACTCGAAGAGGCCGTCTTGCGCGCCCTGCGCGGCACTCACTACATCCTGGGCCCGGAGGTTGAGGCCTTCGAACGAGAATTCGCCCAGTGGCACGGTCAGGAAAGCTCGGTGGGGGTGGGCTCGGGGACCGAGGCTCTGCACTTGGCCGTTCGCGCGCTGGGTTTGAAGGCTGATGATGAAGTCATCTGCCCCGCCTTCACTTTCATCGCCACCGCCGGAGCGGTCGCCCTGGCCGGCGCCAAACCCGTCTTTTGCGACATCGAGCCGGCCCAGTTCGCCCTGGACCCAACCGACCTCAAGAAAAGAATCACGCCCAAAACCAAAGCCATCGTAGTGGTCCACCTGTTTGGCCATCCCGCTCCGATGGACGAGATCATGGCTATCGCGAAAGAGCACGACTTGGCTGTGATCGAAGACTGCGCCCAGGCCACCGGAGCCGAGTACAAAGGCCGTAAGGTCGGCACCATCGGTGATTTTGGCTGCTTTAGCTTCTTCCCCAGCAAAAATCTGGGAGGGGTCGGCGACGGTGGCCAGGTTCTGGCCAACACCCCCGAAAAATTAGAGCAGATCAAGGTTCTGCGCGGTCACGGCTCACGGGTGAAGTACTATCACGACTGCCTGGGCACGAATAGTCGCTTGGATGAACTGCAAGCAGCCGCCCTTCGCGTCAAGTTGCGCTACCTGAATCGCTGGAACACCGAGCGCCGTCGTGTGGCCGCTCGCTACCAACAGAACCTGGCCGAGCATATAGGGCTTCCCAGCGAAGCCGCCGATTGCAAACACGTCTATCACCAGTTCACCACTCGCGTTCCACAACGCGACGAAATGAAAGCTTACCTCGAGAGCAACGGCGTGGGCTCTATGATCTACTACCCGGTCTCGCTGCACCAACAGAAAGCTTTCATCGACCTCGGTTACTCCGACGACGAGTTTACCCAAACCCGCCAAGCCCAGGGTGAGGTGCTCTCCTTGCCCATGTTCCCCGAACTGGCCAACGAACAGGTCGACCAGATCTCTGAGGTCGTCAAATCTTTTCTCAAGAATCGTTTGGCTACCGCCTAAGATGATGCTGGGTCGTCTCGGACAACGGATGCGAACACTCCTGCAAAAGGAGGTCAGTATCGAAACACGCGTGGCCACAGCTCGTGAGGACAGAGAGCCTCTAGACCTCACGGACGAGGAGCTCTTAGCTCAATTCCGTTCGGTCAGCCTGGACCTGGAGGAGGCCAAGCGTGCCATACGTCAGAATCGCGTTTCTCAAGCCCAGTCGCACCTGGCCGATCACGTCCGCGATCGGCTGAGACCTCGATTCTTTCTCCATCCGGCCAATCGAGACATGCTGCTAGAGCAGGTCAAGCAAGATCAGCTGAACCTGCGCCGTATCCTCAAGATCGCCGAAGAGGCCCAGCATCGAAGCTTCAGCTTCCTTGGCCTGCGCAAGTCGTTTCCCTCCGCCGTCGACTGGTTCACCGACTTTCAAGACAGTTCGTGGATTTACGGAGCCGGCAGCGATCTTCGGGCGGTCTTAAAGCGCCCCAATGAAGAGTCGGCCAAGGAGATGGGTCCGGTCGAAGCCACCTGGCTTTTCAACAGCCATGACCACTTCGTGGCCATGGGTCGTGCCTACTGGCTCACCGGACAGGAAACTCTTGTGGGTGAGTTTGTCGTCCAAGCGGTGGATTGGGCGGAGAGGAACCCCGCTCAATTCGGGATCAACTGGATCAACACGGCCTGCGTGGCTAAACGAATGATCAATTGGATGCTCGCGCTCAACCTATTCTTGAGTTCGGAACAACTGCAGAACGAAGTCGTTGTCCGCCTGGTCAAAACCATCGTCCTACACGGAGCGATCCTGGCCGATCTTCTGGCCAACCCGTCCTCGGAAGAGACTCCGGTCGCTTTGTCGGCCGCCGCTTCAGCCCTTTGCATCGCCAGTCTGACCTTTCCCGAGCTCAAGATGGCCGAGCGTTGGTACGAACAGGCCGCCCCCGAACTCACCAAACGGATCTGGGAGAGCATGGGACGCGACGGATTTCATCTGTCGGGTTCGGCCTCGGCACATCGCGAGCTTTTGGAATGGATGCTGCTACCCGAGATCTTGCATCGGCTCAACGGTATCCCCTCCCCTCGGGGCTTGAGAGAGGCCATCGAGACGGCCTGCGAGACCTTGACCTTGATCACTACTCCTGACCGCAAGGCTTGCGACCTGGGTGCCCCCGGCGGGGAGTCGTTCCTGGGCCAGCAGGTCGGAGCGACCGAACACAACCAGAGAATCCTGGCGCTGGGTGCCATCGCATGCCAGCGGGACGACTTCCGTCCCGGAGTCGAAATGCCGCTCGAACTATGGTGGTGGCTCGGGCCCCAAGCGGAAAACTTTTACCAGGGGATAGACATCGGGCTGTCCGGAGGCCCCAAGAGTCGCGCCTTCGAGGAGGCCGGCATCGTGGTGGCCCGCGACCACTGGGAGCGGCAGGCCAACTGGTGTCTGCTTCGCGGCACCCCGAAAGCCGCGCTGCTAGAGTTCGCGGCTCCTCCGCCAGCTTCCATCCCGTTGCATGATGACGCTCTGTCCGTCTCGCTGTGCCTCAATGGCGAGTCGGTCTTCGTCGAGCCGGGCGGCCCTGAGTACGCCCACCTGATCCAACCGACGTTCGCCCGCATCACTTCTCATTCCGCTCCCCATATCAGTCGCGAACGCGAGCCGCTATGCTTGGACCGCATCGCTTCTCGTTCCGAATCCAATCTTTTCGAAGTCCGACTGGGAGCTAGCGCGCGCTACCTGGGCGCTCACCGCCAGGTCTGGGTCGCCCCCGATCGACCCTGGCGACTGTGGCGGGAGATTCTTTTCCTCCCGGAGTCCAAGCACGTGGCTATTCGCGACACGCTGGAAGGCGAAGGCGAGATCGACTTCGAGAGCAACCTGCTGCTGGCTCCCCACCTCGACATTCTCATGCGAGGCGACATGGGATGCCTGATCCGAGGCAAGCAGCTCCAGGCTCGCCTCGTACCGATCTTTCCCGGGCGGTTCCGCTATTCGCTCAAGCGAGGCCAGCAAAAGCCGGTGGCCGGATGGTGCTACGCCGGACAGCGGCCGGTACCGACCTACAACTTGCGCTACTTCGCCCGCATCAGCGCCCCCTTCTCCACCTATCTCTGGGTGGTCTGGGACCCCAACGACACCCGCGTCCCTCGTACCACTGATCTGGATCGCCAGTTCCAGGAAGTTCGCCAACGTCTGCAAAGCTGAGTGGGCCTCCTACAGCGCTTGGGATTGAGCGGCCAAAATGCTGACAATCTTGTCCTGCAGATCCACGGCGGGCCAGACTTCGGCCATATTGTTGACCAGGATGGAGAAGCCGACGGTTTGCCCGTAAGCGGTCACCACATAGCCGCTCAAGCCGGTGTGATTGTTCAGGGTTCCCGTTTTAGCCCGCACCAAAGAGCCGCCCAAACGTCCCTGCATAGTTCCCTCACTAGGTGCCGGCAAAGAATCGATGTAGATCTGGCCATTGCGATGGCCCCACATGGTGTAAAGCACCCTGACCAGCTGGAAAGGTGAGATTCTATTGGCCTCGGACAGACCGCATCCGTCCACCATCCTCAGGCCGGTATCGTCAATCCCGTTCTTGACAAAGAAGTCACGAACGACCGCCTCGCTGTTCCGCGCGCTACCAAATCCCACGCTGCTGGCGCCCAAGCGGCGAAAGATATGTTCGGCCAGCAAGTTATCGCTCTCCACATTCGTGCGCCTGACCAGGTCCTTGAGGACCGGTGAACGGTAGCGACCCAGCAGCACTTTGTCAGCCAACGAGGCCGGCTTGCCCATCGGAACCGTCATCCATTTCCCCGTCAGCGTGATGCCGCCTTTCTGAAGAACACGGTAGAAAGCGCTACCGGTGAAGCGAACCGGATCGTGGATAGTCAACGTCGTGGAGACGGTACTGCCCGGTCGAACGACCCCGTTGACCACGATACGGTCGGCGCCTCGAGGACGCTCGACCCAGACCTCGTCGTATCCACCCGCCGTCACTTTATTGACGAACTCAAGCGAGCCCGTGGGCGGGTCTGTGGTGATGCCGTTGAGAGTCACGTTGAGAGTCACCACATTTCGATTTAAAGACAGGCCTCCAAAAGGAGCCGCATAAGCGTCGAGACGATATCGCTCCAAGTGAGTGCTGGGAAGAAACTCCCGGTCAAAATCGGAGTCGTCGACGATCAGGCTGCCTTCGACTTTGCGGATCCCGTTCTCTCGAACAGCTCGGGCCAACTCTTGCAGCGGCTCCAAGGGAGTCGCGGTATAGGGTGGAAAAAAACTAGGATCGCCTCCTCCCTTGAGGACCAGATCTCCCACCGCGATTCCGCCTTTGGCCTTAGGTCCGTAGAGCTTGGTCTCGAAGCGAAAACCAGGTCCCAATCGGTCCATCGCCACAGCCGTGGTCACCGTTTTGAGATTGGAGGCCGGGATCATCGTCTTGGTGCCGTTGTGAGAGTAAACCACCTTGCCCGTCTTAAAGATCATGCTGCTGACCCCGACTTTAGCCTTTGGGAAACGCGCTTCAAAGTCTTTCACTAGAGCGTTGATCGCCGTCTGAGCATCCCGGCGAGGCCCCCCCTGCGCCCAGGTCGGAGCGGCCAGCACAAAACTCAAGAAGAGGAAGGCCAGAGAAGGAGCGAAAGCCTTTCGGGAGATGCGAGGGCTAGCGGAACAGATCATTCTTGAGAATTTTTCACCCTCCTGGCGAATCCTTTCATGAAAGCCAGAAGTTGGTTAGATACCATACAGCACCCGTTCACTACCGCCTACAAGGTCGGAAAAGAGTTCATCGCCGATGATGGGCCTTTCGTCTGCGCCAGTATCGCCTTTTTCGCTTTCTTTTCTCTTTTCCCACTCGTCTTGATCGCGGTCGCTCTCTTGTCCTATCTCTACTCTCCCTCCGAGGCCATAACGGACACCATGAAACTGACCTCACTGTTCGTCCCACCGGATATGGTGTCGTTTCTAGACGAGCACGTTCGCCAGCTATTCATCGATAGCGAAAAGATCGGATTGGCGGGTTTTTTGATTCTCTTATGGTCGGGACGCCAACTCTTCCGCGCTATGGAGTACGCGCTACACAAGGCCTGGAATATTCCCTTGGAACGAAGCTGGGTGGTGGGAAATCTCCTCGCCATGATGTTGGTTTTGCTCTGCACCGCCGTGGTCTTGAGTGTCGGCGCGGTATCGCTCTTTTTAGGCTGGCTCCGACTAGCCCTGGAAAGAGTCGAGCTGCCCACCATCTTGGAGCAAAGCTGGAGCCTGGCCGACACCGTCATTATGTCCAGAGTCCACTCCTGGGTCGTGGTGCCTCTGGCGGTCGCCGTCATCTTTCTTCTCCTCTACATCATCCTACCTTCACGCCGTGTCCCCGTCTCCATGGCTATCCCCGGCGCCCTTTTCTCCTGTGTCGCCTGGAGGCTGGCCTCCTGGCTCTACCTGACCTACATCGTCCGGCTGGCCGGAGCCAACCCGTTCTATGCCACAGTCTGGGGTATTGTGGGCATGCTAGTTTGGCTGTACCTGGAAGCGGCGGTGTTCATGCTGGGAGCGGAGCTGGTCTTTGTCAATCTCGACTCGGCCGAGCGGGCCGCCCTAGGAACATCACCCGCCAAAACCCGCGGAGTCACCGGTCGACTAAAGTAAGGAGCCGTCACTCCAGCAGGAGACGGCGATCAGCAAGCGGTTACCCGAGCAGGCTTCTTCCCAGGCCTGATCATAGTCCGATTCGGCCGCGTGGTTGAGGGCGGAAAACCAGAGTCCGAAAGCGTCCTCGAGAAGGCGATGCCCCGCCACCGCCTCGGCTGTGACTTCCTCGGGTGTCAGCGGGATGGACTGATAGTCGTTCCAGACGGTGCGGAAATGAGCTTCGAGTTCGGCGAGTTCCAATTCCAGAGCATGCCGGCGCCCTTGCGACAACTCTTGCTCTAGTCCGTGAAGAACCTCCTCGAAGAGTCTCAGTTTCTCGCTTTCGAGCTGTTCAGGGGACAGGCTCGAGGCTATCGAGTTGATCGACTGTTCCATCATCTCCTCGGCCGGAAGCTCCCGGGGAGCAAGATTGGAAAATCTGGTCAGTAGAGAATTCAGCTGAGAAGGAGAAAAATAAGGATCCTCAAGATGCTCCTCCAGCGCTTCAGCCAGAGCGTCAAATCGTTTGCAGCCTGGAAGTCCATGAATCACTTCCTCCAGCATCGCCTTGACGGCGCTCGCGTCTTGTTCGGCCAGGTCGGCGATCGACAGCCAGGAGAAAAACTCTTCGAGTCTCATGTCCCACACGCTCCACCTTTTTGAGTCGCGCCGAACAAACAGTGGCCCCGCCGTCTTCTATCCTAAGAAGAGGGCGAGGCCCGTGGAACATCCCACCCCCTATGCCAGGAGTGTATATCCTAAGAAAACAGGACTTGGAAGTACTGCTGGGGGTAATGACCTTGGAGCTCGAACCCTTGAGCTGTCCGGTTCCAGGTGAAATCGTCCGTCTTGTAGTGCCCATCGATGATGGCGGTACCATCGGCTTGCTGAGTGATGGTAAAGTCTTGCTCAGGAGCGCTGGAATCGACTAGAGTTGTGTTCCCCTTCTTCGAAACCTGAAAGCTCTCGCCTTGGGCGAAGTCGGAAACCACGCTGTACCCGGAATCGGTCCCCTCCACGGTCCATGCGCGGGCCGCTTTCGGATTTTCCACTCGAAAACCGTTCTCGGTCGGAGTCACGGTGAAACTCTTCTCGGGACTAGCGCCGCTAGCGGAGAAACGCTCGGCTTTACCTCGAAGCTTGTAGTCCTGCCAGTCGTAGTGACCGTCGACCGTGGTCGCCTCCGCCCCTCGCAGCACCACGGTATCACGTTGGGGAAGCGTTCCGTCCTTGAGACGACCAAGGATCTCGGTCTTACCCTGGTGCCCTTCCGCGCCGACCAAAAGTGTCTTGCCATCGAGAGAGATTCCCAATCCGGGCGCGATCTCCACACCCACGGAGACGTTATACTCCACGTTAGGCGGAAACGGAGTGCGCGGACTAAGATAACCTGAGGGGACACCAACCATTAGGTTGGGCCGCTGAGCGGTGATGGACATTAAAGCCTCCATGAGTGTGATCGTCTAATCTGTGTTTCATACACTAAACCAGAGTTAATCACTCGAGAGGTTAACGGGAGATTAAGTTTCCGCCGCGGCCGTCGAGAGAACCGGCGTGCCGAACATCCACCCTCGAAACAAAGTGTTCGCGGGATTCTCCACATCCATCAGACGCACCAGATCCCCTCCGCTAAGAGCATCCAGCCCTTTGATCAAGCGCTCTCTCGAACGTCCACGGCGGCTTCGGGCGGAGTCCTGTTCGGATTCGAGATTGCCGAGCACCAGCCGCCCACCGTCTCCCAGCCGGCCCAGAAAACGATCCGTGTCCTGCCACAGGGCGTTGTCCGCCGGACGTTTGGCCACGGACGGGTCTAGCTCCGTATAGAGCAGCACCAGTATCTTCTGGTACCCTCCCGCCTCCATCGCTTGAGCCAGGTCCGAGGAGGACAGTTGTGTTCCGCCAAGCTTGAGCAGCTTGCCGTCGACCAACTGGCCAGGTAGCGAAGTCGCCTCGAGATAGAGCAGCAGCTCGTTGGCTCCTCGAGCCTCACGAATACTGTCGAGCAAAACTTGCGCGGTGGTCTTGGACGTCTCTAGCAGAGTTAGGGAGTCCGGGGAGAATCCCGCCTTAGAGAGAGACCCCTGTAGTTTCTTTTCTCGCAGCCCGTCGTCAAGAGTGACGACGACGGCCCGCTTCTTCTCGAACCCAACCCCGGCTTTGGAAGGAGGGCCGTGCAACCAGAGATCACGCCTGGATAGCCCCCCCTGTTGGTCGCGAGCGGTCAGTCGGAACAGATTCCAGCCGCTGTTGAGCGGTCGCGCCAGGTCGAACTTGAGGGCGGACAGATTGATCCCCTCGGGACTCTCCCAGGTCAGCTCTCCGTTGTGACGGATCTCCAGAGAGGCCAGGCTGCGAGCCGCCAGCGCCTTGCCGCGCAGTTCGACCTTTCCTTCGAAAAGCCGGGTGAAGTCCGGAGGGTCATCTAAAGTGAAGCTAATCTCTTCTTGGGAGTCGGCTAAAGAGATCAGGACCTCGCGTTGCTCACTGGAGTGACCTAACAGCCTTCCGTTGACCACCTCGTGGGAGTCCATGACCAGCACCGCGCGGGCATAGCCTTGTCCCGCGGGCTCGATACCCGAGATCGAGGTCGGAATGGTAACGCGAACGCGGTCCAAGCCAGGACCGGAGACGACCTCGAAAATCGCGTAGGAGGGAGATTTGAGAAACTCCTGACCCGCCTGTTTCTTACCCCCGGGCGAAACATACAGGATACCGTCAAACCCCACCGAGACGACATCGGAGACTCCGTCAGCGTCGACATCCTTGGTCACGACAGCTCGCATCGGGGGACTGACCGCGACAAGATCCGAGGCCGCGGGACTCTCGACGGTCACCTGGTAGTCGGTACCTTGAGCTTTCTCGCCCGTGACTTTAGCGCGGGTCAACCAGGCCACCACGGCGGGATTGGGATGGTCGGAGTCGACTTGGAAGAAGCGGTAGGCCCCTTCCATCTCTCCCCATCCGCCGGCCAGGTCCCCCCGGCGCAGTCCGTCGATGGTAAGGTGGCGGTAAGCATCCAACAAGGCGGCAAATCGAGCGGCCTCAGGTCCCTGGCTCAACGGAGCTTTTCCGACCGCTGTGAAAGTCTCTCCCCCGGCCTCCACGGCGTTGGTGGGTTGAGGCTCCGGCGCTCCCTCAAAGTCGTCGTTAGCGCTTGCCAAACCCAAGGTCAAGCAGAGTATGAGGAGGACCAGGCCGCCACGGAACACTCTTGTGTCGTAGCCTCGCTGGTGAACATCAAACATCTTCGCTCCTGTCTCTCATCGCGCAAAACGACGAGTCTCCCCCAGAGGTCCACGCCTTTCCCTTTCCAGCAGGAATGAACCTGCGCGGCGCTCTCCCAACTCTTTTTTGGGGACAAGAATCCTGAATTCTTGGATCTTATTTCACGGCGCCGGCGGTGATGCCGCGGATGAACTGTTTTTGCATCAGCAAGAACATCACCACGATGGGGAGCATCGACAGAATCGAACCCGCGGCGACCAAACGGAAGTTGGAGTCGAAGGCGTTGGCCATGTACGACAATCCGACCGAGAGCGGATACTTGGTCTTGTCCTCCAACACCACCAGAGGCCACATGAAGCTATTCCAGTGGGAAACAAAGGAGAAAAGAGCGAGAGTCCCCAGCGCGGGGCGGGTCAGTGGGAGCATGACGTGCCAGAAGATGTACCATTCCCCGGCTCCGTCCATCCGAGCCGCATCCTCTAAGTCTTTCGGCACGATCAAAAAGGCCTGGCGCATCAAGAACACACCGAAAACGGTCACCGCCGACGGCAGTAGCACTGCGGTCAAGGTGTCGAACAGTCCCAAACCACGAATGGTGATGAAGTTGACGATGATGTTGGCCTGAGCCGGCAGCATCATAGTGGCCAACAAGGCCCCCATAATGGCGTTTTTCCCTCGAAACTCCATCCGCGCCAGCGGATAGGCCGCGAGCGAGGCCAGAACGAGCTCAAAGACCACGCCACCGAGGCACAAGATAGCGGTGCTCTTAAAAAAATCCGGAAGCTCGGGAAGCTTCTCGAACACCTCCCGGTAAGCCGAGTAGGTGGGCTGGTTGGGCAACAGATCCACCAGAGAGTTCAAGGCAAAGACATCTCCCCCCTCGAGCGATGTGGAGAGCAGAAAGAGAAACGGCCCGAGGCAGAGCGCGGCCAGCGCTAGTAGGACCGCCCAGCGGAGAGCGCTATTAACCATAGCTGTTGAGCCCTCCGTCTCGAAAATAACGCACGTTGACCCATGAGACGATCCCGACCACTCCGGCTAAAACCAAAGCGATGGCAGCCGAGTAGCCCATGTCGAAGTCCTCAAAGCCCTTCTGGTAGATGTAGTAGACCATGGTCAGGGTGCTCTGGTTGGGACCGCCTTGCGGAGTCATCACGAAGATTTCCCCGAACACTTTCACCGCCGAGATACAACTGATGATAGTGCAAAGCGCCACGGTCGGCTTGAGCATGGGAACGGTGACTTGCCAAAAAACATCCCAACCGCTAGCCCCATCAAGGCGGGCCGCCTCCTCAAGCTCGGTGGGGATGGATTGAAGCCCGGCCAGATACAAAATCATGTAATAGCCCAGCCCTTGCCATAACGTGACGAACATGATCGACCAGAGGGCGAAGTCCGGATCGGTCAAAAATCCGATCTTCCCAATCCCCACCAAAGACAAGAGATAGTTGGCCAGTCCATCGGAGCGAAAAACCCATCCCCAGGTGATTCCCACCACCACCACCGAGGTGATGACCGGAATGTAAAAAGCGGTTCGGAACAGCTCTCGCCCATGAAAAGGCTTGTCCACCAACACCGCTATGGCGATGGAGAGGATCTGGATCACCGGGACCACGGCCAGATACTTCACGGAGTTGAGCAGAGCTTTCCAAAAATACGGGTCGACCCACAACCTGGCGAAATTCTGGAGTCCCACGAAAAGTGGCGGCACCAACTCTCCTTCTTGAGTGTGGCGCAGAAGTGAGAATTCGGTGAAAGCCAGCGCCACGCCACAGACGATAGGGTAAAAAGTGAAAAGTGCTAGAATCAGCAAGGCCGGCCCCAGGAAAAGCCAGGGAACAAACCCTCGAGACGATTTCGGGGCCTCGGCCAGCATGCGGGAGAGCTCCTCGGAGGAGAGCTCGAGAGGAGGCGCCGGGAAGCTCACAGATACTCCGTCCACTTGTCATTACGGCCCTTAGATTTCTCTACCGGATAACGCCCTTCCAGCACCTGGAGCTTTTGTTCAAAAGCCTCGAAGAGATCGACCTTGGACTCTCGAGCCAGCAAAAGCAATAAAAAGAGAGTGTCGGCCAGCTCAGCTCCTAACTTCTGACGGAAATCAGCTTGGCCCAAAAGCGCCGCGATATCCTCAGGAGACTTGAAGCGAAAAAGCTCCATAATCTCGGCGACCTCTATAGAAAGCGCCGAGGCCAGCTCCTTAGGATGGTGAAATTGCGCCCAATCGCGAGCTTCGCGAAACTCCCAAACGCGCTGGGTCAAGGACTCTAACCTACTGCTCACGGCACCTCCTTACGAAAAGGGGCCAGAGTCGCGTCCCAGGATCGAGATGCCTCCTCCAAAGCTTGTTGGCTACTCACCTCTCCCCGCACCGCCCTCTCCACCTGGGCGTTTAAAGCTCTCATTAGATCTTTTTGACGCGGTAAGGCCAAAGAAAAGTCTCGCGCTCGCGGCAGTTGAGCCAACGAGAGACGCACGGCCTCCGCCTGCAGCGGGTCTTCGCCGCCCTCGCGAAAGTAGGGATCTTTGGTACTTTCGATAGTCGACGGAAGAAGGGGCACCAACTTAGCGAACTCTAGCTGAGCTTTGGGTGAGGTCAAGAAAAGGGCGAGTTCGACGGCCAACTTGCGATTCTTCGAGGAACGAGGAATGGCGAAATTCATGGTGGCGGCGGGCACGGTCCCAGTCGGAGTGTCCGGCAAGGACGACAGCATGGTGGCCTGGTAGACCGAGGGGGCGTCCGCCTTAATACGCAGAAGAAACTGAGGTCCAGCCTCCAGGAAAGCCAGGGAACCCGCCTTATAGCGATCCAGAGCCCCTTTATACCCTTCCGTCAAAGTCTCCGGCGGCATCACGCCCTCTTCATACAGTCCCCGGTAACGTTCCAGCGCAGCGATGGCGATCGGATTCACGAACGCCGGCGTCAAAGTCGCCATGTCGACGATCGGCGCCCCCGCCATGGCCCAATCGTTGACGACGCGGATGGCCGGCATTTGTCCTACCGCGTCCGTTCGCTCGCTGACCCGGCGCGAGAACCCGTCGAGTTCATCCCAGGTTCTGGGCGGACGATTCGGGTCGAGACCGGCTTTTTCGAGAATCTGGCGATTGCTCATGATAACCCGGGTGGTCACATACCATGGAATAGCGTAGGTTCCACCGTCGAGCTGACAAGCTTGCCAAAGATTGGGAAAGTAACGCGCCTTCTCTTCAATCGAGACCAGTTCGTTAAGGTCGGTAAGAGCTCCGTTCTGAGCCATGGTCAAGGCAAACTCCGTATCGAGATTCACCAGATCCGGTGGATCGCCGGCGGCGATCGAAGCCATCAGCTTCTGCTTGGTCACCTCCTGAGGTAGGTCGAGCCAGACGAGATCGACGTCGGGATGAGCCTTCTCGAATTCGGCTACCAGACCGTTGAGGTATCTGTCGTAGGTGGGTGACAGACTGATGGTCCAAAAAGTCAGGGTGGTACGCCCACGAGGGTCAACGGGTCGACAACCTGCCATCAGAAGCAGTGTGACTATGACGATAACAAGGCGGAGCACTGCGGGAATATCGTTCGAGCGCCCCGGGAGTTCCTGCCCGACATCCACGCGGAAATCCACGAAGAGATTAGTATAGGGTCCCTATTGGGTCCAACCGTATAGCCCAACTTGAACGTATCGAGGGATATCGTCGAGCCCCCCATCGTCTACATTGAACCTACAACCGAACATACCCAACCCCCCAACACAAGAGCCGGGCGCCCCACGCCCGGCTCTTTTTTTAAGGGTCTATTGGGGCGTCACACAAAGGAGCGGGGGAAACTTATAAGCGATCGTCTTTCCATTCTCCTCGGTCCGGCTTTCTTCCCATTCCTTGCGATAGTAGAACTCGCCCTGGTCGTGAAGTTTACGGACGTGGCTTGCGACGATCGCCCGCTCCTCTTCAGAAAGCGCCTTGAAGAGGTTGCAGAGAACACCGAACTCGATAAAGGCCTCGTCGTCCTTATACGTGCAATAACGGGGAGGTAAAATACCCAATCTCATCCGCCCCAAAAGTTGGCGGATCGTCTCTCTTATATTCGCCGTGTTTTCCATTAGAGTAAACGTTCCTCAAGACGGGTAGGTTTGTCCTCTTTGAAGTCTGTCCGCTGGACAAGAAAAATCCCCCGGTAAGAACCGAGGGATTTCTATCCTAAGTCCGGGGACCTTAAGAAGCTAGGGAACGAGTTCGTGGAAGATGTAGCCGAAGTGGCCATCGTCACGCGTGACGCTAATCTGGTAGAGAACGCCCTCCTCAAAACCTTCGAACAACGGATTCAGCGAGGTTCCTCCGATAACCGCGGAGTTCAACAGCGTGGGAGAAGAGATCGCGTTGGTTCCGTTGGACGACGCTCGGGTGTAGATACGGGAAAAATCGTCAGGGGTGATGTTCCCCGTTTCGTAGTTCTCGATCAAGTCTTCCGGCACAGCCGTCACGCTGAAAGCGTTACCGCCGGTGAAACTGATCTGGGGAACGTTTCCAGAAAAGGATACTGAAACGTCGATATCCTCAACAGGAGTCGGAGGATTGGGCCTGTCGCTGGGAAGCACGAAGCCCTCGATCGGGTAGAAAGCCGAAGCCGCGACTTCACGAACACCGTTCGGAACCGGGAAGACGTTCTCGGCTTGATAAGCGCCCACCACGTTGCCCGCGCGGTCCACACCGGCCAACACGACGTCAAAACCGAGGATCTGTAATCCCTGAATAGCCAGGGACAGACCGATGTTGTTGATCGCCTGTCCGGCGGTGCTGGCTACCAGGTTGCCGGCCGCGTCGTAGGCGAAGAGATAAAAGCTGGCGATACGGGGATCGATGGGCTGAGTGCCCTGAGTCAACGCCTGGGCGGAGAACAACGCACTAAGATCAGCCTGAGACAGGTTCACGGCGATCGCGCCGTTTGGAGTTCGTCCGGCGGGGCCTTGCTGGCCTGCCACCCCTACATAGTCGTTCGAAGAATCTCCGCAGCCCACGGCGACCATCGCCAAGAAACCGCAGAGAAGAGAAATAAGAACTTTTTTCACTATCCCCTCCGGGAGTATAAGATTTGCGCGGATTCTCAGAAAAGAAGAGCCCTCCTCCCTACTCCCCTTATCCCATTGGGTATAAATAGGGTATCCACCCAGTAAAAAAGTACTATAGAGAGGGAATCTTCTCACGCACCGGGGGTGGAGTCGAACCGTCGTTCGGGACCGGAGCAGGACCAGGGGGAGGTGTTGAAGCCTGAGGAGGCAGCTTGGTCAACAAAGCGTCCGTCTCGGCGAAATGAGGGTCCAACTCTTTGGCTTTGTTCAAGGCCTCGCGAGCCAGCTCGCTCTTCCCCACCGCCAAAGCCGCCCGGCCCTTGAGAAACCAACCGTCCAGCGAACTGGGATAGTCTTTAGTCACCGTCTCCAGAACCTTCAGAGCGGTCTCGTTTTGTCCCCGCAAGATCTGATCCAGAGCTCGGGCCAACAGCCAGAATTGCTGATTGTCGGCATTCTCGTTCAGGATGGCCTTCAGACCCTCCAGAGCCTTCGGGGTCTGTCCGGCCTTTTCCATCGCCCATGCGACATGGAACCGATACATGGCGTTTTCCGGCTTTTTCTCCAACGCCTCACGAAAGAGCGACAGAGCTCGCGGATACTCTTGACGCGCCATAGCCAGCGCCCCAAGGTTGTGGGAAGCCTGGGCGAAATTGACATCCTTGGCCAGGGTGTCTTTCCACTGAGCCTCAGCCTTCTTGAGGTCTCCGCGCATATAGGCCACCACCCCGCGATAGTAGCTAGCCCACTTGGCTCCGTCGTTTTGTTGTCCGAGATCGTTGAAGACTCTTTCCGCCTTATCCCAATCCTTATCGGACATGTACATATCCGCCAGCGCTCCGTAAGTGGGCAAGAACTGAGGGTCCCGACGGATGACCTCTCGGAAGTCTTCCTCGGCTTTTTTCTTTTCACCCAACTCGCGATAGGCAAAGGCGCGCATGTAATAGGCGTCCAGATAGCCTCCTTCTTCCTGAAGAGCTTGATTGGCGTAGTCGCGGGCCTTAGCCCAGTCCTTCGACTCCGCGGCCGAGCGCGCCAGCTTCAAAAGATTGCGAGCGTTGACCCCCTGAGCCCAAGTCGATCCGGCGAAGACAGCCAGGAAGGCTAGTAGCAGAGCGATTCCACGGAGTTTTCTCAAGTCTCATTCCTCTCTCGGCAGTAAATTGATATTACCCAACGCCTTGATCTGCCGGTCCCTGTACAGCTGTCGTTCGGCAAAGTCGGCCAGCGGAAACAAAAGCGCGATCGAAGAGACCGTCCCCTCTTCCACCCCCTGATTCAAGGTGACCACTTCGCCATGACCTTCAAAGAGATAACTCACATGAGTATGATTTGTTTGCAGGCCCAGAAATCGGTATCCCGCGTCTCGGTAACTAGCGCACCTGGTCAAAAAATCATCCGGCAAGCTGAGATGCCCCTTGTCTGGCCACTTCGATCAGGCGAGTCACAACTTTCTCGGTGACAGCCGAGGAGGACCCGAGTTCGTACTCTCCACTCGGACGATGGAAGTCGCTCCCACCACTCAAGACTTTGTTGTAGCGGCCTCCTAATCGTTTGGCCCGCTTGCGCGCCGCCTTGCCATGGCTGGGATGCCAGACTTCCATGCCGTGGACAGGGAGGTGCAAGATACGCTCCACCATAGCCCAATCGGCCAACAAACCCGGATGAGCCAGAACCGAGCATCCACCGGCCCTACGTATGGCCTCGATCCCGTCAGGCAACGACAGCAGGCTACGCCCGACATAAGCCGGGGCACGATTTCCCAAGTAGAGGTCAAAGGCCTGGTCCATACTGGGCACAATTCCCTTGGCCACCATAGCTTTGGCCACGTGCGGTCGTCCCAACGTCCCCCCCGAGGACTGCGCTTCCACTTCAGCATAGGACAAGAACGCGCCCATAGGCTCCAACTTCTCTAGAATGCGGTGAACTCGACCTCGTCTCTCTTCTTGCATGCGGCTCAACAGATCGAGAAAATCCGGATCCCGATGCTCAAACAGATATCCCAACAAATGGACTTCTCGGCCCTCGTAGTGACAAGAGAGCTCTACCCCTGAAATGATCCGCATGGGGGTCTCCCTGGCTGCCTCCATCAGTTCGGTGACCCCGTCCACCGTGTCGTGATCGGTCAAAGCCAGCGTCGTGATTCCCTGAGCTTGAGCTCTCGCCAACAACTGTGTGGGCGTCAGTTCGCCATCGCTGGCGATGGAATGGCAGTGCAGCTCAACTGGCACTAAAAATGATCCTCCTGGGTCTTTTCCCCAACTCGAAGTGTCGTCGGGCTCTCGTCGCTGGAGTAGACGAGAACCCGCATCTCGTCGCGAAACCCCGTCAGTCCCCCGACAGCATAAGGGTCCTGGCGGACACGGTCCAAGCTCTTAAGTAAAACCTGCTCCTGGTAGCGAGCTTCCGTCGTTGCGATCGGTTCCCCCTCGATCAAGATCGCGATAAACCTTTCCTTGATCAATCCCACCATCATGGAAAGCTCCTCTAGAGTTAAAGTCTCCAGGTCCCGAGCCACGCGGATAACCTCCACCTCGGCTTGCTCTAAACTCTCCTCCGAGGGATAGTCCACCACTCTGGTGATACGCCTTTCCTGTGGCTTAACGCGCAAAAGTTCGAAAAAGAGGTCCCAAGACATCTTGAACTTGGTGATGAATTCGTCAAAGCGGGACGAGTCGATCTCCGAGTCGAGATAAAACTCCAGCCGAATCTCCCCCCGGCGAGGCCCCAGCGTGGCTGAGCCGAGTTCGGGGAAACGCACCAAAAGCGAGGTCAAGAAGGCCACGCCGTCAGAAGAATCCGTACCGCGCGAAGTCAGAACATCACCTGCCGATTCACATCATCGGGCCACATCGAAGGACCGAGTCTCCCGGATCACCGTCACACGGATAGAGCCGGGGAAACGCACTTCCTCCTCGATCTGGGTGGCGATCTTTCGTGCCAGAAGGGTGGCTCCCTTATCATCGACCTCCTCGGGGCGCACCAGTACACGAACTTCGCGGCCGGCGGCGATGGCGTAGCACTGCTCCACCCCCTCGAACCGTTCCGCGATCGCCTCCAGGTTCTCCAAGCGGTTGACGTAGGTCTGCTGACGAGCCCTGCGAGCCCCCGGTCGTGCCGCTGAAATGGCGTCCGCGGCCTGAATCAACATCGCCTCCACCGTGGTCTGCTCCACATCCTCGTGGTGTGCCTCGACCGCGTGGGCGACCTCCTCGGACTCCTCGAACTTACGGCACAAGCGCCCACCCACTAGAGCGTGGGGTCCCACCGCGATGGGGCCGTCGGTGGCCTCCAGGGCGACCTTACCGATATCGTGCAACAGCCCCGAGCGACGCGCGACTTCCACGTCGGCCCCGATCTCGGCCGCCATCTGAGCAGCCAGAAAAGCCACCTCGATGGAGTGAGCCAGGACATTTTGTCCGTAGGAGCTTCGAAAGGAAAGACGTCCCAAGAACTTCGTCAGCTCGGGATGGAGTTCGCCGATTCCCACCGTACGCAGCGCCTCTTCTCCCTCGGCCACGATCCGCTCGTCGATCTCAAGACGCGCCTTCTCCACCATCTCCTCGATACGAGCCGGATGAATTCGTCCGTCGGAAACCAGTTTTTCCAAAGCCAATCGGGCAACTTCGCGCCGCACCGGGTCAAAACAGGAGAGAACGACGGCATCGGGAGTGTCGTCGATGATGAACTCCACCCCCGTCATGCTTTCCAGAATACGAATGTTGCGCCCCTCGCGACCGATGATTCGGCCCTTCATCTCGTCGGAGGTAAGATTGACGATACTGACTGTCGTCTCGGAAACCTGTTCGGCGGCCCAGCGCTGAATGGCGGTCGAGATGATGCGGCGCGCCACCCGGTCGGCCTCTTCGCGAGCCGACTTCTCGCCATCTTTGATGCGGCGCGCTAAAAGACTCTCGTTCTCTTTTTCCACTCGTTCCAGCAAACGAGCGGCCGCCTCTTCCCGTGACAAACCGGCGAGCGTCGTCAAAGCCTCCTCGGCCTCCCGTAAGGAATGCTCCCGTTTCTCAGCCAGGGCGTCCACACGCTCCTCACGCTTGCGCAAAGTTTCCTCACGGGCCTGAATCTCACGTCTCTCCCGTTCGATCTCGTCTCGCGTGGCTTGAATCCCACGCTCACGCTCATCGCCGGACTCCTGAGCCTTCTTGCGGATCTCCGCAGCTTCACGCTCAGCCTCCAACAGACGCCGATCTCGCACCGCGTCGGCCTCGATCCTCGTCTTTTCAAGAAGCTCTTCCGCCCCTTTACCTAAATCTTCCTGACGCTGCCTCTCGGTTTGGCGCCCCCCTAGGAATCCCAACACCAGGGCCAAAAAGCAACCGCCCACACCCAATAATATCTGAATGGTCTCGACCTCATCGTTCTCTATCGTCAATGGCCCCATGGGCCTTCTTGAACTGATGTTCTCCCTCGGGGGAGCATTCTCATTTTTGCGGAATGGCCCAGTCCATGACTGAGTCACCCGCGCCGGCTTCTTGGCTCCCTCGTTGGAGTCTTATTCTGCTCACCGTCTTCTCCCTAGTGGGATGCCGTGGAGGGCTGACAGCCACCGCCAAGCCCTCAGCGCTAGTGACCCCCACACCGCCCGGAGACGGCCTGCCCTATCTGGTGGACCCGGTGCCCGACGGCTCGTTGGAACACGACCCCAACGACTTCACCCAGGGGCTTGTGTACAGCAAAGGTTTTCTCTATGAAAGTACCGGGCGCAACGGCGAATCCAAGTTGCGCCGCCTCAATCCCTCCACTGGCGCGGTGGAAAAGACACAAAGGCTCGGAGAGCAACATTTCGGTGAGGGCTTGGCCGCCTTCGAGGGGAGTCTCTATCAGCTGACCTGGACCTCCAGCATCTGCTTTGTCTATGACCAAAAAACCCTCACCCAGGAAAAAGAGCTCTTCTACAACGGTCAAGGCTGGGGTCTGACCACCAGCCCCAAAGAAAAGCTGCTCATCTTTTCCGATGGGACGGAGACCATCAAGTTTCTCGACCCGAGCAATCTGGTCACGAAAAAAAGCATGACCGTGACCGACGGGCGAGGCCAGCCCGTCAGCAACATCAACGAGCTCGAATGGGTTCGGGGAGAGATCTGGGCCAACATTTGGATGACCGACCGCATCGCGCGGATCGATCCGGAAACCGGGAAAGTCAAAAGCTGGGTTTTGCTAACCAAACTGTCCGGCCAAGAGCACGACGAGGCCGAAGACGTGATGAACGGTATAGCCTACGATCCGGACGCCGATGTCATGTGGCTGACGGGAAAGCTCTGGCACCGAATCTACCGCTTTGACGACGTGGAGGAGAAATTCTTCTCTCAAGCCTCGCCCGAGCGGTAGTCGCGAAAACGGTATCCTAATCCGCGCTCGTTGAAAATATAACGAGGATTGGCCGGGTCGACCTCAAGCTTTTTGCGCAGGTAGGTGACGTAAAGGCGCAGGATCTGAGTGTCGTCGCGATACTCGGGACCCCACACGCGAGAGAGCAACGTTTCGTGGGTCATCAGACTCCCCGGGTGGTTGATGAACTGATGAAGAAGCTTAAATTCCGTGGGACGCAGGTGAACGCGCTCTCCATCGACCACGGCCTCGCGGCGGTCCAAGTCCACCTGCAGTCGCTCGTCGATCTCCACCAGCCCCCTGGTCACTGGCGCCGGAGTCTCCGTTCGTCTCAAGACCGCTTTGATACGGCTGACCAACTCACGGTGATTGAACGGTTTTCCCATGTAGTCGTCGGCGCCGAGCTCCAGCCCCAGGACGCGATCGTCATCGGAGGCCTGAACCGTCACCATGATCACGGGGATACCCGCGGTCTGGCGGATCTGGCGCAGAATCTCGAATCCTGACATGTCGGGAAGATTGAGGTCTAGGACGACGAGGTCCGGAATCTCCTCGCGCAGGCGGTCGAGACCCTCTCCTCCGCTCATGGCTCCAGAAACGATGAATCCCGCTCCCTCGAGAGTCACCCGGATCAGATCGAGCATGTGCGGCTCGTCCTCGACGACCAGAATTCTTCGATCTTTAAAATTGTTGGACATCGATCAACCTCTAAACTTCCTCATTCTCGCGTGTGGGCAGCGTGATGGTGAAAAGCGCTCCACCCTTCTCGCTTTGCCCCAGTGTCAAACTTCCTCCGTGAGCCTCCACGATCGCTTTGGCGATGTAAAGGCCCAAACCCGAACCGCTAACCCCTCCGGTCCCTTTCCCTCGAACGAAGGGCTCGAAAAGACTCTCTCGCTCCTCGAGCGTGACACCCGGCCCGTCATCTCCGATGGCGATGACGAGCTCCTTCTCATCAAAGCGCCCTTTCACCTCGACCGTTCCCTGTCCGCTGTACTTGGTGGCGTTCTCCAACAGGTTGATCACCACTTGCTGCACTCTGGCGCCGTCGAGCAGAGCTAAAAAATGCTCGGGCTCCAGATCAACCGAGATGCGACATTTCGCCGCGGTCATCAGCGGCTGCACCTTTTCCACCGCTCGGGCCACCAACCTCGCCACGTCCTCGGTGGTCAACACGGGCTTGAGACCTCCGGCCTGAATTCGGGTTGCCTCCAACATCTGGCCGACCATTTTCTCCAGACGGACGCTCTCTTCCACGATGATGGCGGCCTTTTCCCGAATGGTGGCTTCGGGCAGGCTCATCTCGGGATCGGACATGATCCCGGCGAATCCCTTGATGATGGCGATCGGTGTGTGCAGCTCGTGAGAAACCGCGGAGAGAAACACTTTCTGAAGCCTCTCCATCTCTTTTCTACGGGAGATATCTCGAAGCGTCATTACCCAGCCTAAGGGTTTGCTCTCTTCGTCGAAAAGCGGGGCACCCGTGACCTCTACGTCGAGCACTTGTCCCGCGCGGGTTATCAGTTGAGCCTCCACCGGATCGGTTCTTTCGCCGAAGTAGCGCCCTCCCAGCCGCATCAGGGAGGTGGAGTCGTTGGGTCGGACCTCGATTTTTAACGGGAAGACCTCTTGGGAGGCTCGACCGACGGCTTCTCCGATAGCCCATCCGGAAAGGCCCGCCATGGTCAGATTATAACCCACCACCGAGCCCTCTCGGTCGAGGATCACCACTCCGTCGGAGGAGTGGTGCACCACCGCTTCCAGCCAGCGCCGCTCGGTCAGCAAGCGCTTGAGGAGTTGAGCGTTGGAGATGGTCACCTCGACCTTGTCGGCGGTCAGGTGATAGATACCAGCCGCGTCATCGAGCAGTTTGTCCTCATCGGACTCTCTTAAAAGATAGAAAAGCCCGATGGAGCGACCACCCGCTCTGACCGGAACAGCCAGAGCGGAAGCGGCACCGGTCTGCTCTCTGAGCTTGAGCACGGTCTCCGAGGTCGGGCTGCCACGTTCGCTCAGTTCGGTCACCGCCGCTTCCATCAGCGGTCGCAGAGCCTGTTCCGCGGCGGGGTCCACGCCGTAGACCGCGGTGCGAGTCTGACCTCGGTCGTTGGTGATAAGAACCCCCGACTCTCCTCCACCGGCCCGAACCATGTCTCCGAGAAGACTCTCCAAAACGCGCAACGCCTCGGGCTCATCCCCCAGGTCCACTTCCAACTTGAGGCTCTCCACCGACTCGAGCTTTTTCTTCTCTGTTTTCTTCTTGGGACGGGCCATCTCTACCCGACATCTTGACCTCGAGGACGATTGGCTCCTTCCCTGGGCGAGAGCCTTGATTTCTAGGCACCTGGCAAAGATTTGCAGGCGTTATGCCTGTGTATGTGATTTCTAGGCACTCTGGCACAGGTTTGCAGGCGTTTATGCCTGCCTGCGTGATTTACTAGGCACTCTGACACAGATTTGCTGGCATTTATGCCTGTGTATGTGATTTCTAGGCACCCTGACACAGATTTGCAGGCATTTATGCCTGCATGCGTGATTTACTAGGCACCCTGACACAGATTTGCAGGCGTTTATGCCTGCCTGCGTGATTTCTAGGCACTCTGGCACAGGTTTGCAGGCGTTTATGCCTGCCTGCGTGATTTCTAGGCACTCTGGCACAGATTTGCAGGCATTTATGCCTGCGTATGTGATTTTACTGGTTTGCTGTCGCGAATTTACGACCCAAAAGCCTCTTACATTCTTCTAATTTTTTACCAAGTCGGCTCTAATAACCGCTGTCCTATACTGCGGGAGAAGACAGCCGAGACCTAACGAAATTCTCCTCGGCCTGAAATGGAGGACCAAATGAGTCTAGTGAAATGGCACCCGGTCAACGATATGCTGGAGTTTGGTAATCTCTTGCAGCGAAGCTTTGAAGGAAACGGGTACCCCCGCTCGCGAGCAGGTCTCAACCTCACCCTAGATGTCTACGAAACCGAACAGGAACTGGTGGTCACCGCCTCTTTGCCCGGCGCGACCCGCGAGGGGCTCGAGATCGAGTTTGAAAACCACCTGCTGACCGTACGCGGCAAAGTCGAAGCTCCCCAGCTTCCCGAAGGCGCCAAGAGCCTGCTGGCCGAGCGCGCCCACGGTTCCGTCAGCCGGACCCTGCGCATCCCCCACAACCTGGACGTGGAAAATAGCCGCGCGACTTTCCTCGACGGAGTACTGGAAGTTCATCTCCCCAAGGCACCTGAAGCCCGCAAGAAGACCATCAACATCACCTAGCAGCCCCTAACCGCTCCCTTCGCCTCCGAGGTCGACTCCTCGGAGGCGTTTTTTTGCCACTATGGACAAAAAGGCGGGGCGCTCCCAGCGTCAAAGGGCAAGCCATGAGCTCGATACTGCCGCGGTCACGAACCGTCGTGGGTTGGCTTCTGGCCCTTTTTTGCCTCCTGGGACCGGCGCTAGCCCAAACCTATGAGGCCGACAAGGCCGCCGCCGACAAAGCCCTGGCCCAGCAAGACTTCAATACCGCGATCGCCGCTTTTCGCAAACTTGTCTCCGACTATCCGGACAAGGTCGAAGCCTACAACGCCCTGGGCTTCGCGCTATATCTCAATAGCCAGTTCGACGAAGCGATCGCGACCTTTGAAAACGGCCTGGCTATCGCGCCCGAGGACGACGCGGCCCGACGCAACCTGATCCTAGCGGGTGGTCGGCGAGCGCTCGAGAGCAGCTATCGCGACGGTTTAAGCCGGATCGACATGCTCAAGTCGCGCTTTCCCAACCACCCTCAGCTAGCCGTTCTCGACTTCTATCTCGGAAAGCTTCACTACCTTTACGGGTTTTCCGAGCCCGCCTTCGCCGCTTGGAAGTCGGTGGCGAAGTCCCGTCCCGATTCGGGAACAGCACTCTTTCTACGCGCGGTGGAGGCACGGGCCCTAGGAGACGCCGCCAAGCAGAATCAACTTTTCCACAAGGCCCTCAATCAGATGCCGACCGAGGAAGTCTTCCGCCTCTGGGGCGCTCGGCTTCTGATCGAAAAAGACGACCCGGAAAAGGCAGCGGTCCTGCTTACCCCACTCTTGGAACGCCCTCAACTGACCCCGGGCGTGGCTATCGCGCTTTCGCGCTTCGAGCGGATGCGGGGGCGAACGCTTCCGGCTTTTGAACTGCTAAGAAAAACCAGCGAGGTGGCGGAGGTGCTCCTCGAACGAGCTCTTCTGACCCAACAGATGGGCGGTTCTCGTGACTCCACGGTGGCGGAACTGCAGAAAGCCCTCGAGTTAGGTGGAGAAGGCGCGCTCCTGGTATTCTCGGACGAGCCCGGCGCTCGAGTCTACCTCGACGGAACACTTTTGGGCTCGCCTCCTTTAGGTCTCTACCCTTCCCCTGGCGAACACGAAGTCCGCGTCCTCTACAAACCCCGCCCCGTACTCTATTCGAGATTTCGCAACTCCCCCGAAGGAATGCTACTGCTGCAGGCCGGCACCTCCAGCGGGCTGGACCTTCGCTCGGCTCCCTCTCAAGGTGAGAGCCTCCCCTAACCTATCACCTAAGACCTGGGAATTTGAACCTCACGTCGCGAAGCGGACCTTCGCGTGCGAATGCTATAGATCTAACCGATGTGGTTCCGCAAGAAGAAGAAAATCGATACTGTTTTTTTTGATGTCGGCGGCGTCGTCGTCAACGCGCCTATGGAGTCCTACAAGACTTTGGGAGCTGAAGCCTTTGGCGCGCGCGTGGACCACGTGGTGCTCTGTTCGGCGGAGTTTCTGCCGCAATTGGAGATGGGAAAGATCACCTCCGCCGAGTTCTGGGAAAAAGTTGGAGAAAAGTTGGCTTTCATGGGGATGGGAAGAACCGTTCCCGCCTGGAAGTTCAAAGGCTTCTGGGAAGGCGTTCTGACACAATCCCTGACTATTCACCATGAAGTGCTCGAAGTCAGCGGACGGCTCAAAAGCAAAGCCACGGTGGGAGTTCTCTCCAACACCATCCAAGAGCACGCTCTCATCCTGCAGAAAGAAGGCGTTTACAAAGGATTCAATCCCGTTGTGCTGTCCTGCCAGGTTGGAATGAGAAAGCCCAATCTCGACATTTTTCAAAAAGCTGCCCAGTTGGCGCGAACCTCTCCAGCGCGATGCCTACTCATCGACGACCTGCCCGAAAATATCGAGGGGGCACAGAAGGCCGGCTATCAGGCTCTCCTGTACCGCGACGTCGGCGAACTCCGACTCGAGCTCCACAGGATGGGTCTTTTGTGAGCGAATCCAAGCGTGAGCATAGCAATCACGGAAAGGCCTGGGACCCCCTCAAGCTTCCGCTGTTTCGCGCCATCTGGACGGCCAGTCTGATCTCGAGTCTGGGAACCTGGATGCAACAGGTCGCCAACGGATGGCTTATGACCACGCTCAAGGCCGAGCCCTTCATGGTTTCAGCGGTGGAGGTCGCCAACACGCTGCCGATGGCCTTGCTCGCTCTGCCCGCCGGAGCCCTGGCCGATCTCATCGATCGGCGCCGATATCTTCTGCTAACCCAAAGCTGGATGCTGATTGCCTCCGCCATCATGGGGGTTCTCACCTACACCGATCGCATGACGCCGCATCTGCTACTAGCCTGTACCTTCGCCATGGGGATCGGGGTTGCTCTCAACTCTCCTGGATGGCACTCGGTAACTCCCGAAGTCGTGCCCCGGCCCAGCCTATCCAACGCCATCGCGCTCAACGGTTTGGCCCTCAACGGCGCTCGCGCCGTCGGTCCCGCTCTAGGCGGGGCGGTTCTACTCTGGCTGGGCCCGGCGGCCGCCTTCTTTCTTAACTCGGCTTCCTTTCTCGGCGTGATCATGGTTTTGGCCAGTTGGAAACGTCAAAAACGCGACCACGACTCGCCACCGGAAAGGTTCGGCTCGGCCTTGAAGGTCGGTTTGCGACACGTCAGGCACTCTCCCCATTTACGAACCGCGCTGCTACGCTCCACAAGCTTCATCGTCTGTTCCAGCGCGCTCTGGGCGACCATGCCGCTTTTGTGCAGCAAAGTCTATGGTTTCGGGCCCCAAGGATACGGACTGATGGTGACCGGATTCGGTGCCGGAGCCGTGCTGTCGGCTCTGTTCCTACTGCCTCGCCTGCGGGTAAGTTTTGCCGTCAATCAGATTGTCACCGGGGCCTGGCTTGTCTTCGCCGCCTCGCTCTTTTGGCTCTCACAGATACCCGGTGGACCCATCGCCGGCCTGCCGATGTTTTTGGCCGGATGCTGCTGGTTGTGCATTCTGGCCAATCTTCACCTGGTGGTGCAGTCCTCAGCCCCACCTTGGGTTCAAGCCCGCGCCATGTCGGTCTACCTACTCTGCTTCTTCGGCGCCGCTTGTGCCGGCAGCGCGCTCTGGGGCGCGGTCGCTCAAAAAATGGGACTTCTACCATCTCTAGAAGTCGCCGCCGGCGTTCTAGTGCTAACCAGCCTGAGTGGACTGGTAGCTCCTCTGGTCGCGAACGTGGAACGAAATCTGGAGCCTTCCAAAGCCTGGCCCCATCCCGAGATCACCGTCGAACCGCCCTTAGAACACGGACCGGTGCTGGTCACCGTGGAGTATCAGATCGATCCTATCGACGCCGAGGCGTTTCGCGAGGCAGCCGAAGGCCTACGAACCTTCCGGATGCAGAACGGGGTTCTCCAATGGGGGATCTTCGTCGATATCGCCGACCCCACCAAGTACCGAGAGGTCTATCTCGAGGAGAACTGGGGTAGCCACCTTCGCCAACACGAGCGAGTCAGCGCCTTCGAAACCGAAACAGCGGCCAAGGTCTATGCCTTTCATCGCGGGCCAGAGATGCCGCCGGTCTTCCATTACGCTTATTGCGATCAAAGGTTTCCCTCCAAAGACGGCAGCCCAACTCCGCAGCCACGAAGCTACCCCACCACCGAACATGGAGTTCCACTCTGGTTTATCGACGACCTCAACATTTACGAGAGCGAGAAAGAGGCTTCCTCATGAGTCGACTCCTTCTGGGACTCCGCGCCGATCCTAGCCATACCGAAGCGACACTCGTGGCCTCTGATGGCAAAGTCTGGGGTCACGTTCGGATCCCCAACGCTTGTGCCAGCTCTTCTCGAGAGCTGCTCGAACGCGCCTTCCAAGAATCCTGCATCGAACTGCCTGGCCCCATCCCGCCGCTCGTCGCGGTCATGGCTCTACCCGGACTTCGTTCCGAAGCGTTACGAAGAAGCGCTGCGGAAACCGTCCGCTCCATCTTGCCCAGTGGTAGCCACGCGCTGATTTGCGATGAACTAGAGCCGATCGTCGCCCTACATTTCCAAGGGCGTCCTGGCGTCCTGGTCTGGAGCGACTTGGAGGCCGCGGTGGGACATCTCGACGGCGATCATGTCTTCACTCGATATTGCGAGGACCCTGATCCTCTTGGACAAGAGGGCAGTGGCTTATGGCTAGGAACCCGAACACTCCAGTTAACCGCCCGGCTTCTTGAGGGCCGGCTTCCGGACAGTCAGAGACTATCTCAAATTCTGACCGAACATTTTCGCCAGTCCTCGGTGCGGGAGGTGTGGGAACAGATCATGTCCGACCCACCCGACGCCCTCTCCCTGACGGAACTCGCTCAACGCACCATCGCCATGGCCCGGCATCCCGAGCCGGAGCCTTCCTGCCGAGCCCTGGTCGTCCGAGCCGGACGACGGTTGGGAGACCTTCTCTCACGAGTCCCCGACACTTCGAACGAATCTTTCGAGGCCAGTTGGAGCGGACGCTCCGCCACCGGCTCCCTTTTGCAAGAGGTCCAAGAGCAGAATTCCCGTTTCCGCTGGCTCGCCGAACCACCCCAGGGTGTTCTGGAAGGCTGCCTGTTACTGTGTCGAACCGTGAATCTCGACAATATCTCTCCAGAAACGACTTCGGTCGAAGACGCCTCTCCCAAACATTGGCAAGCCCTGAGCCAACTCTCAGAGAGACCCAGAAATGGATAAATTCGAGCTGCTGGGGCAGGTGCGAAAGAAAGCCCGCAAGCCTGACAAGGACCTGGGGGCGGCCGCCGAACCGCTGCCACCCGAATCTCTCCCTCCCAATCCACCGGAGCTCCCTTTCCAAGAACGCAGCGAATTCTGGGCCTTTTTCGGACCCGGCCTTCTCATCACTGTCTTGGGCTTCATCTTAGCTTACAGCTTTGTGGGACCACCGCCACCCAAAAAGCTGCGTTTCGCCAGCGGTTCGTCCTGGGGGGCCTACAACAAATTCGCCCGACAGTACAAAGAAATTCTGGCCAAAGAAGGTCTGACCATCGAAGTCCTGGAGACCAAGGGATCCTCGGAAAATCTAGAGCTTTTGAGCCAGGGAAAAGCCGACATCGCCTTCGTGCAAGGCGGCCTTTTACCAAAGGATCCCGGTGTGCGGCTGGAAGCTCTCGGAAGCGTCTACTACGAACCGCTCTGGATCTTTGTCCGTTCCTCGAAAATCCCCCGAGAGTTTTCCGAACTCCGAGGGAAAAAAATGGCCATCGGGCCGGTGGGCAGCGGAACCCGGGCTATCGCTCTCGAGATCCTTCGAGACGCCGAGATAACCGAAGAGCTCAAAACAGTGGACGTCGGAGGCGAGCAGGCCGAAAAGATGTTCAACACGGGCGATCTCGACGCGCTCTTTTTAGTCGGCACTCCCAGCATCCCCGTGATCGAGAGGATGCTCACCGCCCCGGGCGTTCAACTCATGCAATTCTCCCGAGCCCATGCCCTGGAAAGACGGCATCATTTTCTCTCCGTCGTTCGACTCTACGCCGGGGTCGTCGATCTCAAAAAGAACATTCCGCCCAACGATGTGGAGCTTCTGGCTCCGGCGGCGACCCTGGTGGTCCGGGACGACTTTCATCGAGCTCTGCCGGCGGTGCTGCTTTCAGCCGCTCGGGAGATCCACGGAGAAGGCTCGATCCTAACGGAACACAACGAATTCCCCTCCGCGCAGTACTGCTCTTTCCCCATCGCTCAGCAAGGCCGCCACTTCTATCAGTATGGAACCTCCTTTCTGTACCGCCACCTCTCTTTCCGCTGGGCCTCGGCCTTAGATCGTATGGCCATCCTCCTGCTCCCCTTTATCGGGCTGTTGGTCCCTATCATCCGCTTGCTCCCCCCGGTCTACAACTGGACTATGAAGAGAAAAATCTATCGACGCTATCGCGATCTTCAGCGTTTGGAGTTACGGATTGGATACGCTCCTGTGGAGCAGTTGCTGGGAGAACTCGACATCATGGACGAGGGGGCTCGCGGACTGGCCTCGATGCCCGCGGCTTACAGCGCCGACATCTATGCCTTAAGAACCAACCTCGACCGGGTAAGAGGGCGACTCCGACGGTTGGACATGGATGAGAAGTCGCGATTTCATGCGCCTTCAGAGAGCTCCGAAGAATAGATTTCCCGGAGCGGACGGATCGTCACTGAGATAAAACTCTTGAACCATCTGCTGAACCTCCGCCTGGGAGATATCTCCGCTTCCGTCTCGATCGAAAAGCTCAAAACTCCGCCGGGCCATCGCCTCACTCACGTTATAAGCCGCGCAGAAATCGATGTAGTCGTCCAGGCAGACCTTTCCATCGCCGTCGGAGTCGAGCATTTCGCAGAAAAAGCTGGAAATCGCCACTAACGCGGTGGAGAACCTTGGGTCCGGCTCTCCCAGGATCGCCTTGATGTGAAAGGCCAGCCACTCCATCAAAGTGATGGACCCGTCGCCGTCGATATCGATCGAACGACTGACCATACCCCACAGTCTCTTGTTCGAAGCCACCAACGCGGTGTAGCGACGATGGCCCTCTTCCCATCCTCGCTCCTGAGCGAGAGTATCGACGACGAGACGAAAATCCTCGTACTCCAGAACGCCGTTGCCATCAATGTCGAGTAACTCGAACATGTGCATCAACTTCTGCTTTTGAAGCTCGGTGAAAGTTCCGCTCATTTAACTAGAGGTTCGGTTCGTCGATCTGATACGGCTCGCCAGGTTTCGGCAACACCGGCTCGCTGGAGATAGCAGGGATAGGTGGCTGCTCGGCCGGCTGAGAAACCGCTGGGTTGGGAGCGGAAGGGCGTCTCACCGGAACTTCTTCGTCGATAGGGAAAAGATCAGCGGCGCTCGGCCGATTCACCGTCTTATCAGGAGCCTTGACCGCCGCTGTTTTCGGTGCCGGCTTGGGCTGAGCCGCTGGTTTAGGGGCTGGCTGTTCTGGTGAGGTATCTGTCGGGAACAACGCCTCCGGGTTATTGGAACCGGAAGAATTCTTCACTCGAACCGGAGCTTGCTCAGAGTGAGAAGAGGCGGAAGAGGCAGCCACACGGCTAAGCATTTCGGCCCGCTCGTCGGCCTCCTCGGCGTTTTGAGAGGCGGTCTGTTCCGACTCTCCAGGGAAAAGTCCGGCCGGATTGTCGGGCTCACCCGAGTCCGTTTGCGCCACTTCCTCCGTGGAGCCCGGAGTGGGGCTGCCGCTAGGTTGGGCGGTCGAGGGTACGGCCGGTCCAACGGAAAGATATTTCGGTTGAAAGCCTGGAGCCGCCGCGGAAGGCTCGGCTGACGGAGCGGTTTGAGGAACAGGGAGCGGCTGCTGGGTCACCATCACGGGGCGAGTGGATTCGCGCCAGACAAAGACCCCCAGTACCATGGCGAGCGCCGCCAAAAGCGGAAGAGAATAGGCCGTGGCGGATGAGGAATTTGACGCGGTGGGTGCCGGCGCTGGCTGTCCGGATGGAACCGTCTCTGGAGCGGTCACCCGTGAAGTCTGGCGAGGAGGCTGGGGGGGCGGTGGAATCTCGTGAGAACGAAGCGGCGCTAACGGTTCCTCGGCCGAGGCCACCGGCGGCTCTAAAGGCTGCGGAACCGGTCTGTTGGAGACAGGAGGAGTCTTCAGTGTGCTGATCGGGGCGCGAGGGGCAGGCGCGCTCGGCGGGATCACCGCGGTGGGAACGCTCGGGCGTGGGGCCGCGGGGGGCTCCCCCTCGACCTCTTCAGTATTGGGCGGCTCCATATAATCCGAAGCGGGTGGGGCAGCCGAAGTCACGGGCGTCCGCGGTGTCGCCGGAGCCGGAACGGGGTCGACGCCGTCTTCCTCGGTACGAAAAAAATCGCGGTGCATAAAAGCCGGCACCATCTCCTCGAGATCGTCGGCGGGGCGACCGTCGGGGGATGGCTCACGAACCAGACGCAGGCCAGGGGCTCCTTGATCGACCGAAATGGCCGCCTCAAAAGAGCCGGAGGGGTAGTCCGAATTCTGATAACGCTTGGTTGCGTTTCTCTTTCTGTTGTCTGTCATGTGAGAGGTCTTTTGTGTCGCGCCGGACCTTCAATCTGAAAAACAGTTCAAACCAGGCGTCCGCTCGGCGATCTTACCCCAGGTCCTAGGAATAACACAAGGAACTATTTGTGAACATCGTTAGGATTAACTTAACAATTTCGCAGAAACGTCGCGGTATTCTCTCTTACTGTCGATAAGTGGCTAGAAACGGCGATGGACGAGGTAACGGGATAACCCTGTCCTGTAGTCGACTCACCGCGTGATGAAACTCTCTGATATCAGTCGATATCGCCTCTAGCTCTTTAGCGATGGCGGCCTTACGCTCTGGGGAAAAGCTTTCAAAATCACCTAACGCGATAGCCTGCTCTTTCCAAAGAAGAAACTCTTGTCCGGCCCCATCCAGCTCCCTGACCCTGGGTGAAAGATTCAATTTGATCGAATCCTCTAAATCATCAGCCCAAGCGGCAAGACGCTTAGAACGGGACGAGGCCGTTCCTGGTCCCAACTCCAAGACCTCCGCCATGCGCAGAATCGCTCGCAGGAAATCTTCAAGGTCCACCGGGGCGCGGCGATAGTCCCACACCGTATAGACGACGCTTAGCAGTGCGAGAACACCGATGACCGCGCCCCAGGGCATCACACCGGCGTAGTAGTTGAACCATTGAAAGAGATTATCTTCCTGAACTTCAGAACCGGAGATGAGGACAAATACCAAGCACGCCCAGTAGATCGCGCCTGCCCGGTAGACTCCATCCAGGACGCCCATGGTAAAATCCGGGAAAATACTTATACCTAAGAGATGAGAGAAGGAAGAGCAGCGAGAGCTTTCCGGAATCGTAGAGGAGTTCAGCGGCGTCGGACCATTCCGAGGTGAAAGCCACGTCTAATCCCCGGCTGACCAGATGCAAGAAGAAAACACTGGACACAAACCTCGCCGGTCGTCCCCACCAGGTTGAGCGCCAGTACCCCCAACCCGGGTAAAGCCAAAATGGGGCCCAAGAAATAGAAAGCTCGAACAGGCAATCCCATCTCTAAGATGGCCGAAACCGCGAAAGCGACGGCGAAAGAAGCCCCGATCTTGGGAATGGGATCTCGGCGAGGTTCGAGCCGCTTATGGCCCAATTTTAAATCAACCGAAGGGAGATCGACCGCCGAGCTGCTGGGTCCAAAGAGCTTTCCTCCCCGTTCGAGAAGCGGAACTCCCGGAAACAGCCAGGTCTGGTCATCCGTTTTAACCACCAAGGCTAGACGAGTGTTGGCGAAGGTCTCGGGGAGATCGGGCAGCTCCTCTTTCAAGGTGACCCAGGAAAATCTCCCCTCCGGCTTCCCGGCCCCAAATTTCCACCCGTCAATGGTGCGAGCTCTGAACACCTCGTGGATCTTAGACACCTTTTGGAGTGGAAACGGAATTCGTCCACCGGAACAAGGTAGAACCAAAACTTCCCCTCTTCCTTGAGAAGCCAGTATACGAACTTAGCTTCCCCGCCTTCCTGTCTGTAGACCTCGAAGGTGCAGGTCGTCTCAAACTCTCCCTGCCCTTTGGTTATGGTAAAACTCTTGCCCTCAAAGTACTTGCGACCGTCAATCTCAAGCATTCGAGTGCTCTACTAGAGCAAGAGTCCCGTCTCTTGCAGTACGGTTTGAAGCGACGACGGCGAGACTCCGATCTCTTCTTCGAAGAGGTTCACCGTCTCCTCATAGTGCCGAATCGCTTCCGCCGATCGCCCATCACCGGCCAGCGCCCGGATGGTGATCTCGTGAGCGTCCTCCCGAAGGTCGTCGGCGGCCAGCATCCTTCGGGCCGCGACCTCGGCCTCCTCATACTTCTCGGCCGCCAGATAGGCGCGAGCTAGCGCACCCAGAGCTCTTTGTTGGAGTTCACGATACTGGACTCGAAGCGCCTCCACCCAGTCGTCGTGAAAGCCCTCCATAAAATCGCCCTGATAAAGGTCTAACGCCAACTTAGCCTTCTCGATGGCGGCTTCGTTCTGGCCGGCGTCCAGGGCGGTCGTGGCCTCGCGCAAATTCTGTTCCAGGCGCTCGATATCGAGAGTGTACTCGAGATCGAGACTTGCCGTTCCGCTTTTACGGCCGCGCTGAAGCAACTCGCCCTCGGGCAGCCCGTCAAGCTTCTTGAGCACACTGCGAACCTGATGAATGGCGTTTCTCAAGGAGTTGCGAGCCTTCGTTTCGGGAGCGTCGGGCCAGAGAGTCTCCATCAAAAGTCCGTCGGTAACCGCGGTTCTAGTGACGGCCAGGTGAGCGAACAGCCTGAGCGCTTTCTGGGTCGGCCAGTCGTCCTCGGCGACCTCTCCGGAGCTAGTTTTCAATCGAATCCTACCCAGAGTCTGGATCAGTAGAGCGCCCTCCTTGAGCGGCCCGGTGGCGCGCGCTTTACTGGATTCCGGAAGGGGTGCCTGGGCCGTGGGCACGACGGGGTCGGGCATCAGGTGGTCCATCCACTGGGCCGGCTCGAGATTGGCCAGATTCTCCAGCAGAGCTTGCTGGCATGGCTCACCCATACGAGTCAGGTTGGCTCGCGCGGCGGGATCCTCGATATCTTTCAGAACGGCGCTCAAAAAGAGAGGCAAGGTGAACTTTCGATACCGCTCCACGACGTCAAACATGTCGTATTTGGCCACCAGCTCCATGAACTCCGTGAGGGTCTCGACATGCTCGTCATCGTTAAGTCCCCGATGGGTCAAAAGCAGGTAGCTCTGAAAAATCAGACTGGCCACCAAGCCCGGCAGGTTTCTCGCCTTCCGGTAATGGTCGACCAGTCGCTCGAGGATCTCGTGCCCGTTCTGCTCTCGGCCCGAAAGCCACTCCAACAGCCCCCACATCAGATGGTAACCGTGCTTTTCCCGCTCGCTGTGAGTTCTCTGGCGAGCCCTCTGCAGGGCTTCACGCGCGAGTTCCAACTGTCGACGCTCGCAGTAGACCATCACCTGACCGCTGATGGCGCCAAGTTCCAGCCCGCTATCGGCCATCTCGACGGCGATCCGCTCGGCCTTGAGATAAGAGCGAAGAGCCCAATCGGTCTCGTGAATTGCGATGTAGAGATGACCCAGATTGAGGTAGTGGCGACAACGAGAGGTCTCGAAGTGCTCGGTCCGCCCGCTCTCTTTGAAGGAGCCGTCCTCTTCTTCGTTCATGACCGCCTGCAGCACCTCGACGAAACGCGGGTCGAATTGAGTGCCGGAGCGATCGAAAATTCGCTTCAGAGCCTCTCTCGAGGGAACCTGAGAACGATGCTTCTTGGGCGTGCAGAGGTCGATGAAGGCGTCGGCCACGCCGAGCAGCCTAGCCTCCTTCGAGATCTCCTCGCCCGACTTTCCGAAGAGGGAGGCCGATCCGTCGAACCATTCGTTACGGTCGAGGATGATCTCGATGCATTCGTCGAGTCCCGGAAGACCGCCCATCACCTCCTTGAGGATCTGGAGCTCTCGTTGGTGGCTGGGCAGATCGCGCCCACTGGAGAGTCCCAGCTTCGTGATCGGAAGGGAGAAGTATGGCTTCTTCTCCTCCATCGAAAGCGACACACCTAAAGTGTGAAGCTCCGCGGCTGTGATGACGCGCTGTCGGCCTTCTTTGTCGAAACCGGCCTTCTTGGCCATCTGCTCGCAAAGTCGCGCGACCAGGCGACAATGATCGATATTATAAGGATTGCGAAGCTCGAGAACTGTGATCAGCGAGCGGACAAGGTCCAGGTAACGTTCGGCAAGCTTAGCCTCGCCCCGATTCGAAGTGGTGGATGCCATCTTCGAAAATGCCTTTTTCAGGGCAAAAATCCTCCAATTCCGGCTTATCTAGCCGGGAACAGGGCGGGCGGGCCATATCCGTTGTTGGAGTACTGGTAGGTAAAATCCACCGGAGGCACGCCCTGGCCAGGAGTCGCGGGTCCGTCGCAACGGTCGTAGGTATCGGCGTAGTCCGAAATTGAAGAGCCGTCGTCCCGATACCGCCAATGATATCTTCCTCCACCGTTCATAAAGGAAGCGCGGGCTGGAGTCGAGGAGGTCTCTCGCTCAAAACCCTCCAGCAGAAGCTTGGTGTAGCGAGTCCACAGGATGGAAGGGAGGCCTCGAGAAAGACTCGCCGCCTCTTCTCCCTTCACCATAGCCGTGGCGAGAGCATGCTCTGTGGCTTGTCTCTCGCGTTCGACGCGACTGGACGAAGGCGCGCGCGGCGAGGCGAGTGGATACCCCGGCGCGACCTCGATCGTCGCGCCCCGCCCTCGGTCAGGCTGAGCGAGGGCGGGCGAGAGTAGAAGCGCGATACAAAATCCAACAAGTGCCCGTTGGGGTGAAACCATGCCTTAAATGATAGACCTCGCCTGATGGAGTTGCAACCAGGGTTAGATAAATATCTTCTAAAGAAATTAGGGCAGGTCCTTAGTTAGGGGAGACGCCGGAACTGGGGCGAGAAAAAATCTGGACTGCTCGGCGAGGTCGAAGAAGGCGTCCTGAACTTTGGAAAAGTCCTTGGCCTCGCGCAGCATATGGTGCAGATTGTCAAAATCCTCCGCGGTCATTGGGCGGGTCTCATTACGGTTTAAAGTAGCGGTCCAGCCAGTCAAAAGAGACGCGGCATCAGAAGCTCGCTGCTCCAATGGTCTTCTTCGGGAAATACAAGAATCGCGAAGGAACACCTTGCCTCTATAAACATGGGATAACGTTACCTGATTGGCCGGTCGAGGCAGTACTAGAGCCGCGTCGGTATCCAAATTCTTAGACAAACTGGGACCCGGAATTAGTATCGGGTTCCGGCTTAAGGACGCTCTCACCGGCGACTTCAGTTAGGAACGAGCGGCCGGTTGGCTTACCGTCGGCTCCGGGGTCGCGGCGCTCTTTCCTGGACCGGGAACCGCCGTGTCCGTCGTCCTTGCCATCACCGCGGTACTGGACGGTGGCCGACGACAAAGATACGGCAGGCCTTGATCCACGGCTTAAGGAGTGAAATAGGGGGTCTATCGAAAAAGAGGCTATGTCGAGACCGGTCGAGGTGAGAAACGGTTTCCGGCGTGCCTTCAAGTCGAAAGCCGTTACCGGGGGCTTCCGAACAAGCTGAAGGAAGCCCAGTAATAGGGATGAGGCTGGTGCGCCGCCAGCTCCAGTCGCGCGCCTCGCAAGGCCGCGGCGCGCGACTCTCCCTTCAGGAGATGGCGATAGAAGCTCGTGAACAGACGCGTCGTCTCCTCGTCATCCACCTCCCAGTGAGAGGCGACCACGGTTGAGGCTCCGGCGATTTTGAAGGCCGAGGCCAGAGAGGTGACCTCTCGCCCGGGCTCCTTCTCCCCCAGTGCGCTCTGACAAGAGGAGAGCACCACCAGGGCTCCGGGGGAGAGGGAGAGACTGTAGACCTGAGCCAGCTCGAACGGGCCGTCTTGCAGTGAGATGTAGGCTTGACCGGCTTCCCGGCCCATACCGCTATGGCTGGCGATGTGCAGCAGGTCGCTGGCGACGGCTTCTTTACGCAGGGCGGCCGCCGTGGCCCGGTTTCCGGCCAATTTGAGACTGCCCGGCAAGAGTGCCTTCAGAGTCTCCAACTCAGCCCGCGCCCCCGGCAGATCCTCGAGCTCTGGAGCGCCAATCAGTAGAGAGCGCCCCAGAGTTCGGGGCGCCGCGTCCAGCGTGCGCAGCAGGTCGGCGGAAGTCAGATAGCTGACCTCGTAGCGTTCGTCCAGAGACCTCCCCGCGCGATCCCGCAGGGCCTCGAAAGGAACATGCCAAAGCGCCCCGGCCGGAACCAAGCGCAAACGTGTCCCGGCGCCGACCTCGGCCAGCACCGGCTCCAGCAGAAGGTCATGCAAAACCTGCGACGTGTCGCTGACCGCCTTCAGGTCGCTCCGCGGATCTCGCACCAGAGCGACATAGTCCTGGATCCGGGCGGTGAGGTCGGACCGGTTGATGCTGACCTCCTCTATGCGAAAGCTCGCTTTGCCCACCACGAAAACGTACAGCTTATCCTCCGCCGGATAGAACTCCAGCAAGGTGTCGTCCGAGCTCAATCGGCTCTGAATGGCCGACAGATCGGCACCGGAAAGCTGGACCAAGGCCTCGAAGTCGGGCTGCTGACGTTTGAGCTGGTCCAGCCTGGCGAAGAACTCCGACCTGGTCGAAGCCAACACCCGGGTCAGAGCCTGTCGATCGTCTTCGCTTCGTGGGGTCGCGGCCTGCAAGGCGACCAGGCGTCCCCTAAGCTCTTGCAGGTCGGTCAACAGGGAATGGACTGCCGGATCGTCCGGGTCGAGACGGCTCAGGTCGATCGTCGCCAGCAGCTCCGAGGAGCGAGACAGCTCCAGATATCGCAGCGCTTCCTGATGCTGGCCCTCGCGTAGAGCGGTCGAAACGAGTAGCTCGAAAAGCGGCCGCAAGTGGTCGGCATCCTGGCCCGGAGTCGCCAGGAGCCTATCCAGAATCGGCCTGACCACCGACACGGCCTGCTCGTCAAACCCGTTCAAGACGAGTGCCTGGGCGTACTCTTCAGTAGCCAGGGCGGTGAGCTGCGGCGGGATGCCCTCTTTCGATAGAGCCTGGAAGCCCCTTTTCGACGACTGCAGGGCCTCGTCCAACTTTCCCTCTCTCTGAAAGAGCCGCCCTCTGGTGGTGGCTATCAACCCGCTCGAGAGGGGACGGGTCTTGCCGTCCAGCGCCGTTTCCGCCTGATCGAGCTCCGCCTTGGCTGCCTCCAAACGGCCCAACGCTTCGTAACATAGGGCCCGGCCGTAGCGAGCTTCGGCTTTATCCGTGGCCCCTTGGAGAGCTTTGGAGTAGGCTTCCAGGGCCTCTTGATAGCGCTTCTGCTCACGCAGATAGGTCGCGTAGGTGTAAGAGCGGCGGCGGCCTTCGGCCTCCGAGACCTGCCAGGCGATCTCGGCCGCCTGCCGCAGAGGCTCTACAGCTTCCTCGGGACGGCCCGCGAAGTACTCGATATTTGCCAGAGCCTGGCGAGAGCTCATTCGCAGGTCTTGCACTTTCAGCCGGTCCGCGTCCTCAATCATACGTAAGCAGAGGATACGCGCCTCCGGCAGACGTCCGACGGCTTCCAGAAAACTGGCCTTCGTAAGGCCCAGGTAAACCTCCTCAACAGCCATGTCGGCAGCACGAACACGAGCGATCCAGGCATCGAACAGGCGTAGGTATTTTGCCAGGCTGTCTGGGGAGGCGATCATCTGTTGCAATAAGGATCGACCCAGCGGACCGAAGCTGTCTAGTCCTCCCGAGGTCGGCAAGAGGCTGTCATGAGCGAAGTGACTATCCTGGCGAAGACCGTCCATCAGCAAACTGTAAACGTTCCCTCGCAAGCGCAGATTCTCCAGCTCTCCCGCCCTCTCCAAAGCCACCTCTAGCTCTTTTTGAGCCGCGGGCAGGTCGTAGGCCCAAAGGCAAGTGACCATCGCACCTTGCCGAGCGACCATCTCGAAAAAAGGGTTCTCCTCGAGAGAGGCCGCACGATGGAAACTGCCGATCGCCTCGGAATAGCGACCCAGCTCGCGCTCTACCCGCCCCTTAGTCGTCCACACTCGGCCCCGCTCCAGCTCTCCGGGAGCATCGGGACCAAGCGCCTCCTCCCTGACCGCGATAGCCGATCGCAGGCTCTCGAGAGCTTGCTCCGGGTGCCCTTGCTGGCGCTGAAGATTGGATAGGGTAGCCAATGCGGCAGACCTGTCGACCGGATGAAGATTCCGCTGACTCAGCAGCGTCTCGAGCTGCTGTCCAGCCCCCGCGCGCCGTCCACCGGCAAGCTGCACCGAGGCCAATTGCAGAGTCGCCCGATCGCGCTCCCTTCCTGACGGCATGCGAGAGACAGCCTCGTTCAGGATACGCAGCCCCTCCTCCGGCTGTTGGTCCTGGTTGATGCACAACCAAGCAAGCTGCTTCATCGTCGTCCAAGTTCCGTCCGGGTAGCCGGCACGGCCAAGCTCGTCGAGACAAAGATGAAATTGCTCGAAGCTAGCGGCGGGGTCGCCTCGAAGCAGAACGGCCCAGGCGATGCGATTCGACACGACAGCGGCCAAACTCGGTTGCCCGAGGCGTCTATAGACCTCGCGAACGGAAGTCAACATGGCCATGGCGTCGGCAGGCCGACCTTGCTGCTCGGACAGAACAGCCACCAGCGCCAGGTGTCTGGCCAGGTCCAGCTCGTCGCTGATGCGGGGTAATAACGGCTCGGTCTGTTTGAGGTAAGTTTCGGCCGCGGGTAAGTCGTCCCGAGCGACGGCTAACTTGATCAGCGCATCCAACACCTCGAGCCGCTGTTGGGGCGTCAAAGCCAACTGCAAACCCTCTCGGAGGTGACGCTCGGCGAGTTGGTACTGCCGGAGATGTCCGTGGTATGTGGCTTTGACCAGATGCCAGCGGATGGCATGGGCGCCCGAGAGGGTAGAGGGTCTCACGTCGCCGACCTTAGGCATCAGAGCCCCCGCTTCGGCGTACAGCTCCAGCTGCCAAAGAGCTTGGAAGCGCAGGATGGTGGACTCGGAAGTGTTGAGACCGTCGAGCGCGGCCAGAGCCTCCGTGGGGCGAGCGCTACGCAGCAGTTGCTCCGCTCTTTCGAGCTGGGCAAGGGAAGGGACGCTGAGCAAGAGCCAGGTCAGAGCGACAAGCAAACGGATCGGCACTTGGCATAATTTCCGCCGAGCGTAACTAACCCTGTCTGGGCCAACGACGGGACTCGAGCCGCGGTCATGGAAACTAATGTTTGGTGTTCGAGGATATCCAACGCGAAGTGGCGAGGTCGCCAGATTTCGCTGGATACAGCTCAGACGTAGGCAACGCCGCCAGCTTTCCTGATAGTGACATTACTAGAACAAAAATCCCGCAGAGGCGGGTCAACTTGAGTTTGTCAAGACTCGAAACGGTCGATCCCCGCGAGGGCGGGTCTCGCTAGGAGTAGGTGTCCGCTATTCCTACATGGAGCACGATCTGTCTCGAAAAGTTGTCTATCAAAGAAAACCCAAGCGAACCTGCATCGCGCCAAGAGGCCCCCACAAAAGAATCTCTGTGCGGACGAGGCACTGACGGGTGTCTCTCCGCAATCGCCGACTTATCCCATCAAAATTGACTGCGACAATTCGTCAATCGCGCGCGACGCGTAGTCCATTTGCCAGGCGTAGCCCTCTGGGTTAGACTCGAACAGTGAGCACTGCCGATCAGCCACACTTTGTCTCCGCTGAAGACTATCTTCAGAGCGAGCTAACTGCTGACGTGAAGCACGAATACCTCGGAGGCGTGGTCTACGCCATGAGCGGTGGAAAGAATAGGCATAACCTAGTTTCCAGCAACGTACTTCTTTCTTTGGGTACGAGGCTACGGGGCCGATCATGTCGGGCTTACAATTCGGACACGAAAATCAGAATCCGCCTACCAGGACACACACGCTTTTACTATCCGGACGCCTCGGTAATCTGCCACCCCAACCCTCTCGACGACCTGTTTCAAGACCACCCAGTCTTAGTCGCAGAGGTACTGTCGGGCTCTACTCGTCGACTCGACCTTGGAGAGAAAAAAGACGCCTATCTGCAGATCCCGTCGCTGGACTATTACCTCATCGTCGATCCTGTGAGAATGAGCGTGACGACTCATCGCAGGACAGAGCAGGGGTTTGTTAGCGAAATGGGGCAAGATGGCCAAGCTCTAGCTCTACCCACCCTGGGTATCGAAGTTGCGCTCACGGATTTCTTCGAAGGCCTTGGATAGCGTAGGGTCGCGATTGACACTGGCGGGCCAATCCGCACTCCAGTTCTTGCTTGGTGGAATCTCCACCAAGCAAACCGCGGCGAGTCAGGACTCATCGCAGCGTCGGCTGTGTCCAGGTTCGGACATGATGGTTGTGGACGTATCGACTGTCCGACGCGACCAAGCACTGAGAGTGCAGGCGGGGTGGAGGCACCCCGCCTTTTGCGTTTGAGGAGCTCGCCTCTCTTAACACCAAAACTCAGAAGACGTGAAGAACTTGAGTCTGACATGGTCGATGGGCCCCGAGGCGTGGCTAGAATCCGTCGAATCGCTTCTCAAGCGACTACGAGATGGTGGACTGAGAGTTCCGTTCTTCCAACGCGGTTTGCGAATTTCTCCGACACGCAAGCCCTGCTCGATAGCATCCGGCGGGGTTACCGATCGGATCGCTCCTGCTCTGGAGGAAGCCTGCTCGAAACCGAGCCACCGAACTCAGAAATCTTGCTTTCCCGTGGAATCGGACCTGAAGACAGACAGTCAACACTGGCCATGTCGGCATCCGTAAATCAGGAGCAACTCACTCCAGAAACCTTCGGTCGTTTGGCCAAAAGCTTGGTCGTTGCGACAAAGCCTGCTGGGAAGTGATGATGACAATCGTCAACACCATCCGGCGTGCGCGAGAGTCTTGGAATGAGGGGATAGATCTCAAGACCGCTCTATCTCTATCGGTCCGTAAAGATGCCGGATTCGGCGCCGATATACTCTCCTGATCGGACTCCAGAGCTGCGCGCCCTCGGTTCTAGCCGACGAGCCGCCCTCGAGAGATGATCACCCCTCTTTGGCTACACCAGGGTCGCCAACTTCCACAGCCCCCACACCAATAAGACAACCGCGCTCAAGGCGATAAAACGTCCCAGCAGACCGACATCTTGCTTCTTCGGCTCCAGGCTGAATTCTTGACCTCGGCGCACGATTTTTACGGGAGTACGTTCGTCGGGAAGATACACATCGCAGCCAAGGAGCTCGCCGAACTGGGTGGCCGTGGGGATGGCGTAGTTCTCTCGGTCGAAGGCTGTTGCCTGATTCGACAATGTGAGGGAGCGGCCATCTTTGGTGAGGACTGCAACGGGATAGAGCCATTCGTGATGCGGAGACCAGAGATTGACCTTCGGGTTCAAGTACACAGCGGCGATGTCGTCGAAGTCAGCCAAGACCCGAACTCCAGTCAGTCCGGACCATTTCTTGAGGTAGGTGAACTCCACCACCTTACGACCGGCCAGGTCAAGCCCCCGGTCCTGAGCCAGTAAAGAGTGACTTACCCAAATCACGAGTCCGGCAAGAACTACCCCCGCCGCCGCGGAGACAGTCGCCACCATCTCACTTCCCAGATCGAACATGTTCGGCACAAGTCCGAGCAGCAGGACGGCCAGCGCCAGGAAGGCGGTTCCTAGTTCTAAGGCGGTGGCTCGGTAGTCAGTGTAGACGAGTTGGTTCAGAAGATCATTTTCGGTCTGTGTGTTTTCGATTTCGGACATCTATTTACTCCAGGCGCCTTTGATGCGAGCGATGTGCGCGTCGATATCCTCGACCGCTCTGGTGTTTCCTTGACTTGCGAAGTGCTGGCGATACTCCTTGAGGCCTTGCAAGCCTCGAATATAGGCTTGCTTTTGCTCGCGATTGCATCTCGCCAAAGTGGCGGTTGGGGTTTTCACGAGAACCTTGGCTAGCTGCATGTCCTTCTCGACCTGTTTCTGATAGGCCTTGTCTTTACCGCTGGTCAACGCACGAACCATAGCGTCATCGGCGCCGGAGGCCGCCATCGCCCAGTCAGCAACTCCACCAACAGCTCCGATGACGGCGGTGGGTGGGAAAGCGGAGATGGCGTTGATGACGGCGCTCGAAGCCTTCTCGGCACCCTCAACTTCGTTGCCGCTCTTGAAGGCGTTATACGCCTGTTTGGTGTCGTAAGCCGCCATCCCCGCGTTCATAACGCCACCCGCTACCTTCAGGCGCGTAGCCACCTTACCCACGGGAGCTCCGGAGAGTCCTTTTCGAGCGAGGTTCATGTCGTTGACGCCGTCGGCTACCGATAAGCCGCCCTGGGTCAACTGAAGGCCTCCCTCCAGGTAGTTGCCATTGGCGAGGTTCTTCATTCCGTTCTTCATCGTCAGCGCTCCCGAGACCGTGGTAAAGGCGCCGCCGACGGCCTTTTTCCCGCCGCCGCTGGAGTGAGACTTCTTGACTTGCGGTTTGGCTTTGACCTCGGGAGCCTCGACGGCGTGGGTCCGAGGCCTGGTCTGTGCCTCCATCTGTACGTCGAACTTTTTTTTATGGGCGTGGAGCACAGCCAGTTGCGCCGCGTGCTTTTGCTTGGGTACACCGCTGGAAACAGGAGGAGCGACATGAGCGGAATTCGTGTTTCGAGGTGCCGGCCGGTGCTGAGCATACCCGTGACCCGACTTTACCGCTGCCTGCGGATATCTCAGGTCCACCTCGATAGGGGCTGTCCTGGCGGTTGAGGCGTGAGGCGGCTGAGCCTTCGCGGGAGCGCCCTGACTTTTGACGGGCGAGGCGTGACCAGGCTTGGCTGTGGCCTGGGGGTATCCAGGGTCCACCACGATCGGGGCTGTCCTGACAGGCGAGACCTGCGTCTGTTGAGTCTTGAGGTGACTCGGGGCGGTCACCTGGCGCGGAGCTTCAACCGGAAGCGCCGCGTTTCGGCTAGGTTGGGTCCGAGCGGCAGCTCGCCGGCGAAGTTCGTTCATCTGGTCCGCCTGGGGATCGTGATAGCCGTTTTGAAAAGTGTCTCGAGGGACCGACGGTTGCGGGCTTGACTGGACCGACGCTGTCGAAACATTGGTGACCAGCTTACTGCTTCGAACTGGGCTGGCTTTAGGGTAGTTGTCCTGACCTAGCAATAGTTTCTTAATTTCCGGCATATCTGAACTCCTTGACTTCTCTTGAAGTCAAGATACAAGTCAGAAGGCTTCCGATCAGTGATCCCTGTCAAGTTTCCAGCGTTGATTCGCTTATTTGTCCCCGCGTGGGCGGGGTCTAGTCCTCGAGGCCCCCGACGAGCTTCTTGTGCTCCGGTTCATCCCCGCGTGAGTGCGCCCTGCGAAGGTTCTCAGGATGCACCATTTCCTCTATCACGAAGAGCCCTCGTTGTTCGAGGTCGTCTTCGAACAGTAGCAGTTGCTCCATCGTCTCTCCCCGGTGTCCCTCCTCGCGCGCCGCGAGAGTTTGACTCGCTCCCTGGGTTGCTCCGCGATTCCGTCGCGCCCTCGCCCAAGCGAGCCGGCCATTTCAGGCCACTTTCTGCTTCTCCACTCTCGTCGAGCGGTCGGCACCGGTTGTCTCTTGTGTTCAGCCCTTCATCGCGAGTGCATTCGCGACTACGGCTTCTGCTGCCATCTGCGCCCCCGCCTTTCGACGGTGCCTGCACAAGGCAGGGTACGCAGACTTCCCAGGGACTGCGTAACGGCGTTGCCTTGAAGGCACGTGACCTTCGCTCCATATACCGGTCGCATTTACACTCTTCCGGTCCGGATGACCATAGGGTTTGGGTCTCATTGCCCCCTCGCCCACCAGTTGAGTGCCTCGTATGCTTCCTGTACCCTCCGGCCAGAGCTTGGCCTGCAGCTTCTTTCCCACCCCGCCTTGCGGCGGTAGCAGTTGCTGTTTAGCTAGGGATTCCCGGTCATCGGGGCTCCCAGAGGACTTTCACCTCCCAGTCCGCTTTCGCTCGCCGGTTTCTTCCACCAAAGGGCCGGGTACCCGCTTGCGGGTGTCAGCAGCCGGCCTTAGGGCAGTCGTGCCATGCCTGGCACACGATAAAAAAGGCGGGGTGTCTCCACCCCTCCTTTTTTATCGAGGAGATCGCCTCTCTTAACACTAAACCCTGGAAGTCGTGAAGAGCTTGGGTCCGACAAAGTCGATGGAACTGTCATCTCTTGCCACCCGAGCACCGCGAGGAACTTGTCGCCTACTGGAAGCGGACTCCCCTACTCTCGGCTATTGGTGGACTAAGCTAACAATGATTCGAGGACAGGAGTCGTTGACTTGCGAATTTATCTAAGATGGCGACCCAACCTAAGGCTCCACCTCTCGACGCTCAGGGACGACCCTATTTCTTGTGGTCCGAAGACATGGACGAGCAAGCTTTTCGTGAGATTCTCAAGGGAGAACAGGGGCAAGAGCTGCAGGTCAGGTACGCCGCCCGATTGCTGCGTGAAGCTCGGGTAGCGGAGGTCTGGTACTACCTGACGCCGCAAGAGGTCGCGGATTTTTGGCCAGCGATAGCCCCTCGCCTGGGGCGACTCAGGGAGTTTTGGCGCTCGTTGCTGGAGGCGTGGAATGAATCAGGCAAGATATCCTGGCAGCCTTAAACCATTTCAACAGGATCTGCTCCGTGCCTTTGACGCCCACGGCCACGGATACTTTCTGACTGGGGGCGCCGCGCTCGCCGGGTTCTACGGCTCACATCGCCCGACTCGGGACCTTGATCTGTTCACCCGCGACTCCGAAATCTTTGGACAAACTCCCCGAATCCTCGCTGGAATCTCCGATTCCCTCGATTGCAAGATGGAAAACTTGCGAACGACGGTGGCATCGGGCCCGATACGCTTCTGATCGGGCTGCAAAGCTACACTCCATCCTTACTATCAGAATCGATAGAGCTTTTCCGAAGGCAATGGGTCAAACGGCTCAAGGCCGATCTCTATCCCACGGAGTAAATCCTCCCTTCTCACGCCGAGCTTCTCGAGCGGGTAGCGCTACCAGTTTCCTGATAGCGACACCTGCGCGCGGGCAACGCTGCCGGCTTTCCTGATAGCGACACCTTCGCGCGGGCAACGCTGCCAGTTTTCCTGCTAGCGACACCCTCGCACAGGCAACACTGCCAGTTTCCTGATATCGACATATCCGAGATCTAAATCCCCGCAAAGGCGGGCTATCAAGACTCGAACGGTTCATCCCCGGGCTGGCGGGGTCTGCTCCCTGGACGGAGTCACAGACGGTTCATCCCCGCAACGACGGGGTTTTGAGACTTATCCTCGAGAGCCGAGGATCTCTTTGCCCCGCCCCGAAGGCGGCCCTCCAGACATAATTACTATAGCCCGCCAGATCAAAGGCGCACAAAGAAAAGCCGATGGCTAGAGGTTTTCGCGGAAGGACTTCCGGGTTGGAGCTTCTAGAAAGGACCGTTATGGACATGATTGACAAAACCTCAGGCGAGAACGCCGAGAAGCAAGACCCGCAGGTCAAAGAATTAGAGAACGCCGAATGGGTGGAGTCGCTCGACTACGTGCTGGCCCACTCCGGCCCCGCTCGCGTGATCGAGCTAATGGAACGGCTGCAGCATCACGCTCAGAGCCAGGGCGTCACCTTCCCCTTCACCGCCAACACCCCTTACGTCAACACCATCCCGCGCAAGAATCAACCCCCTTATCCGGGCAGCCGAGAGATCGAGCGGCGCATCAAAAGCATCATTCGTTGGAACGCGATGGCCATGGTGGTCCGCTCCAACAAAAATAACACCGGAGTCGGCGGGCACATCTCCACTTACGCCTCCGCCGCGACTCTTTACGAGGTCGCCTTCAACCACTTCTTCCGGGGCAAGGACGAGAACGGCGTGGGCGATATGGTCTACTTCCAGGGCCACGCCTCCCCGGGCATCTACGCGCGCGCCTTTCTTGAAGGTCGAATCGACGAGGAGCACCTGGAGAACTTCCGCCGCGAGCTCAAGCCCAACGGTGGTCTCTCCTCCTACCCTCACCCCTGGTTGATGCCCGACTTCTGGGAATTCCCCACCGTGTCGATGGGTCTGGGCCCGATCATGTCGATCTATCAGGCCCGCTTTAACAAATATCTGCAGAATCGTGGCCTGATAAAGCCCAACGACCGCAAGGTCTGGGCCTTTTTGGGTGACGGAGAGACCGACGAGCCGGAATCTCTGGGCTCCATCTCTTTGGCCTCGCGCGAAAAGCTGGACAACCTGGTCTGGGTCATCAACTGTAACCTTCAGCGCCTGGACGGACCTGTTCGCGGGAACGGCAAGATCATGCAAGAGCTGGAGGCCCAGTTCCGCGGCGCCGGCTGGAACGTGATCAAGGTGGTCTGGGGCAACGACTGGGACGACCTGTTCGAGAAAGACAAGTCCGGCTTGCTCTCTCAACGGGCCACCGAAGTCATCGACGGCGAATATCAAAAGTACGTCGTCGAAACCGGCGCTTACATTCGCGAGCACTTCTTTGGCAAGAGCCCCGAACTCCTCAAAATGGTGGAGCAGTTCTCCGACGAGCAGCTCTACCGAATGCGCCGTGGGGGACACGACCCGCAGAAGGTCTTCGCCGCCTACGACGCCGCCATGAAGAGCGACCGTCCGACCCTGATCCTGGCCAAGACCATCAAAGGTTACGGATTGGGTGAAGCGGGAGAAGGTCGCAATATCACTCACCAGCAGAAAAAGCTGAATGAGGAAGAATTGCGAACCTTCCGTACCCGTTTCGGAATCCCCATCTCCGATGAAGACGTCGTCGACGCTCCTTTCTATCGACCCGCCGAGGATAGTCAGGAAATTCAGTACCTTAAGGACCGGCGCAACGCTCTCGGGGGTTTCTTGCCCAAACGCGTGGTCAACGCTCCCAAGCTAGGCCTGCCGGACGAGAAACTCTTCAACGAGTTTGCCGAAGGCAGTGGAGAGCGTGAGCTCTCCACCACCATGGCCTTCGTTCGAATCCTGGGCAAGTTGCTCAAGGACAAAGAGGTCGGTCAGAACATCGTTCCGATCGTTCCCGACGAAGCCCGCACCTTCGGAATGGAATCTCTCTTCCGCCAGGTCGGTATCTACTCCAGTGTGGGCCAACTCTACGACCCCGTCGACTCGGATCAGTTACTCTTCTACAAAGAGACGAAGAACGGCCAGATCCTGGAGGAAGGCATCACCGAGGCCGGTTCGATGTCGTCCTTTATCGCCGCCGGAACCTCCTACGCCACCCATGGCATTCCCACCATCCCGTTCTTCATCTTCTATTCGATGTTCGGAATGCAGCGTATCGGCGACCTGGTCTGGGCCGCCGCCGATATGCGGTGCCGCGGATTCCTACTGGGCGCCACCGCCGGCCGTACCACTCTCAACGGTGAAGGTCTACAGCACCAGGACGGTAACAGCCAGCTGTTGGCCTACCCCGTGCCGAACTTGGTGACCTACGATCCCGCCTACGCTTACGAACTGGAAGTGATCATCAAGGATGGAATTCGGCGGATGTATGTCGAGGAAGAGGACATCTTCTACTACATCACCGTGGCCAATGAAAACTACCCGATGCCCGCCAAGCCCGAGGGGGTCAGCGACGAGGGGATTCTCAAAGGCGGATATCTCTTCCGTGGCGCGAGCATCGAAGGTGAAGGCCCCAAAGCCAAGTTGCTCGGAAGCGGATCCATCATGCTTGCCGTGCTGGAAGCTCAGGAGATCCTGGAGAACACCTATGGTATTCCCACCGAGGTCTACAGCATCACCTCTTACAAGGAACTGCGAAGAGAAGCTCAGGAGTGCGACCGCTGGAACATGCTGCACCCGACCGAGGAAGGTCGCCTCCCCTACGTCTCTCAACTGCTCGAGGATGAAGACAGCGTGGTCGTGGCGGCCTCGGACTATGTCAAGACCCTCCCCGACTCCATCGCACCCTGGTTCGAGAACACCATGATCAGCTTGGGCACCGACGGGTTTGGGCGCAGCGAGACCCGCGAGGCTCTGCGTGATCACTTTGAGGTCGACGCTCGTTTCGTGGTCCTGGCCGCTCTGTCAGCACTTTTCCGCCAAGGCGATTTTGAAGCCGAAGCTGTGGAGCAAGCGATGCGCGATCTGTCGATCGACCCCGACAAGCTCGACCCGATGAAAGCTTAAGGAAGGCAAGACAATGGCTACAGAATTCAAGCTCCCTGAATTGGGAGAGAATATCGGTAAAGTCGACGTGACCGGCGTGCTGGTTTCGGTCGGCGACACCATCGCTGTCGACGACCCGGTTCTTGAGATCGAGACGGAAAAGTCCGGCTTTGACCTCCCATCCACCGTGGCCGGCGTGGTCAAAGAGGTGCGCGTCTCGGCCGGCGACAAGGCCGAGATCGGCCAGGTGATTCTGGTGGTCGAGGAGTCCTCGGACGCGCCGAGTTCCGACGAGAAGCCGTCAGAGGACCCAGCGCTCTCGGACATGCCGGAATCGGGAAACCCCGAAGCCGGTGGGCAAGTCGCGCCCGACGGCGGGGCCGCTCCCGCCGAGGAAACCAAGCCGGCCGCCACGGCTACGGCATCTGCTCCCAGCGAAGGTCGAGCCACCGTCGATCCCTCTCGTTCCCCTGGCGGAATCGAGGCCCCCGCGGTCAACGGCGCCTCCGCTGGGCCTCGTGAGCTAGCCCCGGCCGCTCCTTCCACCCGCCGTCTGGCCCGAGAGATCGGGGTGGACATTCATCAAGTCAGGGGAACCGGCCCCGATGGCCGGATCTCGGCGGAAGACGTCAAGGCTCATGCCAAGGGACTGCTCTCCGGAGCCCGGGGAGAGTCTCGCGCGACCGTCGTCGCGGGAGCTCCCACGGCACCGGTCGCTCCTCCGCTACCCGACTTCTCCAAATTCGGTCACGTGCGCCACGAGAAGATGTCCAACATTCGTCGCAAGACAGCCGAACAGATGCAGTTGGCCTGGAGTACCATTCCCGCCGTCACTCAGTTCGACAAGGCGGACATCACCGATCTCGAAGTTCTGCGCAAGAAGATTAACGCGAGCGGTGGAGCGAAGGTCACGGTGACGGCCATCTTGCTTAAAGTTCTGGCCTCGGCTCTGAAGAAATTCCCTCAGTTCAATGCCTCCATCGACATGGCCAACGAGGAGATCATCTACAAGGACTACTTCCACGTCGGCGTCGCCGTGGACACCGAGCGCGGGCTGTTGGTCCCCGTGGTTAAGGACGTCAACAGCAAAAACATCTCGGAGCTGGCCGAAGATCTCAACGTGATCGCCGAGAAGGCTCGAGACAAGAAGATCCGTCCGGAAGACCTCTCCGGAGCCTGCATGACGATCACCAATCTGGGTGGCATTGGCGGCTACGCCTTCACTCCGATCGTCAATCCTCCGGAAGTCGCCATTTTAGGAGTTTCCCGAGCTTCCATGGAGCCCGTCTACTCCGATGACACGTTCTACGCCCGACTGATGATGCCCGTCTGCGTCTCTTACGATCACCGGTTGATCGACGGAGCCGACGCGGCCCGCTTCCTCCGCTGGATCTGTCAAGCCCTCGAAAACCCGGCCATTCTGGCCTTTGAAGGATAGGTAAAACCCTTGGAAACCGATGTCGTTGTCATAGGAGCCGGGCCCGGTGGCTATGCCGCCGCGTTCATGGCCGCCGACCTGGGCCTCAAGACCCTCATTGTCGACAAAGAGGCCAATCCCGGCGGAGTCTGTCTCTACCGAGGCTGTATCCCCTCGAAGGCCTTGCTGCACGCGGCCAAGGTTCTGACCGAGGCCGAGGAAGCCGCCGCCATCGGGATCGAGTTCGGCGAAGCCACCATCGACGTGGAGAAACTGGCGGGCTGGAAGCAGAGCGTGGTCAACAAGCTGACCGGCGGGTTGGGCCAACTTCGCAAAGCTCGCAAGGTCGAACACATTCAGGGGACGGCGCGTTTTCTCGACGCCAACACCCTGGAGGTGACGGACTCCGGCGAGAAAGTAAGCTTCAAGCACGCCATCATCGCTACCGGCTCGCGCCCCATCGTCCCCGGACCGATGGCCATCGAATCCGAGCGCGTGATGACCTCGACCGAGGCACTGGAGCTCGACGGCATCCCCGACAGCCTTCTGGTGGTCGGAGGAGGCTACATCGGGCTTGAGCTGGGGACGGTCTACTCCGCCCTGGGTTCGGCCGTCACCGTGGTTGAGATGATGGACTCTCTCTTAGCCGGAGCCGATCAGGACCTGGTCAAGGTGCTGGCCAAACGGGTGGAGGAGAACTTCGAGGAGGTTCTTCTCTCCACCGCCGTGGTCTCGATGGAAGAAGTCGAAGAGGGCGTGAAGGTCACCTTCAAGCCCGAGCGGGAGCAGATCTTCGAGAAGGTTCTGGTCTCGGTCGGGCGCCGCCCGAACAGCGAGAACCTGGGCCTTGAGAACACCAAAGCGGTGGTCAACAAGCAAGGCTTCATCGAGATCGACAATCAGTGCCGCACGATCGAGCCGAACATCTTCGCCATCGGCGACGTGTCGGGGCAGCCGATGCTGGCCCACCGCGCCACCCACCAGGGGCGCCTGGCCGCGGAAGTCATTCATGGCAGTAAGGCCGTTTTCGAGCCTCACGCCATTCCCGCCGTGGTCTTCACCGATCCCGAGCTCGCCTGGGTGGGCTTGACGGAGAATGAGGCCAAGGCTGAGGGCCGCCCCCATAAAGTCTCCAAGTTTCCGTGGGGTGCTTCGGGGCGCGCGCTGACGTTGGGGCGCTCGGATGGACTGACCAAGGTGATCGTCGACACGGAGACGGAGCGCATCTTAGGAGTGGGCATCGTGGGTCCAGGGGCCGGAGAGCTGATCGCCGAGGCGACGCTCGCCATCGAGATGGCGAGTTCCGTCAAGGATCTGGGCCTGACCATTCATGCCCATCCGACCTTGTCGGAAACGGTGATGGAGGCGGCCGACGTCTTCTTCGGGCACAGCACCCACATCAAGTCCAAGTAGAGATTGTCGTTCGAGAAGCTCAGCGGTCCCCATCGTGACGGTGAACTGATGCTGCGGCCGCTGGTCGGCCGTGACGCGGGAGAACTATTTCTACTCGTCGATTCCCATCGCGGTCAGCTGGCGCGTTGGCTGCCCTGGGTGTCGGCAACGAAAGCGGTGGCGGATTCCACCTTCTACATCTTGTCCTTGACGGGTTTCTGGAAAACGGGTCTCGCTTTCGGCATCTTCGTCCGGGATGAATTCGCGGGCACCGTCGGCTTTCAAAACGGAGACGAGAGGAACCAGAAAGTGGAGATCGGCTATTGGCTGGCTCCCCCTTTTCACCGACGGGGATTGGGGCAACGAGCGGTGACTCTAGCCCTGAAGGTGACCTTCGCTCACACGACCGCGCACCGAGTGGCGGCTCGGGTCCAGCCGGAGAACCAGGCCAGTATCGCCCTGCTGGAACGGGTCGGTTTCATTTTCGAAGGGACGGAGCGCCAAGGGCTCAAGTTTCCTGATGGCCATCGGGACCATCGTGTCTACTCACTTTTGCGCACCGAGTTCGTTTCGTGACGAGCGCCACTCCCGGAATGCGCCCACTCCAGCCGTGTGCGGCGCGCCCCCTCCAGCAAAACCCGGCGCGCCGGGTCCAGCAAGGCGCACACGCTCTACTCCTTCTCCTTCTAACTTTCTTTGCGTCTCCAGCCCACGCCCAGGTCTGCGATTGTCGTAAGGGCATGGAGCACCTGTGTCGTTGCAATGTCTTGATCGACAACAAGGTGGCCAATCAGCAGTTGGCCTATCTCAATCGTCTGCTCGAGGCGGAATTCTCCGAATTCCTCGAGCGGAGTCCAGTGGCGGAGGTCCGAGTTGGCAAAAAAAGCGAAATGGTCTTGAAAGGAGAGGCCGCTCAAGGCTACATCGACACTCAACCCCGGAGTGGCGAAGGCATGCACATCGTCCTCAACCCCGGATTGCGTCGAGATGAAGCCCTGATGGTGCTCGCCCATGAGTTGGGACACGCCTGGCAGTTTGAAAGCCGTCCCGACGCCGAGGAGATCGAGGATTTCCTGGCGGAAGGGTTCGCCGAGTGGGTCGCCTTTCACCTGACGAAAAGAGCGGGACTCACTGAGTTCTCCTACCGCATCAAAAACAATCCCGATCCTCTCTACGGCGGAGGATTTCATTGGTATCTCGACCTCGAGCAAAAACATGGGGTGGGAGCGGTCATCTCCGTCATGCTCAACTGGAAAGACCGCAAAGGAACAAGAGGCTAGAAGCCGTCAGGCGTGGAAGCGCGGCTCCAGCCGTCGACCGTGAGGAGCCGTTATGAAGATCTCGACCTGGAAAACCACTCTCGCTGGACTGGGGTTAGCCCTGTCCACCTTTCTTTTACCGGGTTGCGGAGGCTCCAACAGCGTCGACGACGTTATCAACTTTCCGCAGTTCAACCAGGGTCAGTCTCAACAGGCCGCTCCCATTCTTTCCTATCAGGTTCTCAACCGCTACCCTCACGCCACGGATGCTTTCACTCAAGGGCTACTCTACGCCAACGGCAGGCTCTATGAGAGCACCGGACTGGTCGGAGAGAGCAGTCTGCGAGAGGTGGACCTGACGACCGGCAATGTGCTCCGACAGGTCGACAACGATCCCACGGTCTTCGCCGAAGGTCTGGCCTTGCGCGCCGGCCAGCTTTATCAACTCACGCTCGATAACGGCCTGGCCTTTATCTGGAATCAAACGACCTTCACACAAACCGGAACCGTGGCCACTCGCAGTCCCGCCTGGGGTCTGACCTACATCGAGTCCGCCGACCGATTCGCTTTTTCTGACGGAACCGCCACCATCCGCTTCTTGAATCCGACCAACTTCCAGGAAACAGGCTCAGTCACCGTCACCGACAACGGAAATGAGGTCGGAGACCTCAACGAGCTCGAGTACGTCCGTGGCTACCTTCTGGCCAACCGATTTCTGACCGACGAGATCGTGGCCATCGATCCCGCTACGGGAGTGGTCGCCTTCCGAGTCAACCTGGCCGGAATTATCGATAAAGCAGCCAACGGCTTGGGAGTCAACGACGTTCTTAACGGCATCGCCTTTGATCCCAACGGCACAGGAATCTTCGTCACCGGAAAGCGCTGGCCGTATCTCTATCAGATCCTAATCGTTGATCCCTAGCGTTCCCGTCGCCAAGCGGAGCCTGCTCCTACTTAGCCTTCAGGACGCTTGAAATCTCAGGTGAAGGGCAAGCAGGAGAGTCGTCGCGGCGAAAGGCCGACTGCCCATTCGATTTAAGACTCGCGCCGCGGGATTGAGCTTTCTCGAATTTATTTCATTTCCAGCAGAGGAAGGGTGCCTGGTCCTGGGAACTTTGGGGAACATCATTTTGACAGGTGTTCAAACCTATGGCGCTACCTGAAGAACAAGCCGGACGCTCGAGCCGTCCGCTCTCGATAAGAGCCTTCGCCGACCTGGCCGAGACCAGCCCGCGACGCGTTCGCCGTCTGATCCGTCAGGGGCGTTTGCGAACCGTAACCAACTCGGCGGGAGAAACTCGCATTCCCGAAAGCGAGCTTTCTCGCATGGAAGCCGAGAAACAAAACCGAATGCTAAAGCAGTCGATGGAACTGGCGCCGGTTCACAACTCGATGGAAGTCTTCGATGATGAGGACGACGACGTTGATCAGGCCTACCAGGGCGGTGGCGCCATCGTCTCCATCCAGCGCCACGAGGCCGCCATGGTTCGTCTCGGGTTCATGGAATCCGAACTTGCCGCCAGCCGCCGGCTCTTAGCCGAGCAGGCCCAAAAAAACTTTGATCTCGAAGACCGCGCTCAGGAAGCCGAACAGGACGCCGTGGCCGCCACCGTGCGCGCTGTGGAGGCCGAGCACGCCTTAGAAGAGATGCGGACCCAGGTCATCGACTCCACCTTCAAAGCGATGGAGCTACAGCGAGAACTCGATGAACTCCATCTCGAATTGCGCGCCCCCTGGTGGAAGAAGCTCTTCGGCACCAACACCAAACCGCGCGAATAGACTGATTCTCCCATCATAGTACAGCGGAATCGCGAGTTTAAGAACGCGCTTTCAGCGGCTCCCACTCAACTTAGTGCGGTCCCTCTGAACTCGTGGATTTTTCCCGCTCGGGCACAGCGGGATCTCGAGTACAAAGCTCCGCTCTTAGGCGTTAGCCGCTTCCTCGCTGCCTCGCAGGCGATCGACGGCGCGTTCGCCACCCCACTTCTCCACAATCAAGTCGTCGTATTCGTCGGCGATGAGGACCACCGAGGAGACGGAGGTTTTCAGTTCGGGCTGGTCACAGGTGGAGCCGACGATGGTGTGCTCGAAGAAGATGTCGCCATCCTGGTCGATGCCGAAGGCTCCGAAGGTCATCCGGTCGTTCTCCCGCAGCAAAAAGTGCATCAGGTCAGCGGTCAGGTCCACGCCGGTCACGACGTAAGCGCGGGTGGAGATAACGGCGTCGTCGTCCCCCATCGGATAGACGGCGGTCTGAGCGAAAGCCGAACCCACGCGCACACCAAACTCCGGGATCTCCACGCGCTTGCCGACAAACTCGCCGAACATCTCCTGCATCCAGGGCAGGATCTTCTCATAGGTTTGCTTCTGGGCATCGTTTTCGAAAGTCATCGTGGGCACTCCTAAAGGAATCTGTGTGGCACGAGCCTTCTCCCCCACCAAGCGATCTCCTAGGAAAATTTCCGTAGGCCAATGATCAGGATATGGTCCGGAATAACTTGCCGGTTTCGAGTGCGGAGGCACCCCGCTGGCAAGGTGCTTTAGACGCTGTTTGTTCGACACAAATGAGGAGAAAGCAACGCTGCCAGCGGGGATGGATCCGTGCTCCAAATCGGGAAGTTATTCCGGACCATATCCTTGGTCAAGGAAATCCAGAACGTGTCTAACTTGAGCTGGGAAAGCTTTCGCGCCGCCCACGACCCGCTTTCGGCCAGCCACGACGGCCTGCGGAAACAACTGATTCCCAACTGGCTGGCCCGACCCAAGGATCTCAACGACAAGATCGAAAGCTCGGCTTACGGCGAGACCCCTCCAGAGCTTTTGGAGCGTTTCCTCGAACAGCTCCGGGTACAGCCGGGTGACACCATTCTCGACCTTGGAAGCGGAGCCGGCAACCTCTGCGCGGTAATAGCCGGAAGAGGCTTGAAGGCGATCGGAATCGAGCGCAATCCAGAACTCCATCGACTAGCACTACTCTACCGCCAGAGTCATCCCGAGCCCTCCTGGGAGCTTCTCCTGGCCGATTTTCTCGAATTCGAATGGCCTCAGGCCGACTTCATCTACACGACCTCCACTCGCTTCCCGCGACCGGTGCTACGAGCTCTGGGCGAAAAACTCGACACCTCACGGGTCAAAGCGGCGGTTTGCCTGGGAAAGCCTCTCCCGCTATCGGAAACGAATTGGGAGACGGTGATTCTGGGGCCTGACGAAGTCCGCTGGAACCCCTCGGAGGAAAATCTGACTGAGGTCGCCTATCTTCACCGGCGAACTTGCTTAACCGTTCAAAGGGGGTGTATATAGCAAACCATGCTCATCCGATTTCTGTGTCATCTGTCTTATCTCTTTGTCCGCTCTTTGGGCTGGAAGATCACGGGAGAAGGCCCGAACGAGCGTAAAGTGATGATCTTGGGCGCTCCTCACACCAGCAATCTAGATTATTTTCTCACTCTAGCCTTGATCCATCACTTCAATCTTCCGTTACGCTACCTGATCAAGGATCAGGTCTTCAAAGGCCCCTGGGCTCCGGTGCTGCGCGCTCTCGGGGGAATTCCAGTGGATCGGCGGCAAGCGAACAATCTGGTTGAGAGTATCGTCAACACGATCAAGGCCCAGGATGAGATGGCCATCGGCGTTCTGCCCGAAGGGACCCGCAAGTACGTGCCCTACTGGAAGAGCGGCTTTTACTACATCGCCAGCGGAGCTGAGATTCCGATCTATCCCGTCTCGGTCGATGGTCCGGGCAAACACCTTCACATGGGGCCGAAATTGGTCACCACCGGAGATATCGAGGCCGACATGCAGCTTCTGGCCAACTTCTTCGGCGACGTCAAAGGAGTCATCCCCGAAAACACCGCGCCCGTGCGCCTTCGCCCCGTCACGCCGGAGCCCCAGCCCGAACCGAAGTAGCTCATTCCAGGTTTTTTTCCCTCGAACCGGAACTTTTCCAGCGGTAAGGCGACCTAACCGGCCAAAACCACCTGGAGGGCTCTCGATGAGGACGATCCGCGGAATTTTTCTGGCACTGCTACTGCTCGGCGCGGTCGCGGGGTGTCGTGACCACACAGAAACGATCCCCTCGGAAGTGGCCGAGGTTCTGGGTCTTCGCATCGACCGGCCGCTGGAGGTCGTGCTGATGTCGCCTCAAGGCCCGACCACGAACCAACGAGATTTCGCGGAGGTCACGATAGCCTTCAATCAGCCGATGAAGACCATGTCGGCCGAGGCCCCGGACATCAAGTCCCCTTTCACCCTGACCCCTCCAGCCGAGGGGAAATTCCGCTGGAAAGGGACGGCCACGGTCAGCTTCGTCCCCAACCAGCCGCTCCGCTTCGGAACCGAATACAAGGTCACCGTCCCCGCCGGGCTCAAATCCGCCAGCGGTCAAACTCTGAGCAAAGACGCCGCCTTCAGCTTCTCCACCCCGGGACCTCGCCTGGTTCGCACCATCCCCGCCAACGACAGCCAGGCCTATCAGCAAGGCAAGGGCCTGGTGCTGGCCTTCGATCAGGAGGTCGACCCCTCCCAAGTCAACCTCTCCATGTCCTTCGACGCGCCAAACAAGAACGTCTCCGCGCTGACCAGTCCCAAAGCGGTGGCCCGAGCGATGACGGAGGCCGAGGCCAACGAGCTCAACAAGGACAAAGTGGAAGGCGTGGAGCCGTTCGTCCCGCGCCGGAGCGTGGTGGTGGACGTTCCCAAGCTCGACCCTGGGGCGACTTACACCTTGCGCCTCAAAAAAGGCCTCACCGGCCAGGCCGGTCCGATCGGAAGCGCCCAGGATCAAACCTTGACCTTCACCACCCTGGCGCCTCTCGCCTGGAAGGCCCAAGCCCAAAAAGGCACGGCCGCTCCCGAGGACGGCATCCCTTTTCTTTTCAACAACGAGGTGAATCTCAAGGCCCTCAAGGACAATCTTAAAATTGAGCCGGTGGTGGAGCTCGACCGCTCCGACTACGACGAGCAGGTCTCCTACACCGATCCGATTCTCTACGCCAAACTTGAGCCCAACACCAACTATACCGTGACGCTCGGCAAAGCCATGACCGACATTCACGGTCAAGCGCTAGGCCAAGACATCAGCTTCACTCACAAGACGGGAGACCGCAAACCCTACGTTCAGATGGCCGAGGGGATTGGACTCCTGGAAGCCGGCGGCAAGCTCTCCATCCCGATGGGCCTGGTCAACATCGACAGCCAGACCATCAAGCTGGCCCGCTTGGAAGGCGCCGAGATCCATAGACTGGCCGCCCGCGAGGAAGGCTGGCTTTACCAGGACCCTCCCTACACTCCGGACGGTGGCTGGAGCGTCACCGAGACCATCAAACCCGACGGGCCGAGAAATCAGATCACTGACCGTGCTTTAGCCCTGACCCCCGTCTTGAAGGGACGAAAATTCGGCTTCGTCCTCTATCAGGTGGAATCCAAAGCAGGCAAAGAAACCTTCACCCATCGCGGCCTGGCTCAGGTCACCAATCTTGGAGCCAGCGGTAAGTTCTCGCCCGAGAATAGCCTGTTCGTGGCCACGAGCCTGGACAAAGCTCAACTTCTTTCCGGAGTCGAGGCTCAACTCTTCGACGGTTCGGGGCGCCCCATCTGGAAAGGTCGGAGCGGCAAGGACGGCCGGATCGAGGCCCCAGGCTGGAGCAGCCTCCTGGGCACTCAGGCCGACAACTACGACACCCCACCGCTCACACTTTTCTTGAGCCAAGGAGAAGACCAGGTCTTCATCCGTAACGGCGCCTTCGGCACCGTCTACCCCTGGAGCTTCGACATCAGCTACCGCTGGGATAACGCGGCCCACCAGCCGACGGCTCAGGCCTATACCGAGCGGGGGCTATACATGCCGGGCGAGGAGGTCCAGCTCAAAGGGGCGGTTCGCGACCGCAGTAAGGGCCGCTGGGTCAACCTGCAAGCCAAAGAGCTCGAATTCGAGCTGTTCAATTCTCGAGACGAGTCGGTGGAGAAGGGAACGCTCCAACTCACCGAGTTCGGCACCTTCCATCACACTCTCAAGCTGAGCCCCAAGGCTGCCTCCGGCTCCTACCGCGTGGACTACAAGTTACCCCGGAGTCTAGCCAGGAGTTGGAACGTTTCCGAGTACCTCCACGGCCTGACCTTCCGGGTGGAAGAGTTCCAGCCCGCCGACTTCAAAGTGGAGGTCGAAAGCTCTCAGAAGACGCCCAAGATGGGAGACACCCTGGAGCTCGAGATGAAGGGCGAATGGCTCTTCGGCGCTCCCATGCAAGAAGAGAGCCTGAATTGGTCGAGCTACCTCACCCCCACCCAATACTCCAACGAGAACTATCCCGGCTACGACTTTGGACCCCAAGCCCTCGACAACGGGGAGGACGCCGACAGTCACCAGAACCTCTCCTCAGCAAGCGGTAAGACAGGCGCGGATGGGACATTCAAGGCCCAGCTCCCCCTTAAAGGAATCGCCTACAAGGGCGACGCGGACCTGACCGTCGAAGCCACGGTCCAGTCGACCAACCGTCGCGAGATCACCGGACGCCTCGTGCTACCGGTCGCGCGCGGCGCCTATCGCATCGGTCTCTTACCCGGCACCCGCTTTGCCTCGAGTGGGCAGGTCCCCATCAAAGTCGTCGCCCTGGACCCGGCGGGGCAGCCGGTCAGCGGGAAGAGCGTCAAACTGGAGCTGATCCGGCGCGAGTGGAACTCGGTCCGCAAAAGCGACGCGGACGGCAGCTTCCGCTGGATCAGCGAGGTCGAGGACAAGCCCGTTTCCAGTCAGGACGTGACTTCCGCCGGGGAGCCCAAGGAGGTCAGCTTGACCGCCGGCCAGGCGGGGTACCACATCGTGCGGGCCACCTCCGAGGACGGCGCGGGTAACACCGTCATCAGCGAAACGAGCTTCTACGCCTCGGGAGCCGACGTCGTGCCCTGGGCGCGGGTCGACGGCGACAGCATCGAGCTTGTCGCCGACAAGCCGAAGTACGCCCCCGGCGAGACGGCCAAGATTCTGATCAAGTCGCCCTTCAAGGAAGCCACGGCCCTGGTCACCTACGAGCGCGATCTCATCCTGCACAGCTACACCACCACCCTCAAAGGGAGTACGCCGGTCATCGAGGTGCCCCTGACCGAGGAGCACCTTCCCAACCTCTACGTCTCCGTCATGCTGCTGCGCGGCCGAGTGGCCGAAGAGGGAGGCCATCCCGAGGAAGACACCGGGAAGCCGGCCTTCAAGATCGGCTACGTCGATCTGCCGGTGGCCTCCGACAGCCAGCGCCTCAAAGTTAGCCTGACCACCAATGAGAAGAGCTACGGACCGGGCGACGAGGTGACGGCTCAGCTTCAGGTGACCGACCAGGCCGGAAAACCGGTCAGCGCCGAACTGTCGTTGACCGCGGCCGACGTGGGCGTGCTGAACCTGATCGACTATCAGACCCCCGACTTCTTCGACACCTTTTATTCCAGCATGCCGCTGTCGGTTCGCACCTCGGAAAGTCGCCTGGACGTGATCGGCCAGCGCAGCTACGGTGGCAAGGGAGAGTCGCAAGGAGGCGGTGGTGGATATAGCTCCGACTACCGCGAGAACTTCCGCTACACCGCGCTGTGGCAGCCCGAAGTGCGGACCGACAGCCAGGGAAAAGCCGAAGTGCGCTTCCGCCTGCCGGACAACCTGTCCACTTTCCGCCTGATGGCCACCGCCATCTCCTTGGACACCCGTTGCGGTAAGGCCGAGAGTGAGATCGTGGTCAAGAAACCTCTGATCCTCAAGCGCTCCGCCCCCGCTTTCGCCCGCGTCGGCGACGACTTCCAGGCCGGGGTGCTGGCCGTCAACAGCACCGACAAGGATTCCACCCTCAAGGTCGCCCTGGAGGCCGAGGGGCTGGGGGGCGATCTCGCTGCCAAGGAGATCGTGGTCAAGGCGGGAGAGGAGCGCGAGGTCCTGTTCGCGCTTAAGGCGAGCAAGGAGGGGACAGCCAAGCTACGCTTCAAGGGCGATATGACGCCCGAGAGCGACGCCCTGGCCTACGAGATCCCGATCTCCCAAGCGGTCCAGAGGGTCCACCTGGGGAGCTCCGGGGCGACCAGCGAAAAAAGCCACAAAGAGACCATCGAGGTCCCGAAAAGCGCCCTGGAAGGTAGCGCCAAGGTGGAGGTCAGCCTGGCCCCCACCGTTCTGGGCGGTTTGCAGGCAAGCCTCGACGCGCTGGTCGACTATCCCCACGGCTGCCTGGAGCAGCGCCTCTCCCGAGTCGCTCCTCTTCTTTTCACCGACAACCTGGTCAGCCGATTCGGGTTGACCGGATGGCACGACGGAAAGGCCAAGGCCGCGGTGCAGTCCAACCTGGACACAGTCGAGGGGTATGTCGACAGCAACAGCCACGGACTGAAAGTCTGGCCGGACTCCACCGAGGCGAGCCCCTACCTGACGGCCCTCGCCGTGCGAACGGCCCATCAAGCCTCCCAGCAAGGCTACTCCATCAAGGGGACCTGGCTTGCCGGGGCTCGAGGTTACCTCAAGAGCTACCTGGACGGCTCGCAAAAGAGCATCCTCGACTACTCCGAAGGGGAGAAGTTCGCCACCCAGGCGGCGGCGCTGGAGGCGCTCTCGCGCTACGACTTCCAAGGTCGCCCTTACCTGAATCGACTGATGGAGCGACGGGGCAAGATGGCTCCGCTCGGCAAAGCCTACCTGCTGGAGAGCGCTCACCGATTGGGCGACAAGGCCGCCGTCAAGACCTTGACCCAGGAGCTTGCCAACAGTCTCAAGGTCGAGAACGCGACCGCCCATTTCGACGTCGAGCCTGCCGCCGCTCCCTGGCTCTACTCGAGTGACGCTCACGACACCGGGGTGGTGCTGGCGGCGCTCTTAAATAGTGGAGAGAAGCTTCCCGTGGCCGACAAAGTGGTGACCTGGCTGCTGGAAGCTCGGGGCAAGGACGGGACCTGGGGCAGCACGGCCAACAACGCGGCCGCGCTCTCCGCCCTCTGGGCCTACGCTCAAGCCTTTGAAGGTAAGTCCACGCCGACGTTTAGCGTGACCACCACGGTCAGTGGCGCCGAGCCTCAAAGCGCGGAGTTCTCCTCCGCCAAGCTGGCCCAGCAGGTTCAGAGCTTCGCCCTCAAGATGGGCCAGAACACGCTGGAGCTGGCCAAGAAAGGCGAGGGGCGCCTCTACTACAATATCGCGGCGAGCTATCTCGACAGCCAGCCCAGCCCGGCCGTCGATGAGGGGATGACCGTGATGCGGGCCTTCTCCACCCTAGAAGATCGTCCGGTCCAAGTGCTCAAGGGTGGGGAGATCTACAAAGTCAAGCTCTCCGTCATCGCGCCGGCCACTCGGAGGTTCGTGGCTTTAGAAGATCCCATCCCCGCCGGTTTCGAGGTCGTCCACAGCGACTTCGCCACCGAGTCGAGCAAGCTCTCCGCTCTCCTGAAGGCCAGTGCTCCCGAGCGAAGCTGGCAGACCTTCTGCCGCTTTGAAAGCTACTCGGACCGGGTCATGCTCTTCGCCGACACCTTGGCCCCCGGAGAGCACACCTACGAATACCTGGTCCGGGCCCAGACCCCCGGAACCTACGCCTACCCGGCCACTCAAGTGGAGGAGATGTACCATCCGGAGGTCTTCGGGCGCACCGCGGCAGGAACTTTGACGGTGAAATAAAGGTGGAGCCGATGGCGAGAAGGCCGGTGGCCCGGCGGTTGGTGAAGCCGCGCGGTAGGCGCGCGCTCGTGCTCGCCGCCTTCGGGCTTCTCGCCGTCTTCCTCTATCTGGTGCCGCCTCTCCCAGAGCGGTATCGCAACCTTCGGGCCAACCTATCCTTACGCCTGACCGACCGGGACGGGCGACCGCTTCGCGCGCTCCTATCGGAGCGGGAAGGAACCGACGCATGGGTTCCTCTCTCCGACATCGCTCCCGAGCTTATCGAGGCGGTTCTGGTTTCCGAGGACCGCCGTTTCCGCCACCATCCAGGGGTCGATCCGCTGGCCGTCGCGCGCGCCGTCAAGAGTAACCTTCTTCGCCGCCAGGTCGTCTCCGGCGCCTCCACCTTGACCCAACAGCTCTTGAGGACCCTGGAGACCGCTCCCGGACCGCGCGACCTCAAAACCAAACTGGCCGAGGCCTACTGGGCCACCCGCCTGGAACTCGTCACCAGCAAAGACGAGATTCTGGAGGCCTACCTCAACCGGGTCCCCTTCGCCCCTGGCGTTTACGGAGCCGAGGAGGCCGCTCGCTACTTTTTCGACAAACCGGCGCGAGCTCTGTCGCTAGCCGAATCTGTGAATCTGGCCGTGTTGCTCCGGGCCCCCTCGACCTTCGATCTCTTCACCTCCGAAGGCCGGGCCGAGCTCAAACCCTGGTCCGATGATCTGCTGCGACGGCTGAATGCTGGGGGAACGGTCACCGCGGCAGCGGCCGAGAGAGCGCGCACAGAGCCGCTCGCTCTCTCTCACCTGCCTCCACCCTTCCTCGCTCCCCACTTCTGCGACCTAGTCCTGCCGCGCACCGTGGGCCTGCGCGGAGCGCAGGCGACCACGCTGGACCTACCACTTCAGCAAGCGGTGGAGGGGATGGTGAGCAACCACCTGCGACTGTTGGCCGCTCACCAAGTGGATAACGCCGCCGTCATCGTGGCCGAGGTGGAGACCGGTCAGGTGTTGGCCCTGGCGGGCTCGGCCGGCTTTCATCGCCAAAACGACGGCCAGCACAACGCCGCCGTCTCTTTACGCCAGCCCGGCTCCACCCTCAAACCTTTCACCTACGCGCTCTTACTGGGCCAGGTCCGGCAGGCCGGTTTCATCCTGCCCGACCTCCCCCTTTTCCGCGACTCTCATCAACGAGGCTACATCCCAGAGAATTACGACGGGAAATTCCACGGACCGGTCTCGGTTCGGACCTCCCTCGGCAGCTCTTACAACGTCCCGGCGGTGCGGGCCCTGGAGATGGTGGGGGTGGAGAATCTTCTGACCCTCCTGCGAAGTCTCGGTATGAAGAGCCTGGACCAGGCTCCTGAGCACTACGGTCTAGGTCTCACTCTGGGAGACGGCTCGGTCAGCCTGTGGCAACTGGTTGTTGCCTATCGAACACTGGCCCGCCACGGGCGGTACGGGCCGCTCCGCATGTTGGCCGTGGAGGCTCCGCCCAACGAGAACCAGGCCTTGACCCCCGAGGTTGCAGATCTCGTCACCGACGTGTTGGCCGACCGTCAGGCCCGCATTCCCTCTTTCGGCACGCCGAACGTGCTGGAGTTCCCTTTCCCTGTGGCGGTCAAGACCGGAACTTCTAAAGGCTACCGGGACAACTGGTGTGTCGGCTATACACCGCGACACATCGTGGGGGTCTGGGTCGGCAATTCCGATGGCTCGGCCATGCGCTCGGTCAGCGGCATCGCCGGTGCCGGACCGCTCTTTCGCGATGTTGTGCTTAGCCTGGGGGACGGTGGAGAGTTCGCTTTAGAAAACCTTGTCCCCAACCGTATCTGCTCGCTTTCCGGGCAGGCCGCTAACGCCCACTGTCCCCAGACCCGGGTTGAGCCCGGTCTGCCCGGGAGCGCTGTGCAGGAATGTTCCGTCTGTCGTCTCGACTCCAAGAATCGCCTGGTCTTTCACCTCGACCCACACTATCGGGAATGGGCCACCATCCAGGGGTTACCGCTACCGGCGGAGGTCTCAAACTCACCTCAGGATTTCCGTTTCGTCTATCCTCTCGAGGGGGACGTCTTTCTGCCCGACCACGATCTGCGCGCGGCCAACCAGCGGGTCCGCCTCCGCACCGCGGGGGGACAGCCCCCCTACCGTTGGTGGGTCGACGAGCGCGAGCTTTCCGGGCCAACGGGCCCCGATGCCTGGTGGCAACTCCAGCCGGGAAGCCATCAGATTCGAGTGCGAGACTCGGGGGGACGCGAGACTCGGCTCTCCTTACGCGTGGTGAAGAATTAGACCACAAACGTGTCCGGACGTTTACCTTCTGTTCACATTTCCCCATCTCATGACGCTCCTCGGTTAGCCGCCCTTTCTATAGTTGAGGAAATCAAGCGACACCGAAAGGCGGCTCCACCGATGATCAATATCAATATCAATCCTTATTCCAACGCAGGATACGTACCGCAGCAGAGCAGCGGCTTCGCGGCCTTCGGCGGCTTCTCCACCTTCACCCCGGCCTCGAGCCCCTCGTTCGGAGGCCCGATGGTCGGTGGTGGATGCGGCTGCCCTTGCCCGGGCGGATTCGCTCCCTCCAACGAGCTGATGCAGGGTGGCGGCTTCAACGGTATGCAAGGGTTCGTACCGATGAGCGGCTTTGGCGGACAAGACCCCTTCGGCAACGGTATGGCCGGTATGGCCGGTATGGGAGCGATGATGGGCGGAATGATGGGAGCTCTGCGGGGATTCTTACCGGGAATGGGTGGCGACAACGCCCAGGTTCCCAAGGTTCCCCAGTTCGGAAAGCAGGTCAAGAAGCTGCAGTCCCTTCTGAAAAAAGGCCAGGGTAAGGGGAAGAAAGCTCAGAAGGCGCAAGCCGCGGCGTTCCGGCAGATCCGTACTCTCTTGACCGGCCCTAACGGCATCCTCTAATACCGTTCAAGGGCTCAGCCTTGCAACGATGCAGGGCCCTCTGGACCGGTCATCCGGTCCGAGTCGAGGATGTCCTCTGGCCTGACTGGAGGAGTCACACCTTCGGGACCGGAGGGGAGCCTCAGCTAACAGGCTTGAGCGACTTCCGAGCGGATGTAAGTGACGCGATTGGCGTCGAGGTCAACCGTGACGGTCTCAAGTTGGAGACAGCCATTGGTCATTGGAGTTTCCCAACTGTAGGTCTCCCTGCGACGGTTGGCGGTACGAGGACAGACGCCATCCTGAGCTAGCACCAGTTCCCGAATCTCGAGCGCCCGGCGGTAGGCTTCCACCTGGGCGGAGTTGGAGTTGAAGCGAATTTCATTGATCTGGAACTGGTATTTCACGGGGTTTCTCCTTGTTAGCTTGATTGGCTTGAAAGAAATGTACAGTCCAACGATCTCAGAACTGGAAAAGAAACGTTAAAAGCAAGGAACTCCAGGGGATCCTGCAAACGCTTCGAGCATGACTCGACCGAAAGTGCTGTTTGTTCAACCATCCATCTCACCACCTGGTGGAGCAAACGGTGTGGCCGCCTGGATGCTGGAGGCCCTGGCTCCACGAGCTGACGTAACCATTTTAAGCATGGCGCCGTTCAAAGCCGAGGAGACGGATCGTTACTATGGAACCCACCTGAACGGCCTGGGGATCAAAAACATTGTCTACGGCACACAGGTTATGGATATTCTGGGGAGACTTCCCATTCCCACCGCCCTACTGCGCCTTCATCTGATGATGCGAGGAGCCCGCCAGCATGCCCAGGGGAATTACGACTTGATATGTTCGGCCTTTGACGAGCAAGACTTTGGGCGGCCCTGCATCGAGTATATCCATTACCCCTGGAACCTCTACCCTCGCCCCGACGCTCCTCCTAACTGGAACGAGAGCAAACTCTTGAGCTACGTGCTCAAAGTCTACAACTGGTTCTGCCGTCAGGTCTCCGGATTTCGTGTCAAAGACCGTCCGCGCAACTTGACGCTGGTCAATTCCCATTGGACCGGCCGCAAAACTCAACAGGTTTATGCTGGCAACCCCTTTCACGTGCTTTATCCTCCGGCCTTAGCCGAGATCGTCACCGACGACCGGTCCCGTCGCGAAGCCCGTTTTCTCTCCATCGGACGAGTTGCGCCGTGCAAAGAATGGGAGAAGCTGATCGACATCGTGGCCGCCCTACGCCGTCGCGGGCACGACGTCGGACTGACCCTGGCCGGGTCGCGGGACTGCCGGGTCTATGAGGAGACCATTCGTCGCCGCATCGCCCAGGAGGGAGACTGGGTGCGCCTGATCACGGACTTTTCCCGCGAAGACATGCTGGAGCTGATGAAGACTCACCGCTACGGCCTGCATGGTATGCGGGACGAGCACTACGGAATGGCCGTGGCCGAGCTTCTTTTGGGTGGATGCTTGACCATGGTCCCCAATGACGGCGGCCAGGTGGAGATCGTCACCGACCCGCGGCTGCGCTACGACACGCCGGGAGAAGGCGCCGAAAAATGGCATAAGGTTCTCAGCGATCAAGCCCTGGAGACTCAACTGCTCGCCGACCAGTTGGCTTGCCGCGAAAAGCTGACCAAGGAGCGTTTCCTCAAAGAGTTCGACGCCATTGTTGAACGCTGCCTGGAAGTCGGGGTCGAGCGAGCGATGTCCTCGTGAGAGACTATCTCTTCGTTGCCCCCTTCTTGCATCCGCCGGGCGGGGGCGAAGGCGTGGCCAACTGGATGATTCAAAGTCTGGCTCGGCGCGGGCACACCACCATCCTCACCTGGGAGCCAGCCGACTTCCAGCGCATTGATGAGTATTATGGGACCCAACTCCGACAATGGAGTTTTGAGCATCGGTTGGTCGCACCAAGCTTACGCAAGTTGTTGCTGGCCAGCCGATTGCCCCACGAACTGCTGAAACTGAGCCTCCTGATGGGAAGGGCCAAGAGAATGCGAAAGCAGTTCCGCCACTGTTTCTCCGCCTACAACGACCTGGATCTCGGCCCCGGCTCGGTCAATTATCTGCACTACCCGTGCTTAGATTTTAGCAAGCTTCGGTCGACTCCGTGGCCCACGCATCCTTTGGGGAAAATGATCTGGCCGTTCTACATCGACGCTTGCCTACTACCCGCCCGATGGGACATCCAGGGGATCCGGCAAAGTCTCATTCTGGCCAATTCCCACTGGTCAGCTCAAAAATATATCGACCACTACCAAGCACCGGTCTACCGGGTGCTACATCCGCCGGCTCTCGGCGAGCCCAAAGGCCACGACGGACCACGCGAGGAAGCTTTTCTTTCCATCGCCAGGGTCGACCGTTGCAAAGGTTGGCCGCGACTGATCTCCATCATCGAAAAGGTGAGAGCTCATGGCCACCAGGTTCGACTAACCCTGGCCGGCAGCCGGGGCGACGCCGGGCTTCTCGAAGAGCTTCAGGTCTTGGCCGCCTCTCGCCCCTGGCTCACCCTGGCCTTGGATCTCGACCGCGCGGCCATGGATCATTTGATAGCCACCCATCGCTATGGGATCCATGGAATGATCGAGGAGCACTACGGGATGGCCGTGGCCGAGCTCATTTTGAGTGGATGCCTAACCCTCGTTCACGACTCCGGTGGACAGGTGGAGATCGCTCGCCTGCCCGAGACTCGATATCACAACGAAGAGGACGCCGTGGAGAAAATCCGCGCTATTTTGGAGAACCCAGAACTTCGGGAACGTCTTCTCAAAGAGCAATCCGCTCATAGCGAGAATTTCACTCGCCAGGCCTTTGTCGAAGGCTTTGAACAGTTCCTCGAGGAGCTCGAATCAGGACAGCTCCAGCCTCATTTCGATCCGGCGCGTCCAGCCTTAGGGCCCGTCTGAGCTCCCAACCGCGCGCCCCGAGCTGAGCAACTCAAGACCGCGCCAGAGCACTCCCAGGCCGTAGCCGAACGGAATGCACCCCGAGGAGAAGACGAGGACCGGAAAGGCGCGGGGGTCGCGCAAGCGTAGCGCTCCTCTCAGGCAGTCCACGAAAACCAAAAGCGTTCCGAGAATCCAGACGGCGAGCCAGGGAACCCGCAGAGCCGGAATGAGCCCCCCTAGAACCAGAAAAACGATCAAGAGCGAGGGTGCGAAGTGAGGCCATTCGAATGAGCTTGGGTCCTTCATCGCGATATCGAGGCGACGCCGACCGCTCAAGAGTTGTTTGCGCGCGTGCAACAGGAGATCCGGCTTACGCTCGTGCCAGGCCAGCGCGTCGGACAGATATCGCATGCGCCCTCCCATCTCGCGCACCCGGTGAAGCCACTCTTTGTCCTCACCGGTATCGTGGAACTTCTCATCGAATCCGCCCGCGCGCTTTAACGCCTCGCGCGTGATGGCCATATTTCCCGTCCCTGGAAGGTACTTGACCAGCTTGGAGTCCCCCAAGCGAAGACCCGCGTTGGTCAAAATAGAATCCATGGAGTATCCGATGCAGCGGCTGACCAAAGGGGCGTCGTCGGGGACCAGGTCGGGCCCTCCCGTCACGTCCTGCTCACCCTCGAGCAGAGGCTTCACCAGGCGCTCCAGCCAGTCCGGAGGCGCCCACATGTCACCATCGATCAAGGCCAAAATCTCGCCCCTGGCTTCCTCGAATCCGATGTTTCTAGCGGCCGCCGCGCCGGCCCGCCTCTCCTGACGAAAAATCCGCAAGCGGGGACAGTCTTGGGCCAACTCCTCGAGCCGTGTCGGCGTCCCGTCATCGGAGGCATCGTCAATGACGAGAATTTCCAAGCGCTGCCAGGTCTGGCGCTCCATGGAGCGCACACAGCGCTCGATGGTCGATCCATCGTTCCAAGTCGGAACGATAACGGAAATCAAAGGCGAAGTCATAAAGGCATGGTCCTCGCCCAGATGGTTTCCCAACTGTAGGTCTCCTCAAACCGCTCTCCGGCCCGAGCCTCTCCCTGAGGCGGAAGCATTTTCAGCCAATCCAGAGTCTCTTGGAGATCATCCGTCACGGTCAAAGCCGAACCCATCGCTTCTCGATCCAGACCTTCGGCCCCGCAAACGGTCGATAGGACGGGGCGCCCGCAAGCCACCGACTCCAGGATCTTCATGCGGGTGCCTCCACCGGCTCGAATGGGCACCAGAACCCCGTCACAACGACGGACCAGGCGGTGAATGTCCTCCACGAAGCCTTCAAAACGAAGGTTCGGGTAGAGGGCGGACAGATCGTCGCCCCCGGTCCCGGCTACCACAAAATCGAGGTCGTCGGGAGCCGCCGGGGCGATCTCCTCGGCCAGAATCCTCACAGCTTCTCGATTGGGCGGGTAGTTAAGCACCCCGAAAAAAAGTATCTTACGGCGACCGGACTCCGAATAGGGGGGGAGATTCTCCTGAGAGGAGGCCCGCAAGGCGGGAAAATCCACCCCGTTGGGGGCCACTCCAACTCTTTCCGGGGCCAGACGAAATCCTCGCACCAACCGTTCCTGGTCCTCCGGACTCACGCAGGTGACCCAGTCAGCGTTCTTAAGAATGAAACCCTCCAGCGCGTAAACCAGCGGCCATCCCCGGAACCCGTAACGACGGGAGCAGTGCCACTCGACGTTGTGCTCATCCATCCAGAAGGGGAGCCTGGTCCAGCGCGCCAGCAACACCCCGTGCAATCCGGCGATCAAACTAGAGGCCACCACGGCCTCGATCTTCTCCCGTCGAATCAGAGAAACGGCCCGTCGCAAGAAGGCCGGGTCGAACAGTGCTCTTCGCCCCGTTCCCGAGAGCGGAATCTCTCCACTCCACGGACTTCGCCCGTCCGGCCCGCAAAAGCTCGCCCAGACCTGATGGCGCTTCAAAAGCGCCTGCCCCAGGTGATGGTTGCGCACGACCGCGCCGCCATAGAGTGGATAGGCGGGAAAGGGAGAGAGATAGAGCAGCCTCATCCCGGCACACTACCCGAGTGGGGGATAACCTCCTTGTGAAAAAGGGATGAGACCACCCTGGTGGTAAGCCTGAGGCCTGGTGACGGAAGCTCAATCCCCCGAAAAAACCGAGGAGACTTGGACGCGACGACTTCGCTGGCTAGCCGCCGCGGTCTTCGCGGCCCTCTATCTTTTGATGCTCTCGGCCACCGCGTATCCCACCGTCTTCCCATCTGGGCGTCCAGCCCGCCTGGCCGGTCCCGACGCCTATTTTCATCTGCGCCACGCCGAAGCGGCGCTGGCCAACTACCCGCGCCTTTTGCGCCCCGATCCGATGACCAATTTCCCTCACGGTGAAATTGGAATCAATCAGGGATTCTTCGACCTCTCGGTGGCGACGGTTTCCAAAATTTCTCTAGGCCTGTTGAGCCCCAAAGCCATCCTGATCGTCATCTCTCCTCTCTGCGCACTGCTCGCCCTACTCTGGTGCGCGCGCTGGCTATCCAGAGAATCTGGTGACCTCTGTGCCGGACTGTTCCTGCTCTTTTCCCTGGCCTATCCGGCCTCGCTCAACTCCGTTGCCGCTCTGGGGCAGGGGGACCATCATGCCTTTGAACTGTTCATGGCGGTCACGATCGCCTGGAGTCTGAAATGGCTTTTTCGGCCCACTACCTCATGGAAGATGGCGCCGATAGCGGCCCTTCCACTGCTCTGGCTCTACTTTAGCTGGGCCGGCGCGCCTCTCCAACTGCTGTTGGTCGGAGGGGTCTTCTACTTTAGAGCCTGGAATCCCGAGATTTCCGACGAGCGCTTAGCGGCCAAAGGTTCCCTTTACGGCCTGACCATGCTCATCGTGGTCGGGGGGATGGATCTGGTTCTGCCATGGACCACCATCTGGCACACCTCCTACCAACTTTTTCTGCTGGCTGGTACTCTCTTGTTCGCCGGGTACCCCTTCCTGGTCAGGCTAGCTGGAAAAACTTCCCGTTTTCCGGCTCTTGGGGCCTCAGGTCTGTTAGTCCTGGGGCTCGTGGCCGCGATTGCTTTCCCCACCACGCGTGGCTTTCTACTCCAACTGGTGGAACAACGTACGGATCGAATCTCCGAACACGTTCCCATTACGCTAGGACTCCTCCATATCTGGTACGGCCCCCTGTGGGTCTTGGCGATTTTTGGCGTGCTACTTCTGCTCTGGCGAAGAAAACTCTGGTGGGCCAACTTGCCCCTGGTCTACGCTGGCGGATTGGTCCTTTTCTGGCTGCAGACTCGTGACTTCGTTTACTACTCCCCACCCCCATTGGCGGCGGCCGCCGCTTACGCTCTCACCGGGTGGAGATGGAAAAAGCTGACCTCCGGACTCGCGCTGGTCGTCACGCTCATCCCTGTGATACCCGGAGCGGGAGTGAATCCACCCTGGATGAGCCCTCAGGTCGCGCGAGACGCCATGCTGATCAGCGATGGACTGGAAAGCGCCTCCGCCTGGCTTCGCGAGGTCGAACCGGCGAACAAAGAGTCCTATGGCATCCTCGCTCCCTGGGACCTCGGAAATATTCTGGCTCAAACGACCCGCACCCCGGTCGGTTGGAGCCAGACGGTCAGCACCCAGTTGGCCCAGCTTCTTTATTCGGACCGTCCCGATGCCGTCTACCGGCAGTTGAGCAGAGGCGAGAAGCGGTTTCGCTACATCTATCTTCCGGCCCGCAATCTGGCCGAAAAATTCATCTCTGAGATGGGCGTGGCGGGAATCCCGGTGGGAGCCGCCTTCAGCTTCGATCGAAACATCATCTGGGAAGGCCAAAAAGTCGGAATTTTAAAAACCCTTCCCCCCTTTGATACCATGCTGCTCAATCGTCTCTACTGGGGATTAGGAGAAAACCTTGGACACTATCGACTGGTCTACGAGTCAGCCGAACAGAGTCTTCACACTCAAAAACTGCATCCCGAGAAGGCGTCGGTCGAGCTTCATAGCCGGCCGGTCAGCAAGGAGGAGCAGGAATCGCTCCAGCCGCTCTTGCGCCAACCGAATGTACCGCTCGAAACGAGCCGCGGGATTATGGTGCGGGCCAAACTCGCTCCGGAGGTCCGCATCTTCGAACTGGTTCCTGGAGCCGTCGTCACGGGCAACGCCGCTCCAGGAACCGCAGTCATGGCCCAACTTCGCCTTCACTCCCCTACTTCGGGTCGAAGCTGGTTGGCCCACTGGCGCACCCAAGCCGGGGCAGGCGGAGTCTTTCTTCTACGGCTACCCTATCCCACCACCGGTCCGATCTCGCGCGTGGTGGGCACCGTGGTTGTTCAGGGACCTTACAAAATCACCGTGGGGACTACCGTTTCCAGCTTTCAAATCGACGAATATTCGGTGTCGCGCGGGACCACACTTAAAATGGAAAAGCAAAAAAAACTTTGAGTTCTCGTTGCCTGGGCAGGAGAGGTCCTTTTTTGGGTCTAAGTGCACTGCATCGAGAATTTCGTTCACCTATAAACAATCATCTCGGAGGAAAACAACCTTGACAACCAATACCCGTTCCAAGCTCATCATGGTTTTGATCAGCTTGGTTTCAGTACTCGCCATCGGATGTGGCGACACTCAGAAAGACTACGTCTTCACTGGAACCGTACCCACCGGTAACACCGGTAACGTGCGCTTCCTGCTTGACCGCGCCGCGGCTCAAGAAGCTGTTATCCCTAACAGCAGCCGTAGTGCCGACATCGATTTCTACAACTCGGCCGGAACCCTCGTGCTAAGCACCAGCGCCCCGCTCGTGGCCACAGAAAACTCGTTCGAAGTGACCGTGACCGGCGTGCCGATCACGGCCACCAGCTACGAGCTGACCATTCGTGACGCCGAGGGCGTGCCGCTCATCGTCTACAGCGATGACATCGCCATCCCGGTCAACAACACCGTGACCGCTGATCTCGACTTCGCTGATGAAACCGTCCCGGCTCTCGCTTCGGTTAGCCTCACTCCTGCGACCGTGACCCTGACCATCACTAATAACACCACCCCCACCGCTCAGCTGCTGGTCAGCGGAACCTACGCCAACGGCGACACCGTGCCTTTCTCGACCACCGGTAATACCAGCACCAACCGCACCATCACCTTCTCGTCGGATGACCTCGATGTCGCCAACGTGAGCGCTGCTGGTTTGGTTCAGGCCATCGGCGAAGGTAACGCGGCTATCTCCGCCGTCGTCACCTCGAACGGCGCAACCCGGAACGACTCCACCAACGTGGAAGTCATCGACAACCGCACCTTCTAAGAGAACTTCTTAGAAGGTACTCGAAAAGAGCCCGTCTTCGGACGGGCTCTTTTCTTTTCTCTGTCTCACCTCTGTCCGGAATCGCAGCTCTCCGGTGCGTCGCGGGCGTTCTCGAAGTGGAATAGAACCAGGGATCGCCGTATCGACTGCAAACCCAACGCTGTCATGTTGCTACTTCAAGCAGACCGCTTAGCCTACACGCTTCCTGGGCGCCAACTTCTGGAGAACGCGAGTCTTTCGCTGGAAAAGGGGGAGAAGGTCGCCCTGATCGGACGCAATGGGAGCGGCAAGAGCACGCTTTTACGCCTTCTCTCCGGACAGCTCTCTCCCGACAGTGGAGAGGTGACGGCACGCGCGGGGACGCGGGTGCGTTGGCTGGACCAGCTGCCCCAATTAGATCCTCCGGAAGGGTCGACTTTGCGCCACGTCGTCACCCAGGGCTGTGCCGAGCTGATGGTCCTTCGCCAGCAGTACGACGAAGTGTGTCACGCCATGCAGGAGGCACCGGCCAGTCAACAAGCGACACTCGAGAGAAAGCTCAACGCATTGACCGACGGGCTGACCCACCACGACGCCTGGGACCTCGAGACGCGAGCCGCCACACTTTTGACCACACTCGGGTTTCCCGACCCCGACCGGCCCTTCTCCGGACTTTCCGGTGGCGAGCAGAAGAGGGTGGCGATGGCCCAGACCTTGCTGGTTCCGCCCGACGTTCTGCTCTTGGACGAGCCGACCAACCACCTGGACATCTCCACCATCGCCTGGCTGGAAGACTTTCTTAAAAACGCGCCCTTTTGTCTCTTCATGGTGACCCACGATCGCTACTTTTTAGACCGAGTGTGCGGTCGCATCATTGAGATCTCGGCCGGGACCACCCAGAGCTTCGCCGGCGGCTACTCCTCCTATCTCGAGCAAAAGGCTCAACGAGAGTCCGAAGCGGTTCGTCAGCAGGAGCGTTTCGACAATATCCTTCGCCAGGAACAGGCCTGGCTTCGCCAAGGACCCAAGGCCCGTTCCACCAAGCAGAAGGCGCGTCTGCAACGAGCCCAGGCGATGCTAGATAATGGAAGCGGAGTGGTCGTTCCGGAAGGCCTGACCGAAGACGCCGCCTGGAATCTGGGAACCCGCCGTCTGGGCCGCAAGGTGATCGAGTTGCAAACAGTGTCCGCGCGTGTTCTCCAAGCGCTAGACTTCCGACTCGAACCGGGCGAGCGAATCGGGCTGGTCGGGTCCAACGGGTCGGGGAAGACAACCTTTCTCGACCTAATGGCCGGCCGCTTGGCGGCAGAGCAAGGCCAGGTGGTGCTGGGTGAGACGGTTCACCTGGGCTATTTCGACCAGCACACCGACCGTCTCGGCCACCTTCTTCCCGACACGCGAGTTCTGGACGCGGTCAAGGATGTGGCCCTCCACATCCCCCTTTCCAACGGCAAGGAGGTCAGCGCGGCCAGATTGTGCGAGATGTTTCTTTTCACCGGTCGGGCTCAAGCCACGCCGCTAGAGAAGCTCTCCGGCGGCGAACGCAAGCGCCTGGAGCTCCTGCGCCTCTTGATGGACCGGCCTAACGTCATCCTGCTGGATGAACCGACCAACGACCTGGACATCGAGACCTTACAAAGGCTGGAGTACTTTCTCGACGGCTTTCCCGGTTGCGTCTGCGTGGCTAGCCACGACCGTTTTCTGCTCCAGCGCCTCTGTGATCGACTCTTGATCTTCCGCCAGGGAGAGGTGGAAGAAGCCACCCCGGAGGTCCTCGACGATGTCTCCCCAGGATTTTTCGAAACCCGCCAAGATGGTGGACGAAAGACGACCGCGACTACCTCTTCTGAACCCGGCCAGGCGTTGAAAAAGCGCAAGCTGAGCTACAAGGAACAAGAGGAGCTCAAGACCCTGGAGCGCGCTATTCCCGCTTTAGAATCAAGCATCACTGAACTGGATTCGGAGTTGGCGGCACAGACCTCCAACTTCACCGCGGTCAGAGACCTCTACGCCAAGAAAGAAAAAACTGAGGCCGAACTCGAGCGCTGCATGGAGCGCTGGGCCGAACTCGAGGAGCTACGCGAGTCGCTAGCAACCTGACCAGAACAGTTTATGAGACAAAATCGCTATTTTTTGATGCGCCACGGCGAGAGCATGGCCAACCTGGCCGACCGAATCATCAGCTTGCCCGAAAACGGACTACAGAACTATGGACTCAGCGACCTGGGGCGCGAGCAAGCCGCTTCCAACGCGATCTCTAGTGGGCTAGGCCCTGACACGCTGGTCGTCGCTTCCGACTTTTTGCGCACCCGACAGACGGCCGAGATCGCCGTGCGAGCTCTGGGCGCGACTTCCATCACCTTCGACGCCGGTCTTAGAGAGCGGGCTTTCGGCCAACTCGAGGGGCAAAGTGGCGACGACTATCTCAAAGTCTGGCAAGAAGACGAGAAGGATCCCGAGCACACCTTGTTTGGGGTGGAGAGCGCCAGGACGCTCGCCGATCGGCTAGGCGCCGTACTGGAGCGGTTGGAACAGGAGCATCATGGTCGCACCATCCTGCTGGTATCCCACGGCGATCCCCTCCGTTTCCTACAACTTCACGCCGCGAGTTGGCCCCTTACCCGTCATTTAGCAGTCCGCCTCTTCACCCCGGCGGAGATCCGGCCGCTCGAAGACCTCCCCAGGCCCTAAATTCTCAAAGGCTCGTAGCCTTCGACTCCCCCGAACTGGTCAGCCTCCGGTTGCCGGTCGGGCACTTTCTCGAAAAGAGTTCGCAAACCGGAAGCCTGGGTGGCGGTGGTCTTGCGGAGAATCGACTTCAAATTCTCCACCGTGGCCTCCTCACCGGACAAGTCGCCTCGAGCCTCGGTCAGAGCTTGAGCCAACTGCTCTCCCAGAGCCGAATTGGCCACGGGGAAGCCCCGTGATAAGGACACGGTGTCGCGCAAAAGGTCCCGCCAGTAGGCGGCTAGGAAGCGAGGGGCGACCTTGAAGTTCCGGGCTTGCTCTTCATCCACGGTAGCCAGCAGCTCTGGACCCCAATGAACCTTGTCGAATCCGTGCATGTGGGCGTAGAACACCACCACCTCTCCAGTTTCGACAAATCGGCCGACCTTGATGTCGGCGGGTTCGAGAGCGGTGGTATTACAAGCCGGACAGGGGGAGTGATAGAAGGTGTTGAGCCGCTTGGCCAAGGTCTTAGCCCGCTCTTCGGGTTGCTCTTTCTGCCAAGCTGTGACGCGAAAAAGCCCGACATCCTCGCCCATCAAAACGACCGATTGCCCGTCGACCGCACCTGCGGCGAACAGATTCCCCTCCAAGCTGTTCTTGTGGCTTTTGTTGGTCACGCCCAGCAGGCGGGACGCGACCAAAGCGCTTGCAAGAAGAAGAATCGACAAAGCCGCTACCGCGAAAGCGATCCTACGCCGGGGCTTACTTTCTGTAGACTTACCCTGGAAAGGAACGGGACGGCCCACGGCGCGTAGGATGGCGTCGCGGAACTCCTCTCCTGTTTGGTAACGGTCGGCCGGCTTGAACTCCAGCGACTTGAGAATGACTTTATCCAGAGCCTCCGGGACATCTGGACGAAGTTGACGTACCGGAGCGAAGGCGAAAGCACCGACTTGAAGTCGCCGACCTCCGGTCAATAGCTCGTAGATGGTGGCTCCCAAGGTGTATATATCGGAACGCGCATCGGTTTCAGCCCCTCCATAGTGCTCGGGACTAGCGGTCACCGGGCTTCCCATCAACTCGGTGTCGCTCTGACGCGTCCCTTTGTGCACCCGGGCGATCCCGAAATCGATCAGTTTGATCTGGCCGTCATAAAGCAGGATATTCTCGGACTTGAGATCACGATAGATGACCGGTGGGCTCTGTTGGTGCAGGTAGATGAAGACGTCGCACAACTGCAGGGCCCATTCCACCACATCATTCACGGGTGGCGGCGTGCTCTCTTTGAGGAACTTCGCCAACGGTTCACCGGGGACGTAGTCGACGACCAGATAGTAGTAGCCGTTCTCGTTAAAAAACGAGTGGTAGGAGATCAACGCGGGATGATTGAGTCGCTCCAGCAAGGTCTTTTCCGAGATAAGCGACGGAACTTCTCTGGAGTTGGTGGTCAGGACTTCCTTCAAAACGAAGTTCTGACCGTCTTTTTCCCCTTTGTAGACGACGCTCATACCGCCGCTGGCCAGATAGCTCACCTTGTAGCCGCCCACCATCGAACCCTCGACGAGCGCGGTTCGTCCGCTCCCGTCGCCCAGGTCCCGACGCTGGCTCGTATTCTGACTCATAGAATCCCCCTATTTCGTGGCGGTCACTCTCGCGCCTTACCGAACGGCAGCCTTTCCGGCATGTCCGCGACGACAAAGGCTGTAACCGCCAAAGTGGCCGCTCCGTTCCTGAAATCCTTGGGGTCGATTTTCTCTAACGTGTCGGCGGCGCTATGATGATACCAGAAATATCGCTCGTCTTTATGAGTTAGACCCGCGCCGGGAACTCCCTCGGCCATCAAGGGTCCGATGTCGGCCCCGCCTCCGGGGGTCTTGATCTCCATCGGGCCGATCGAGCTTTTCAAAAGATCAACCGTTCGCTGTAAGATGACTCGCGCTTCCTCCGTCCCGGAAAAACCGAATCCTGAAGGGTGAAAAGTTCCACTGTCGGTCTCGATGGCCAGCACGTGGTCCTTGACCTCCGAGGCTCGAAGTTGCCGATAAGCCTTAGCTCCTCGCAATCCGTTCTCCTCATTGGTCCAAAGAACGACCCGGATGGTGCGACGCGGTTGGAGTCCCATCTCTTTGATCAGGCGAAGCGCCTCCCAGCTCATCAAGCAACCACCGCCGTCGTCGTGCGCCCCCTCGCCGATGTCCCAACCGTCGATGTGCCCACCCATCACCACCACCTGCTCGGGGAATTCGCGACCTCGAATCTCCGCGATCACGTTACGCGAAGGGGCGTCGGGAAGCGCTTGTGTCAAAAGCACCAGTCTCACACGGTCCTCAATACCAGAAGCCTGGCGGCGGGCCAGACTTTGGGCCGCCTCGGGCGTGATCGCTCCGGCCGGAATCTTGGGAAACTTCTCGTCGTAACCCATGCCTCCGGTGTGAGGAGTGGCCAGAGAAAAAGGAGTGATGGAGCGCACCAGGCTCGCCACCGCGCCCGCCTCAGCCGCTTTCGAAGGACCCTCCCAGCGGTATCGACCGGTCTCGCCGTAGGTGGTGAAGGGAACGTTGTAGACCACGACACGCCCCTTAGCCTTGTCACGATTCTTTTCCAGGTCGTCGTAGCTCGAGACAACCAGAACCGGTGCCTCGATCCCCTCGGCCGGAGTGGCCACCGAGCCGCCGAGAGCTAAAACAGCCAGGTCTTGAGAGCTGTCGCCGCTCAAAAGCATCAGCTTCTCAGTTCCACGACGCCAACTGGGCACTTCGACGGGATCGGTGGAGACACTGTCGAAACCATCGGCCTCCATCTCCCCGACGATCCAGTCGATGGCTCTCTCCAAGCCATCCGTCCCGGAAAGCCGATGAGGAAATCTGGTGCAGAGGGTTGCTAGACGGCTCCAACCGAGATCGGCGCCTTGGGCTTTGGCCACGATCTGGTCGGCCGTGGGCTGATACCCCGAGGGCACATAGTCCTGGAGTGTTTTCGGCTGAGCCAAGGACGCCGTGGCCAAAAAGAGACCTAAGGCCGCAGCCTTGAAGAGCTGTCGTTTCATTATCTCCACCACACTTTCGGTTCATCTCCCGCCTTCGGCGAAAGCTCCTTCATGGAAGAAGCCTCGAAGACTCGGCCGCCGAGAATCGTCGTCTCAACGAACTTGGACCTGGCGATGTCGCTCAAGACGTCGCCCTCCACCACGATGATGTCGGCCAACTTGCCCGGCTCGAGGCTCCCCAGGTCCCCGTCCATCCCTAAGTAGCGCGCCCCATTGAGAGTGCCACAACGCAACGCCTGGTGGGGGGTCATTCCACCCTGGACCAGCATGGCCAGTTCCCAGTGGGCGGCCAACCCCTCACGCTGACCGTGAGCTCCCAACTGAACGCCGACCCCTGCTTGAGACAGTTTGTTCGCACCCCGAGAGGCGTTGATATGATTGTGCTCCTCGTCGGGCACCTTGACCCTGCGGCGCGAGGCCGAGTCGATCACCTCGCGGGGGACGAACTGGTTCAATCTCTGGTCGGCCCATACGTCGGTCTCCACGTACCAGAAGTTCTCTCCCCAGAGCCCTCCATAGGCGACACCCAAAGTGGGAGTGTAGCCGACGCTGGTGCCCGACCAGAGAGCGACCACGTCGTCATATATCTCGGCGACCGGAACGGCGTGCTCGATACCGGTGTGACCATCCACCACCATGTTGAGGTTGTGCTCTAGAAGAGAGCCTCCCTCGGGCACCACCATCATGTGTTGGCGGCGAGCCGCTTCCAAGATCTGTTGGCGCTGATCGCGACGCGGCTGGTTATAGCTTTTGACCGAGATGGCTCCCCAAGCCTTGAGTCGTTTGAGGTGCCCCTCGGCGTCGGCCAGGCTGTCCACGGCCGCGTAGTAGCCGGGCGCTTTGGCTCCGTAAAGGATGGTGCCGGTGGAATAGATCCTGGGAGCGATCAGCTCTCCACTTTGCTGAAGCTCTCTAGCGGTGAAAACGGTGGCCGTGTCGTTAGAGGGGTCGTGCAAGGTGGTCACCCCGAAGGATAAGCTCGACAGCGTTCCCCAGTTGATCTCCGGCATCACTTCCCCGTCGGAGAACGCTCCGTGCCAGTGAACGTCGATCAAACCGGGAAGCACCGTCTTACCCCGACAATCGATGACGGTCGCTCCAGCCGGTACGCTCACCTCGGCATCCATACCGACGGCCGCGATGCGATCGCCGTGCACGAGCACAGTACCCTCGGGGATCACCTGGTCGCCCTTCATGCTGACCACTCGTCCACCCACCAGCGCCACGGCTTTGTCGCCGGGAGGCTTCCAAGCCTGTTGAGACCAGCTCAGAGATACCGGCGTGTTTCTGGTCTTCTCCTGGAAAAGAAAGGGACCCACGGTCCAGGAGAGTTCGTTCGAACGGCTCCAGGAGGGAAAGTAAGCTCCCATGCCGTCGGAGACCTTTCGGGTCGGCACGTTGCGCGCCTTGGCGCCCAACTCCACGGTACGCCCCGTCAGGGTCGCGTCGAAGGCGTAAAGGTCAAAGTTGTCCAGAAAGAATCCGCGCTTGCCGTCGGGCGACAGGGTGATGTCGGCCAGGTCTTTTCCCTCGTAAAGGGTTCGCTCTTCACCCGTGGTCAAGTCCTTTCTCACCAAGCCGGTGCTATCTCCGGCACGGTTGAAAAACACTACGTCGGAATCGGCCCCAAAATGAGGACTACCCCCTCTGGCATCTAAGAGTCGAGGCTCCGAGCCAGGGCGAGACAGATCCTTGAGATACAGTCCCGGCGCCTGCGTGTGGCGAGGGCTAAAGAGCGAATTCTTCCCTAGCTTGCGATAGACCAGACGGGTGCCGTCGGGAGAAAGAGCCGCTTCGGCGAAACGCCCATCGCGAACCAGCACCTTCTCCTCGCCGGAAGCGAGCTGACGCAGCCGCAACGAGCCGCCCTCCACATCGCTCCAGTGGGAGTAGAGCAAGGCCTGATCGCCCGAGACCCAGCGAGGATGGCTCTCGTGCCCGGTCTGGTTCGAGGTCACGCGACTTGGGGCGCCTCCGCTAGAGCTTGTTCGCCACAACTTGCCCAGGGCCGAAAACACCACTTGGCGCCCGTCTCCGCTCAGAACCGGACCTCGCAGGGCCCGCACCTCGACCTGAGCGGGTGAGACTTTGACCGGAAAACGTACCGCGTCCCGTATCTGGCGACTGTCCTCGATGGAAAACGGAATCTCCCGCAAGGCCCTCCCAGGCTCGGCCGAGATTCGCCACAGGCGTCCTTGGGCCCAAAAGATCAGCTCGCTGGAATTAGGTGTCCAATCGAATCTCGGGTAGACGCCGTGGATGGCCCAGGTCTCTTGCATGTCCCGGTCCAGGCCGTCGAAGATAGGGGTCTCTTGACTCGACTCCAACTCTTTGACCATCAGCACGGTTTTTCCCCGAACCCGTTTGACGAAGGCCAGACGCTTACCGTCCGGAGACGGGGTGGGGCGACAGGCGCCGCCCGGCCCTCCCGCGATTCGCTCGACCTTCCCCGTGGTCCGGTCCAACCGCTCGATGGCGTAGATACCAGCGTTGGGGTCCTTGTTGTACTGAAAGGTCGAACCACCGGTGGCGTCGAGCGAATAGTAGAGGTATCGTCCATCGGCCGAAAAGGCCGGCTCTCCCAGGTCCAATTGGTCATTGGAGCGTTTGGTCATCTGCGCCCCGTCACTGCTTCCTCCGGCGCCGTAGCTCCAGATCTCCCCGGCGCCCAGCGAGCGTGTCCCGGTGAAGTGCTTGCGTCCCGCGATGAAGTTCCCGCTAGGGTCCCAGGCCGGTTGGTTCAAAAGGCGGAAGCTCTCCTTGGTGACTGGTTTGGCCTGCCCGCCGCTTGAGGGGATGATCCACAGGTTGTCCCCACCTCCTCTGTCCGAGGTGAAGGCGATGGATCGCCCGTCGGGGGAAAAGGTCGGCTGCATATCCCAGGCGATCCCTGAGGTCAAAGAACGCGCCTTTCCCCCGTTGATGTCCAGAAGATAGAGGTCTCCCAAAAGATCGAAGACGATGGTCTTGCCGTCAGGCGAGACGTCGAGGGACATCCAGGTCCCTTGAGAGACCTTGATGGGGACCGCTGCCGCCTGTCCCGGAGGAGCGTTAACTTCCCAGCCCGGCGGTTTTCCTTGAGCTAAAGCTGGGGTCAAAAAAAGACAACAGAGCAAGGCACGCTTCATGGCGCGCCCTTTCTCGCCTCCCGGGGACTGTCCTGGGTGAAGGGTGGGCTCGAGCCGTCCGAAAGGCCCATCGGCCAACTAGCGATCAGCCGGTAGGGCGCTTCTCCCGTACGCTTGGAGCAACGATACAGCTTGACGGCGCGAAGCCGGAGCGAATCGTCTTGACGCTTATCCCGCAGATAGAGACGGTAGACCCACCAGACAGCCAAACCATGATAATCCCGCTCTTCCCAACGGCCCTGGTACAAGCGCTCGCGATAGTCGAGCGGCGGCCCACCCGTTCTTTCCCACTCGGGCTCCGATCGGTCGAGAGCGTTCCAGCGCCGCTCCGAGCCGTCTTCAGCTAGCGTCACATACCACACATCTTCGGGCAAAGGTTGAGCTCGCGGGCCCAGGGCCAAAAAACCCGCGAAATCTCCCGACGGGTTGAGCAGGGCGATCGCGACCGCCACTCCCATCAATCCGGTTCCAATCCAGCTCGCCCTACCGAGAGGAACCTGTGAAAGTGTCGCGCTCCAGACCCTGTCCCAGGGCATGGTCACTCCTAGGGCTAGAGTTATCCAAAGAGCGCGGTCCCACCCATCCGAGGCCACGGCTGTTCGACTTTGCAAGGACCAGAACAAGACAAAAAGCGCCGCCCCGCTCAGGCGACACCGCCACCCCGCCATCAGCAGCAGAGAACTCGCTATGGTGAGGGCGAAGAGCAGAAAGGGGAGCCAGCGGTAGGAGCAGATGTTGTAAAGGCTCCAGGCGACCTTCCCCTGCGGAGTGTCCACCGCCAGAGCCGACAAAGTCAGCGCCCCCTCGTCGGTGAAAAAAAGAGCGAAGTCTGGTAGCCATCGCAGCAGCGTGACCAAGACTGCCAATCCAAGGCCGATACGCAAGGCCGCCAACACTCGGAACACTACCAGGGGCTCCCTTCCCACAGCCGGTCTCGTTCGGCTGGCACCGGAGCTCCATCAAGGCGATTACGCTCGCGGTAGAAAACCAGACGGGCCCACTCCACCTGGTCCTTAGGATGTTCTCGCTGCCAATCCAGAGCTATAGCGCGCACGAACGGCTTGTGAAGTCTAGAGTCCGCGATGATGACCACCAGCGGCGTGGGCCAACGGAAAGAGTTGTAGCGGCGAAAGGGATGAGGCGGCTTCTCCTGGCTAGGCGGCTGGTCCCCACTGAACAGATCGACCATCCGCCCGTCGGTCATCCGAGCCTCCACCACGATCCATCCATCAGTCAGGTTGCCCACGTCGACGAAAACGGTCCAGCGCTGGTGGAGTCCCAGCATATGAGCCGGTGCCTGCACCCATTCAGGGAAGTGCCGGCCCACCCGGCGATCCTGGCTTAGGGCGATCAGAAAAACGTAAAAAAATAGACACCCCAGAATAAGTTCTGTTTGAGAGCCGAGAAGCACCGGTTTTAGGGACGGCGGTTGAAGGCGCCGGTGAAGAGCCTGGCAGAGATGGCTCCAACCCTGGCTCAGAGCGGCGAGAGGCCAGCGACTCCAGGCCACGGCGGGAAGAAAAGCCAGCATGTACAGCGAGGGCGAGAACTGAAATATCCCGAGGCGAAGAAACACCCCGAAGCAGAAATGCATCCCTATGAAAGCAAGACAGGCGAAAATTCGTAGCCGTGGGCGGGTGGACAAAAGCAACGCCGGCCCGACGATCTCCCAAGCAAAAGTCAGATAGGCCAGCGTCTTAAGTAGCCATGGATAGTACAAAAGCTGAAGAGCGAAAGGGTAAGCATACAGGTCCGACTGTAGAGAGTAAAAAAGCACTTCCCCGCGCAGCCAGGTCGGCTCAAATTTGTGAAAGACCGAGACCCAGTAGATCATGATGGGCTGGAACAAAAAGGCGGCGCTCGCCATGTTGCTCACTCCCGGTTCCGCTGGCTCTTTCTCGCCTCGGGCGTCGACCGAAAGCGCCTCGCCCCAGGGTAGGAACATAGCCCAGAAGAGAACGCTGGCCAGAACCTTGTCACCACCGTTGTTGGCTAAAAAGAGCCTTTCCTGAAGCGACGCCGTGAGATACCAGGCGATGAAGCCGGAGAGGCGGGTTCGATACCCGAGACTCAAAGATATCGCGGCGACAGCATGGACAGCGAACAGGGCCACGATATACGGCTCCCAGCCGGAAGCCGCGTGCAGACTCGGGAAACGTAAGGGCATCCCTTCGTAAAGCAGTTGCCGCGGGATGAGCCCCTCGTCGGTATAGTGAATCCTAAGCCATCGTGCCCGCGAGAGCAGATCGCCTAAGATCAACAATCCCGTGGCGATTCGGCACAAGGCAAGCGATCGCCGGTCCAGGGTGACGATCGCGGCGAGCCGTTTCACCTTTCGACTATCTCTTGATGCCGAAGTGGAGGTCGAAGAAGTTTCGAATGGTGTTGACCCGGTGCATGGAGGTCGTCTTGCCCGAGAAACGGTGTTTCTTACCCGGGTAGTCCATCGCCATGAACGGAATGTTGTTGTCCTGAAGATGCTTGTACAGCTTGGTGCTATGGGTGAACAGCACGTTGTCGTCGGCCATCCCATGATAGATCAGAAGCGGTCCCTTCAAGGCGTTGGCGTAAGGGAAGACCGAGGACTTCTCGTAGACCTCGCCCGGGCTATTCGGTTGGCCTAGATATCGCTCGGTATAGTGGGTATCGTAGAGCTTCCAATCGGTGACGGGAGCTCCCGAGGCGCCCGCTTTGAAAAATTCCGGCTGCTTGAACATGGCCATCAAGGTCATGTAGCCGCCGTAGCTGCTACCGTGAATTCCCACCTTGTTCGGGTCGACCCAGTCGAGAGTGCGAAGGAATTTGACCCCTTCGACCTGGTCCAACACCTCGACCGTGCCCATGGCGTGATAGATGGCGTCCTCGAAGGCCTTGCCTCGAGCGGTGGAGCCGCGATTATCTAGAGTGAACACGCCGTATCCCTGCTGGGCGAAGTACTGGCAAAAGGTGGTGTCGCTGCCCCAGGAGTTGGTCACCCGCTGGGCCCCAGGCCCGCCGTAGAGGTAGACGATGACCGGATGCTTGGCCCCATCGTCGACCCCCCTGGGCTTGTACAGACGATAGTAAAGCTTGGCGCCGTCGGCCGTGGTCAGATCTCCGAAAGACGGCTCGATCCAGTTCTTCGTGTAGGGGTAAAGCGGGTGTCCCTCCTGGACTCGATTTTCCAATAGCCAGGTCACCCGACTTCCGTCGGCCTTATGAAGAGCCACTTGCGAGGGAGTTGTGGCGGTGGAGACAAGGTCGACGTAGTGGCTGCCGTCTTTACTAAAGGAGACGTCGTGATGGCCGGAGTCGGCGCTGATCCGGCGCGGCTCTTTCCCCGGCTTGACGGCGTAGAGATGCCTCTCCAACGGCGTATCCTTACGACCGCTAAACCAGACCTCTCCGGTCGCCTCGTCGAGATGCTCGACCTCATCCACGATCCAGGAGCCCTTGGTCAACTGAGAGAGCAGCTTGCCATCGAGGCTGTAAAGGTACAGATGGTGGAAACCGTCCCGCTCCGAGGCCCAGAGGAAGCGCTTTCCGTCCTTGAAAAAACGAAGGTCGTCGTGCAGGTTGAGCCAGGTCTTGCTGCTTTCTTTAAGGAGAGTTCTCTGCTTGAGCGTGGTGCAATCAACCAGGCGAAGCTCGAGCTTTTTCTGATCGCGGCTTTGCCACTGATAGCTCAACAGGTTGCTGTCCTGAGTCCACTTGACCCGGGGCAGATAGATATCCTCATTCGAGCCGAGATCGACCCATTTTATGTCTCCGCCGGCCAGCGTCACGATGCCGAGCGCGACCTTGACGTTGGGGGTCCCGGCGAAAGGATATCGCTGCATCACCGTCGTGATCTCGTCGGCGTGGATCTCGCTGCGCGGCGCCTCGGCCACCGGACTCTCATCGACCCGGATCAAGGCGACCTTGGACTCGTCCTCGGACCACCAGTAGCCGGTCATGCGGTCCATCTCTTCCTGGGCCACGAACTCGGCCATCCCGTACTTGAGAGTCCCACCGCCGTCTTGGCTCAGCGCTGTCTCCTGACCGCTGCGAAGGTCCAAAACGATGAGATTCTGCTCGCGGATGAAACTGAGATAGTTTCCCTTGGGCGAGAACTGGATGTCGGTCTCGAATTGTGGGGTGGACACAACTTTTTTGGCTCCTTCGGTCGACCCGACCCGCCAGTAGTAAACGTCGCCGGCCAGCGGAAAGGCCAGCGCCTTGCCGTCCTTGGACCACTCGTAGCTGACGATCCCGGAACCCGAGAGACGCAGACGCTCGCGCCGCGCCTTCTCCTCCTCGGAGAGGTTCTCGTCACCGGTGTGCAGGTCGTCGGAGTCAAAGAGCAGGCGAGTTTTGCCTTCCTTGATATTGTATTCCCACAAGTCCAGACGTTCGTAGTCGCTGGCTTTTCCTCGCAGAAAGGTGGCGCGCGATCCGTCGGGAGCCATCTTGAGCCCCTTGATGGTCTCCCCCTCCAGGGCCGGGGAGTCGTAGATCCTTTCGACGGTCAACTCTTGGGCCGACAGACCTCCCGTGAGTAATAGTCCGAGAGACAGGGCCAGGGCAAAACGTTTCATCCACGGCGGTTCTTCCCATCGGGGGCCGGGCCCTGTCCCGTTTAGCCGCTCGGAGTCGGCGCTCGAAACGCCTCGCGCGCGTAACGGGGAAGGGCAAAGATCCGTTGGTGAGTGATGCCGTCGTAGTAAAAAAGTCCGGCCATGTCCGGGTTTTTCAAGCGCCTATCGATCTCCTCGGGGGCCAATTTTACCGGGTCAAGGGTGTCCGAGGCAAAAGCGAAAGCCCAGTGACAGCAGAAGGAGGGGATGTGCACCAACATGCTGCGAACTTTGCCAAAAACCTGGGTCAGACTTCCACGGATCCGGCAATGCGCCTCGAGTTTCCCGAAATTCCCCTGGGAAGCTTGCATGACCAGGGCGCCGGAACTCTCAAGTCTAGATTTGAGCAGTCGGAAAAAGTCGGGCGTGAAAAGTTCCGAGGAAGGACTGGTCTCCGAAGGTTCGGTCAGATCGCTGATGATGATGTCAAATTTCTCTTCCGAGCGCTCCATCCAAGCCTTGGCGTCATCAATGATGAGCTCCAGACGTTCGTCTTCGAAACACCCCTGAGAGTACTCGGGAAGATGTTCTCGACACCATTTCACGACTTCCGGGTCGATCTCTATCATCACGACCCTCTCCACGTCGCGGTGACGCAGAACTTCTCTGGCGGTGGCTCCCTCCCCACCCCCCAGAATGGCGACTTTCCGGGGAGACGGGTGGGCCAGCATGGCGGGATGAACGATGGTCTCGTGATAGATGAACTCATCAGAGGTGGTCGACTGGAGCTCACCGTCGAGAAAAAGCATCTTGCCAAGCTCGGGATGGAGATGAATTTCCGCCCTCTGAAAAGGCGTGGAGGTCGATAGAATGGTGTCTTCCGTGGCATAGGCGGTCCAGAGACCGTCTCCCATAGGCTCTAGATACACCCCTTGTTCTGAGAATAAAGACTTCGTTGGCACCTATATCTCTTGTCAGGCTGCTCCGGTATCCCCTCCTCCCCGGTCAATTCATCCTTCTTTTCCTCGCGAGAAAGTAGGGACCATTGGAGATGAAGGCCAAGTTTCGGGCATGCTCGACCCGATCGAACAGTACCTTCGAGAGCAGAGTGGCGAAGGGCGTCGAGACTCCACCGGCTCCTTCACCATTTCGGCCGAGAAGGCCATGTCTAAGCTGGCCGCTTTTCAGCTACCTCGACCTTCGGCCTGGTTGCTCAAGATGGTCCAAGCGGGCGTCGTGGCGGGATGCTCTTCCATCAACGTAAACCAGAGCGCCAAGAGCTCCAAGGTCACCTTCATGGGTGGTCATCTCGGCCGCATTGACGAACTGGTCAAAATCTTCGCCGATCCTAACGCCCTACTAACACCCGCCCAGCAACATCTCCTCGTGGGGCTTCGGACCGTCGCTCTCAACGGCCGTCGCCCGGTCCTGGTCATCGACGACCCGGTAGACTCTCCTCGATTGTGCGCGCTGTGGAACGGAGGTCGCGTTTCTCAACCTCAGCCGGGTAGCGTTTTCCACAGATCACTCATCTCGCGCGAGGACGGGATTCTCAGCTTCCATGTCGGCGATTCCCCCCTGAACGAGCAATACCAGTTCAAGCGCGAGAAGGGCGTCAAGCGTGTGGTCGCCGACGAATATCGAGAACTGATGGCCAATGCCGTCACTTGCCCGATCCCGTTGAAAGTGGATGGCCGGCGGGTCGACCATTTCGGCCTCGAGGATGCCTCCTTCCATCGCTGCCCGATCCTGTTCGGAGGGCTACCCGGACAAGCCGGCGAGCCGGTCTTGCGCCTGAGCTCCGCGGTTCTTCCCGAGGGCGCCGAGGAGAATGCCTACGCCATGGCTTGGACCGCCTATCTTACAGAGAAATCTCGCGCCAACGAGATATGCTGGGTCAAAGACGGCGTGGTCTGCGAAAGCGCGACCTTCGGAGGACACGAATCGTTCTATCTTCGTCTTTACCTCCCAGCCGATGACCTCGCGACCGACTTGACCGGACTGCATCTGCGCTTTGAGGATGCGATAGCGCGCAAGCAAAGGGTCCTGAAAGGACTCAAGGCTTTCGAGGAAAGTTCACCTGAAATCGCGGCCGAGAAGACCCTTCCTTTCCGAGACTCCCTCGGTTCGGGCCGTTCGAGTACCTGGTGGGGGGCCGCCGCGCTCACACTGGGCGGAGCGCTTCTCATGCCGGTGACCCTCGGAGGGACCGCCCTGGGAGCCTTTGGGCTTTTGGGCATGAAGGTTGCCGACCGGAGAAGCCAGGAATTCTACGAACGAAAAGTCAAGGCTCGGTTTCCTCAATGGGCGCGAAACCTATCCATCGAATTCCGCGCTCATTGAGCGCAAGAAAGGCTCCGAAGATGTCATCACTCACCTCCAAGCTCCCCTATCTTGTCGCCAGCATGCTATTACTCTTGCTCAGTCCAGCCCGAGCCGACGATCAAGCCGTAGCTCGCGTTCTCGACGATTTTCATCTTGCCGCCTCGAAAGCCGACGCGACAAGATACTTCGGCCATTTCGCTCCGGAAGGCGTCTTCTTAGGCACCGACGCCGGCGAGCGTTGGAGCGTTGAGCAGTTCAAGGCTTACGCCATGCCGCACTTTAGTAAAGGAAAAGGATGGACTTATCGACCCGGCGTCCGCCACATCAACCTGTCGCCCGACGGTAAAACAGCCTGGTTTGACGAGACTCTGAGCAACGACCACTACGGTCAGACCCGAGGTAGCGGAGTCCTACGAAAAGTCGAGGGCGAGTGGAAGATCTGCCAGTACAACCTCTCGGTACCCATCCCGAACGAGCTGCTACCGGAGGTTGTCCAACTGATCAAAAAATGAGGCCCCCGATCATTTGATCGAAGGCCCCGTTTTTACTTATCCGACGTTCGCGGGTTCCGTCTTGATAGCGATCATCGAGAGCTTGTCTCCCAGTCGCTCGACCCTCACGATGCTGTCGTGAGAAATCTCACCGGCGATGAGCTTCTCCGACAAGGGCTCCAGGATGTATTCCCGTAGCGCCCTCTTGAGAGGCCGCGCGCCGAAGGCCGGATCGTAGCCCACCTCGGCCAGGAAGTCCTTGGCGCTCTTTTCCAGCTCCAGCTTCAGGCCGCGCTGCTCGAGCAGCTTGCTGAAACCTTGCAGCTGAATCTCCACGATATCTTCGATGACCGACTGGTCCAGCCTATTGAAGATGATCTTGGCGTCGATACGGTTCAAGAACTCCGGTCGGAAGTGTCCGCGCAGGGCGTTCTCCACCGCCGTCTTCATCCGGCCAGGGTCGGTCTCGTTCAAGATGAAATCCGAGCCGACGTTGCTGGTCATGATGATGATGGTGTTGCGGAAGTCCACCGTGCGGCCCTGGCCGTCGGTCAAGCGCCCGTCGTCCATCACCTGCAGTAGCACGTTGAAGACGTCGGTGTGAGCCTTCTCGATCTCGTCGAGGAGGACCACCGAGTAGGGCCGGCGGCGAACCGCCTCGGTCAGCTGGCCGCCCTCGTCGTAGCCGACGTATCCTGGAGGGGCTCCGATCAGGCGACTGACCGCGTGCTTTTCCATGTATTCGGACATGTCGATGCGCACCATGTTGGTCTCGTCGTCAAACAAGAACTCCGCCAAGGCTTTGGCAAGCTCGGTCTTCCCCACACCGGTCGGCCCCAGGAAGAGGAACGAGCCGATGGGACGGTTGGGATCCTGCAGACCCGCGCGGGCCAGCCGAATCGCCTTGGAGACCTTGGACAGCGCCTCGCTTTGGCCGACCACCCGCTGACGCAGGCGATCTTCCATCTTCAAGAGGCGCTCGCTCTCGGCTTCCAGCATCTTCTCCACCGGAATGCCGGTCCAGCGACTGACCACTCCGGCGATGTCCTGGGGCGTGACGGCCTCGCGAAGGAAGCTGTCCTCGCCCTGGGATTCCGCGATCTTGGCCTGCAAAGTCTCCAACTCCTTGGTCACCTGAGGCAACTTGCCGTAGGTGATCTCGGCGGTCTTCTGCAGCTCGCCCCGCAGCTGAGCCTGCTCGGCCTCGGTCTTGAGCCGGTCGAGCTCTTCTTTCAAACTCGAGACGCGGTGCAGCAGGTCGCGTTCACCCTGCCAGCGGGTCTTCAAGGCCTCCAGCTCCTCCTTCTTCTCCGAAATCTCGCCCTTCAACGCCTTCAGACGCTGCTTGGCGTCGGCCTTGTCCTCCAAGTTGAGAGCCTGCTCCTCGATCTGCAGTCGAGTCAGCTCGCGCTGAGCCTTGTCGATGACAGCGGGCACGCTCTCGATCTCCATCTTGATGCGGGAGGCGGCTTCGTCGACCAGGTCGATAGCCTTGTCCGGCAAGAAGCGGTCGGAGATGTAGCGGTCGGAGAGCTTCGCCGCCGCCACGATGGCACCGTCCTCGATGCGGATACCATGGTGAACCTCATACTTCTCCTTGATACCGCGCAAGATGGAGATGGTGTCCTCGACGCTGGGCTCACCAATCAAGACCGGCTGGAAGCGACGCTCTAAAGCCTTGTCCTTTTCGATGTGCTTGCGATACTCGTCCAAGGTGGTCGCGCCGATACAGCGCAACTGACCTCGAGCGAGAGCGGGTTTGAGCATGTTGGCGGCATCCTGCGCCCCTTCGGCGGCGCCCGCGCCGACCAGGGTGTGCAGCTCATCGATGAAAAGGATGATCTCGCCCGAACTTCTCGTGATCTCCGAGAGCACCGCCTTCAAGCGCTCCTCGAACTCACCGCGATACTTGGCGCCGGCCACCAAGGCCCCCAGGTCCAGCGACAAAACGCGCTTTCTCTTGAGGCTCTCGGGCACGTCCTCGGCCGCGATCCGTCCAGCGATCCCTTCCACGATGGCGGTCTTACCCACACCGGGATCACCGATCAAAACAGGGTTGTTCTTAGTTCTCCGGCTAAGCACTTGCATGCTGCGCCGGATCTCCTCGTCGCGCCCGATGACCGGGTCAAGCTTGCCTTGGCGGGCCAGCTTGGTCAGGTCGGTGGTGTACTTTTCCAGCGCCTCGTAGGTCCCCTCGGGGTCCTGACCGCTGACTCGCTGCCCACCGCGAACGGCCTCCAGCGACTTGAGTACCTTCGACTCGTCGATGCCGAGACTCGCCATCAAGTCTTTGGCGGCGTTTTTCGACCTCAAGATGCCGAGCAGCAGGTGCTCGACCGAGACGAAATCGTCCTTCATCTGCTTTTGAGCTTTGAAAGCCTCGTCGAAAATCGTCTTGAGCTCGCGTCCGACGTACTGCTCTCCGCCTTCGACCTTGGGTCGCTTGCTCAACTTGTCCTCGAGCAGACGGCGGAAGGCGGCGACCGGAAACTCCGCCCGTTCTAGGAGCGGAGCGACCAGTCCCTGGTCTTGCTCTAGAAGAGCCTTGGTCAGGTGGAGAGAATCCACCTCTTGATTGGATAACGTGCGCGCAACAGCCTCGGCTTCGGCGATGGCGGAGCGGCTACGGTTGGTCAATTTCTGAAAGTCCATAATTACGGTCTCCCTTCCTCTATCCTAAATCTTCTTGAAGAAATCTTACAGGGCTAACCGTTGAGGCACGCTACCATCGAATTAGCGTTACGTTAGTTCTTTCAAAAAGCGAATCAGATCTCGAATTTTGGACAGCAATCCCGAGTTCTCTGGGTGGAAAGCCCGAATTCTTAGAGAGTTTTTCGCAAAGTTTGCATTGTGGAGGGTTCAAATCCCGACCAGAGGATTGTGCGCGTGCCATCGCGCTCAACCTTGAAAGGAAAGTTCGAGGCGGTGACGGCTTGGAACTCCTTGGCGTCGGCCTCGGTGTCCCAGTTGAGGACCCAGAGGAAGGCGAGTTTGCCGTCCGAGCGGTGACGGTAGACGCGAATCTTGTCACCGTCCCAGCCTTCGGCGGCGGAAGCGAAATCACGAACCCCGTGCTGCTCGAGCACAACCCTGACCAAAAATTCTCCTCCTGTGTCATCGGCCACCCACTTCCAAGGTCCGAGAGTTTTCGGAACCTTAGAGAAGTCCGGAATGGTGGGCTGCCGGTTGGCGTAGAGATAAGTCTCGGGATGAAGAACCTGTTCCGTCGAGGTGGGTAGCATTCCATAAGCGGCGTTCACCGCGGCCCAATTGTAGGTCTGGTGGCGCAAAGACGAGACCAGCTCGGCCCCGTTGAAGTACGGGAACATCAAGCTCTTCTGGAAATAAAGCGGCGCCTCGCTGAAGTCTCCCATACCGGGCAAGGGGATCGGGAAGGCCGCCATCATGGTGACCATCTTGGCCATCATGTCGGCCCCCTGCACGTAGGTGGACTCTCCGGCTCGCGAGGCCGGCAGTTTGTTCTGATGGTCGATCATCACAAACGTCGCATCTCCCTCGACTAGAGCCTGGGCGGCCATGGTTTGGTCCGTGCTCCAGTCTCGAGAAGCTTCGGAGAAGAGCTCCTTGAGAGGAAAATGCTGCCCGCCCAGGGCGTGATCAAGCTCGTGAATGGTGACCACCGAGATCTGGTCCGCCATGGAGAGCCCCGCTCTTTTCATGGCAAGTTTCACCAAACGGTCCCGCACGCCCACCTCGGAGGCCATGTCTACTAGGAAAAACTGATCCACCACCGGATCGTAGACGCCGGCGACCTGAGAGGTCAGAAGCTTCTCGAGAAAAGAGCGGACCTCGAAGTCGTTCGGAACCAACCGCAGAGCGCGCAGAACCGCGGTGGCCTGCTCGGCTTTCTCGGGGGGCATCTCCTTGTCCAACTGCTCCGCCAGATACTCTCTGAGCTCTTTTCGATCTTTGACGTGCCAGGGAGTGAAGTATTGAAATTTCAATCCTCGACGCTCCTCGAGCTCCGACATTAGACTTTCGAGAGGAGCGCTCATGGCGTCGGAGGCAAGCCCTCCCAACTCGTCCAAGGCCTCAGGAAGAAGGTCGGTCCCAGGAATTTGACAGGCTTGACGCGCGGCTTTGACCATGTCTTGCCAACCGTCGACCTCCGGCTCCACCAATGCTTGAGCGGAGGACAAAAGCGCGAGGGTCAATCCCAAGATCAGTAATCTCTTCATGCTCATCGTAGGTTTCGAATCCCCCACTTGCGAATCCTCGGGGCATGGAACGAGACCCCTTTCTGCAAGCAGCTATCGACGAAGCCAAAAAGAGCCAGGCTCAAGGCGGCATCCCTATCGGAAGTGTTCTGGTCAAGGACGGCCAGATCGTGGCCCGAGGTCATAATCAGCGCGTCCAGTTGGGCAACCCCATCCTGCACGCCGAGATCGATTGCCTACAGAACGGCGGCCGTCTGGGCAGCTACAAAGGGACCGTGCTCTACTCCACCCTCATGCCGTGCTACCTCTGCTCGGGAGCGACTGTCCAGTTCGAAATTCCCAAAGTGGTGGTTGGAGAGTCCACCACCTTTCCCGGCGGTCGCGCCTTTCTGGAACAACACGGAGTGGAAGTGCTCTGCTACGAAGACCCTGAATGTATCGCCATGATGGAAACCTTCATCGCCGAAAATCCTAAACTCTGGGCCGAAGACATCGGAGAGCTTTAAGACGAGCTCTCACACAGCTCGGACTCGAGTTCATCGCCGTAGAGGTCAAAAAAGTCGAAGGAGTCGGTCTCCGGCTCGATCTCGCGGATGACTCGCCATTCTCCGGCGTGTTGTTCGTGGAAGAGTTGTCGAAGTAGGAAGTAGCCCTGATATCCTTTGATCCACATGTAGGACGAGTAGTGATCGGGGTCGAGAATCGAAGGCTGGAAGGTGCGGCATTTCATGATGTCGATCTGGCGCCGGTCTGACATCACGAAAAAGTAGGCTCTCTCCGTGGCCACGAAGGTGATGACCTCGATGTCGCAAGATGTGACGGTCGCGGTCAGCTTTGAGCCTCCTGAGCGGCCTGTTTCTTCTCTTGGACATGGGTGAAGATCTTGTGGCTGGTCTTGACGCCGAGCATTCCCAGCGCGGCGATGGTCAACGGTAGTCCACCGACGATGGCGGCGGCTCCGATGGCAGCGCCCGTCCCGATCTTGAGGAGGCCTTCGGTCACTTTGCCCTTCTTGATATCGCGAACCCCAAGAACGGTGTCGACCCCAGCATGCACGATACCGAGAGGGGTCAAGGTCTGCGCGGCGACCCCAGCGACCTGTGTGACGACCTCGGAAGATGTGAGCATCCCCGCCATCACCGCGGCGGTTCCGGCACTACGGGTTCCCACGGCGAGATTTCCGACGCCTTCAAGAATCTTTTCGGTATCTTTCTCCTTGATACCGGCCTTGAGCTCTTTGATGCCGTTGATAGTGATGGGAACGGCCAGAACACCGGCGCCCACCGCGCCCACCCCTAGTGCGATCTCGAGTCCGGTGGACAAGTGGTGCGCGGCCTCTTTTCCCACAGTAAGAGTATGGCTAGCGGCTTCATGCACGTCGGCCGCTTGTCCCGCCGAGGTGGCGGCTTTGCTGACTCCGTGGCCCGCGGCCTTGATAGCCCCCTGGCCGGCAATCTTGGCGGCTCCGTGACCGGCCACCTCTGTGACCGCGTGGGAGGCATGATGCGCGCTATGACCCACCTTCTCGATGATCTCGGTGCCGATATGGCCGCCCAGTAAGGCGTCTTCCTTGAAGCCGTGCTCGTGCTCATGCCCAATCACTTCTTCTTCGGAAGAAGCCTCGTGCTGGCCTTGAGCGAGCAGGCCGGGGACAGCTGTGTCGTCGAGCAAGGCTATGGTGCCGTTTCCGCCGAGCTGGACATCGAGCTGCTTGGAGCGAGCTCCGAAGTCGCGCTGGACATCCTCGACCATCTGAGCCATGTAGTCCGAAGTCGGCTCGCGAAGAGTCTTGGGCTTAACGGAAGTGTCCTCAGACCGGGACTGTGGAAGTACCCCATTACTCTGGAGGTCCTCCAGCATCTGGGCCATGTCGCTGCCCGGACGAGGAGTCTTGAGAGGTCGGCTCCCTCCGAGGTCGACCTGCTCCGAGGAAAGTTGATTCTGAACGGCCTGCTTGTTCTCGAGCTTAGGCGCGATGACATTGGCCTTATTAGGACCGATGGGCGGGCTACCGAGGTTGCTATATCCGGTATTGATGGCCATGGGAATTTGGTTACCCTAAATGTCTCCCACAGGTCCTAGGAGTGTCAAGCTACAGCCGCCGCCCGACGCTCTGGGCAACCGGACCGAGAAGCCCGTGAAGGGCCTCGAAGCCTTCCAGGGTCATCGACTGGGGACCGTCGGAAACCGCCTCGTCCGGGCGTGGGTGGATCTCGATGATGAGACCGTCGGCACCCGCGGCTACGGCGGCGAGGCACAGCGCCGGAACGAGCTCTCTGTCGCCCGCGGCGTGGGACGGGTCGATGATCACCGGAAGGTGAGTCAAGCGCTTCAAAACAGGAACGGCGGCGATGTCGAGTGTGTTGCGCGTCATGGTCTCGAAGGTACGAATCCCCCGTTCGCACAGAGCGACCCGCTCATTCCCCTGAGCCAGGACATATTCGGCCGAAAGCAAGAACTCTTTGAGAGAACTCATCATCCCCCGCTTTAAAAGAACCGGGACGCGGGCTTTTCCGACCTCTTGAAGAAGAGCGAAATTCTGCATGTTGCGCGCGCCGATCTGGATCATGTCGGCGTATTCGACGCAGACTTCCACGTCCGATGGCTGGATACACTCCGTGACCACCTTCAAGCCGTAGCGAGCGCGAGCCTGAGCCAGCAATTTGAGCCCTTCCACCCCTAGTCCCTGAAAATCGTAAGGAGAAGTTCGGGGCTTGAAGGCTCCACCTCGAATCATCGGAACCCCGAGCTTCTTGAGAAGCTCTCCCACCTGCCCCAGCTGTTCGGCGCTTTCCACCGCGCAGGGACCGGCGATAATGGTCAGCTGCTCACCTCCGACACTGGCGCCTCCGATACGAAAAGAGCTCGCTTCGGGTCGGAACTCCCGGCTAGCGAGCTTGAAAGGGCTGCGGGAGACAAAGGCCACCGAGACCCCGGGAAGCTCGGCGAGTTCAGCCTTCAGCTCGTCCTCTCGTGGGGCGCCAAGACAGCCCACCTGCGTCTGCTCGTCGCCTCGGGAGAGGTAAGGCTTGAGACCCCTCTCCTCGATCCGTCTCAAAACCGCGCCGATCTCCTTAACAGAAGCGGACTTTTCCATCACCGCAATCAACATAGGATGCAAATCTTCTGACGGCCGAGAGAAGGTCCTTCGCGAAAGCTTTGATATGCGTTAACACCCTGTTCATCCACGTGAGATTATTCTGCCTTATAGTCTATCTTGTGATGATTTCCACTCTCAGCTCGATCGGAAAGCTCGCTCCGATCCTCAGGCCTGAGGGCGTCAAGGCTTTGACTCCCCCGGTGGAGTTCGGTCTGCCTCAAGAGAGCTTCGCTCTCTCCTCCACTCATGCAGCCGCGCCGGTCAGTCCGGCGATTCCCGCTCCGTCCACGACGGCCCCAAAGGACTGGCACCAAGAACAGATCATCTATTTCCCTTTGACCGATCGCTTCGCCGACGGGGATCCGAGCAACAACTTCGCCGTCGACCGCAACCATCCGGGTGGCTTCTGGGGCGGCGACCTCAAAGGGCTGACCGAAAAACTCGACTACATCAAATCTCTGGGCGCCACCAGCATCTGGCTGTCGCCACTGGCCGACAACACCCAGGAGATGAAACTGGGCGACTATCACGGTTACGGACACCACGGCTACTGGATCCGCGATCACTATCAGGTCGAAGAGCATCAGGGCGACATGGCCGACGCCAAAAAGCTAGTGGAGGAAGCTCACAAGCGGGGCCTCAAAGTCGTACTCGACGTGGTCTTAAATCACGTCGGTCCCGACCACGGCTTGCTTTCCGACCCTTCGAAAAAGGGCTGGTTTCACAACCAGGGCGGCATCAACGACTGGAACAATCCGATCGATGTCGAACGAGGCGACTTGGGCGGTCTACCCGACCTCAATCAAGAGAACCCCGAGACCTACAAGTTTTTAGTCGACAATACCCTCTGGTGGATCAAAGAAACCGGCGTCGACGGGATCCGACTCGACGCCGTCAAACACATCTCGCGCGAATTCTGGTCAAAATTTGTCCCCGAGGTCAAGGAAAAAGCCGGCAAAGAGGACCTTTTCGTCATGGGGGAGGCCTTTCACGGCGATCCCAACGTGGTCTCATCCTATCAAAAGGCCGGGATCGACTACCTCTTCGACCTACCGCTCTACTACACCATGCGAGAGACCTTCGGGCAGGGTCAGAGCATGAAAAAGATTGCCGAACGCTTGTCTCAAGATTCGCTTTACGAGGAGCCCTCAAAGCTTGTCACCGTTCTCGACAATCACGACCTGCCGCGCTTTCTTCACACCGCCAACAAAGGATTGCCGGGCGAAGGCGACAAGCGCCTGACCCAGGCTCTGGCTTTCCAAATGACGGTGCGCGGGGTACCTTCGGTCTACTACGGAACCGAAGCCGGATTCTCCGGTGGAGACGACCCCCACAACCGCGAGATGATGGACTTCAACGCCCGTCCTGACTTGAAATCGCAGATGCAGAAGCTGACCCATCTGCGCAACAACTCCGAGGCGCTCCAGCACGGCGCCCAACGGGAGATGTGGGTGGACGACGCGGTCTACGCTTTCTCCCGTGCCACCGAAAAAGAGGAAGTGATCGCGATCTTTCACAACGGGACAGAGCCTAGTCAGCGCGAGATTCCTTTACGAGCCGAGAGCGGTCTGACCGACGGAACCGTTCTTGTCGATGCTCTCTCCGGCCAAGAGTTCGTGGTCAAAGACCATAAACTTCAGGTTCCGCTTGCCCCTTTGACCCCTGTGATCTTACAGAAGAAGTCTTAGCCCAAACCCCAAAATTGGAGCTGTGACAGTTCGAGTATCCCATTGGATCTATCCCCTGACCTGCGTGTAACAAAAGTTGCCTACTTTCTCCTCCCTGTTTCGGGCACAATGACAAAGTGGAAGTCCAGTTCCGCAAGGCGTAGCCGTTACCGTAGGTATCGAATAAGCCAAAATCAAACTTGAGGAAATAGAATATTATGATGATCTCATCCTTTGGAAATCCCCTCCAGAACGTCCGCGGCCAGTCCGCCGCCAAGAGCGCCTCAGCTCCCCAAGAGCAGCCCAAAGAGGCCACCGTTTCCGATCAGGTTGAGATTTCGCGGGGCGGTGAAGCTGCTCCCGTCCAGGCCGCCGCGCCCCAGGAAGAGCCGGAGATCCGACGCACCGAGATTCCCGGTAGCTACATTGTCGTGGCTTCCAACGACCAGCTGAAAGGCTTGGCAGAGAATACCGGAGTTCAAGTCGAGCGCGTGCTGGGCACCGCGGGTGAATCGACCTTCCTGCTAGTTCAGGCCGGCAAAGCCGATCAGGCCCAACTGGAAAGTTTCGGCACCTTCCAATCGGTGATGCCGAACTACGAGTATGAGGGGAAGCTTTATGACGAACCGATCCCCTCGGACGCCCCCCGTCAGGCTCCCGAGGCAGGCCGGCCCAACCACCTCAACGTTATTAACATCGATCCGGCCTGGGCCGTGACCAAAGGTAGCCCCGAGGTGATTACCGCCATCACTGATGGTGGCGTCGATCTGAGCCATCCGGAACTGAAAGACTCGATATACAAAAATCCCAACGAGATCGCCGGCAACGGTATCGACGACGACAGAAATGGCTTCATTGACGACATCTCCGGCTGGGACTTCACCGACAACGACAATGTGGCCGGCCACGAAGGCAGCGACCACCACACCCACGTTCATGGAATCGTGCACGCTCGTGAAGGAACGAGCGCAGCCACCGGTGTGGCTCCCGGAGCCAAGAGCATGCCGCTCCGCATTGACGGAGGTCGTCGACGCTATAGTTCCGCCATGGTTGCCGAGGCCTACCTCTACGCCATGAATAACGGCGCCAAGAGCGTCAACACCAGTTACAACATCGACGGCTTTGTAGGCGATCAAGCCATCGAAACAGCCTACCGAACGCTGGCCGACAACGACGTTCTGGTGTTCAACTCCGCCGGCAACAGCGGGCGACTCAACCCCGCCCGCTCAGCCTTCGAAGATGTCGTCTTGGTAGCCAGTACCGACCACACCGGCTCGGTGGACAAGCGCAGCTCGTTCTCCAACTACGGTGTCGGAATCGACATCGCCTCACCCGGAAAAGATATCGTCTCCACCCTTCCCAGCGGGCGCACCGGGGCTTTGAGTGGAACCAGTATGGCAAGCCCCGGCGCGATGGGACTGCACGCGTTGGTACAGAGCGCTCACCCCGATTGGAACCGCGCTCAGCGCTGGGCCCAGATCGCCGGCACCGCCGACAATATTGATGCCCAAAACGCCGGCCAGGAAGGTCTCTTCGGAGGCGGTCGAATCAACGCCGGACGCGCTCTGACCGAGACCCTGGCCGCTCCCACCGTGTCGGTGAAAGAGACCACGAACCCCAACGGCGGTGTCACCAAGCTGACCGTTCGCTTCGACAAGGTCCTCGATCCCAACAGCGCCAACGCTAAAGAGTCGTGGCAGGTGGTCAACTCCGAGGGTGAAGTTGTGATGAAGGGCTCGCCTAAGGAAGTGCGCCTACTGACCAACCAGCTCGACTTCAATGTCGGTTCGCTGCCGGCCGGTTCCTACGAGTTCGTGGCCTCTTCCGACAGCCTGAAAGACCCCTTCGGCCAGGCTCTCGACGGCGACCGCGACGGCAAAGCCGGCGGCGACTTCATTCACAAGTTCGAAGTCAAGTAAGCATCACTTCCCATACGTAGGAACAAAGAGAGGCCCGATCAAGGCCTCTCTTCGTTCCCGCGGTGCGCGCCGAAGTCAAAGAGAACGATGTTTTCACATCGATGTTCGAGCTGGTCCGAAGGTCAGCCCTCAAGGCTCTCGAAGTTCAAGGCCATGGTTTGGACTCATCGACACGTTTTCTTAGCCCTGGCTATCCTTCAGCCTTTGTGGTTAGTCGTGGGTCGGGGCTATCTGGGTTCCTTCGGATGGCTCACTTTTATGTTAGTTTTCATGGGTGCTCCGATTCTTCTTGGGCCGCTCATAAGCACCGTGATGCAATTTTTTACCAAGTCGGTACGGGAAACTCGCCATTTCACGAATAATCAGGTCGCTCTCCATTGGACCATGCATGGTGTCCTGTTCATCACCGGGATCTTTCTTGTCGACTTCGGAGACACGGACAACTCCTCGGTATCCGTTGCCAGCGTCTACTTGGGCAAAGACTTCGTCGGCTTCTCGATGTTCATCGGCTACACTCTCGGAATCATTGGGCTCATGCTCATGTTGGCCGCTTTCGTTTCGGCCTGGAGCACTCTAGCTTCTGACCATAAAAACAAAGCTCTCCCTGGCGACTCTTCCGAGAAGAGCTATCGCTAACGGCAGACCTCGACCATCGGTTTTAGAAAATCACGCACCGACTCTTTGATGGGCCGCCCCTCTTTGTGAGCCTTTCCGATCTCTTCGATGAGGGCGGTTCCGACGAAGACTCCGTCGGCTCCCGCCTCCAGCATGTCTCTTACCTGATCGGCGCCACGAACCCCGAACCCGACCAAGACCGGAACTTGGCAGTCCGCCTTGGCTTGGGCCACCAACTGCGAGAGCTCCTCGTTCATCTCGGTCGCTCCTCCGGTCACGCCACGCACGGCCACCAGGTAGAGAAACCCTTGAGCTTGCGAAGCGATCTCCTTACGTCGCTCGGGGGCGCTGGTCGGAGCGAGAAAGGAGACCAGTTCCAGTCCATGCTCAGCGCAGGCCTTGGCCACCGGCTCCGACTCTTCAAAGGACAGGTCTGGCACGATCAGGCCGACACATCCCGCTTCTGCGATTTTAGCGCAAAACTTATTGAGTCCCTGGCAGAAAATGAGATTCGCATAGGTCATACAGATGGGATGGCATCCCGTCTTTTGGGTCGCCTTCCGGGTCAACTCGATGCAACGGTCCAGAGACATCCCTGACTCCAAAGCCTGGGCGGAGGACTGCTGAATAACCGGACCGTCCGCGATAGGGTCGGAAAAAGGAAACCCGACTTCGTAAAAGGGACAACCCGCCTCGGCCAAACCCTCGACCGACTCGAGGAATGCTTCCTCGCTGGGCCATCCGCAGGTAAGATATGGGCTAACCGCGGGATAATCCGACTTGGCTCCGATCACGAAGGCTCTCCTTGGGTCAAACGCTCTACTTCCGCTACGTCTTTGTCGCCTCTACCCGAGCAGCAGATCACCCAGTCTTTCTCGGAGGCGAAGTCTTTGTGGTGCCGGGCTGCCCAGGCAAAAGCGTGAGACGACTCTAAGGCGGCGATGATCCCTTCATGTCGCGCCACTTGCTCGAAAGCGGTCAGAGCCTCGACATCGGTCACCGAATGATAAGAGACGCGCTCGCTGTCTTTCCAAAAAGAATGCTCGGGTCCCACCCCTGGATAGTCGAGCCCGGCCGACAACGAGTGGGTCAAGCTGACCTGACCTTCGGTCTGCAAAAGATAGGTTCGCGCGCCGTGGAGAACTCCGGGAGAGCCGGCGGAAAGAGAGCGGCAGTGCTCACCGATCTCCTCTCCTCTTCCTCCGGCCTCGACCCCGACGAGCGCCACTGAATTGTCGGCGATGAAAGGATAGAAAATTCCGGCCGCGTTGGAACCACCGCCCACGCAAGCCACCACTCGGTCGGGTAGCCGCCCGAGCTGCTCTTTCACCTCCCGCCCGATGATCGACTGAAAGTCCCGCACCATCATCGGGAAGGGATGAGGGCCCACTACCGAGCCGATGATGTAGTGGGTATTCTCCACCGTGGCCACCCAATCGCGAAGCGCGGCGTTGGTGGCGTCTTTTAAAGTTCGAGAGCCGGATTCCACCGGCACCACTTCGGCGCCCAAAAGCTTCATGCGGTAGACGTTGAGAGCTTGGCGGCGGACATCCTCGGCTCCCATATAAACCAAGCAGGGCAGATTGTAGCGAGCACAGACCGTGGCAGTGGCCACGCCGTGTTGACCCGCGCCTGTTTCAGCGATAATCCGGGACTTGCCTAGCCGCTTGGCTAAAAGCACTTGTCCTAGACAGTTGTTGAGCTTATGGGAGCCGGTATGGTTGAGGTCCTCGCGTTTAAGCCAGATCTTGGCCTGACCACCCCAGGCCCGTTCTAGTCCGGCGGCGCGGGTTAACGGTGTGGGTCGTCCGGAAAACTCGGTCAGCTCGCGCCGCAATGTCTCCTGAAACTCCGGGTCGTCCTTGACCTGGCGATAGCTTTCCTCTAGCAACACCAGCGCGCTATGCAGCGTCTCCGGCACGAAGCGCCCGCCGTACTCGCCGAAGCGCCCACGCGCGTCTGGCCAACTTGTCAGCGTCATCACCTAGCTCCCGTCTTAGGACGACGGTTCACCTACCTGGTGGGCGAGCCGCCGCGAAAAACTGTTTCATCTTCTCGGGGCACTTGTGCCCCGGCTCGACCTCGATCCCACTGCTCACATCGAGCCCGTGAATGGAGGTTACTCGAGAGGCTTCTGCCACGTTGGCCGAGTTGAGTCCTCCAGCTAAAAATACCGGACGAGAAAAGCTTTGATCCTCGAGTAGGCTCCAGGCAAAAGTCTTCCCTGTTCCACCAGCCACTCCGGCCACGTAGCTATCGAGCAAAAAAGCCCCGACCGAACGCTGATAGGCCTCCAGACCGAGGATGTCCGCCGCCTCCCTAATACGAAACGCCTTCCAGGCCCGCCGTCCGTAGCGAGCGCAAAACTCGGGCGACTCCTGTCCATGAAACTGAATTCGATCCACGTACTCCAGGACGCGATCCGCCTCTTCCCAGGTCGGGTCGACCATCACCGCCACGGAAAGAACAGAGGTGGGAACGTTTGATACTAACGCCCCAAGCCGCTCCAAGGAGATCTGTCGAGAACTGGGCGCCAAGACAAAGCCGCAGACGTCCGCGCCAAGATGACAAGCCTGGTGGATATCCTCAGCCCTGGTTAGGCCGCAGATCTTGATCTTCAAGGAGTTTGCGCTCGAGTTCGGTAGGGTCGATTCGAGCTTCCCGTAACTGCTCAGCCAGCACCGAGAGCTCTCGCGCCTGGTCCAAAGAGACAGCCGAACCCAACTTCTTAACTCCGGACAAGGCATCGACAAGCGCGATGACGCCGAGCGTCAGTGCCAAAGCTATAATCGCGATCCAATAATAAAAAAGGTGCATCGCCTCGGTCGGGTCGGTCAACCCTTTCTCCGGCAAGCGCCCCACGAACATCAAAGCGCTCATCACCAACAAAAGAGCGGACCCGACTGTGCGGCGTATCAAACGTCCCGTATCGGGAGCGGCTGAAAACATATCGGTGACCTGGCGAAAGGACTTGCGGTAAAAGCGCCACTCCGCCAGTAGAAAAGAAAGCGCTCCGGTCGCTAAGACGACGGAAAACGCTTTCACCAAAGTCAGCACGTGCACCCCTACAGGTTAGCCAACAAGACTCCGAAAGTCAAATCGTTCAAGCCGCCTTTGATCAGGCCGGCTGGACGCGGAAAACCTTGATCGGTTCTCGCCGACCGCGCACAAAAAGCGAACGAAGGTGCTCGGCCCGAAGATTCTCGGCCAGACAGTCCTCGCTGACCAAGGTGTCGTCGGGCAGTTTCCGCGACAGTCGCTCCAGGCGCGCCGCGCCGTGCATCAACTCCTGCTTGGCCACTTCTTCCCAGGAATCGCCCGCCTTACGTTGAGGAAGTTCACCCCCAAAGACACCTGCCGACACTGTCGGCACAACTTCTAAGGCATAGCGATTCAAAACCGCGCCGACGCGAGTTCGCATGTGGGCCACAGAATGGACCGCGCGAGCGCCGTGATCCTCTCCGCAAAAGGCCGCCACCACTCGGGTGCCGTACCGGTCCAGGACACGTCCATCATGCTGGCGGACCGACTCTTCCAGGTTCTCCACCAATTCAGCCTCGAGCTCGGTAGCTTCCAATGGATTGCGGCCGCGAGTCAGAAGGCCAAAGGCCGGAACGTCGGCCGTCAAGACAGAGACGGCCTCGCCGGGAGCCGGCTCCAACGGGACAGCCTTCGGCAGCGCTTGAGGTAGTCCCACTCCCCCTTGCTGCGGCTTAATCGCGGGCATGTCCATAGTCACATTGACCTGTTCCCCGCGCAGAACCCTGCGCAAGGTTTGAAACTGCTCTTTGAGCAAGCGCGCATTGCTAGGACGCTGATCGGCCTGCTTGCTCATCAAACGCAGAATCAGCCGCTCCAACTCCGGATGAATGTCGGGATTGTGGCTGCGAGGATTCCTCGGCTCCTCGTGAACGTGCATGTACAAAATAGAGGCCGGATCGTCGGCTGTGAAGGGGGTGCGCCCACAAACCGCTTCATAGAGGATAACCCCTAGCGAGTAGAGATCGCTCCGTTCATCAGCGGGACGGCCCGAAGCCTGCTCGGGAGCCATGTAGGAACAGGTTCCAAGAGCCGAACCGGAGCGGGTCAGATGGGAAATTTCAGGAAGTCGAACACGAGCCAAGCCGAAATCGAGCACCTTCACAATGTCGACCTCGTCCGCTCCGGAAACGATCACGATGTTGTCCGGCTTGATGTCGCGATGGACGATTCCCCGGTCATGGGCGTGAGCCAGAGCGTCGCACAGCTGCATCATCACCAGTAAAAGCCGGTCGACGCCGGGCTTTTCTCGGCGCACGAAGCGACGCATGGAGATCCCGTCGACAAGCTCCATCACCATGTAAGGGCGGGCTTCGTCGTAGAACTTCAGGATATGGACAATGTTGGAATGATCCAACATTCCCGCGGCTCGTGCTTCACGCGCGAAACGTCGGCGTGCGTGACGCGACTCGCTGAGGTCCTTTCGAAGGATCTTGATCGCTACCGATCGACGCGACTGAAGATCCAGGGCCCGATAGACCGACCCCATGCCTCCCTCGCCGAGTTTGCCTTCCAATTGAAAGCGGCCGCCCAACACCTTTTTTGACATAGCCCCGAGATGTTCTTTTGAAAAATAGAATATCCTTCAATGTCTAGAGCAAATCTTCATAATCGAAAGGTATCCAAAACGGGAGCTTGACTCTATAATAATATGCCGGAGGCTCTTTCCTATGACCAAGCGACGCAAACTTTCCATTCTGGCTCTGGCTCTATTGTCACTCCCCGTCTTCGCCGCGGCGCCTAAACGCCTCTCAGTCATTATCGGAGGCGCCCCACTCGAGGGGAAAGCCCTGTGGTACGACAACCAGGTTTACGTTCCCCTAGAATCGGTTTCCAAAGCTCTCGATGGACAGTATCACTACGATGCCGGCCAGGGAGTGGCTTCGGTTCATCTAGGCCCGACATCAAAGCATGCGGTCAAAAACTCTCGCACTGCCAGCCGCCCCTTTCTCAAGGCGCTAGAAACGCGGTCTTTTTCCACCGGAGACAACCTGAGAATTGTAGCCACCGTGGTCAACTCCGGCAACGCGCCCGCGCGTGATGTCGAGATCGTCTGCAACTTCGAAAGCGGGTACCTCGGAACGATCAACGCCTCCATCGCCAATCTTCCCGAATTAGCTCCCGGGCAGCGAAAGACCGTCGAGTTCTGGCTCTACGAGCAACGTATCCCCGATCACACCGGCGGGCGTCCCTACGCCCAACCGATGGCCGTTCCCGGAAGCTTCCTCGCTCGAGGCAACGATTATGTCTATCTGGGTGGAAACTGGCAACGAGTGACCCACAATCTTCAGTTTCGCTTCCTCACCCCGGACGGCACTTATCGCGGATAAGATGATCTGAAAATAATTCTCCTAACATGGAGGATGAAGAAGGATTCCCTCTCACGGACTAGAATTTTTTTCACAGATCCGTTCTGAAAGGGTTTCTCTAGCGTGAAACGCGCCGTTTATCCGGGCAGCTTCGACCCGGTGACCAATGGTCACCTGGACATCATCACACGTGCAAGCCACCTGGTTGACGAGCTGATCGTGGCGGTGATCGTTAATCCCGCGAAGGACCCTCTTTTCACCCTGGAAGAACGGCAGGACCTGATCCGTCAAGTCTGCTCCGGGCTTCCCAATGTCAAAGTCTCGACTTTCTCGGGCCTGCTGGTCCACTATCTCGACAGCGTCAATGTCCATCTGATCGTCAAGGGACTCCGCGCCATTTCCGACTTCGAATCGGAATTTCAGATGGCCGCCCTCAACTCAAGCTTGGATGAAAAAGTCGAAACCGTTTTCCTGATGACCGCCATCGAGAACGCTTTTTTGAGTTCTAGCATGGTCCGACAGATCTCTCGCCTGCGCGGCTCCGTCACTCATATGGTTCCGGCCGCCGTCAACGCTCGTCTCGTGGAAAAATTTGGAGCCCCCTTGGAGGCTCCACTCACTTCATCCTCAAACATCATTTCGGAGGCACAACGATGAATGTATTCAACGCGCTCGATTCCATGGAGGAAGCCCTCAACGAAGGTAAGCCTCTCCCCTGGCCCATGCAGGCCCGCACGGTGATCGACAAAGACAAGTTTCAGAAACTGATAGCCCGCACTCGAGACAGCCTTCCCGAGGAAGTTCATCAGGCTCGTTGGATCTCTCGAGAAACTCGACGCATAGCCGAGGAAACCAAGGGCAAAGCCGACCGCGTGGTCAAAGACGCTCAAAGCAAGGCGCGTGAAATTCTTACCAAAGCCGAAGCCGAGACCTCGCGACGCGTTCAAAACGAAGAGATCGTGGTGGTCGCCCGTCGCGAGGCCGAATCGATCCTGGCAAGAGCCAAACAGGAAGCTCAACGAATTGTAACTGAAGCCGAAGCGCTAGGAGAGAAAAAAAAGAACGCCGCCGAGAAGATCGCACGAGAAACTCGCGAGGACGCCGACCGGTACGCCATGCGTATCCTAGGAGGGATGGAATCGGAACTTTCCAAAATTCTCAGCATCGTCAAGCAAGGACAAGAGTCGCTCCACGACACAGAATAGGGGGTGTTGCGGAAATTCCTTGACCAGCCCGTCTGGGTAAAGATCCTTCGTGGCCTGGCGCTCGCCCTGGTCATCGCGGGGATCACCGTCTACACGCCCACCCCCTATATCCTCAATGCCCCTGGACGCGCCGTGCCGGTCTCCTCGATCATCAACATCGAGGACAGTCGAAGCGGGCCTGTGGACGGCCAATACCTGATGACCACGGTCCTGTCCGAGAAGGCAACCCTACTGCTTTGCATCTACGCGATGTTGGATCCGGCGGCCAGCCTGAGCTCAGATCAGGTTGAAAACGAAAGTCATCGAGCCCAGTCACCACCAGAGGGTGGTCAGATGGAGCTGGCACAGTACATCTCCACGCGAGTCGCCCTGGAAGAACTCGGCTTTCATCTCGAGGGAGAATTTGTCGGCTTGAGAGTCCTGGGACTGACGCCTGACTCCCCCAACAAAAACTCGCTGCGCCCGGGCGACCTGCTCCTCTCCCTCAACGGCCAGGACCGTATAGCGCTCACGAGCTTTCGTACGATGGTGGAGGGGACCGCCGACGAGCAGGTGCTGAAAGCCACCGTCAAGCGGGAGGATAAAAATCTCCCAATCCAACTCAAGACCGCCACACTTGAAGGGAAACGAAGAATCGGTGCCGTTCTCCGGCCCGAATACACCTCCGTCGAGCTTCCCGTCAAAGTGGAATTTCATAGCGGGAACACCAGTGGAGCCTCGGGTGGACTGGTCTTCGCTTTAGAGATCTACGACCGACTGAATCGGGAGAAAGACCTCGCGCGCGGTCGCGTGATCGCGGCCACGGGGACTCTCGACCCGGCTGGACAAGTCGGCGCAATCGAAGGTCTCCGGTTTAAGCTGGTGGGAGCCGAAAGGGCGGGGGCCGACACTTTTCTGGTTCCAAGGGAAAACTGGCCGGAAATTCAGAACATCGCTACCTCCATGACCGTTGTTCCCGTGAGCACCTTCGAAGAGGCACTTCATGCGCTTGAGTAAAACTTCTCTCTTAGCACTTTTCTTCGTTCTTTGCGGGCTGGCCCAAGCCGATCCCGTGCTTGTTACGGGCAAGCCGGCCCGGATTGACTTTCTACGCCAAGTCCTAAGTCAACGGGGGTGGAAGCATTTTCCGCCAAACGACCTTCGCCCCGGAGACAGTTGGAAAGCTCCGGACGGAGGTCAGGTCATCAACCTGGACTGGACACCACCCCCGCCCGCCGTGGCCGCGCTTTCCGACCATCCCGAGGAAGTTGACCGCAGAGGGCTACTTTTTTCCGGCGGCCTAACCCCCCATAGGACCATCCGATTTCAATACTACCATCTCGGCTCACTGCGGGGCGACGCGCCTTGCCTTCAACTTTTTGTCACCAATCATGGAACAGAATCCGCGCGCCTGTACCTTCGCGCGGCGGCGGGGCCTCCGTCCTTGGACTACTTCTCCACCGGACATGGCAACAATGTGGCCTGGCTTGAAGCCGAAAGAGTCGAACAGGGCGAGTTCCTCGAGTTAGCAGCCGGTGAAACCCGTATCATCTTTCGCCAGGATATGCCAACAGAGATGGTGGTCAGCGGCACCCTTGGCCTGACCCAGACTCAAGGCCCCCTCCTGCAATTCGGCCTGTTGGCCAGTCCCGATCCGGACGAGCCCCCGTCGCTGAACAATCTCCTTAAGGAAACCGACGTGCATTCGCGCGGCTTCTACCCGGTGGCCACCCAGCACCTCAACCGAAGCTATCAGGTAGGCCAAGAACAGGAGACAAGGATCGCGGTGGGCGCCTTGCGCCAGGAGACATTTTCGGGAGTCCGAGAACTTCGTGGCGACTACGGGGTCCTCTACGACATGACTCTCGAACTAGCCAACCCCACCGAGCATCCGGCCAAGATCGAACTACTGTTCAACCCCCGAGGTGGGGCCGCGACAGGCTCCTTTCTCATCGACGACAATATCGTAAAGACACCTATAACCAAGGCCATGACCGAACATCCCATCAAAGCCTGGGAGCTACCGCCCGGGGGCCGGCGCACCGTTCACCTCAAAACCCTCCCGGAGGGAGCCTCCTCCTACCCGATCCGCCTGCTCCTTCGAGATGAGCGGGCGCAAAGATAAGCGGTGAGAACAGAAGGGAACTCCCCTTGGATCCGGGAAATTCCTCATGTTCGACCAGTGTCGAATCTGGATCTCTAGGTGTCCCAAGCAAGCGAAGGTAAGTCAAAGACTCTTTCGGGAGTGCTCGCGTTGTTGGCGGTTTTAGCCACAGCAGCCGGTGCATTCGTAGCGTTTCCCCACGTGACACTTCATCCAGCGCTCCTGTGCGCGCTGGTGGCGGGCCTCATCCTGGAATTTCGCTCCGGATCGCTCGCTCCGGCCGGCTACTTTTCACTAGCCTCGCCCCTCTATGTCCTCCTCGTCTACCTTCATGGCGCCGACACCCCTGTGGACACCTCGCTAGCAGCTTTGGGTGTGGCGGTCGCGATGACCGGTATCTCCTCGATCGGGCGACTGGCCTCTAGCAGTCAACCGATGAGTACCCGCCTCAACGGGGCTGGCGTCAACACCTTGAGAACCGGTGTCGTGGGTGGCGCCATCATGGCCAGCCAGATCTTCGCGGAACAGTATCTTTTCGTCGCCGTGAGCGCGGGCTATGTCGCCTGGCTAATCTACGATCTGATCGTCGTTAATGCCGTCGTCTCCCTAACCGAGGACAAAGAGTTCGAGCAGGGCTGGAAAGCTGTCCGGGAAGAGCCCGCGAATCGCTTCTTGCTCGCCCTGCCCGCCCTCGTGGGAGCGCTCGGCGGGGGACTGCACGCCGCCTCCGACGAGGTGGTCGCGGTCGTCGTCACGGCACTCGCCGCCCTACCTTTCGCCGGTGCTCTGGGATACTGGCTCGACGGCATCAAGGTGCAGGAGCAAGAAGAGCTGGAAAGACAGTTGCGTATGGCGCAACACCAGAGCCAGACGCAAAAACAAGCCGCCGAGAAACTCACCAGCCAGAACCGCCGTCTCTCCGACGAACTGCAGAGTGTTTACGACATGGCCAGCAGCCTGGGTGCCTCAACCCAACTCGAGGAGACCGTCGGCATTGTGTTGTCGATGGTGCGAAGGCTTCGCATCCCCTTCCAGTCCTGTGTCATTCTACTTTATCGCGGCGACAACCTGACTCCGGTCCTCTCCGAGACTCCCTATCGGGACGTCCTCGCGATGTCTCACCTACTTCAACTGGAAGAATCCCTGATCAAAGAGGTCGTCGAGAGCCGTCGACCGCGCCTCAAGCCCGAGCTTTCATCCTCTTCCGAAGGACGAATCTTTAAAGACGAGCGCTCGGTCATGTGCGTCCCTTTGATCGTCAGCAAAGAGATCGTCGGCGTCATCTACGTCGGGTCGGTTCAGGTCAACACTCATAACGAAGAACACCTCAAAGCCCTGAAAATGCTGACCGCCTTCGCCGCCCCCTCGGTCAAGACAGCCATGCTGTTCGAGGACAAGGAGAAAGACTTACTCAACGTCAAGAAGATTCTGGCCGCGGTGGAAGCCAAAAACGCGCAACTGGCGGGACTTCAACAGATGGGTCAACAGATGGGAGCGAGCCTCAAGGCTTCGGCCACTCTTCAGGTCGTCGCCTCTTCCATCAAGAGCATGATCTCGGAGGCCCAAAGCGTCATTCTCTTTACCCGCGACCCTGAAGACCCCAAGGGTCACGCCATGCGAGCTGAACTTCCCGACACCCCTTACGCCGACTACGTGCGCAACCTGGCCCTGCGCGACGACGAAGGCTTGCTGGGGAAAGCCATCAGTCTTTCTTCCACCATTCTGGTCCAAGACACGGAAATGTTCGATGTCCAGAATCTCCTCGGTTCGGAAAAGTCCGTGGTCGTGGCGCCGCTTTTCGGTGGAGCGGAGGAAAAAGAAAACGCCGAGGGTGAGGAAGAGGCTGGCGACACGCCCCAAAGCACACTGCTCGGGGCGCTCTACGTGGGCGCGGCTCGAGAGAACGCTCTGACCGAAGAGCATCGCAACATCATCGAAACCGTGTCCTACCAGACCGCGATGGCTCTTAAAAACGCCCGCCTTTACGAGCAGACACAGAAGATGGCACTGACCGACGGTTTGACCGGTCTTTACACCCACCGCCTTTTCCAGGAAAAACTCAACGAAGAGATCGAGTACGCCGATCGCCACAACCAACCGGTGGTCCTGGTCATGGTGGACGCCGACAACTTCAAAACCTATAACGATACCCTCGGCCATCCGGCCGGTGACGCCTTGCTCAAGGAGATTGCCGCGCTTTTAAAAGACAAGGTGAGAGCTTCCGACATCGTTTGCCGCTACGGTGGTGATGAATTCGCCCTACTGTTGAAAAACACGCGCAAAGAAGACGCGCAAAGGATGTGCGAGCGGATCCGAGAGGCTTTCCAGCTTCGCTTTGGAGGCAACGAGGTGCAGGTCACCTCCTCTATCGGCTTAGCCTGCTTCCCCCTCGACGCCGACTCCAAGAAAGACCTGGCCAAAGCGGCCGACGACGCACTCTACGTCTCCAAACGCGGAGGTCGTAACCGCGTCTCGGTATCGCCGAACCTCGCGGAGCGTCGGGCTAATCCGATCCAGCAAGAAGTCCTTAAGCGCCCGGCGGAGATGAAGTAAGAGCTTCGCCCCCATCTTTGACTCCACAAAAACTGCAGAACTGACCTTCGGCGCGAGTCAGAACTCGGCATGCGGAGCATTCTCGAGTATTGTAAGGTAGCTCCCGCTCGTACTCTTGACGCAGAAATGCCTCCAAGGTCGCCTGGCGGAATCCGAACCAGAGCACTGCCAGGGTCAGGACCGCCAGAGCCGGACGCTCGGTGCTAAGAAACCAATCATAAAGTCCATGGGCCAAGCTGGACAGCAGGAGTCCACCCAAAAGGAGGCCCCAACGTCGCCGTCCTCCACCATCAGGGTTGCTGGCCAAAGCCAAGCCCCAGACCGAGGCGAACAAGACATGTCCGAGGGTCGCGAAGAGGAATCGGCCCACCAGAACCTGCTCCCCGTGCTGCTCCACGTATAAGACGTTCTCTGTCGTGGCGAATCCCAGGGCCACGGCCCCCGCCAACTGGAGGGTGACCAGTGGCTCTCGCGCCGACCCTGACAGCGATAGCCCAACCAGAGCGCAGAACGCCTTAGCCCCTTCCTCCACCAGACCGACTCCCAATACGAAATAGACCAGCAAGCCCACAACGGGAATCGCCTGCAGAACGTCGACTCCCAAGCTTCGAGATAGCCACAGCGTCAGCTGAGTGGAGGTCCATCCCAATCCGAGAGCCCACAGCCATAGCCCCAAAGGAACGGCGATGCGACGAGAAAGCGTACGCAAGTACGCCAGCCAAAAAAGTCCCGGAATGAGGGAGAAAAGGACGATGCGCCATAATCCCGTCTCAAACAAGTCGAACCTCATAGCAGTCGCTGAAGCCGTTGAGCTCTCGCCCTGCCTTGACGCCGAGTACAAAAGAGAGCGGGAGCCAGAAGAGCTCGCCGACCGTTCGGCGAAGCGCTCGAGAGAAGTCCGCTGGAGCGGCGTCACGGGTCACCGTGAGCAGATGAAAGACCGACTGGCCAAAGGACTGCCGCCCCTGGGCTCTAGCCCAGGTCCTGTAGATCAGATGAACCACCAAAGTGGCGAGCAGCACGAAGAAAGCCGGAATGGCCCAGAAAAGGAAGCTGACGGTCAAACCTAGTCCGAGAAAGTCAAGAAAGAGAGCCCCGACCATCGAGACTCGGCTACCCTCCTCGGGTAGCAAAAGGACCTCCCGAGGCTCTTGAACACTCACCCCACAGTGAACGCAGAACAGCTCGCGAGGATAGATCTCTTTTTCGCATCCCGAACACTCCCGCCGAAGGTAAAACTGATGATCCAGCGGACAGCGCGGCTCGCCTGGACGCGCCACCCCTAGGCAATGACGACAATACGGGCTCAATCCGAGGTTCCGCTGAGCCGGCGACCGTAGTAGGTCGCGACGGCGACAAAGAGTAGCAGCAGAAGAACGCCTCCAAAACTCAAAGCCATGTCTTTGGAGTCCTGGGTCCTCCGGCGACGGGCCTGTTCACTCTCCAAGCCTGGAGTCGGCTCCGAGGTAGCGGTCACTCCGCCATCGCGAAGACCGCTTGACGATCCTGAGTTCCGTGACCCGGGCGAGCTCGAACCAGAACCCGTGGAAGAAGCGCTCCTGGTCGCCGATGAGCTCGAAGCTTGCGGGTAGGGTCTAGGCTGACTCTGAGAGGACTTCAGCTGGGCTCGCGCCGGTCCGTCGGCGGGCACCCCCTTGAGAGTCTCTTCCGCGTCCTCAACCACTCCGGCCAAAGCCCCGGTGGTCAGCACCACCAATAACACAAGAATGAGTCTTGTTCTTAATCCGCGCATCAGAAGAGCGCCATCAGCTGATAGATCGGCTGAAACACCGCGACTAGAACAAACAGGACCATCGTTCCCATCACCGCGATCATAACGGGCTCGATCATTGATGTAAAGGCGGCGAGAGACAACTGTACTTCTTCCTCAAAAAAGTCGCCCAGACGAATCAGCATCGTGGTCACCTCCCCCGACTCCTCGCCCGCGTGAACCATATCCACGAAAACGCGCGGGAAGATGTCACTCCCCCCCAGCAGGTCGGAGAACCTGACGCCTCGCTTCATCTCCGCACAGATCCGGTCGATGGCGTCTCGAAGGATGGAATTGTCGCTGGCCGTCCCCGCGATCTTGAGTGCCAACAGAGTGGGTATGCCCGAGGAGAGGAGAATGCCGAGGGTGCGTGCCACTCGGCTGAGAGCGATCTTGCGATTGAGCGCTCCTAGGTAAGGAAGCTCAAGACGGATCCAATCCCACTGTCGACGTCCCACCGGAGTCAGGAAGTATTGGTGAAGAGACAGCGTCGCGATAATCGCTCCCAAAAGCACCGGCATAAATATCACGGGATTTCTGACCGTCTCGGTCAGAGTGATCAGGGCCCGTGTGACGACCGGAAGATGCACGTCAAGTCCACGGAAGAGATCGATGAAAGTGGGAAACACATACGACACCATGCCCACGGTCAGCAAACAGCATGTGAAAAAGACGAGAAAGGGATAAACGGAGGCCTGAGTCCAAGCTCTTCGCAACGCCAGGTCTTTCTCGAGATAGAGAGCCAACCGCTCCAGCATCTCGTCAAGGTTTCCGGAGACTTCACCGGCCTTGATCAATGGTGTGGTCAGAGCGGGAAACCTGACCCCCTGATTCTCGAAAGCTTGAGCCAGAGAAAATCCCGTACGGACTTGTTTTTGAATTTCGTGCAGAGCTTGATCCACCCGCTGGTCGAGTCCCTGGCCCGTCAAATTATCCAGGGTCTTTCCAATGGGGATACCAGCCCGAACCATGGTCGAGAGCTGGCGCATCGCCACCATGGTCGGATAGAGCGGTAGTCGCCGGCTGAGTCCCATGGACTTCGCCAGCGCCGCTTTCCAACCCAAAACTTCCCTCACGTCCAAGACCGTCAGGTCCTGTTCTCGCAATCTTTCCGCCACATCGCGAGAACGCTTGGCCGTGTCCACCCCCTTGACCGTTCGACCCTGCCGGTCGATGGCCTCAAACTCAAAGGTGGGCATTTCTCCAATTTCGGCCTGGGCGCCCGGGAACCTTTCTCTCCCATAGAAGCGCACAACGCGCGGAAGGTCGGCCTTGTCGGGGCGACGTAGCCCGCGACATGTCATCTTCCGACAAGATCTACGACCAACTCAGTCAACTCATTCCCGGCGGGGTCAACAGCCCTTTTCGCGCCTTTCATCTGGTCGGCGGAAAAGCCCGTGTCCTTGTCCGAGGTGAGGGGCCGCGCGTCTGGGATGCGGATGGACGCGAGTACCTCGACCTCTGCTGTGGTTGGGGCCCTCTGGTGCTGGGACACAGCCATCCGGCTGTCATCGAGGCCGTCAAGGCGGCTCTCCTCGACGGTGCTCTGTTTGGAGCCCCGACTCCTTGGGAGCTCGAGCTCGCCCAGGCTCTAAAGGTTTTTTTGCCCAGTCTCGAAATGATGCGCTTCGTCAATTCGGGGGCCGAGGCGGTCATGAGCGCGCTCCGGGTCGCCCGTGCCGCCACCGGCCGGCCCAAGATCGTCAAATTCGAAGGCTGCTATCACGGACACGTGGCCCCCTTGGACGCCGCCGGGCAAGAAGCCGAGGAGGCCGGAGGACCGATCCCCTTGGGAACCACTCCGGCCGTGGTGGCCGACACACTTCTGGCCACATTCGGAGATCTCGAATCGGTGGCTGAGCTCTTCCGACAGCACCATGGGCAGATCGCATGCGCGATCTTGGAGCCGGTCACGGGAAGCATGGGGGTCATCCCCGCCTCTTTGGAGTTCTTGAAAGGCCTCGAGCAGATGTGTCACGAGCATGGCGCCCTGGTCATTCATGATGAAGTCCTGACCGGCTTTCGTGTCGCCGCCGGTGGCGCTCAGTCGCTCTCCGGACTCAAACCTGACCTCACTTGCCTCGGCAAGGCGGTGGCCGGAGGGCTTCCCATCGGGGTTTATGGCGGACGCGCGGACTTGATGAAGCGAGTCGCGCCACTGGGTCCGGTCTATCAAGCCGGTACCTTTTGCGGTAATCCTCTCACCGTGCGAGCCGGAATCGCCGCGTTGCGGGAATACGCGCGCCCTGGCTTCTTCGAAGAATTAACGGCCAAAACCGAGCAGCTGTGCCTGGGCCTGCGCCGTCTGTTCCCACATGCCCACGTCCCGGCCATGGGTGGAATGTTCGGATTCGGCTTCGGGGTGTCCCGGCTGCGCGACCATCGGGACGCCCAGGGGTTGGATAGCGAAAAGTTCGCTCGATTCTTCCACCTGGCACTGGAGGAGGGAGTCTATTTCCCACCTTCAACCTTTGATGCCGCGGGCCTCAGTCAGGCTCATACCGATCGCGACATCGAGGAGATTCTGGTCCGACTAGCACGGGTGTCGAACAAGCTCCAAGCGGAGAACTGAGCGCGAAGGACTCTCTAGAAGGGAACAGAACCAACCGTATATGGGCCTATTCGATATGTTGGGAGACTCTTTTAAAGGGGCCTCCAAAAGCGTTCAAAAATCGCGGGATGCCGCCATTCGCAACTCGGAGAAGATGCTTCGCATTCAGCGTCTGAAAATGGATGTGCAAGCCAAACGCGAGGACAAAGAGAAAAAGATGCAGTCCTTAGCCCATAAAGTTTACGAGCTGTACGCCAAGAACAAGCTGACCGACCCCGAACTGTTATCCATCTGCCAGGATATCAAGACTCTGCAGTGGCAGATCGATGAGAGTTGGACCGAGATTAACCACCTCGGGAAGACTTAGCCCTAGTGCAGCAGTACCTCGTCGCCACCGGCAACCCCCACAAGACAGAGGCAATTCGCGGAATCTTGGCCGCCTATCCCATCACTTTGACCGACCTTTCCGAGCACGATCCAATTCCCGAGCCCGAAGAGACAGGCGAATCCTTCCTGGAAAACGCTCTTCTCAAGAGTCGCTACTACGCCAAGATGACGGGTTTCAACGCCATGGCTGATGACAGCGGGCTCGAGATCGACGCGCTGGGTGGAGAGCCCGGGGTTCACTCCGCGCGGTACGCCGGTGCCGACACCCCTCATAGCGAGAAGATGGCGCGCGTACTAGAAGCGATGCAAGATGTCCCCGAAGGCAAGCGTTCGGCGCGTTTTCGCTGCGTGGCCGCGGTGACGTTTCCCGACGGTCGCGAATACACCGCCGAGGGCGCCATGGAAGGCGTGATCGGATTCGAACCTAAGGGAGACGGAGGGTTCGGCTACGATCCGATCGTCTATCTTCCCGAACTCGGCTGTACCGTGGCCGAGCTATCGCCCGAACAAAAAGACGAGATCAGTCACCGCGGGAAAGCCTTTCGCGCGCTGATGGAAAAGCTCGAGATCACTACTGACTCTGTACCTTAGAGCCCTCCGATGCCGTTCCGGCGAAGTCGATTAAAAATCAGCGATTGACGAGAATGGGACCGGTCGCTATACTGTCGAAGCCCGCAAAGAGACGGAGCGTAGCGCAGCCTGGTAGCGCACTTGCTTTGGGAGCAAGGGGTCGCCGGTTCGAATCCGGCCGCTCCGACCATCGGAGCTGGCAGGTAATACCGGTACCCATAGCTCAGCTGGATAGAGCAACTGCCTTCTAAGCAGTAGGTCGCAGGTTCGAGTCCTGCTGGGTACGCTTCTCTTATAAAACGTGGCGAGCGTAGCTCAATGGCAGAGCATCGGTTTGTGGTACCGAGGGTCGTGGGTTCGACTCCCATCGCTCGCCCCATTTTTAAAAACACCGGACTTCGGTCCGGCCTATGAGCGCCCTTAGCTCAACTGGATAGAGTGACGGCCTTCGGAGCCGTAGGTTGGGGGTTCGAACCCCTCAGGGCGCGCACGGGTCATTAGCTCAGCGGTAGAGCATCCGACTTTTAATCGGGTGGTCGCAGGTTCAAATCCTGCATGACCCACCAGGGGAGCCCTTGAGAAATCAAGGGCTCTCTTATTTTGAGGGACTCCATCAGGGGAAGCGGGATCTTGGCAAAAAATGGCGCCAAGGGTACCCATCACCTGCACGAGGTGCTCCCCAAAGTACCACCCAAGGTTCGATGCCCAGTAGGTTGCCAGTAGCAACTATAAGAGTGGTAGCTACAAAGGTTGGAAAGGTCCCGACTTCACCTTACAGAACCACTCGACCATGGAAGTCTCCATCTATTGCTCCGTGCGGGAGCTTCCCCCTCGAGACTTTCCTCACCGCATCATCTCCCATAGCCAATCTGCGGACCAGGGCACCTCACGACAACTCGATGAACTCTTCGAGCAGATACACAGCTCCCACGAGATGACCCCAGCGATGTTCGCCCTCTTGAGACAACTCGAGCGAACTCGACATTTTCTAGTCTTGGAGGTCGCACCGGAGGCCTATCCAGCGGTCCTGCCCTGGCTCGAACAGAGCGCGGGTATTCTGCGCCGCACCAATGGAGAGTTCATCGATAGCGAGGGGAGGACGCTCCACTCCCCCGGCGGGCAACCCCACCCACAAGCGAAAGTTCCACAGCCCTTGGAGGCACGCCAGCGTCGAGATCGGTCCCAGACGAGACTCAAAAGCCAAGGCTTCTCGGTTCCAAAGCACCTTCCTCTGGTCATCTCCGAGCGGGAAATACACCTTCGCGAGGCCCGCGAGGTCGCCGAGCGGTGCCTGGCCTTACTCTTGGTAGCGCTACGAGGGGATTCCGCCGGGGCCGGAGAGCCGATCCCGACGGAAGAGCTCAAGGAATTACGCCCCCTGGGGTTCGCCCACCTCACTCCGGAAGAGCAAGATTACCTCAACCACCCGAATTCTGAGCCCGAAGCGCATGTCGCCTTCAGCTGGCGCTACGAGTCCCTCCTGGCGCTTCTCTGGAGCGTCGGGCTTCAGGAGCTGCCGCCTCCCTCGGAGATCTGCGATGCCTCGACGGTGGTCGGCATGATGCTAGACTCCGAGGAAGACCAGCTACTCACCCGCGCCCACCTGCGCGCCCCCAGCATCCTGCTCGACACCCTCGACCTTACCTTCTGCCAACTCTGGCTCGTGCGCCAAGCCCAACTCGACAACAATAAGCCGCCGGAAGACATCGACCTCGGAATCGTCTACGAACGCCACTACGCCCTAAGTTGGCTCACCCGTCTTGAACCGTGCGAGTGGGACGACATCTGTACTCCCACATAGCCGATAATCTCGGAGTCACAAGAGCAGCCTTTCACTTCGGGCAGGAAGCTTGGCAGGAACAGCTACGCGTGACAAGTCCCGATGGTAGTATCGACGCCGTGGTGGCCTATGGCGACTCCTCTCCCAGAATTTGACGCAATTTTGTCGATGGAACAAGCCAAGTTTTCGAGATCCCGTTGGATCGGCCCGAGACCACCAATCGAATGCACGCTTGCCTACGCCTGACATCGCCAGGAGTATCGTTAGGCCAAGAGCCCCCCTTACTTTTTCATTCATCCGTCGGTGTTCACCAACGAGTCCATGAAAAGTCGATACTGCTAGCCGTCCCCTCGGACTTGCTCTCCGTGAGGTGGAAGGGCGCCCGTACGCTTTTGGTCAGCTCGGGCCAGAACGCGCTGCTTCAGAAACCCGAAAGCTACCGCTTCCAGATCGACGGCTCGTCCTATTTGGTGAAAGTCGAGTATCAACCCAACACGGACCCGCGCCAAGTCGCGGCCAAGGAGTGAGTTCAGGCCGGCTCAAAGACGGCATAGCCCGCATGTGGAAAACGTGTTGACACGCGGATCGGCCTGTATTATCATAGCCGAGCTTTGCCCCCCTATTGGGGGCAGTTCCTTTATCTAGAGCATCGGAAATGGTAGAAGTTCCGAGCCTCAAACGGAGAGAACCTTTATGAAAACGGCACATCTGCGACCCGAAGAGGTCCAGAGAACCTGGTACGAAGTCGACGCCACTGGTCACACTTTGGGTCGCCTCGCAACGGAAATTGCCCGCGTGCTCGCCGGCAAACACAAGCCTGAATTTTCGCGCCACGTTGACGGCGGCGACTTCGTGATCGTCACCAATGTCGATAAAGTCGGATTGACCGGCAAAAAGTGGTCCCAGAAGATTTACTACAAGCACTCCCTGTATCCGGGCGGTCTGCGCAGGACCACCGCGACTCAGATGAGAGACAGGCACCCCGACCGCATCTTGCACGAAGCTGTCCGGGGAATGCTGCCGAAGAACCGTCTTCGCTCGGCTCGCTTGCTCCGCTTGAAACTCTACAGCGATGCTGGGCATCCGCATCAGGCTCAAAAGCCCGTCGCCTTTCCCGCCATTGACTCCAAATCGAAAAGATAAGAGCGAGACTGACTAACTATGAGTGATCTGAACGTTTCCATCGGTCCTATCGTCTACGCCGCCACCGGTCGCCGCAAACGCGCGGTCGCCCGTGTGCGCTTGGTGCCCGGCGACGGACGCATTTTCGTCAACAACAAGCCCGCCGACGAGCATTTTGTTCGCGCCACCCACGTGATGCAGGTCAAGGACCCTCTCGAAACCACCGAGACCTTGTCCAAGTTCAACGTGCTGGCTCGCCTGCACGGCGGCGGAATCAGCGGTCAAGCCGGAGCTCTCCGTCACGGTATCGCCCGCGCTCTGCTGCGTTTTGACGACAACCTCCGCTCACCGCTCCGCAAGGGTGGCTACCTCACCCGCGATCCTCGTGAAAAAGAGCGCAAAAAATATGGTCGCAAGAGAGCTCGTAAGGGCTTCCAGTGGACCAAGCGTTAAGGCGAATCTCGTCCTTTCGCTCACGAAAAAACTCCCGGCTGTCAGGTCGGGAGTTTTTTTTGTTTGTACGAGATTTTTCAGCACCTGTCGAATGGTAGCGACCCTACTTCGATGAGTAAGGCACCGTCCAGCGTGCTACTGACTCGCGATTCCAGCCAAATTCGCGCAGATTGACATAAGGTTCCGGCGAAACAGGCGTCTCAGGAAGACCCTTCTCTGAAATCTCACGAAGCGAGGCTCCCAACTTGATCCCCAAACTATTGATGTGGTCTTCTTGAGGATCTTTTCCCTCAAGGATATAGCTCCCCATCCCCTCGACCTTCATCACGGTTTCCGCCTTCCATTCGGGGCGAACAAGGCTGTAGAGAGCGGAGCCGACCAGATGATACCAACTCCCGAAATTGTCGCCTGCCGGCGCGGAATCGCTACGCAGATAGCTGAGTCGTTTTGTAACTTCACGGTCCTGACGATTGGGGTCGTAGAGCCCCTCACAGAGAACGTTCTCGGCAGTGAGCAAAGTCGCGTACAGGTCGCCCTGATTCATCTGGTAGGCCTGTCCAAAGAGCTCGTGAAATTCGATCGAACCTGGCTCTTGAGAAAGAACCCAGGCCTTCAATTCAGCCTCTCTACCCGTAGGCATCATCACGTTCGTTGCGCCTAGGCCCAAAGCACAGATCAGCTTACTTCTTGAAAATGTAGGAAACGGAAGAGGTCGCTCTCCTAAAATCGCTTGTCCGACTCGAGCGTAGAAACCGAGTCCCTGATAGCTCTTCCCCTCCTCACTCCAGACGTGCTCCGGCCCGATATGAGGAGTCAATTCCGGACTCTCTTTCATCACTGAAGTCAAAGTTTTCAAAAGTGGATCGATATCGAGCGGGGCTTCCTTGCCGATCTTGTAGTCGGCGACACTTTCCCGTAGCTCTTTCGGAGTGGTATCGCCGTGGGTAAACAATCGGGTGATAGCCCCCCACGTCATCCGCGCGAGATCTGCGGGAAGCTTATCCACGAGATTGAGGAGCAAGGCATCCGAAGCTGGATTGACTCGTTCCGTCGAAGTAACGCGGTCCGTTTCCGGCCGGAGTGTCTTGAGAGCCTGCCGAAAGGTAAGCCCCTCCGTAACCTCGTCAGCGGAGCGAGCCACAAACCCGTCTTGAGCCTGCTGATTCAAAGACGCGGTGAAGGAAAGCCGAGACGGTCTTTGACCTGCCACCGGCATGAGGGGTGAAATAAGCATGCCCGAAGCTTAATCGGCTGCCCTCAAAAGGAGCTAAAACGGATTCAAGGAGCCCGTCGTGGAAAGCGACCTCATGCTTCTGGTCACGCCTTCACAAATGGAACGGATCGACGCCGAAACCATTCAACAAAAAGGTCTTCCCTCGCTGGTCTTAATGGAAAGCGCCGCCCGCTCTATCCTACCTCATCTCCCCTCAGGCCCCGCCATTGTTCTAGTGGGTCCCGGCAACAACGGAGGGGACGGATTAGTCATCGCGCGGTCGCTCCATGAACAAGGTAGAGAAGTGACAGCCTGGCTCTTTTCCGAGAAGCTTTCCCCTGACGCCGAAGAGCAGCGTCTTCTAGCCCAAAACTGGAATGTGCCACTCCAGCTCATGACGGACTCCGAGCTCGACGCACTGAACTTTCCCCCAGGCTCTATCGTAATCGATGCTCTGTTTGGAACCGGGCTGCGGCGATCCCTCGACGGGCTCTATGCGAAAATTTTGGACAAGGCGAACCATAGCAATACCTATCGCCTCGCTGTGGACATCCCCTCAGGAGTCGATGGAGCCACAGGGCAGACCCTCGGGACAGCCTTTCGAGCCCATCGCACCGTCACGTTTGGAATTGCCAAATGGGGCCATTTTCTCCATCCCGGGAAACAATGCTGCGGTGAACTAGTGGTCACCCAACCCGGATTTCATCCTGAGACGCTTCGCAAGTTCCCCAAAATACGCTTGGTGAATTTCGACTCTCTCGAGGGCTTGCTTCCTCATCAATGGCCGACCATGCATAAGGGCGACAACGGCCGTGTCCTGCTGGCGACCGGCTCCACCACCTATCCCGGAGCCGGACTCCTGAGCACCCTGGGAGCTCTTCGAGGCGGAGGAGGCTTGGTAACCCTGGCTTGCCCTCCCGAGCTCAGAAATGCCGTGGTCACCCGGACCCCAGAAGCGCTACTCACCGACCGCGAAGAACTCGTGGCTCTCGACTCGTTCAACGCTCTTGTCCTTGGGTGTGGACTGGGTCCTGACACGGACACGGTCGCTCCAGACCTGCTCTCCCGCTTTCGAGGGCCCGTGGTGGTCGATGCCGACGCCCTACGCTGTGTTACGAGATTCTCACGAGAAAAAAGAGCGGCCTGGATCCTGACCCCCCATCCGGGTGAACTCTCCAAGCTACTGGGGAAACCTGTTTCGGAACTGGAAAAGGATCGGATCGGAACGGCCATCGAGGCGGCGGAGAGCTTAGGCGCCATCGTCTGTTTCAAAGGTAATCCAACGGTGTGCGCTTCCCCCGACGGTCGCGCTTACGTCAACGCCAGCGGCAATGCCCTCCTAGCCCAAGGCGGGTCAGGAGACGTTCTGGCCGGCCTGATCGGCGCCTATCTCGCTTTTGGCCTACCTCCCCTGGAAGCTGCCGCCGGCGCGACTTTCATCCATGGGCTGGCCTGCGACCTTCTCAGCGACGACATGGGCCCGAAGGGGTGCGGTGCCGCCGCCCTGGCCGAAAGAATCCCTCAAGCCTTAGCATGTGCCGTAGGAAAACAGAGAGCCTCCGGGGTACTCTAGAGGATGAGCACCCGTACCTCCATTCGTATCGGCACCGTGGTTGACGAGGCCATGAAGCAGAGACTGCCCGGCTATACCAAAGTCACGGAGGAGTACACTAGCCAATATCTGCTGTTCGGCTACACCAAGCCGGTTCTCGGACATTACCACTCCTGGATTCTCTTCCAGGCCTCACGAGAATTTGGCGCGGTCACCTGTGAGATTGGGGTCTCACGAACTCAAGAGTATCCCTACTATCGATTTCTGGAACGGCCAAGACTTGGCGTCAGCGGCTTTCGAGCGCGCACGCGCCATATTCTCAAAGACCTCGAGGCTCGTACGACGAAGCCTTACAACGGCCCCGACACCCTGACCGCGGCGATTCACGAACTCGCGGCCGAGGCGGCCAGCGCTTCCACGCGACTTTTGGAACTAGCGGTGCCCCGCTTGTCGGAAGAGTATGCCATCTGGCAGCCTCTCTACACCGACTGGCAGCAGGCTGAAGCTCTGGCCGGCGATAGCCATGATCGACGCTACCCTGGTCTAGTGGGAGAGACCGTCGCTCGTAAAATTCTTCACTCCGTTCTTGCCGGAGGCCGTTACGACAGCTTTCTGGGAGCCAAGAAGTTCCGATATCGCGAACCGGATTTCCTCAACTGTCACGTCTTTCTGCTAGCCAAAGCCTTAGCCTTCGTCGACCCTCCAGAGCTCCACGAAGTGGCGCATCTCAAACTCGATCCCGGACATGACCCGGATAAGATACTCTATGACCCCATCGCTTCTCTGACAGGACGTACTGAACAAGACGAGGCCGTCGTTCTTCCCACACGCATCCTAGAGCGAGCGCCGGAATGGGCCTTTCTGCGATCTTTTGCCGCACTGGAGGCCTTCTTTGACAGTCCCACGGTGGAACTCGCGGAAGTCAAGACTTCCGTTCATGAACCCTCGGCCCCAACACCTAGCGAGTCCGCCGCTCCGACAGGTCTATCCTTAGACGAACTCTACGGTGATGCTCCCGGATCAAGCGCGGAGCTTGACGGGCCCGCCTTATCGCCCCTGGAAGAAAGTTCCGACGTATCCCTCGGCGCGCCGCTGACGCCGGAAGCACCCGTCGCCCAGCTCAGGCCTGATCCTTTCGAGCTGATCCTTCCATACCTCAACGGTGGCCATCAGGAGATTGCATCGCAAACGGATGACCCTTTTGAACTCCTGGGTGCTCAACTAGGCTTATAGATCATAGCCAATCAGTGGGGGTCAGGTAGTCCATCTCCCAAGCTCTCCAGAGGTCGGCAGAAACTCCGGCTTCGTGAGCCATTTCTCCACCGACCATTCCTTGAAATCACGAAGGCTAGTCAGATAACGTCCCAGCGAGCTGCGCTCTTTATCGTACTGGTCGCGCAGCTTGTTCATGCCGGCACCACCCTCATCTTCTCCGAAGACGGCGTGGCCAGCTCACGTCGAGCCCAAAATCTTTTTTTTAAATCGAGTGAGATAGATCTCAGATCGTCCTATAGATGGGGTGAAAGGAGAAAAACTCGAGAATCTTTGGTGCACATGAACATTTGTTTGCCACCAGAATTAGTTCTCAATAACAAGTTTTTACGTAGTACGAGCTTCAAAAATTGGCTCAAAAAATCCGTGAGAAAGAAGACCGCCGACCTCTATAAAGAGGGTGAAAGAAAAATTCAAAGAGAGCTTTCCCTCAAAGAATTCTCTCCAAGGACGCTTCTTTTCAGAATTCACGGTCGCCGTCCTCACGGGCGGAGGCCGTTAGGAGGTGTCCAGATGGACGCGACCACCGTAACAAGGTCGGCTGCTCGAAAAAAAATCTGACTGAGATGCATGTTTTTGAAGTCTCGTACCCATAGGTAATAGGTGAACGAGAAATTCAAAAACAGTTTTCGCGAAGTGTCCGGTTTTCGGCGATTTCGCGTCTACAGAGGATCAAAGGAGAAAAATTTAGAGACGACTGTAACCTTTTGACCCTCTTTAAGCGTATAGAGCTTATGGGGGGCAACGGAAACTGCAAGTCAACAGCTGGCGAGAGCCAGTGAATGCTAGCCGTTACCTGATGGTTAGCAACATCCCCCATAGACACAACCTCGACGATCCGGCCGGACCTTTAGAACCCCAAGCCGGCGAGTCAACCCACCAGGGCTTTGGAAGCCACGACCCAAGAGGGCGGCTCTGCTTCCTTGTGCCCAGGAGGCCCAAAGGTAACGGCGTTTCGCCACTACCCCAAGCTTCGCTATTGCCAAATGAGCCGTTCCTAAAAAGTTTTCAAAATATTTTGGCTCGACCGACCCTTTTTCCCCACCTTCAGGGATAGAGATATAGTGAGGGCATTTTGAAAAGCTCGCAGAGTAAACGGAAGAGGATAGCGATGAGATTTTTTTGTCAGACCTGTCCGAAATTCATGACCTCGTCCGGTACAGGTAATGAAAGCGGAATCAAGGCGAGGATATCGCCGAGAGTTCGCGGCCCTTCGGGGTCACCGGTTCACATCCCCCATAGATACCACTTCTGACGACCCAGCCGGATCTTTTCAACCCCGAGCTGGCTAGTCGACCCACCCAGGGCTTGGAAGCCACGACCTCCGAGGGACGGCTCTGCTTCCTTGCGCCCTGAAAGCTCTCAGATGACGCCTTGCGGACCTTCCGTCAGGCCCACCCCTAGCCTTGCTATTGCCCCAATGAGCCGTTCCTTGAGCTCGCGTCGACCGCGACGCACGACCGGGTGCCTTCGTACCCACTAATTCTAACGAAAGAAGACAACTTAGGTCATGCCCAATGTCCAAGAATCTCAACATCATCCCCCGGTAGCGCGTGGCATGTACTCCCAGCTTTTTTGGGAGCACGCCCGGAATCCGCGGAATCGGCACGCTCTCTCTGACGCCACCAACGTCGGAGAGAGCCGGTTCCCTCGCTGCGGTGACCGGATCACGCTTTATCCGGCTTCCGGCCTCAACGTCATTAATGGGTGCATCACAAAGGCTTCGTTTGAAGCCCGCGCCTGCGCCCCTGTCATCGCTGTGGCTTCTCTTGGAACGCAAGAAATCACCGGTCTTTCCATCGACGACGCTCGAGAGCTTTCAATCCTCGGGCTGGATCGACGACTGGGCGGTCTTCCACCCTCCAAACGCCACCCTAAAGCCGAAGGCATTACCGCTTCGGTCCTCGTGTTCCTGGAGTCTCTCCAGAACGCAACAAACCAAATATCTGAAAGAGAGAATCACTAAAATGGCTACGCATATTTTTAGAACAGCAAGGTGGAGTTACGATCTCGATGGTAACGCCACCGGTTACACTGATGTCAATATTACTCCCGGAGGCTTCTCCACGGCTTACATAAACGACGGAGGACCCGATCTTGTAGCGTCCTTCTCCTCTGGAGAGAGCGGTTATCGCGACTACGAAATTACCTACGAGAATTCCAATCCGCTATATCCGAAGTTTCGCTACAACCTCCTCGGCTCCGGATATATCATAGGAATCTATGAGCCAACCTTTCCCTCAGGATGGTCCGACTATGATGCCGCCGTTGCCGGATATGCATATTGGGGAGCTACTGTGGGAGCATACCAGATCTCAAACGGTAGCCAACCGCCAGTGCTTGGCCTACCCTCCGAGGTTGCTGTCTCCTTCGATGGGACCTATGTCCCAGGACGCTACAAAGTCATTGGAGACGTGAACCACACCTTCGAAATCAGGAAGCTCGAAATCACAAACCTCCGAGTCGAGCGACCAATTGTGGATGTCCAATCCCGCAATCCCTTGGTGAAGATTCTGGGAGACATCACGGTCTATCCAAATCAGCAAAGCGGATTTACCGGATGGAAACCCTCGAACGACATCCACTATCGGATCAAGATCAAAAGTCCCCTACTGCCGTCCGGTGAACATCAAATTGATGGAGTCATTCCTTCCGCGCAGATCTCGAATCCAAATGCGAATGGAGTGGTCGCCCATTTGGAACAGACTTGGGACGGGCGTACCGCTGGAGTTCCCTTGTACTGCTCGGCCTCCTTCGACATCGAAGCCCGTGCGGTCACCAATGTGGAAGTGGGGAACACCCTTGCCACGAGCAATCTTTCTCGTGTCATCTTGACCAGTTGCCGCGGGAAACTCTTTAACAAAGAAACATCGCTTCACGAAGAGATACCGCTTTACGCCGATGAAGGTGCTCACATCAATCCCACCCTCACCTACGCTTCCTTCGAGAGCGCGGAGGCGCCGGCATCGATGGGGTACGGGTGGTCCTCCACCGAGAGCGCCAAAGTCTTCGAACTCGAAGATGAAAGCCTGGCCTACTGCGATGAATCTGGCGGTTGGCTCCGCTGGCTCAAGAATGGCACCTCTTACGAGCCATTGATGGTCGACAACAAAGTCTCCATTGAGAAAACGGGCAGCACTTCCGCGCGCTACGTTGTGAGATGGCGGGATCGGACTCGACGTGAGTTTGACGAATTCGGAAATCTACGAAAACAGATCGATCGTCACGGTCGCACCACGACTTACGATAAGCTTTCAGGTTATCACAAAGTCGAGGACGACAAGGGCCGAGTTGTCTACCAGCATTTCACTACCGAGCCCAACCAGCCCAGTGTCATCAACGACAGCTCCAACTCCAACGCGGGTCGGCGCTACCTTCTCGACTATTGGGGCTCGAGCGATCCCGCTCCGGGGCGACTCAAGAGCATCACGGACCCCGCCGGCAACCAGACTCTCTTCGTCTACAATGCTGCGGGACGTATCGTCGAACGCCGTGAAGTTCGCTCGACCGAAGGGAACCGTTCCACTTTCTATCAGTATGGCTCTGGAGCCGTGGCCCGCTTGGTCTCAGTGAGAATCGCGACCAATAAAGCCGGAGTTGCCAAGAATCACATCATCACGAGCTACGGGTACGAGGTCCCTGTACCTGGAAAACCCGGATACACAACAACTCGAATCGTGACTCAGGACCTGGAGAATGTCTCCTCCTTGACGGACAATGTCGTCTACCTGGCTTACGACTCGTACAGTAGGCTGACCGCCGAGTTCGAGTTGGTGAGGATCGATCCTGGAGACGTCAGAATCTATCGTGAAACTTATCACGAGTACAATGACCCCAATGACCCGTTCTTGCGCACCAAGACGATCGACCCTAATGGGGCCATCACCCAGTGGTTCTATACTCCGCGTGGGAACCTCAAGAGGGTTCTCGACGCCCAGAACAACGAAACCGTCTACTCCTACGTCGAGGAAGATGTGAACCATCCGGCTTATCTCACCTTCCCCGACCTGGTCACGGAGATCAGACGACCGGCCCCGGATCTCGACGGTGCTCCGACCACCTTCTACGAGAAAACCAAGTTCACTTATGACGAGGTCACGGGAGACTTACTGGACGTGGAGGATGCCAAGCACAAGCACATGGCGTTCCGCTACGACTCCGGAGGCAGGGTTGATCGGACCATCAATCGCCGAGGGTTCAAGACCTACCTCGAGTACAATGTCAAAGGCCAGCTTTGGAAGACTCGGACGCAGAAGAGTCTGGCTCCCTCTCCGTCGACCGAGGAGTTTTCTGAAGAGAACGCGGCGGATTTCCGAACCACGGAGATGCTCTACGACAATTACGGGAACGTGACGGAAGTTCTCGTCGAGAACAAGAGTCAACTGGAAGTGACCTATGATGGGATCAATCGACCCCTCACGATCACCGACGGCAATCAAGTTCCGCGAAGCTTGACCTATGTCGAGCAGGTGCTCAAACAGGTCACTCTGCCCGACAGCGGTGCCGGTGTGGATGGCTCCGAGGACCCGCTCTACCACACGAACCGAGTGGGTAAGACTCAGCACGATCCCTTGGGGCGGGTCACCTCGGTGCTGCGCGAGGACAGTACTCATTCCGCCCAATCCCGCGTCAAGTTCGCGTATGACGGATTTTCCCGAGTTCGCTCGCTCATTCGGCAGAAGAATGGCGTGGACAAGGCTCATTCCTCGGAATATGATCGCCAGGGGCGGACTATCAAGAGCATCGACGCCAACGGAAAAGAGAGTAGCGCGGCTTACGAGCCGTTCTGTGTAGGCCACGCCACCACGTCGGCTCGGGGAGTGCGAACGAAGTCGAGCTTCGATACGCTGTGCCGGCTGACTCAGGTGGTCGTAGGCTCTCCCGACCCTGACCCGCTGAAGCCTCTGGACATCGTGAAGGTTCGCGAGACTCGAAGTTTTGAGCACGACGATCTGGGGCGTCTGACCAAGACTTCCCAGACGGCACCGACCCCCTCTGTCTTCGGGCAAGCGACTTTTGGAAGCAGCCCCTACGGAAGTGGAACGAGCTCGACCGAGGAGCGCTCTTTCGAATACAACGAGCTGGACCAAGTCGAGACGATCACCTTCGAGGATGGGAAGGAGATGTTCTTCGAGTACGACGAGGAGGGCAACCTCACCAAGGTGACCGAGAATGCCTCGGGGGCTTCGAAGGTGACTTTGTTCTCGTACTACGGGGACAACCGCCTTTACGAGGTGACCTATGTAGGAAGAAGTGGCGGGGACCAAACTTTCCGCTACCTCTACGATAACCAAGGGAGACCGCTAGAGCTCTGGTACCCGTCTTCCACGGGGATCAAGGCCTACTTTAGCGGACCCGGCGGTCCGGTCGCGGAACCTGGCTGGGACGGCAACGGGCAGTTGAAGCACCTGCGCTACATGAAGGGCTCGACCACGGTCCGGCGCTTCGAATATGGCTATGACGCCGCCGGTAACCGAATCTCACAGCTTGACGTATCGCCCACCAAGGCCACGCGTTGGGTCTACGGATATGACTGGCTGGACAGGCTCGAGTCGGTGAAGAAGGCGGAGGCGGCCACTGTGGGAGCTCTCGGAGCGCTGCAGTTGGTGGCGATGTACACCTACGATGCGGCGGACAATCGCTACTTGTTCGAGGTTCCGAGCCTGTCTGAGACCTACCGCTATTCCTACGACGACGCGGACAGCATCACCGAGATCGAGAAGAAGGTGGGCTCCGGCTCGTACTCGACCATCGAGACCTTCACCTCGGACGATGATGGGAACCTGTTGACCCGAGTCTCGGGTGGGGTCACCACGACCTATACCTGGACCGATTTCAATCGGCTGAAGGCGATCTCGACTTCGGATAACTCGAAGAAACAGAGTCACACCTTTGGTGTGTCTGGCTTTCGACGGAAGAAGAAGGACAAGAACGGCGTGGAGACCACCGAGTACGCGGCTGGCCTGTCCACGAAGGTCTCCAAGGTGACCAGTGGTGAGACCATCACCTACCTCAAGGGCGGTGGCGGAATCATGGGCTTCGAGCGGTCCTCGGACGGCGCGATGTTCTGGTTCCTCACTGATGCTCTCTCAACAGTGAGGGATGTTGTGAACAGCTCGGGGGCCGTGGCCGCAAGCTACGAGTTCGATGAGTATGGGCAGCGAATCGCCACCAGTGAGAGTGGGGTCAGTAGTCAGAAGACCTTTGTCGGCGGCTTGTCCGTGCAGGATGAGGTACCCGATACGGGGCTAATGATGATGGGGCATCGGTTCTATGCGCCGGATCTCGGCCGCTTCCTCAATCGCGACCCGATTGGATTTCGAGGTGGAGCTAATCTCTTTGAGTACGCCAGTTCTAATCCAATCGGTCTGGCAGACCCCTCAGGAAAGGAGCCATCTTCACTAAGACAGGCCTTTCGAAGGAATCATAACGACAGGTTTCCAGAAGGAACATCTCCTGACCAGAAGCGGACCGAGGCCTTGGTAGGTGCAATACTCACGAAGCTATTCAGTCCAAGCGATGCCAAAATGCAAGGCTTCTATGCAATCATACTAGTGACTTCTCAGTTGAATGATGTCGAATATGGTATTAGTGCTGGGGTAGAAGGCCATGCTGGCGTAGAAGGAGTTGTTCAACTTGATGAATTTTTATACGGAGTAGTTGGTGAGTCCGTGTTATTTCACGAGTTTCTACACAAGGCCCATAGTGCAGGAATCTGCAAGACACCAGGTCACAGGAGGGGTCGCATGCCCGGGGAGGGTTTTGAAGCCTATAATCGTAGATTAAAGGGAATCCATGCTTGGGTCTATCTTCAGCAAGCATACTTTTCTCGTAACGATTTTTCCCTATCCTGGGGAGACGGTGAGAGTCTTAAGAAGGTGCTGCAAGATTTGATAGTTTTTGACCAAAAAAATAACCCAACAGGGGCCCTCACCAATGATCCCAAATATTTGGATAGACTAGTTCCGCTAATTCCCCAATTGAAGGATTAGAAATGACGAGGAAGATTCGGATTAAAAAGGTTTTTGCTGCTATACTTATAGGCTTAAGCTTAAGCTTGCCAGCAAAATGTCAACCTACTCAGAGAGCAATCTCGATGAGAATACACTTAGATGACAAGCGACTGGCTGGTTCTGTTAGTTGGCAAGCCTTGAGATTTAGAATTTTGAGTGTCCTGATAAAAGACGGCTTCTACCTAGAGGGACGTTGTCAGAGGGCTTCTCTAGTCGCTAGTCTGAATTATCCAAATAAAGCAGCGCTAAGCATTGGTTACTCAAACTTTTTTGGTACCTGGCATCAAGTCTGGGGAGAGAGGCGATACCGAAAGATGTAGTGTCCATGTAAACCGACAGTTGTGGTGCTCACCACGCCTCAACTGACGGTCTTTTTCTTTTCCGCACTGTCTTTTGTCGGCGGCCGACAGGCCGCTGACAAAAGAGACGCATAGGGTGGATCCGATCCGCCGGAGTCCTTCGAAGTGTCTAACCGACTTTTCTTTCTTTCAGGAGTTTAGCCTCGTAGGCCTCTTCGTATTCTACGGGAGTCCGGTAGCCTAAAGTGGAGTGTAAGCGGTCTCGGTTGTAGTAGGTCTCCAGGAATCGGAACACTTCCCCTCTGGCCTCGTCTCGGGACCATTTGCCATTTTTGATGTCGAGGAGCTCGGTCTCCAGGGTCGCGAAGAAGCTCTCGGCAACAGCGTTATCCCAGCAGTTGGCTTTGCGACTCATGGAGCACTCCAGCCTGGCTGCCAAAAGCGCCTTCCGGTGGTCAGCAGAGGCGTATTGAGAGCCCCTGTCCGAGTGGACAAGCATTCCTGGCCGAATCTCGCGTCGCTTGATGGCCATCTCCAGCGCGCTGATGGCCAGTCGTTTAGTGATCCGCTCTCCCATCGACCATCCGATGACTCTTCGACTGAAGAGGTCCAGGATGACAGCAAGATATAGCCAGCCTTCGGCCGTACGAATGAACGTAATATCGCAAACCCACGCCACGTTCGGCGCCGCTGGCTGAAAGTTACGATCAAGTAGGTTGGGTGCCACGGCGAGGTCGTGGTCGGACTTGGTGGTCACTCTAAAGAGCTTAGTCCGCCGTGAGACCAGATTGGAGCCCCTCATGATGCGGCGGACACGGTTACGGCCGACTGAACGGCCCTGTCGCTGGAGCTGGGCCACGTGACGCCGTGAGCCATAACGTTCCTCGTGTTTGGCGTGATTGGCCTCAAGTTGCTCAGCTAAGGCCTCATCCTCTAACGCGCGCTTCGACGGTCCCCGACCACACCACTCGTAGTAACCGCTCTCCGAAACGTTGAGGAACTTGCAGAGGCGGCGCGCACTAGCTTTCAGCACAGCCTTCTCCGCGTGGATGAACTCATATTTTACTCGAGGTTCCGCGCGAAGAAGGCTGCAGCTTTTTTTAAGACTTCACGCTCCAGCTCCACAGCCCGCTTCTCTTTTTCCAGCATCTTGAGCTGCCGCCGAAGTTGTTCATTCTCGTCCTGTGCTTGGCGTAGTGCGGCTGATGTAGCCTTCCTGGCCTCTCCAACGCCCATCTGGCGCCGCCACTGAGTCAATGTGCTGACTCCTATTCCGAGTTCCTTGGCGACCTCCGCAGTCGTCATGGAGCCCTCCTGGGACAGACGTACTGCCTGTTCCTTAAATTCCTGGGTGTAAGTAGGCTTCTTTGCCATTCGATCTTCCTTTCGAGTTCACTGAGATAACACATCTCAGGACTCCGGAAAATCGGATCCAGTCCACCTCGGGGGGGGGCAGTTCCCCGGGCTACTCAGCGCGGGCCAAAACTGAAAAAATCTATGCGGAGTACGTTAGAGCCAGGACATCAGAGGGGTTTCGTCATCCATCTCGCTGTCGGCCGTGGCCGGAGCGAGATCGAGTTGCGAAGGTCTGGACACTTCGAGCTGCTCCTCGTCGACAAGCTTGAGCGCGTCGTCGTAGTTGACCAGGCCGACCTCAATCATACGGGAGAGATGTCGTCCCAAGGTCTGCATGCCGAAATGTCCCATCATGCGGTGAATCTCGCTGAGGTCACCCCTTTGGATCGCATCGCGGACATCGCGATTACAGTCAAGAATCTCATGAGCCGGAAGCTGGTCGCGCCCGTCCATTCGGGGGACCAGATGCTGGCAGACCACCAGGCGCAGAGCTCGAGCGACAAGCCCCCTCATTCGGCTATTACCCGATTCAAAAGCCGACAAGAAATTGTCCACCGTTCGAATCGCGCTCGTCCCGTCCATCATCGCGATGACGAGGTGGCCGCCCGCGGCCGCCTGCAAGACGACTTCCGCTGTCTCTGTATCCGGGATCGCTCCAATAGCCAGGATGTCGGGGTCTTGTTGGACCGCGGTACGCACCGCCTTGGCGAAACTCCGAGTGTCCGATCCCACTTCGCGCTGAACCACAACCGCCTTCTCCGCGCGATGCCAGAACTGAATGATCGGTTCGATAGAAACGATCCGGCAAGCTTGCTGGTGATTGATAAAGGAGACCAATGAGGCGTAAGTATTGAACTTTCCACTCCGAGGGCGACCCGTCAACAGCATGAGGCCGCCTTCTTTAGAGCCAAGAAAACTCTCGACGGCGCTACCCGAAAGTCCTAACTCCACTAGACGCGGAATGTCCGTCCGGATACGGCGAATGGAAAGCGCGGGAGCTCCCCGCTCTAAATAAGCGTGAATGCGAAAGCCTTGCTCGCCATCGATCAGATTGAGATCCAGCTCCTGGCCGGAATAACAATGACGAACCTGTTCTGGAGTCAGGCAAGCCGCAGCGAAGTAGCGGCAATCGGCGGCGGTTAACGAAACCTCGCGCATGGGAGTCAACTGCTCCCCGACACGTACCATCGGCGGAGCACCCAGGTTCAGATGCAGAAAACTCCCCCGCATGCGAGAGAATTCTTCCAGCAGATTCTCGAAAGAGTAATCGGGAGGGGTCGCCTCAAATCGGTGCTGATGCTGCAGAAATCGAACCAGGGAATCAACCGACTCCCTCAATGCTGTCAGCTCCCTCTGTGCCTGCTCCTCAAACACCCTTCGCGATCATCGCCTTTCCGCGGTGGAATTGCCTCATCGCTAAAGCATCACACCCCAACGTTGCCGCTTTCTCTTCCAAAGGAAAGTCACCTGGTTGACAGAAATTCATCGCCATGTCAGAGGTTTCTCAAGAAACGTCTCCCGGTGAGGAGGCGGACGGTTCCGCGCGGGCGCGACGAAAAGAGCAGATGGGTGGGAAAAAACGTTCCACCATATCCCCCCCCAGCACGGCCCCGCGAGACGGGGCCGAACTGCTCTGTGACGCCTGGCAGCTCTCCAACAAACAGCGCCTGCTCACCGGCTTTCTCGGCATCGGCTTTCTTGTGCCCTACACAGCTTTGAGCCTAACTTATCCTGAATGGACCGGCCACGTCGGCGGCCGCCTCAGCCTGGCTCTTTTTTCGTTTTTCGGACAGGCGGCCAGCTTGACTCCTCTGCTGCTATCTTATTTTGTCCTCTCCTGCGCCGGCCTGCGACCGCTACGCAAAACCAGATACGCCTTCAGCCTTCCCCTCCTGGTCGCTCTGGTTCTTCTCTTTGAACGAGCCGCGCGAGCGGGCGGATGGCTGGGTCGAAAACTCGACTGGCTTCTTACCATGTCGGTAGGCCCCGCCGGCGCCTGGCTCTTCACCTGCATCGCCGTGATCCTCTTGGCTCTAGCCTTCTTTCCCCGCGCTTGGGACGAAATGACCCAATCTGTGGAACTCGCCCAGGAATATGCCAGAGAGTGGATGCTGCGCTGGAAGGAGCGAATCGAAACCAGCTTGGAAGGCCCCGCTCCAGCAACCCTGGCAATCGCTGTCACCGACGCCTCGCCCCAAGCCAGTGAGTTGCTCTCTGGCGCGCAATTGACCCCGTCCACGACGACTCGGCTGCTCCCCGACCACCATCCTTTTCTCTCGATGGATGACGCCATCGCCCCATCTGACGGCGAGACGCTTGAGGATGACGAGTCTTTCGTTTCCTACGAGGATGAGCTTCCCTCGCCGCCAGAACCTCCCCTACTCCGACGTGACGCCACCCCCCGGCCGATTGAGGACAGTATCCCAGAGCAAACCCCGGTAGAACCAGAGATCGTAAATCCTCCCAAGCCACAACTCGTGCCCCTGCCCACGAACACTTCTCCACCCGAGGAATCCATCGACGACCCCCGGGCCGCTGTTCCTCGGGCACGTCCTTTCGAGCTACCTCCTTTGGCCCTGCTCGACGATGTGCCACAGGCCGAACGCCGTCCACGCACCGAGGACAAATCCCAAGCTCTGCTCGACGCGCTGGACGCCTTCGGCGTCAAAGCCAAACTCTTACAGATCGTGCGTGGCCCGACGGTGACTCGCTACGAGTTACTCCCCGCGCGAGGCGTGAAGGTGAGCAAGTTCACCTCCTTGACCAACGATATCGCTCTGGCTCTGGCATCTACGGCCGTACGGATCGAAGCCCCCATTCCCGGGAAAAGCGCCATCGGCATCGAGATCCCCAACGAAATCACCGACCTTGTCGTAATTAAGGACATTCTGCGTGATAGCACCTTCACCGACTCCAAGGGCTTGACGGTCGCTCTCGGCAAGGACTTGAGCGGTCGTCCTGTCGTGACTGACCTCCAAAAAATGCCCCATCTTCTAGTCGCGGGCACGACGGGCTCCGGAAAGTCCGTCTGCGTCAACGGACTCATCCTCTCTCTACTTTACCGTTTCACTCCAGACCAACTCCAACTGATGATGGTCGACCCGAAACAAGTCGAACTTTCCGTCTATGAGGATATCCCTCATCTGGTGGGATTCTCTGAAGGCGGAAAGGGCGAGATCATCGTCGACCCCAAGAAGGCCGCGCAAGCGCTCCATCAAGTCGTGGAACTGATGGAACAGCGATACACTCTCTTCGCGGAATGCCGAGTGCGCAACCTGGCCGAATACAACAACAAAGCGGAAGTTCCACTTCCGTGGTTCGTGGTGATCATCGACGAGCTCGCCGACCTGATGATGGTTGCCTCCAAGTCCGTCGAGACCTCCATCTGCCGTATCGCCCAGAAGGCGCGAGCCGCCGGAATTCATCTGGTGCTAGCGACTCAACGCCCCTCAGCCGACGTCATCACAGGTCTTATCAAAGTGAACATCCCTTCGAGAGCTGCCTTCGCCGTATCCAGTCAGGTCGACTCCCGAGTCATCCTGGACTCCGGCGGAGCCGAGCATCTCCTGGGCAAAGGTGACATGCTCTTTCTTCCCGTTGACGCCTCGGATCCCAAAAGATTGCAGGGCGCCTACGTCAATAACGACGAGATTTCAAGAGTCGTGGAGTTCTGGAAGGGACAACACCTTCCCGAGAATCGCATCGAGTTCGAGCTCAAGGACGACCCTCTGGCCTTGGATGAAGAAGAACCTGACGAAGGCTCTGATGACGCCCTATTGGAAGAGGCGTTGCGAGTCATCCTCCAGCGCGATCAAGCGTCGGCCTCCATGCTGCAAACCGATCTCAAGGTCGGTTACGCCAGAGCACGGCGTCTCTTGATGGCGATGGAGAAGAAGGGATGGGTCAGCCCCGCCGAGGGAAGTAAACCCCGCAAGATTCTCTACACCGGAGCCCCCTTGGAATCCGGCGGCCAGAGCCCGGATTAGGCGTGTCAACTCACAGTTCTGCCGGCGCCTCACCGGACTACCCGCCGGCAAGACAGATAGCCGACAACGAAGCGACGAACGCGGTAAGAAACCCGAAGAGCTCAGAAGAAAAAAAACGCCAGGGCATTTGACCTAAATCGGCTAGGCCAAAGTCGGAGTTTTTGCAGAAAACAACCTCTCCGGTGGGCAGCCGGTAGGCGTTAAGCGCTTTCATGACTATCGCACTCCTTGCTTTCAATTCGGGGAATGTTCTCGACAATACTCGCTCCAGGAAAAATCTCCGCGGCTTGCGCCACGAAACTCGCGTGAAGCGACATTCCACGTCGTCGTCGATTCTGACGATAGATGGGTGAACCCGCGGCGGCACGCTGCCGATAGGCGTCAAGGGGGTCGAGTCGTTGTGCTAGCATGTGTGTTTCCTCCGTTTATTTTGCTAATAGCGATGCTATGCTGGCGTACATTTGGCCTTGCGGCTACCAGCGACCGTTTGTTTTGCGAGAGTCGTCCAGGGCTTTCGAAAAGAAAGCCCAGGCTCTAATAGCGGCGCATCAAAGCTGTGACGCGTCCGAGGATTTGAAAATCTTGTTGGGGGATAATATGATCGTATTCGGGATTGTCCGAACGCAACTCCACTCGACCATTGGAGCGAAAAAAGCGCTTCACTGTCGCCTCTTCTTCCAATAACGCCACGACAATCTCACCGTTATTGGGCACGGCTGCCTTCTCCACCAAAACGAGATCGCCAGGAAGAATGGAGTCAGCCATACTGTAACCTTTGACCCTGAGAAAAAAGTGCTCCCCCCTGGGTCCAAGCCAGTCCGTCGAGATCACCATCTTGTCCTCGAGATGTTCCTCGGCGAAAATAGGTTGCCCGGCGGCTACCTCCCCCAGAAGGGGAATCTCCGCCACATCATAATGTTGACGGGACAGGTCTAGAATATCGGTGGCGATGGAAATCCTCCGTGCTCCAGGCTCTCGAAAAATGTATCCCTTCTTTTCCAAGGCATCAATATGACGTCGAACCCCCTGGGTTGACGAGATATCGAAGCGCAAAGAGATCTCTCGTAGCGTCGGGGGATACCCGCGACTCTTAATATCTTCCACAATAAAATCGAGGATGTTTTGTTGACGTTCTGTTAGTTTAGGCCTCATAGTGCTCGTGCGTTCACTTTCTCATTACAATATAGTGACCCTATGTGCACTCGTCAAGTCCGAAACCAAAAAAAGAAATGGGGAAGGCCTCACCGCGTCGAAGAGCCGTTGACTTAGCTGCCCTTTAAACAGATGAAGCCGAATGTGGAACATAGAGTCCGAGCCCTGGAACGGGCCATTTATGATGATCCCAACAACGCGGACCTCTATGTCGATCTGGCGCGCTGCTACTCTTCGGTCGACGAGTTGGCTCAAGCCGTTCGCCACCTCGAAAAAGCCAAGCTGGTCGCGCCCCATCACGCCCAAGCTTCCTTCGACCTCGGTGTGGCCTACTCTCGACAGGCCAACTTCGACAACGCCATCCGAGAATGGGAGAAGATGGTGGATGCCGACGGTGACTTAGATCTTGACTCGGCCGAGAAAAACCGATTCTCGGTGATTCGAGCCGCCGCCGAAGCGTGGAGACTGTACCGCCAAAATCGCGAAGACAACATTTTCAAATTTTATAATCTCGGGATAGCCGCGCTGGTTCTAGGAGGCCTGGAAGACGCACGTAAGGCTTTCGAAACCGTTGTCAACATGAACATGGCGTTCGAAAAGGCGCTTTATTACCTGGCCCGAGTTCACCACAAGCGCAAGGACAATCGCACCGCCATCGACTGCGCTCAACGGTTTCTTAACAACCGCCCCCGCGATCCTCATGGTCACTATTTTCTGGGCGCCCTGCTCATGGAGGAAGGACGCACCGCCCAAGCGATCGAGTCTTTCCGCAAAACCTTCGTGGACAGGCCACGGCATACGAAAGCGCACCTTCAGATAGCCTCGGCCTACGTCAACTTGATGCAGTTTGATGAGGCTATCAAGCATCTGGAGATTGTCCTCAAAGTCGATCCCAGCTCCGCCCAAGGCCATTTCCTCATGGGCAAGTGCATGGAGAAGCTATTCCGAATGGACGAGGCCATCTCGGCCTATTCCTCAGCCGTGAGCGGAGACCCCAACTTCAAGGACGCCCACTTTGCCCTGGGCCTACTCTATCGCACCGTGGCCGAGCACGAGAAAGCCCTGGCTCACTTCAAAACGACGCTGGAGCTGGACCCTTCCGAATCGGAAGCGCACTACTATACCGGAATGGTTCTCTTGGGCTTGCGACGATTCGATGAGGCGATCAAGCCTTTGATCAACGCCTGTAAGCTCTCTCCCGGCAACGCCTTCGCTTTCTACGCTCTCGGCAAGGCTTGCATCGGCTCCGGCAAGCTCGACAAAGCGGTCGACTGCTTTCGCCGAGGCCTCGAGATCAATCCCCGCGACACCAAAGCGCGCTCCTCCTTGGGGCAAGCCTTCTTTCAAAAGAATGAACTAACTCTTGCCAAGCGGCAGTTTGAAAAAGTGCTCGAGGAGAACCCACGGGAACGAGAAGCCCGCTACTTCTTAGGCATGTGCCAATTCCGGCTTCACGAATACGACGACGCGGTGGAATCTTATCGTCTGGCCGCCGACGTCAATCCGAACAGCGCGCTAGGGAACTTCACCCGGGGCGCTATCCTCTCCTCAAAGCGCCAATACAAGGAAGCCCTCGAATGCTATCGAGCAGCCTCCTCCTACTCTCCTGACAACGAGAGCGATCTGGAGGTCTTCTCCACCCTGCAACTTTTGGCAACCGTCGGAATCGACAACGCGCTCGAGGGTATCCAGCTACAAAAATTCGCTCAAAAACAAGAAGAGCTTTTTGAAAGCTTTGTCATCGTGCTGTCTCGACTGCTCGACGCTCGGGATCCGTACACCAAATACCATTCCCAACGAGTGGCTCACATCGGTTATGTGTTGGCCACCGATGGCATCGACTGGGCTATCAACAACGGAAAACTCCCCTCGTCCGCCCGCCTGTCGCCCAAAACCCAAAAAGGTATCTGGGTGGGCGGCCTTCTTCACGATATCGGCAAGATCGGTATTCGCGACGAGGTACTCAACAAGCCCGGCAAGCTCACCGACGAGGAGTACGCCCAGATCAAAGAGCACCCCACCATCGGCTATGAAGGGCTCAAGCGAGTGCCGTTCATTTGGGACGAGGTTCTGCCTATCGTGCGCTACCATCACGAAAAATGGAATGGGCACGGCTACCCGACAGGACGCGCCGGCGACGATATCCCATTTGAGGCACAAATCATCGGTGTCGCCGACTTTTACGACGCTCTTACCACTCAGCGTCCCTACCGCAAGGCCTTCAGCTCTCGCAAGGCGCTCGACATTATGATCGAGGAGAAGGGCACTTTCTTCAATCCCGCTCTGGTGGAGGCTTTCGAAGGTATCATAGAGCTGGTGGAAGCCGTTCCGGAAGCTCCTCTCGACGATAGCGGGACTTACATCTTCGATAAAGACCAGGATGTCTTCGACGGATTGAAGATGAGCTGGAACTATTCAGCTTAAAACAGGACGCTTCCAGCGTTACGTAGTAAAACCAGCCCTGCCTTCGACATTCCTTTAAAAATAGAAATAAAATCAATTCTCCAAAGGATACCCCAGCAGGAGTTCGAATTTTATTCAATCACATCTTTCGAGCATGCGCTCAGATAGGAGCCCCCCATGAGAAGACTCTCGTCTCTGGTGCTATTCCTAACGCTAGCGACCTCGGTCTGGGCCCAAACCGCGAGCCAAGTCATCGAGTTCTCTGGTTCGACTTTTCGACCTCGGGTTCACGAGATTCGCGGTCATAAGTTCTATCGGGCCGACGACCCTGAGGTCTTGTCGTTAATCGGACGTTCCAACGTCAACGCCCAATGGTCAAGCTCTGGCCGAACTCTCTTCGCCTTCGCTCCCGGACGCGAAACCTACTGGACTGCCGGCAGCGATCAAGCCAAGATCAACGGCAAAGAGCAGAAGGCTCCTGGTCTGGTCGAAATCGAGGACGGAAAGCAGTACATCGAACCCGCCGCCCTCTTCTACGCTCTGGCGACCAAGGGGGTTCCCACCTCCGACGGATACCGTCTCTATCCTGTGATCACGGAGGTCGCCGCGGGCGAAGGAGGCTTTTTGCTACGAGGAGCCACAAAATCTCGACCCAAATCTCAATCCGACGCTAGCTCCACCTATCTCATCATCGACGGATTCGTCTGGGACGGCGCCGAGACACTGACTATAGGTGAAACGGATTTCGAATTCAAAGGCGGAGCCGATAAAGGCAGGGCTCTGGAAATCCGTATCACCCCCGAACCTTTCATGAAAGCGCAACTGGCTGGGAACACGCTGCTCAACGAAACCAAAGTGCAGATTATTCCCAATTTTCCCGGGGCCAAGAAAGGCCGAGAGCTCGCTCTGAAGTCGTTGTCGGCCGAGCGCAGCGAAGGTCTCCCAATGCTGATCTTCGAGTTCGGGTCCTCGGCCAAGATGCACTACGCCAAAGATACCAAACGCGGTCTCGTACGCATCCTGATCCCCAACGGAAGCTACCAAGGCACCGACTTCAAGTCGAGCGAGTGGCCCGGACTTGAGATCACCACCTTCGATACTCCCAGCTATCCTATTCTTGAAGTCTCCCTACCTCTAGGCAAAGACGCGATGGAGTTCGTGACTCTAGAGAACGCGCCGACGAGCTTAGCTCTGGTTAAGGGCCCAGCCGGACAAGTCGATGACCTGGCCAGTACCGGCAGCGTTGACACTCCCGGCTTCACCAACATCAACGGGACGATAGTGATCGATCCCGGCCATGGCGGTTCAGATCCCGGTTGCGTCAATCGCGCGCTCGGCGTTCGCGAATGCGATGTCACTCTGGCCATCTCTTTATATCTCGCCGACGTATTGCGCGCTCAGGGCTGGAACGTAGTCCTCACACGGGAGACCGATCGCGACGTCACCTATGCCGGCTCGCCCGACATGATGGAACTGCAAGCCCGCTCGGAGATCGCTAATCGCATCAACGCCGACCTCTTTATGTCGATTCACTGTAACGCCAGTGTCGGCTCGGGAGCCAACGGCACCTCGATTCACTGGTGGAAGGCTGAGGACTATGAGTTCGCTCAGTCGCTGGAGTTTGTCCTGGGCTCCACCATAGGGCTCGGACAAAAAGGCCTGATTCGCGATCGTTTCGCGGTGTTGCGCTACGCCAACATGCCGTCGGTTTTGGTGGAGACGGCTTTCTTGACCAATCCGAGCGAGGGAGCCAAACTGGCCGACCCCGAGTTCCAAAAGCTGATCGCCACCCAACTGGCCGGCGGCCTGGCTCAGTATATGCAAGGACGTTACGCCTCACGCGGTACGGTTCGACCGATCGAATAGTAAGCTCCCGTCCATAGCGACTCCGAAAAGGGACCGAACTCAGCCGGTCCCTTTTCTTTTCTCAGTTGAGGAACTTCAGGCACATCCCAGGACTCTTTCTGCAAATCCGTAACCACCGAGTCATGCACTGGCAACTCAAAGCCCTCGTTCAAATGGGAATCGCGGCTCTTCCAGAGCGTCTGGGAGAGCCATTCTACTATCAACTGCAGCGACGATTGGGAGCCCTGCGTCGTCCGGATCCCTTCGACAGGTTTGAAGCCGGAGCCAAAATAGCACGCTGCGTTCAGCGCCAAAACAAGACGCTACAAGGCCAAAAGGTTCTCGAAATCGGAACAGGCTGGCGACTGAACACTCCTATCGCCCTTTGGCTCTGTGGCGCCGATATCGTGACCATTGACCTCCGCCGCTTTCTACGAACCGAACTCATTGAGCAAGACCTGAGAATTCTCACGGGGCAAGCCGAACGAACAAGGGCGATCTTGGAATCCTTGCCCTTGAACTCGGAACGCTGGGAAATCTTACTACAAGCTTCTCAGCGCCCTTTCACGCTTTCGGCACTCCCTGGAATCGAGTACTTGGCGCCTCAAGACGCTAGCCGCCTCCAACAGTATGAGGACGCGGCCTTCTTCGGCTCGTTTAGCTACACAGTCCTGGAGCATATTCCCGAACAAGCTCTCATTAACATTTTCCGCGAGATCAGCAGAGTCACCGACCCGCGGGGCATCAGCGTTCATATGATAGACCATTCCGACCATTTCTCCCACGTGGACCGCCGACTCAGTTCCATACATTTCTTGAGATTTACAGCCTCCCAGTGGAGATTCTGGGGAGGTAATCGTTACGCCTACTGCAACCGGCTTCGCCACTCGGACTTCCTCCAGATCTTTCAACAGACTGGCTATGAATTTCTTGAAATCGAACCTTTGCTCGATGATCATGTCCTAGACGGGCTTTCCGCGAATCGCTACCCTTTATGGGAGCGATTCGCCGATATGGAACATCGAGATATCGCGACTCACGCGACCTGGCTAACCATGAAAAAAGCTCTCAGTTAGCGGGCTGAGAGCTTAACCTACTAGGCTTTATTTGGTGCCGGTCTTAGCCGAGGGCTCCTTGGAGCGGCGCCAGATGGCCGGTAGGTTCATCCATCCACCCTTGCGGTCGTCGGAACTTTCGCGCTTGGCATTAGGAAGATTCGGCTTTCCAAGCCCCGGCTTAGCTACGGGAGCGCCGCTCGGAGCACCGCCCTTACGAGTCATACCGTCGCGCGAACCCGACATCGGGGTGGCTTGCGGAACGGAAGGCTTCATTCTAGGAGCCGCTGGTGCCGAGGAGATGGTCGGAACAGGAGGTGCCGTCACAGGCTTAGGAGCGACAGGAGCCGAGGCAGCCGGAGCCTGAGAGGTCGAAGTGGGAGACTGCGCGGCCGCGGCCTGGCGGCGCTCGAAGGCCGTCATTTCCGTGGGAGGCAAAGCCGCTTTGGCCAGCGGTAAGATATCTTGCTCGAACGAGCGGTTGCGCATCTCCTCAAACGAGGAGGTGTGAATCTCGGGGACCATCTGAGCCGGGATGGCAACTCGAGTCGCCACCACAGTGGCCCTCGCGCGTCCGACCATCATCGGGTCCTGAACGTAACCGCACAGCACCATGGCGTTAGGCGCGGCCGATTCTTGCAGACGCCGGGAAGCCTCAGAAAAGTCTTGCAGCGACAAATCCGGTCCACCAGTGATATTGAGCAAGCAGCCCTGAGCGCCGTCGGGCGAACCGCCCACCAACGGATTGGACAGAGCCTGCTCGACGGCACGCGTCGCCGTCGTCGCGGTGGACATTCCGAAGATGGCGCGTCCCGAGCCCGACAGGACGGCACGAACATCAGCGAAGTCGAGATTGATGAGACCCGGAGTCGTGATGATCTCGGTCATTCCGCGCACAGAGTCACAGAGAACCTGGTCCACGACCTGAAAACTCTCGTCCAACGACGCGGTGCTACTCTCCATGTTCAAAAGCTTCTGGTTCGGCAAGACCAATAAGGTGTCGACCTCAGCTTCCAGGGCGGCCACGCCTTCTTCTGCCACACGAGTGCGACGACGCCCCTCGAACTCGAAAGGCTTGGTCACGACGGCGACCACCAGAGCGCCTGCCTTCTTGGCCTCTCGAGCCGCGATGGGAGCCGAACCCGTCCCCGTTCCGCCACCCAATCCAGCGGTCAAAAAGACCATGTCGGCGCCCTTGAACAGTTCAGCCAGACGATTCGAGCTCTGCTCGGCGGCCAGGCGTCCCAGTTCATGGTTGGCGCCGGCACCAAGACCACGGGTTGAACCTTCGCCTAGGAATACACACTTCGGCCCCTTTTTGGTGGATAAAAGCGCCTGAGCATCGGTGTTGGCCAAGACCAACTCCACTCCCAGCGGTGGCCGCTCGGCCAGCCGATTAACCAGGTTGCATCCGGCTCCCCCCAGACCCATAACCAGGATCCGGGCCGGACTGTCAGCGTGATTTCGAGTGGACATTGTTGGTGTACTCCTGTCAGGAAATTCTTCTCTGAAATTTATTCAACAATATCCCGCCACCCCTCCTTCCGATATTGAGAAATTTTCCAAAGGTTTGTTTTAAGCCTGGCAGAATCCGCCTCCCAAGCTATGACACTCGTGAAGCCGCAAGCCATTCTGGACAATCTCCAACTCGTCATTCAAGGAAAAACCGAACAGCTCGAGTTGCTTTTGATCTCTATCCTGGCGGGGGGACACGCCCTGCTCGAAGACGTGCCCGGAGTGGGCAAAACAACGCTAGCTAAGGCACTGGCGAAGACCTTTGATGGAGATTTTCGCCGTATACAGTTCACTCCGGACTTACTTCCGACCGACATCCTGGGCTCTTCCGTCTACAGTCCGAAAACCGGAGAGTTCAACTTCAAAGCCGGCCCGATCTTCAGTCACGTGGTGCTGGCCGACGAGATCAATCGTGCCTCTCCTCGAACCCAATCAGCCCTGCTCGAGGCGATGAGCGAGGGCCAGGTTACCACGGAGGGAACAACCGCGATTCTCCCCGATCCCTTCCTGGTCATCGCGACCCAAAACCCGGTGGAGTTCCATGGCACCTATCCGCTACCGGAAGCGCAGCTCGACCGCTTCCTCGTACGATTCTCGATGGGCTATCCCGACAGCGAGAGTGAACTTAAGATGCTGCAAGGTCAAAGAGCTAGCCATCCTTTGAGCTCGCTTAAACCGGTGGCGACTTTCGAGCAACTTCGTCAGTTGAGGCACAAAGTTTGCGAGGTGAATGTCTCCGACGACATCACTCGCTACATCCTCGGCATCATAGGAAAAACCCGGTCCGACGCGCGGCTTAAGCTCGGCTCGTCACCACGAGGCAGCCTGGCCATTTACAAAGCTTGCCAGGCTAGAGCCTACCTACAAGGTCGCGACTTCGTTACCCCCGACGACGTCAAAGCCATGTCCAAGCCCGTCCTGGCCCACCGAATGATCTTAGAAACAAAGACCCGGTATTCGGGCGAGACCGCCGAGTCTATCATGGATGAACATCTCGGCTCTCTGCCCGTTCCCGCCTAAGGCCTGATGTTCGAGGCCTACCAGCGCAATCTAGCCAAGCGTACCGAGCAAACCCTGATCTATCGCCTGGTTTTTCGCATCTTCCATTCTCATTTGACGCCTAGCGGACGCGCTCTTTTTTGGCTCTTCTGTTTTTCCACCTCGGTTTCGCTCTTCTCCTTTGTCGTCAAAGCCTACGTCTTGTGGTGCGGTCTTCTAGCTCTTATCATCGTTTCTGTCCTCTTCGCCCGCCTGGCCAGAGTCAAACTGGAGGTCAACGTGGACCTACCCGACCGAGTTCGTTGCGACCAGGAGTTCCGTATTGATATCAAAGCGCAAAACGAGAACAAACGAACAGCTCACGATCTGCGCCTCCACTTGCGCCTTCCCAAATCCTTGCCCGAGAGTCAAGAGGTCGACTATCTCCCCGTTCTGATTCCCGGACAGACTCACATCTTCACTCAGAAAGTTCTACCGACCCGGCGTGGAGCTTACATCTTCAACGAGCTCTTGCAGGAGACGTGTTACCCCTTCGGGCTATGGCGCGATAGCTACCGTCACACCTTCGAGCAAACGGTATTGGTCTATCCTCGCTATCGCCATCTGCGGGAACTGGAAATTCCGGTCGGTATGCGCTATCAACCCGGAGGCCTGGCCCTAACCTCGTACCTGGGGGACAGTACGGAGTTTCTCTCTACCCGAGAGTTTCGTAGTGGAGATCCTCTGCGTCACATTCACTGGCGCTCGTGGGCTCGTCTGGGTAAACCGATCGTGAAGGAGTACGGTGAGGAATATTTCTGCCGACTAGCCCTTTTGATCGACACCGTCCTACCCGATCACACGGATTGGGTCCCCTTGGAACGAGCGATCTCTTTGTCGGCTTCGATCACGGAGTACCTCTCCCGCCAGGAGTACGTGATCGATATTTTCGCCGCCGGGCCCAAGCTGTACTATTTGCAGGCTGGTCGCTCACTGGCTTACCTGCAAAACATTATGGACGTTCTGGCCTGTCTCGAGCCGACCCCTCCTGACGATGAGTCCTTCTTAGAGATGGAAACCGCCTTGTTCGAAGAGATCGAAGGCATCTCTACAGCCATCTGTGTGTTCACGGATTGGGACCTCCGCCGGCAGAGGCTCGTTGAAGAGTTACAAAACCGCGGAACCTCGGTTCGAGGCTTTTACATCAGCGCTAACGACCGGCTTGTCGGCGAGCTTCCGAACGAGGTTCGCTGGCTGACCCCGGAGCTAGTGGAGAATGGGATCGATGTCCTTTAAGACCTCCTGGATCGTCGCCTTGCTCTATCTCTGGGCCTTCCTCTCTTCAGCCTATATGTCCGGCTTCCATCCTTTAACGGTGCTCTTCATACCGCTAGCAGCGGTGGTCTACGCTTTACGTGAACGGATACCGGGCAATCGCTGGATGATAGGCTTGAGCTCCATCGGTGCTCTGGTCGTGGCGGGAGGAGTCTGGCAGAGCACGAAAGAGCCGGGCTATCTCCTGGGGGTGGGGACCATTGCTCTAGCCATCTTCTTGAGCTTAGAGCTCATGCTGTTCACCTTGCTGCGCCCTACCGAAGGCACTCGGTTGTCCATCCCTGGGCTCTCGGGGGCCCTTCTGATCGCCTGTACGATGAGTCTGCACATTCATCTGGTAGCGGTCGTGGCCGGCGTGGCCATCGTCTTGTTGTCTCTGGCCCTACGAGAGAAGGCCGGACTGAGCCTCGGTCGCGCGCGCCTACTCTTCCCCCTGATCGTCATGCTGACTCTCGGCTTTATCCTCGCCACCGCCGCCAAATGGTCGGAAACCCGGTTAGCCTATTACCTCAACCTTTTCGCTGTGATCCCCGCTAGCGGTATCCGCTTCCCCCCGACCTCAACCTTGAGTTCCCTACAGCAATGGGGCGGTTCCGATGTGGTCGTGCTGAGAGTGTACGGTGACGATTCCCCTCCCTATCTGGTCGGACGCACTTTCACTAATTTTGACGAGTTCAGCAGCTGGGTCTGGAAGCCGACCAAAAGGGAGGTCACCCCGACCGAAACTCTCGATGTTCCCAACGGCCAACAGCTACCCTACTACGCGAACTGGCCGAATTCGAACAAATCTCGCGGCTCGTCGGTTCTGGTGGAGTTTCCCGACGGGGGGTCCGGCTTTACCTTCTATACGCCGCGCTACTTCGCGGGTTTCGCCACCGATCTCTCACAACTTCACCAGTACAGCGACGGAATGTGGCAGGTTCTAGCGCGCGACAGGTTCTCTGGTTTCTACTGGCTCTTCCCTTACCAGGACGGCTGGAAGTCTCCCGAACCTCCCGAGGTACTTTCCGAGCCAGAGCGCCAGAAATGCCTTGAACTGCCCGCGAACCTCACTCCCGAAGTTGCCTTACAGGCTCAAAAAGTGGCTGGCGCCTACTCCGACCACGAGGAGAAAGCACGGCGCATAACCACTTACTTCCAGACTCAATTCACCTACGGCTACGACTACCCGTTTGAGTCGACTCAAACGGCGCTGGAGGAGTTCCTTCAAAAACGCCCGCCCGCGCACTGCGAATTCTTCGCCACAGCCACCGCGCTCATGCTGCGCTCCCAAGGGGTTCCCACCCGCTACATCAACGGATTCGTGGTCCAGGAGCGAAGCTTCAACAACGAGTACTTCGTGATTCGGCTCAAACACGCCCACGCCTGGGTGGAGGTCTATCTCGCCGGCCAAGGCTGGGTAACCTTTGACCCGACGCCTCCCGGAACTCTCGACGATCCGAACACCAAGGGGCCCTTCTTCTCCGCGGCGCTGGAGTGGTTCTCCAACCGTTGGCGCCAACTCCTAGCCTGGTTCCGACTTTCACCGGCGGATATGCTAGCCAGTATCAAGAGGATGCTAACCCGCCTGACCCCACTTCAGTGGATAAGCCTGCTCGGGATAGCTCTCTCCCTTTGGGGCCTCAAGCGTTGGTGGCTGGCCCGCCGGAACCGGCCGAAATCTTCGCGCTTAATGAGTTCCACCTTCGTGGCCGGACGCCACGAACGTCTGACCCCCGCTTTGGAAAGCCTACAGCAAGCCGTCTCCCCTTCCGAATGGCGACGCCGACCTTGGGAGACTCCCGAAGAGTGGCTACTCCGACTTCAACTCTCCACTCTTGAAGCGAACCTTATGGACAAACTGTCGCAAGCACTAACAGACTACCAAGCGGCTCGTTACGGCACTCCCCGCGATACGGCGCAACTAGAGGACCTCGAAGAGGAGCTCTCACGGCTGCGACAGGCCTTCGAAGGGAAGTCCTTGGAAGCTAGAGAAGCGCGAACGCACTAAGCTCCAAGGAAGAGATGATGAAAGAGATCCCTGACAAGTACAAACACAAAGAGCAAGAAGCCAAATGGCGCGAGACTTGGAAGGCCAACGGCGTCTTCAGCTGGGATCCCGCTCGCCCTCGGGAAGAAACCTTCATCGTCGACACTCCTCCGCCGACCGTCTCCGGATCGCTCCATATCGGGCACGTGTTCTCTTACACTCACCAGGATCTGCTGGCTCGCTATCAACGGATGAAGGGGAAGAATCTCTGCTACCCGATGGGTTGGGACGACAACGGCCTGCCTACCGAGCGCCGCGTGCAGAACCTCTTCCGCATCCAGTGCAACCCCCATCTTCCTTACGACCCGGAATGGAAAGCCGAGAAGAAGGGTGCCAAACAGCCGGTCCAAGAGGTGAGTCGGCGCAATTTCATCGAAGCCTGCGGTATCGTCACCGCCGAGGATGAGGCGGCCTTCGAGGGCCTGTGGCGCTCTCTCGGTCTTTCCATCGATTGGGACCTGCAGTACGCTACCATCGACGAGCACTGCCGCAAGATCTCCCAGGCCTCCTTCCTTGAGATGGTGGAGAAAGGCTACGCTTACAGTATCGAGGCGCCCACCATGTGGGACGTCGACTTTCAGACCGCGGTCGCCCAGGCTGAGGTGGAGGACCGGAGCCGTCCTGGACACTTCCACGATATCCGTTTCCAGGTCGAAGATGGTGGAGACTTCATCATCACCACAACCCGACCGGAGCTCCTCCCCGCCTGCATCGCCGTGGTGGCCCACCCCGATGATGCTCGTTATCAATCGCTTTTCGGCAAGAACGCGATCACTCCGCTCTTCGGAGCCAAGGTCCCTATCATGCCTGCCGAGCACGCCGATCCCGAAAAAGGCTCCGGCATCCTGATGGTCTGTACCTTCGGCGACGCGGCCGACGTGGAGTTCTGGAAACAGTCCAAGCTGCCCATCAAGCAGATCATTGGGCGAACCGGAACGCTTTTACCGGTGGAGTTCGGGCAAGGAGACTTCAACTCGGAAAATCCGAAGCAGGCTCAAAAGAACTATCAAGAGCTCGCCGGGCTAGGAGTAGCCAAGGCCAAAAAGCGAATCGTGGAGCTCCTGGCCGCCGAACGTTTAGTCGACGGCAGCAGTCCTTTAGTCTCCGAACCGCGCCCCTTAGAACATCCCGTGAAGTTCTACGAAAAGGGTGACCGCCCGTTGGAATTTGTGACCACTCGCCAGTGGTTCGTCAGACTGCTGGAGCACCGCGATGCTCTCAAGGCTCAGGGGCAAAAGATCACCTGGCATCCGGCTCACATGCAGACTCGTTATCAAAACTGGGTGGAAGGGCTCAACCAGGACTGGTGTATCTCACGCCAGCGCTACTTCGGCGTGCCCTTTCCGGTCTGGTATCCTACCGACGCTCAAGGCGAGGCCGACTTTAGCCAACCCATCTTCGCCGATGTGGCCTCCCTGCCAGTCGATCCGATGTCGGCCACTCCGCCCGGATACTCCGAGGGGCAACGGGGCCAGCCGAACGGCTTCGTGGCCGACCCGGACGTGATGGACACCTGGGCCACTTCCTCCTTGACCCCTCAGATCATCAGCCACTGGGGCCTCGACGAGAAACGTCATCAGAACCTGTTCCCCATGGATATCCGACCTCAGTCGCATGAGATCATCCGAACCTGGGCCTTCTACACCATCGTTAAAGCCTGGATCCACAGCGGCGAGATCCCTTGGAACCACGTGGTGATCAGTGGCTGGATTCTCGATCCGGACCGCAAGAAGATGAGTAAGTCGGTCGGGAACGTGATCACGCCCGGGCATCTCTTGGAAGAGCACTCGGCCGACGGCGTCCGCTATTGGGCCTCGCGCGCTCGCCTAGGTGCCGACACCGCCTTCGACGAGGGCGTAATGAAGGTCGGAAAGCGCCTCTGCACCAAGCTGTTCAACGCTTCGCGCTTCGTCATCTCGCAACTGGAGAGAGTGGGCGCCGACATCTCGGCCTTCGGTCCCGAGCAGGTCACCACGGAAGTAGACCGCGATCTCTTCGTGCGCCTGAAAAAGACGGTAGTCACGGCTGAGAAGTCGTTTGAAAAATTCGACTACGCGGCGGCGTTGGAGGCCACGGAAAAAGAGTTCTGGGCCTTCTGTGACGACTATCTCGAGCTGGTCAAACGGCGCTCTTACGGAGAAGAGGACAATGAGGACCGACGCTCGGCTCTGGCCACCTTGGCCTTGTCTCTGAAAATGTTCCTGCGCCTCTTCGCCCCCTTCCTACCCTTTATGACCGAGGAGATCTGGTCCTGGCGCTTTGCCAAGTCGGAAGGCAAGGAAGGCTCGGTTCACGTTGCCTCCTTCCCCACCTCAGCGGAATACGCGGCCGTCGCCGAAACCAAGTACACCAACTGCTACGCCGCCGGCGTGGAGGTTCTGGTCAAGATCCGCTCGGCCAAAACCGAAGGTAAAAAGAGCCTCCGCTGGCCTATCTCTCAACTGACCGTACGCGGCAGCCAGGAGAACCTCGACGCGCTCAAAGTCGCTTTGGACGACGTGCTGGAAGCCGGCTGCGTGCAACCCGACGGTGTCACTTTCGAGGTCGGGGAACCCAAAGAGGGCGATCTCTTCGAGGTCGTCGCGGTCCTGGCTGAAGAAGTCCCCGCCTCGGCTTAAGGATTGCCCAAGAAAAATTTGCTGATGACGCCAGGCTACTTGCCGACATTTCCCATCAATTTCTCTCCGGAATAGACACCAAAGCCCGCGATAGCAGCAGCCATCACGGCGGCCGTCGTCATCGCCGCCAAACCGTCCACTCGGTACCAGCCCCCCATTTGGGGGGTGAAGCTCGAGACCGAGAAGGCCGCGGCCACGGCCAGGACCGAACCCAAAACAGGCTCTATCAGCCGGCGGCCGGGAGAGATAACCCCGATGACGAAGGCACCGATGTAGAAGCCCAGGATAATGATGAGTCCTTGGGCGAAAAACTCCGTATGCTTCGTACCCGCGAACGGAAACACGAAAATGTTGGCAAAGAGACCGAGAGCGACCTGCAGAACGAGATACCCGAGCAGGCTTAAGATCACCCAACTGAATGAAAAACCGTTCCTGCTGGAATTTTTTTGACTCACCACACCCCCTCCTTGCCTGTAGGTCGAGGCTAGAGCCCTCTTTTGCTCCGGGGACACACTCTTCTTAGCTGAAAGTCTGGTCATCTCAAAGCCACCCCTTCCCGTCCTTCGATACGGCTACCATCCTACCAGAGTTGCATATACTCCACAATACTTCCGGACGTCTTGCCTAAAAAAAACATCCTCGGGAAAACAGGTTAGACTAGAGCTCTTTCATCAGCTTGAGCACCTCACTCAAAGCCGCTTGCCCGCTATGGGTAAGTTCGCCTTTCTTGTCGTAAACGAGAAAGGCCGGTACCGAGGTGATGCTGTACTGCTTGGCTACCGGAGAACCGAGATTTTTTATCTGGACTCCCAGCACGGTGACTTTCTTCTGCCTCTTCTCCCAATCCGCGAGCTCGACTTGATAACGAGCTGAGGTTTTACTCCAAGGGGCGTGAAAGAACACCACCGTCTCCTGGTCTTTTGGCAAGTGAGAGGAGAGCTCCACGCGAGCGCCGTCCTGATTTATGAAAGGGAAAGCGAAACTCGGCATCGCCAACAGTCCGATCAACGCCGCGAAGAGTAGGCGCGAAGGGACTAATCGACCGAAACCGAACCATCGGGAATGGAACGGCGGGCGTTGGCCAGACGAAAAGCTCCGATCAAGCGAATCTTCGCGGCGGATATCTTGGGAAGAAACGATGTGGAGCACTGCTTGGTGCATATTCATGATCTCAGCGAAGGCGGGATGCGGGTTCATACCGAGTACAACTTCCCCGCGGAGGAAACGGTTTCCCTCCGCCTGCACCTCGACAATCCCGTTGAGGTAGACGTGCGCCGAGTGTGGGAAAAACCGCTGGTCGGTGGCATGAACGTCTACGGCCTACAGTTTCAAGAGCTGCGAGAACCTAGCCTTGGACAGATTCGAGTCTTCCTCGACCAGCATCTGCGGGAGAATCGACGCAAATCTTTTCGTCTCGAACGTATCCTGGTGGTGGAGATGCAGGTCGAAGGGAAAAGCTCCAGATTCGGAGTGTTCACCCTCGACCTTTCAAGCTCAGGAATGCGCATCAACCATGAGGAAGCCCTACCCGAAGGATGCGAACTCGATTTCCGCATTCTCCTCGAACCTGGGCAACCACCGGTCGCGGTCAGGTCAGAAGTGAGTTGGCAAAAAGAGAACGCCTTCGGTCACTATCTCATCGGACTGCGCTTTTTGGATCTTGAACCCGAGGCGGAGCAACGGATCGAATCCTACATCGATCAGGCTCTGCAGCGAAGCTCCCACGGTTCCGTGGGCTTGTCCAGTTTTCTCCCCCCCGCTTAGGCCTACATTTCGCACTCCTCCCACGGTCTGTGGCCCCGAGGCACCACCCTCGCGTTGTTACGCCTCGCTTATGTATGTTCAATACACCTCACTCGGCGCTCCTAGCGATAGTGGCACCTCGAAATCACATCCTCGCGGGAGAAGTGCGAAATGTAGGCCTAAAACCGGTTGATACTCTGAATCCAAAAACGCGCGCGAGCATACTGATCGAGCGCGATTCGGGTCAAGAAGGTTCGCGTCAGTCGCCATTCAATACCGTAAAGACTTTCATTGAGGCCGTTGTCGCGAATGACCCGTGTCAAGGTGAGCAAAAAGGTATCGTTGGGATCCAGCGCTTTGGCCAGCTTGATCACGTATTGAGCGGGCGGAATGTAGTCGAACGAGACTTCGGATAAGAGGAAGATCTTTCCGATCTGTTCGGTCAGGCGATTGGTCAAAATTCCGCTTAAGAGCGACACCCCTTGGCCGGACAACAGGCCCGAGGAGCTTCCGCTTTGATTCGGGTCGTTAACCCCGGTCAAAGCGCTCGGCAGGCCACCCAGCACAACCATTCTCGAGAGCTCGGCCTGTGGCAGGGGTGGATCGGAGTAGAGGTTGACCGATAAGGTATCAGGATAACGCCCTTCAACTCGCGCGCTGACGCGATAGCCGGAGAGGTCGGCCACAGCCTCCACCGCTTCCAACCTCGGAATCAAAGGACCATCGAAGTGGGCCAGACCTTGTCGAATACGAAAGGAAGCGTCATAGAATGGGATCCTGATCTGGCCGCGAGTCAGGTCAACGCTGCCATAAAGCTGCGGTTTTCCTTGATCGGACAGAAGGCGCAGTTGGCCCACCGCCCGCACCTGCGAGTCCAGGGCATGAACATAGAACTCCTGACCCAGATCCAGGGTCAGGTCGTATTCAAAAGGCAGAGAGATACCGCCCTCGGTCGAGTCACCCGAGACTGAGCCCAGAGGGAGATCGAAATCGCCCCTGGGAATATTCACGGCCCCCAGCACCACAGGCTTCAGGCTGACCTCACCATTGTTCTTCACCAACCGGCCCCGCAGTTCCAGATCTATGTCAGTCGTCCCCACGAAGAGTTGGGGAAGCTGCACGGGCAACGCCTCGCCTTTGAAGAACATATTGATAAAGGTGGGGGAGATACCCGCGAACTCGGCGTTGCCACCTCCGTGAAAAGGCTTCTTACCCAGTGTCCCCTCGAAGCGGGGCAGCATAAAGCGAGTGATAAGTCCGGTCCCTTGAGAACTCAGCGCCTCTGAGGGAGTCGCCTCCTCGAGACTGATTCGCTCCACCGTGGCATCGAGATTGAGGTTTTCAAAACGACCGTACCGTTCCGAGAGGAACTGGCCGTCGGCCAACTTCGCGACCCCTTCAAACTGAGGATACCCCAACGTTCCATCAACCGACAAAGATGCGGTCAAGTCGCCTCGAGCCACATCCTTTCCCGGGATCGCGTCGGCCAGGATCTGGAGATTGCGGTCGTAGACCTGAGCCGCCAGGTCGATAGGGCTATCCGGTGAGATCTCGAGATTCTGAGAAAAAAGATTCAAACGAGTCGGATCCAGAGGCGCATTTCTTTGCCAGATCACATTCGCCGTTCCCCGGGCCGTGAGTTGATGGTCATTCTTGTCGTTCGTGCCAAAACTCAAGGTCACCGCCGGGTCGCTCTCGTCACCCAAAGAGAGAACATATCCACCCGACTCATCCTGTTCGCCTGTGACCGCTCCACGGAATGTCATGTTCTGAAGCGGCCCCACGGCAAGGCTTGTGATAAGTCCTGTCACGCTCAAGCTAGGCCGAGGCAACGGTCCGCTCATGTTCACCTCTAAGCTTTCGAGAAGCCCTCCCAGGTTCACCACATTGGGCAGCATAAAGGCCAGGTTCTCCAGGGGAATGTCCACGGCTCCGAGATTGAAAGCCGAATTCGGCCTGGCTTCCGGAAGCTGGGTTACGGCAAGCTTGGCCTCTGCCTCCAGAGATCCGCGACGACTCAGGACCGGCTCCCGCTCGTCCTCCCCTGGAGCTGCCTTCTGGCCTTGTGCTTCAACTTCTCCAAAGAAATCGAGGCCAAAACTTTCCAGGCTTAAGAAACCGGCATCCCCTTCCCTGCGGTAGGCGAGCGCCGACGCCTCGGCCAGCTCGAAACCAGAGGTTCGCCCGGCGCTCTGGCCCTGAAAGGAGGCTTCTCGCAAAGAGAGCCGATAGTCCGGCAGGGCCCCCGTTGCCTCTCGCTCATGATCGCGCCACCACTGACCGAGCATGGCCAACTCTCCGCTAGCGGTCGCTTGATACGCCTCAGCCAGGGCCGATCGACCCAACAAGCGCGCCGTTTGAGCGAAACTCCAGTTCTCCATTCGGACTCGAAACGGCGATTGGGCCACTCCAAAATCAGGACCCTTGGGGGACACGAAGAAACGTCCCCAGTCACGAAAGGTCTTGAAGCGGCTAAGATCGGGGACTCCCCCAGGGAAGCGAACCGCTCCTTCGGCTTCCAGACTTAGAGCTCCGGGTTCCGTGCGTAGTCGAAATCCTTGGGGAGGCAAGACAAGGGTCAGTCCATCCTCGCCCGTTCTTACCGACAGCCCTGAGGCTAGCCCCTGGCCGTCCTCGGTAAAGTGACCGAGAGCTAACTCCTCGATAGGAATCTTCTCGCTGAGTCCACCCAGGGCGGCAGGGTCCCAGACGAGGTCACGGCCGGCCGCGGAGATCTCAAGACTCGGCTGACCAGGGAAACGGCCCCCCAGGGCGACCACCGCGTCCATCTGGCCGGAAAGACCCGCGAGAGGACCTCCGAAGCGATGAAGCTCTTCTAAATTGACGTCACGCGCGACTATTTCGCCAGAAAGCTGTCCGTCGCGCGACCGCTTTCCTGAGCCGGTGACATTAAGACCCCTGGCCTTGACCAGCAGGTCCTCGATACGGGTTTCCCCACCCAGACTGGAAAAACTTAAGCTGGCCGTCTCAAACGGTAAGGCCTGGCCGGCGACGAAGACACCTCCGCCAATCAGTCGCACGACCCCGGCCAAGGACGGCGAAGCGGCCGTGCCCCAAAAACGAAGGTTCTCGGTGGCGATTCGGCCGTAAGGCAGGTAGGAGCGATAGGTGGAGGGACTCAAAAGAGCTAGAAATCTGGCATCAAAGCCCGCAGTGGCCAGATTGATGTCGAAGGCCCCCTTGGAGCTGACGGTGCCTCGAGCCGCCATCATGCCGTCTTGACCAGAGGCCAACTGATAAAGAGCGCTGGCCTGACCACGCAAGCGGGCGTCAAAGGGTATTTCTGAAACCCCGGCGGTCAACCCCAGGCCCGAGGTATTCAATTGAACACGGCCCTTTGTGGAAAGATTCTGACGATTCTCATAGCCGTTGGAGAGAAGAAGCCAGGGGACCGAGTAGTCGGCCTGGATCTGGGGAGAGGTGAAGGTCCCCGCGATTACGCCTTCAACCGTGGCGAATCCGCTGACCACGTCGAAAGGAAGTGCCTCGTTAACGGAAGCCGCTTCGGGATCGTTACCGAATGGCTGACGCGCCAACTCTTCTAAGTTAGCTGTCCGAAGATCGAAGCGAAGATTGAGACGACGCGAGTCCAGGTTGGCCTGCCCCGCGACCATCAAGCTACTGCTGTCCGGGAAACCCGAATCCTCGACCACGACCTTTGTCAGAGGGCCGGACATCAAGGGACCAAAGAAAGGGTAAGCCGCTCCGCTGTAGGCCACAAAAGGCACCGCTTCCGGAGTTCCGCCCTGGGCGCTTGCCGCGGTTACCAATGTCGGGCGAACGGTCAGCACTCGTCCGTCAAGCACGGCCCCTCCGTGGACAGCCAGAGGTCCCACCGCGGAGATCATGGGGGCTCTGGCCTGGCCTGTGTACTCGAGGTTCAAGCGAGAGGTGGTGCCGTCGGCCACCACCACAGCCTCCACCTCGGAATCCTGTTGGCCTGGAATCTGTCCATCGACCCAGGCCACTCCCCCCAGGCTTCCGTCCGCGCGCTGGAAGCCGCTCAGTGCCGCCCGCCCTCGATCCGAGTCAGCATAACCATAGACTCCCAGAGGGCCATTGAGGTAGCCTGACACGGTCCCCATCAGATGAGCCGACTCACCAGGCAATCCGACGCTGGCCAGACTGACCCCATCAGCTCGAGCGGCGATCTCCACCGCCTGATTCCGCAGGTCGAAAGCCCCCGCCGCCTCTACTCTTCCGCCTTCCACGGTAGCCTGAGCATTAGGCACGATCATCTGATAACCGTCGAAAGCAAAATCAGCCGAGGCAGAATGGGCGCTGTAGCCCGCGGCCGAGAAGTTTCCCTCGGTCATGCGACCTTGAGCATAAATTCTAGGAGTTTCCCCCGAGAGGTCGGCACTGACGATAGCCTTGCCCGAAACCTGACCGGAAACTCCCGAGACCCCAGGAGCATCGCTGAGGTGGAAACCCTGAGTGGAAACCACACCGTCGAACTGTTTGGACTCTAGATTGAAACTGCCCAACGGAAGACGCACCAGGCTCGAGCCCTTCACCGCGCTGCCGTCTAGCAAGGTCAAATCATTACCGGCCAGGATGAACCTCCCCTCGGCCGAGCCGAGCCCCTGGGCCCAGGAGCCCAAGCCGCTGGCCCGTCCTTGTCCGAAAAGAAGCGGGTCGTCTAACGAACCCAAAACCCTGACCTTGAAGTCCGCGTTCTGGGCAAGGTCGGGCATCAACGCGCTAGGATTGGCTCCTTGCCCTTCCAGGGAGAGCAAGACGCGAAGCTTTTCTCCGAAAAAGACCCAGCCCTCACCTTTGACCTGACCGGCCGACGTCTGAGCGACGACATCATGGAAGTGAGCCAGGTTCTTAACGATCAGAAAATTCCCCGTGGCTTTACTGACAACTTGATCCTGGTAGCGCAAATTGTAGCCGCTGGCCGTGCCGCTGATGACCGGCTCGCTGACAGTTCCCGTAACCTCCACGTTAGCCTCGGCGGTACCCCGGACATCGGGAGGGTTATCCAAATAAGGCTTGACCTTCTCCAAAGAGAATCGCTCCACCGAGATTCGAGCATCCACCGGTCCGGCTTTATCCAGCCCGGCGGTCCCCTGGAGGGTAAAGGGGATATCTCCCACCTTACCTGTAAAATTCTTGGTCGAGACTTCACGCCCAAGCAGGGCGAGCTCTCCGCTGAGGCCCTCCAGGTCCGCCGGTAGCTCGGCCGCGGAGAGAAAGCCCTCGCTCAATTTGACCTTCCCCACCGCGAAAAGAGAGGCCAGGACGTCATTCCAGGTGCCAGCGTTCCCCTGTACGACCATCGAGCTATCCACTCGCCCTTTCAGTACCACCCCGAGGTCTCCCAAACCCGGATAAGAGGAAAACGGCAGAAGGTCCAATGCCCCTAAAACGACCTGCATGTTGACTCTGGGCCGTAAAAGGGACACCTCACCCTCAAATGCTAAGGAGGCCTTTTCCTCGCGGGCGGGATGAGCGCTCGTCTTGGCCAACAAACGCTCACCGTCGGGAAGGGCCACCGTGCCGTTCCAATCAGAGAGTTCATAAAGAAAGCCCGCTCCCCGCTGGTCGTTGAAGGTCAGCCACCCGCCTTCAAGTTCGATCACCGTGCGGAGCTGCTTGATGTCGACTGTTTGCTCGCCTGAGGACTCCAAAAGCTTGGAAAAGTTTACATTTCCCTCCGGGTCCACCACTATCCGAAGGCCTGGTTTTCGAATCTTTGCGTGCTCGACTAAGATTAGCCAGTCCCGGCGCAACAACGCCTTGTGGTCGATCAGGACGTCCACTCCCTCGGCTTCGAAGAACGGTTCTTTTCCCTCCAGAGTCCAGCGGACTCCCTCCAGTTCAACACCTCGTATCGTCGGCTTAAATCTTTTGATCGAGAGGCTCCCCGGGATCGATGAGGAGGCTGAGCGCATCGCGTGTTGGGCAATAGAATCGAAATAAAAGAGAAAGCCCACGACCAAGAGCAACATCACCAGTGCTCCGAGAGGCACTAGTATACGAAGAAGTTTTATGACACGACGTCTGAGGCGCAAGGTAGATCAGCTACAAAATTTCAAGCTTCCCCTCCCTCCAGGCCTGTCCTGTTCGTCAGTGACACTGACTAAGTGGGCCTCGGAGTAAATTCCATCGTCAGAGGTCGTCTCCACGTGCCGTTATGGCGGTAGCTTCGACGACGACGTGTGTACTGACATACACTAGAAGTCGGGGGTACCGTCAGAGTGGTATCTGGGGGCGAGATATGATGATGGAATTTGCGCCGACTCCCACTAGGCGTCGTGCAGTAACGCCTCGGAAGGAGATCGATGAAGATGAACCGGAAATTCGAAGGTCTCGGCCAAACAGTCCCGCCACAGGGCCAAAGTCACCGCCCCTCCGCTCAAGCTCAAGCCGTGAGAAAAGAGGTCTCCCTGATCACGAGGCCCTAAATCCCGAACAAAGGACTCCACCTCCTCAAAACCAGGACGGGCGAGATCGAGTACGGTTTGCAGCAATACCTCCTGCTCTATCGAGACGCGCGCTGACGTCTCTTCTCCACAACCGACCTCGACAAGCTGGCCTCCCGTGAAGTCGAGCCCTTTCCCGGCCACAACTTTGAGGACACGAAAGCTTTCGGCTTGACTGACCGGCTCTCCCAAACGTCGAGACAACCAACGCCCTAACCCCACTACCAGGGCGTCTTCGCCTACCAACAGTCTATGATAGCGATAAGTTTCTCCCTGCAAACAAAGACCAAGGTCGGCGCCTCCAGCACCCAAATGGAAAAACAGGCCAGGAAGATCCTCCGATCGACCCCCAGACAGACAGTCCAAATTCCCCACCAACTGAAATCTTCGTATCGAGGCTTCGCGCAACAAAGTCGTCCAAACATGCCGTTGAGAGGCTAGAAGATGAGGAGAGAGGACCACTTTGCAGTCGACGCGCCGAAGCCTAGGCATGAAACGTTGGCGTAGGAGTCCGAGATAGAGCACACCCAACTCGAGCTCTCGCACTCCACCGCCGGCTTCCCACGGTCGCAACTCAATCACCTTGGGCACGGTGAGCATACCAGCGAGGTCTTCAGGGAAACAGAGCCCGTCTCCACTTTCAGCCTCACGCAGGCAGTAGGCCGAAAACTGGTGAAAGCCGCCTTGAATGTCGCGAACACGAAAGAGCCGACTGCCCGGCTCGATCACCAACGTCGCCAAGGGTCGAATTTAACGGCCGGAAGTTGCCAGGCCGGGCTGTTCGAGTCGAGTGATGTTAGCGCCCAACGAAGACAGACGCTCTTCCAATTTCTGGTAACCGCGATCGATGAAATGAACACCGGAGATCAAAGTCTCTCCCTGTCCGGCCATCCCCGCCAAGATCAAGGCCGCGCCGGCACGGAGGTCGGGGGCGTCCACCGGAGCGCCCTGGTAGCCCTTAACGCCCTTGATGAAGACCTGGCGGTCGGCCACGCGCAGATTGGCTCCCAAGCGAACCATCTCCATGGCATACATGAAACGTCCGGAAAAAATAGTTTCGTTCAGTAGACTGGCTCCTTCGGCCAAACCTAGCATAGCGACCATCTGAGGGTGCAGGTCGGTGGGGAATCCCGGGTGTGGAGCGGTGGCGATCTCAACTGGAGTGATGGGGCGAACCGCGCGAACCTGGATGGAGTTTTTGGTGACATCCACCTCCTGGCCAGCGTCGCGCAGAACTCCGATCAGGGCGGTCAAGTCCTCGGGACGACAGTCCTCCACCGTGACGTCGCCTCCGGTCATCACCGCGGCGATGAGAAAAGTTCCCGCCTCGATGCGGTCCGGCAGGACGGAGTACTCCACTCCGTGCAACCGTTCCACTCCCTGAACCCGGATCTGGGAACTGCCCTGCCCCTCGACTTTGGCCCCCATGGCTACCAGGAAGTCCGCCAGATCGACGATCTCCGGCTCCATGGCGCAGTTCTCGAGAATCGTTTCCCCTTCCGCGAGGACCGAAGCCATCAGGCAGTTCTTAGTCGCACCGACCGAGACAAAGGGAAACATAATGCGGGCGCCCACCAGTTTGTCGGCCCTGGCATGGACCGCGCCTCGCTCGATATTGACCACGGCGCCGAGTTTTCGGAACCCTTGCAGATGCAGGTCCACCGGGCGCGGTCCCAGACGACAGCCACCGGGAAGCGAAATGTGAGCCTCGCCATAACATGCCAAGAGCGGACCCGCCAAGTCGAAACTGGCGTTCATCTGCCGCACCAACTCATCCGGCGCGGTGGTGGTCACGCTGGTCGTGTCGAGGATAAGTTCCTCATCACCCTCCCAACGCGCCTTGACCCCCATACCCTGCAAAATGCCGAGCATGGTACGAACATCGCTGATCGCGGGAACCCGCTTGAGCCGAACCTCGCCACGGGCGAGGATCGAAGCTGCTAAGATCGGCAGGCAAGCGTTCTTGGCGCCGCTGGCCTTGATACGTCCTTCGAGGCGAGTCGGTCCTTTGACCAGGATTCGTGCCATATCGCTCTACTTGCCGTAACTCTGGGCCTTCAGCTTGGCTTCCAGCTGAGTCTTCTTGACCCGAAGAACGACATCGCCAGGCGAACTCGCCAAGGCGCTGCGGACCTGCTCTAGTTCCGAGGCCACCTCGGCGAAGTCAAGGTCCTTGGCTTCCATAGCGAAGTCCACCAGACAGACGACCTTGTTTTCGGCGATGGTGGCGAAGCCCTCACCTGTGGACATGACCGTCCGCTCACTACCTTGCACAGCCACGGTGACACCGGGACTCAGCATGGTCAGAAGGGGAGCGTGACCGCCCAAGACGGCCATCTCGCCCTCGATTCCGGGCAAAATCACTTCCTGCACCGTTCCCTGGTACTTGGTCTCGACCGGTGTGACGATCTCCACCGTGAAGTCTTTACTGTACACTCACAACTCCTCGAAAACCGTAGTCCGACCGGCGCCTTAAGCGCCGACCTCGTAGCCTAGCTTGTGGGCGTTCTCCAGGACCTCGTCGATACCGCCACACATATAGAACGCCTGCTCTGGCAGGTGGTCCAGGCGGCCCTCGACCACTTCCTTGAAGGAACGAATGGTGTCGGAGAGGCGGACGTACTTACCAGGCCGGCCGGTGAACACCTCGGCCACGTTGAACGGCTGGGAGAGGAAGCGCTGCAAACGACGCGCGCGACCCACCACGATGCGGTCGTCCTCGGAGAGCTCTTCCACACCGAGAATCGCGATGATATCTTGAAGGTCTTTATAGCGCTGCAAAGTCTCCTGCACTCCACGAGCCACTCCGTAGTGCTCGTCGCCGATGAAGCGCGGCTCCAACAGACGTGAGGTGGAAGCCAGCGGATCCACAGCTGGGTAGATTCCCATCTCGGAGATAGCGCGCGACAACACGGTGGTCGCGTCCAAGTGGGTGAAGGTCGTCGACACGGCTGGGTCGGTAATGTCGTCGGCCGGCACGTAGATGGCCTGCACCGCAGTGATGGAACCTTTACTGGTGGAGGTGATTCGCTCCATTAACTGGCCCATCTCAGTGGAAAGCGTCGGCTGGTATCCCACCGCGGACGGCATACGTCCGAGCAGCGCGGACACCTCGGCTCCGGCGAGAACGAAGCGGAACACGTTGTCCACGAAGAGTAGCACGTTCTGGCCTTCCACGTCGCGGAAGTACTCGGCCATCGTGATCCCGGTGAAGGAGATGCGGAAGCGCACTCCCGGCGGCTCGTCCATCTGCCCGAAGACAAGAGCGGTGTTCTTGATAACTCCTGACTCTTTCATCTCCATCCAGAGGTCGTTCCCTTCGCGGGTACGCTCACCCACGCCGGCGAACACGGAGAATCCACCGTGTTCCTTGGCGATGTTATGAATCAGCTCTTGGATGAGCACGGTCTTGCCCACACCCGCGCCTCCGAAGAGACCAGTCTTACCACCCTTGGAGTATGGGGCTAGGAGGTCGATAACCTTAATGCCGGTCTCGTTGACTTCCTGAGTGGGGGTCTGCTCGGCAAGCGGCGGAGCCTTGCGATGGATCGGATAGTGCTCTTTAGTCTCCACGTCCTCGCCGCCGTCGATGGCCTTACCGAGCACGTTGAACATACGTCCCAAGGTCTCGCGGCCAACCGGCACGGTGATCGGAGCCTTAGTATCCTCACAAGCCATTCCACGTCGGAGGCCGTCAGTAGTCCCCATCGCCAGGCAGCGAACGCGGTTGTTTCCTAACTCGCCCATGACCTCAAAGGTCAAGACGCGGTCAGATTCAGGAATATCATCTCCAGTAAAGGACCGGAAAACTTCCCGCTTGACACGTACGGCGCTGTAAAGCGCGGGAAGGTTACCCGGTGGGAACTCCATGTCCACCACGGAGCCTAGAATCTGGACGATCTCACCATTGACTGCTGCCATTTATCCTCCTTGAGAGAGCGACCGACGAACTCGGGCTACTCTTCTACAATTTCTCCAAAACAAATTTCCTAAAAACGTAATACCGACTCGCCCTAGGACGAGGCAGCCAGAGCCTCAGCTCCACCGGAGATCTCGAGAATCTCGTTGGTGATAGCCTCTTGGCGAACCCGGAAAAACTCCAGGGTGAGCTCACCCGCCAGCTTGTCGGCGTTGTCGGTCGCGTTACTCATCGCCTTGAGACGGGCGGCGAGCTCCGAAACCTTAGCCTCCATCAAAATCTTGAAGACCACGTTGCGCAGGTAGCGCGGTAACAAGATCTCCAAAGCCTTCTCAGCGGAAGGTTCGAAAGAGTATGGGATCGTGCCGATCTCATCGGCGACGCCCTCTTTCTCTAGAGGTAAAATAACCTCCCGGACAGGAGCCTGCGTCATGGCTGAGACGGCTTGGGTGTAGTAGACTACGACCTGATCGATCTCACCGGAGATAAACCAGTCGGTCAAGAGCAACGCATACTCTTGAGCCAACTCGAACTCCGCAGCCCAATTAACCTTGGAGAGCGCGGGCTTGACCCCGCGCCGCGCCAGATACTTGTTGACCTTACTACCGATGGCCACCAACTTGGCGGGAGGCTTCTCCTGAATCTCCTTCCAGGCCATCTTCAACAGGTTGTTGTTGTAGGCGCCGCAGAGACCTTTGTCAGAAGAAACTACCAGAATCGCCACGTTGGTGACCGGCCGGACCTCCATCAGTGGATGAAGCACCTCGTCCATACCCGAGGTCAGGTCAAAAACCACTTCCTTGAGCTTGTCGGCGTAAGGCCGCGCCGCCTTGAGCTGATCCTCGGCCTTTTTGATCCGAGCAGCCGCCACCATCTTCATGGCCTTGGTGATCTGCTGAATGTTGCGAACCGACTTAATACGGTTCTTTAGGTCTCTAAGACTCGACATCCGTCCTCCTAGGCGCTCTTGATTGAGGCCAGGAACTCCTCTTTGTAGCTGGCGATGGCGGCCTTGAGTTTCTCTTCACACTCATCGTCGATCGCCTTCTTCTCCTTGATGGTCGCGTGGATCTCAGGAACGTTGGCAGTCACGTAGTCGTGGAAGCCGTCCTCGAAGGCTTTGATCTGGTCGACCGGGACATCATCGAGGTGCCCCTGGGTCGCGGCGTATAAGATGGCGACCTGTTTTTCGACCGCCATCACGTCGAACTGCTTCTGTTTGAGAACCTCCGTGATGCGAGCCCCACGAGCCAGCTGGTCGCGGCTGGCCTTGTCCAGCTCGTCAGCCGAAAGCTTGGCGTAAGCGGCTAGTGCCCTGTATTGCGCGAGGTCTAGGCGAAGAGGGCCGGCCACCGTCTTCATCGCCTTGATCTGAGCCGAACCACCGACGCGCGAAACCGAGATACCCACGTCCACGGCGGGACGAGTTCCCTGATAGAAGAGGTCGGTATCCAAGAAGATCTGTCCGTCGGTGATCGAGATGACGTTGGTCGGGATGTAGGCCGAAACGTCGCCCAGCTGGGTCTCGATGATAGGTAGCGCCGTCATCGAGCCGGAGCCCAGGGCTTCCGACAGCTTGGCCGCGCGCTCCAACAGGCGGGAGTGCAAGAAGAAGACGTCTCCAGGATAAGCCTCACGACCCGGAGGGCGGCGAAGCAACAGCGAGATCTCGCGGTAGGCTTTGGCGTGCTTGGTCAAGTCGTCATAGACGATCAAGACGTGTTTGCCGGAGTACATCAGTTGCTCAGCGATGGCACAACCGGTGTAGGGGGCCAAGTACAACAGCGAGGGAGATTCGTTGGCGTTGGCCGCGACCACCACGGTCTTGCCGTCCAAGGCGCCCGCCTCGCGAAGACTGTCCACCACGGCGGCCACGTTGTTGGTCTTTTGACCGATAGCCACGTAGACACACAGCATGTCGGTGTCGCGCTGGTTGATGATCGAGTCCACCGCCACGGCGGTCTTGCCAGTCTGGCGGTCTCCGATAATCAACTCCCGCTGGCCGCGACCGATCGGAATCAGGGCGTCGACGGCCTTGATTCCGGTCTGCATCGGTTCGTGCACACCTTTACGCTCCGGCACCGTGGGGGCGGTGAACTCGATGGTACGCTTCTCGGTGGTCTCGATGGGGCCACGTCCGTCGATCGGCTCACCCAACGCGTTGACCACGCGCCCAAGCATCGCCTCTCCCACCGGAACCTCCACGATACGTCCGGTGCTTTGAACTCGGTCGCCCTCCTTGATGGCGGCGTCCTCACCCATGATAACCACACCGATGACGTCTTCTTCCAGGTTCATCGCGATGCCCAACTCGCCGCTGGCGAAAGAGAGCAACTCACCAGCGCGGGCATTGCGCAGCCCATATACGGTCGCGATATTGTCGCCGACCTGAATCACCGTTCCAAACGGCTGGTCCTTGACCGCGGGATCGTAGCCCTCGATCTCCTTAACGAGAATGTCGCTGATCTCTTCCGATCGAATCGCCATGATTTTCCTCCAAGTAAAACTAACCTACGCGAGACAGCTTATCCTGAATCTCGCTCAACTGGTTGCGAAAACTCGCGTCGATGACACGGTCGCCAACCACGACCACCATACCGGCCACCAATTCCGGCTCGACCGCTTCGGTCAACTTGACCTTCTTGCCGGCGAAAGCCTCGAGGCTCTTCTCCAGACTCTTACGAAGCTCAGCGGTCAGCTTCTTGGCCGAGCGAACGTGCGCTTCGACCTCCCCTCGGTCGGCCCGCAGCCGATCCCGAAAGGCTTCCAAGATGGTTCCCAAATACTCCTCGCGCCCCTTATCCACCAAAACGTAGAGAAAGCGCAACACGGTATCCGACACCTTGTTTTCGAAAATCTTGGTAAGAATCGACCGCTTGACCGCGTCGGCCACGGTGGGCGCCATCAAAGCATGACGCAACCCATCGTGAGACTCCACGGTCTTGACGGCCAATTCCAGATCCGCTTCCAGTGCCGACAATCCACCGGCCTTATCGGCCAGTGAATAGAGAGCATCCGCGTACCTGACGGCAACGGCTTTAAGAAGCATTGAGGCTACCTACCTTTTTAATACCAGCCGTGACGATGGCGTTTTGCGCACCGGCATCGAGAGCCGAGCTCAGAATCGCTTCAGCCCGCGCCACAGCGCGGCCGGCGATCCGAGAGCGGATCTCTTTTTCTACCTCACGGCGAATCGACTCAGCTTCCACCCGAGCCTTCTCCAGAACGTAACGCTCCTCGGCCTCGGCCTTTTCCTCGACTTTTTGAGCGGCTTGAGCCAACGAGCGCTCCGAATTGACCTTGATCTCCTCGAGCACTGAATCGACGTTGCCAAATTTCTCCTCGAACTCGACCTGTTTAGCCTTAGCCTCGGCGGCGATCTCCTCGATCTCTTTGAGCCGTAGACTCACACGCTGCTCGCGCAACCGTGTAGCCTGGCCCATCGGGTCGATCACGACGATCTTGAAGATCGAGAAGAGAATCCCGAAATAGATCAACGAAACCAGCCAGTCGAAGACCTGGGCTCCCTCCATTGAAATCATAGAGCGCCTCCGATCTTTGCCAATACAGGCGCGGCCTCAACCGAGCCCAGTGAAGAAGAAACCAAGCGCGAAGCGATAGCCTGCGCCACCGTCTCCGCCTGACTCTCGATCGTCCCCTCAGCCTTTTCCCGAGCCGCGGTTGCCTCAACCTTCGCTTCTTCCAGAAGCTTACCGGCAGCCTCTCGAGCCTTGTCGACTCGAGACTTTCGCTCCGCCTCAGCCGTTGCCGTGGCTTGAGCTAGGGCCGCCTGCCCCTGGGCTCGCGCTGAGCGCACCCGCTCTTCGTACTCTTCCTTGACCCGCCGAGCCGCTTCTGCGGCGGCCTCGGCCGCGGCCAGATTCGAAGCGATCCTCTTGTCACGCCGATCACGGATCTCCATGATCGGCGTGTAGACGAGGAACTTCAAACTGTAGTGAAGGACGAAGAAGAGGATAACCTGACAGAAAAAGGTGGTGGACTCAAAATTGAGACTAGAAAGTACTGTCCAAATGATGTCCATACCCGACTCCTGTACCTATCCTAGGTTTATTTGAAGGCCAGAATCAGAGCGATCAAGAGTGCGTAGATCGAGAGAGCCTCGGTAAACGCGAGACCCACGATCATGTTGTTCTTGATCTTGGGCTCGGCCTCGGGATTGCGGCCGATAGCTTCCATCGCCTTACCCACGCCGTTTCCAAGTCCCAGACCAGGTCCGATGGTACCGATGGCAATAGCCAACCCGGCGCCGAACCAAGCCCAACCTTTGGCGCCAAACTCAGCGGCGGCGGCCGACGCGGCGGGGTCCTGAGCCAAAGCGGGAACCATCATCGCCATAAGAATCCAACAAACTGTCGAGAAACGTCCTTTAAGACTTTTCATCGTTTCACTCCTTTAGTCCAATCAACGTAAAATCTGAAGCCCCTCGGGCCTCGTACTAACCAACCCTTAGTGCTCGTCGGCCACAGCGTGGGCGATATACACCAAACTCAACATCGTGAACACCATCGCCTGCACGAAGCCTGCCAAGGCGCCCAACAAGGTGGCGAACAACGCCGCCCCAAAAATCATCCCCGAAACCCCGAGCCAAGCGGGTCCCGCGATGAGGGACCCAGCCTTAAAACCTGCCAAGGACTGACCCAAAAAGGTCCGCATAACATCAGCCAGGATCACCTTCACCTGGTGCTCGCCGGAGATATTACCGAACAGTCGCAAGGATAGCGACAAAATACGCGCCACTTCCTCCATGATATTCAAACAGAGAAAGAGCAATCCCAATGGAAGAGCCAGAGCCTTCATTCCACCTTCAAACGACCGATAAAGCATCGGAGTCGGCTGAATGTAGTGGAGAATCCAGTTCCATAGCCCCACGATTCCTCCGGCCGAGTGATGGGCGTGCTCATCACCCTCGTGAGCGTGTTCGTGATGAGTGCCGTGCTCCGACTTACCCCAGTTGGGGAAAACGTTCTTCTTGATCCCGAACCAGTTGAAGGCGAAGAACGAAATCATCGCCAGCGCCAGCGTCGTGTTATAGGAGGCAGTCGGAGCTTCGAACATCACGTGTTGCTGCTCGGCGTGAGACGGCTCGGTCTCTTCCTTGACCTCTTCTTTGATCTCGCTCTCCAACTTCGCTTCCGCCGAATGGCCGAGGCCATGGGCCGACGCATGATGAGCCGGCCCATAATTCATCACCGGCAAGGGGAGCAAACCGCTCCAGTTCGAGAACAAGATAAAGAGAAAGAACGACATCAGAAGGGGGACATACTGGCGACTGCCAGGGCCAATCATGTCGGCGGCCATATTGTCCACCCAATCAAAGACATGTTCAAAGGCAGCCCCCAGTCCGCGAGGCACGACCCCGATCTGTCCCCGGGCCGCCGCGGCGAGCGCGATCACGACCAGGACAACGATGGCGGTCGAGCCCACGATCAACATCTGGTGCAGACCGAAGCCTCCACCGTGACCGCCGCTTGCTGCCAAAACCGATAGGGTCTGACTCATACTAGGCTTTCGCCTCCTTCAAGTAACCTTTGTCCCTTACGAGGGTTAAGCGATAGACCACGAGGACCATCAAAAATCCTCCGCAGAACCGGGACGGGTCCAACTCTGCTTCCCGGATCAGAAGAACTCCTGCCGTGAAAGCCAAAATGTGTCGCATCAATCCCGCCTTGATGGCCAGGCGTCGATAAGACGAGCCCAATGGCTTGCCCATCAAGGCTTCCAGCATTCGCCGGTACATACGATTATGGACCCATCCGAGACCACAGCCGGCCAAAAAGGAAAACAAAACGCCGTCCCTACCCCTTATCCTGAAGAAAGGGACGCATCAGTTTTGAAAGCGCGGCGATGGCCGCCGCCAACCCCAGAACCAGCCCGCCCAGCAGGAACAGCTCGTGGCCAAACCGCTTGGCGAAATAGTCCCCCAGAAAATACCCCCCCACCAAACATCCGGCGAGAATAAAGCCAAAACTGGTGACCATCGCCACCCCGCGGGCATACAGGGCATTTCCCCTTTGGGGCTGCTTCAACTTGTCGATGCGCGATTCCAACTCGCGCAAACCGGCTTCCTCCGAGACTAACTCGGGACCCGGGTCTATCGGGTCGTCATCTTCCCAAGAAGGCCCCATCTCAAGCCCCCACCGCCTCGACCGCGAACTCAAGTGGACGTGCTCCGCCTCGAAAGACATGCAGCAACGCTTCCACAGTCCGACGCGCGGCCTCGCCATCTCCATACGGAGAGGCGACCATACTCATGGCCCGATAGGCCGCGGGATTGGTCCAAAGGCTTGAAGCGCGCTCCACGATCTTGCCTCGTTCGGTTCCCATCAGCTCGGCCACACCGGCGGTCACACCCTCGGGTCGCTCCGTCTGGCGCCGCAAAACAAGGACCGGCTTACCTAGTGAAGGAGCTTCTTCTTGAATTCCGCCACTGTCGGTAAGAATGAGAGTGCACTCGCGAATCAAAGAGATCAACGTGGTGTAGTCGACCGGCTCCAGAAGATGAACCCTCTCCACGCCCTGCAACTCGGGGAAAACCACATCGCGCACCGCCGGATTCGGATGAACGCTAAAGACCACGTGAAAATCCGGATGGCGTTCGACTAAGTCCTTGAGAGCCAGGCAGACATCCCGCATGGGCTCGCCCAGATTCTCTCGGCGATGGGTCTCCACCAGTGCGAAACGCGCTCCGGCGGGAAGGTCCACCAAACCTGGTGGAAGCCCCGGCGGCAGACGATCTGCAATCTGAACCAGAGCGTCCGTCACGGTGTTACCGGTGACGTAAATTTTGTCCCGCGAGATCCCCTCGGCCAATAAATTATGTAACGACCCGATAGTCGGCGCGAAGTGCATCGCGGAGATGGTCGAAAGCATTCTTCGATTCATCTCCTCGGGGAACGGTTCGTAAATGGTCTCCGTCCTCAGCCCGGCCTCCACGTGACCCACCGGGATCTTGGCGTAAAAGCTCGCCAGTCCGGCGGCGAACGCCGTGGTGGTATCTCCCTGAACCAAAGTAACATCGGCCCTCGAGCCCTCGAGCGCCGAAGCCATGCCCTCCAGTGTGGTCGCGGTGAGGCCGTAAAGCGTCTGGCGAGGGCGCATCACATTGAGGTCGCGATCCGGCTTGATGGCGAAAAGCTCCAGCACCTGGTCCAGAATTTCTCGATGCTGACCTGTCACGACAACTTCGACTTCGGTTTCGGGATGCTCTTGTAAAGCGCGCACGACCGGGGCCATCTTGATGGCTTCCGGACGTGTTCCAAAGACAGTGAGAACGCGCAGCGGTTCGCTAGACATTACCGACTATTTCACCACGCAAGCCAGAGCCAACCCGGCTAGGCCGAATACCGTATTGATGGCGTAGATGGTGATGACGGCCTGCTTTTGAGACATGCCGGTCGACAACAGGCGGTGGTGCAGGTGTCCTTTGTCGGGCTTGAAGATCGGCTGGCGGGCCAAACCGCGACGAAGAATCGCGAAACTGGTATCCAGTAGCGGGACGGCCATCACCAAAAGAATGGGCACCGTCAAAGTGACGGTCGCGGTCGTCTTGAGGTAGCCCAAGAGCGACCAACTGGCGAACATCAGGCCCAAAAAGAGACTACCTGTATCACCCATAAAGATGGTCGCGGGGTTAAAGTTAAAGCGCAAGAATCCGAGAGCCGCGCCGGCCAGAGCGGCCATGGCGAGAACCGGAAGCCACTGGCCGTTAAGCGCGGCGACCACGGCCAGGATGGTGGCAGAGCCACAGGCCACGCCGGAGACCAAGCCGTCGAGACCGTCCAGCAGGTTCACCGCGTTGGTCACGCCCACGATCCAGAGCAAGGAAAGGCCGATACACTGCCACTCGTTAAGATAGACCACACCATCCACTGTGGGCAAAGAGAAGAAGTCTATCCGAACTCCCGCCCCGATCAAGATGAGGGCCAGACCGATCTGAGCCATCAATTTGACCTTGGCCGCCATTCCGAAACGGTCATCGACCATCCCCACGCCCACGATCAAAAGCGAGCAGATCACGATGGCCACCGTCCCGTTAAACTGGCGAGGGGACAAAGTCAGATCAGAAAAACCGAATAGAGCGACCAGAAAAGCTATGGTCGCCGATAGCGAAACACCCAGACCGCCCCACAAGGGCATCGGGGTGCTGTGAATCTTTCGAGCGTCGGGCTTATCCAGAGCGCCCGCTTTGAAAGCGAGCTGCCGGACTTTCGGGATGGCCAGAAGCGTCATCCCGAAACCTCCCAGAAAAGCTATCAATATCGAGCTATAGTTCATCGCTTTTTATCCTCCACGGCCTTGTCGCCGCCGCGGTGGCCAGAGTGTAGCAGCCTTCCTCAAAAGAGTCAAAAACCGAAATATGAACAGATCTAAATCTCATCAGTACGGAATTCTCCCACCGTGACCGATCCCAAACCCGCCGTTCGGCAAAGCTCCGCCGCCTTCTCCAAAAGCGCCTCGGCGCCAGCGCCGTGAAAGGGATAAGTGACGACAGCCAGAGCGGGGAGAGCCGCCCCCAACTCCACCTCGAGACCTCTGCGAAACCTTTCGGCCGCGAAACTGGCGCCGCTACGACCTGTCTCCGGCAGAACCATGACCCAGCTTCGGTCTCCTCGACAGCAGCCGAAGTCGACATCGCGCGCCAAGGCCATCCAAACTCTGGAGACCCGCTCCGGTTCGACCTCCAATCCCGAGGAAGTGCCGACGATCACGGACATCGGCCTGGCATACCGGCGCGCGCGGGCGACCTCTCGCTCGAAAAGCTCCATAAAAAGAGCCTCCTCATAGAGACCCGTCCTTTGATCAGGGCGAAAGAGCGGCTGCACAAGAGAAAATTGGAAAAGATTCAACACCGTCCTTCACAGACAGAGGAAATCTCACATAATCTGCCAGGAAGAGCTCTTGAACTGCTCATAATCATGAGCGAAACGCTCGATGATCGGAAACACTGCGGATGGGTCGTCCTGGCCGAGCGGAAAAACCTCTCCCAACAAAACAGGAGCGAGCAGTCCCTGTTTCTCCTCGAAGCGAATGGCCTCGCGGCCTACATCCGTGCTGATCACGAGCTCGAAAGAGGTCAGTGCTCCCAGGACGAACTTGTTGAAGCTGACCGTGGACGGGAGGTACGGGGTCTGGCATTCGTTACCGAACCGATTGATCAGATCCTTGAGGGCCGGAATGATGCCTTCCTGATTGATCCGATCGACCGCCGACTCAAAAGCGTGCTCGCGATTTTCCGAGGCTCCCCGAATGACAATCCCAGACAGGGAGACGAGTCGCTCCCGCATTTCGCCCGCGCTCTCCAAGCGGTCCTGAGGCCAGGGCTCCAGCGCCGCGTCCAAAACCTCTTGCAGCCCGTCCGGCGCTTTCACCTTCAAGGAGGCCAAAGGGGCGAAATCAAAAGTCCGAGGCCGCACCCCGGAAACCAGTTCGTGAATGGTCGCGGCCACGGCATAGAGGTCCGACTTGGGCTCAGGCTTGCCCATCTGCTGCTCCGCCGGCGCGTAGCCAGGGGTTCCGATCCAGCCGTTAGCGGGGTCGGCGGCCATGGAGATCCCGAAATCGATGACCACGACCCGGTTCCGCTCTTCCTCGAGCAGGATGTTCGAGGGCTTGATGTCTCTATGAACGATCGGATTAGCTCGCTCGTGGACATAGGTTAGGGCGTCGAGTACCTGGACGGCCCACCCCACCACGTCGGAGACCGGAAGGCCTGGATTTCCGTGGGTCTTGCGATAACGCGCCAGGTCGACCCCGTTGACGAACTCCATGGCGAAGAAAAACGAGTCGCCCCGGAAAAAGGAATTGATAATTCTGGGAATACTAGGATGAGAAAGAGACTGCATCACGCCGATCTCGCCGATAAAAAGGCTCTTGGCCTGCTGCAGCTCCTTAGGATCGGCCGATGGGCGGATCTGCTTGAGCGCACAGGTTTTACCGCCCAAGAGGCGGTCCGTGACCTGATACACCGCGCCCATCCCCCCGGACTTGACGAGGCGCACCACCTCAAAACGTCCGTCGAGGACTTCTCCCTTGGGGATCTGACCGTAATCCATGCTTCTCCAAGGTCGGTATTCCGCACCAGACCGCATGCTCCTTGATCGAACCTCAATAGACAAGAGGCCTGTTCGGCAGCAAGAACAAACGGTGCCCTATGTCCACACCCGACGACCCCAAATGGGCCCTGGTGACAGGAGCCGGAGTTCGCCTCGGTCGAGCCAGCGCCCAGCGCCTGGCTCGAGCCGGCTACGACATTTTGATCCACTACAACTCTTCTGAGGAGCCGGCGCGTGAAACCGCCGAACTCGTCTCCTCGACCGGCCGCCAGAGCCGTCTGTTGCGAGCCGACCTATCGACGGCCGGCGGGGTTCAACAACTCATCGATCAGGTCAGCCAGATCACCGAGGGGCTGGACACGCTGATCAACAACGCGGCCATTTTCTATCCCTCTCCGACTCCAGAGCAGTGGGTCGAGCACTGGGACCACTTTCAGTGGGTCAACCTGAAATCTCCCTTTCTGCTGACCGTCGGACTCCTCGAACACCTCAGGGCCCGCCGGGGGTGCGTGGTCAACATCGTGGACATCTGGGCCCGCTTCCCCTTACGCAAATTCTTGCCCTATTCCGTGGCCAAGGCCGGCCTTGAAGCTTTAACTCGCTCGCTGGCCCTGGAGCTCGCCCCCGAGGTGCGGGTCAACGGCGTCTCTCCGGGCGCGGCGCTACCGGCCTCGGGCAGTGAAGGCCAACTGGACAAAATGCTCACTCAGGTCCCCCTAAAGAAACTGGGAGGAGCCGAGGCGATCGCCGAGGCGGTGGAATTCTTCTGTCGCGCCGACTACGTGACCGGTCAGATCTTAGCCGTCGACGGCGGGCGAACCATCAACCTGTAGCGCCTGTCGCGCTTTGGGACCCAGCGGCAAGGAGTCTACCGCTCCGTGAAGCCGAATACCCGCGTCCTGAGGAGAGCGTCCCCCCAGCAACGAGCGACGTAGTTCCGCCCAACTTTTGCCGCTCTTCGGGTGGGTACTCTCGGGATAAAGATCGGCCAGAGGCAAAATCACGAACGTCTGCGTCTCGGTCTGGGGATGAGGGAGCCCGAGCGCTTCGTCCACGACATCGTCGTAAAGCAGCACGTCGATATCGATGATGCGCGGACCATACTTGGGAACATCACGATTTCGGCCCATGGCGTCCTCGATGGCGCGCGCGGCCCGCCGCAACTCCTCCACCCCCTTATCCGTCTCGACCTCGAGGGAAAGGTTCAGATAGTCCGGCTGATTCGCCATTCCCACGGGCGACGACGAATAGACGGAAGACGAGCGACGAAGCGTCACGATCTCGGCGAGATGCTCGAGCGCCTTGGCCAACGACTCTTCTCGCTCGATATTGGAACCCAGGTCTAAAACCGCTATCGGCATGACGGAATATCTCCTCTCGTGATCACGACGCCGACATTGGCGGCTCCGCGTAAAGCTCGGGGCTTGGAAAGGCGAACCTTGACCCAACGAACGGGAAACTCCGCTAAGATCAACCCCGCCACCTGCTCGGCCAGGGTCTCGATCAAAGCAAATTCGCTTTGCCCGATAAAGGCCTGAAGTCGCTTGGACAAAGCCCGTGTGTTCAGGTCGCCCTCGCCCACGCCGTCCTTAGCGGCGAGCCCAGCCATGTCGTAGCCCAGCCAGAGGTCCACTAGCACGGTCTGCTTGACCAAACGCTCCCAGTCGGCAAACCCGATCAGACAGTCGACCGACAGCCCTTCGACAAAGAGATGATCGCCCATTTCCACGGCTCGCGCTTCGAATTCTAGGAGTATTCCTCCTCGTCTTGAACCGCCAAATCCACATGCCTAACCAGGATCTCAACACCCTTCGCGCTCAAGTGGCCGACTACGATCGTCGCATCCTCGAACTGATCTCCCAACGCTTGGAAACGACCAAAGCGATCGGAGAGATCAAGCAACAGCAAGGACTTCCCATTCGCGACTTCCGGGTCGAAGTCGACGTTCTGCGACGGGCTAGGGAACGCGCCAAGACGCTCGGACTCGACGAACGCGTGGCCGAGGAGATCTCCGAGCGACTGATGGCCGCGGCCGTCCAGACCCAATCGGAACTGCCTCCCGTCACCCCTAGCGGTCCGCGCCAACGGGTTCATGTCGTGGGCGGACATGGGAGAATGGGTACCTGGCTCACTCGATTCTTTGAATCCCAGGGTCACCAGGTGAGCGTCACCGACCCGACCCCCGGCCCTTTCGAGCCCCAAAATCGTACGCTCGCCGAAGCCATCCCGGAAAGCGATGTGGTCGTGCTGGCGACCCACCTGTCAGCGACCGCGCCCACCTTAGCCGAATGCCTGAAACATATCCCGGCAGGTCAATCTCCCTTACTTTTTGATATCGCCAGCTTGAAAGCCGGCCTGGTCGGCGTCCTGCGCCGGGCGGTTGGAGACGGATATCGCGTAACCTCGCTTCACCCCATGTTCGCTCCCGGGGCCGCCCTACTTCACGGCCGCGCGGTGCTAGTCTGCGACGCCGGACACCGAGAAGCCACCGAGCAGGCCAAAGCCCTCTTCACCGACACCGCGCTAGGTCTCTATGAAGTCTCCTTGGAAGAACACGACAAACTCATGACCGTGGTGCTGGGACTCTCCCACTTGACCAACCTGATCTTTGGCCGGGCCGTCCTCAAGGCCGGATTCCCCTTCGAGCTTCTGGGCCGCATCGCCAGCACGACCTTTGCCAAACAGATCAAAACAGCGGCCGAGGTGGCCGAGGAGAATCCCGCGCTCTACCACGAAATTCAGTTCTTCAACGAAGACACCGAGGGGATGCTCGACGATCTTCAAGCCAGCCTCTCCGACTTCTGCCAAGCCGCCCGTTCGGCCGACGGCGCCCAATTCGCCGAACTCATGGCCCAAACCAGCGCCTACCTCAAGGAGACCTAAAGGCGTCCTAAGGCGAAGCGCTTTAGAACTCGACTCGGGTTGCCTCCGGTCCACGCCCAGGAGTGATCGGCTCTTGCAACACAACCAGGCCGGCCGAAATCCCGGTCGCCTCGGTGTCGTTGTCGCAGACCAGGGCGACCTTATAGCTTCCGTCTCCTAGAGAACGTACAGCCATACCCATCGCTCTATTTTGCATCGCCAGATTCTCTCTCACCAGGGTCGCCGCGCCCCCGTTAGGCGACCAATGCCAAATGGAGTTGGAACAGAACCTCTTTCCCTCGATGTCGTCAGCGGTCAAGAGAAAAAGCAGACTGCCGTCGTCAAGCAGCGCGATATCCGAAAGATAGCTCGGGAGGTCGCACGGGCCGTCCTTGGGCAGCGCGAAACCGGTATCCACTTCGGTGAATTCGAGCTTGGGATCCTCGGCCAGCAGTTGATCCAGAGGGCACTTCAAAAGAGACAGGGTCCCCTTTTCCGAAGCGGGCTGAGCTAAGCCAAACCAGGCGACGTTGTTCTCACGATCAGCAGCCAAACCGCAAATTTCGAGTTGTCGTAGCGGCATCGAGCCCCACATGCGAGTCCGCCGAAAGGCTTCGTGGGGAGAATAGTTGTGCTCCGGTTGTTTGAGCTCTTCACCCACCAGGTGAATCTTGTGAATCGCGCTTCTCTGGTCCCGATATCGGGGATGATTCTGAGCATGATAGTGAGAGCCCACCAACAGATACTCATCGTCAGCGAGCTTCGAGATACCCACGTACTGCACGGGGGCCTTGATGGAAGGCGCCTCGAAGAGGCGAAATCGGCGACCCTCGGTATCAAAAATCTGCAGATTGTTATATCTCACATCCGACAGCAATAGACGGTCCTCGCCCAGCCAACAAGCGGCGTTAGGACGAAAGTCCTTCAGAACTCCCATGTCCCCTCGCAGGGGTATCACAGGTTGAGCCAAACCCGAAGAGGGAAGAACCGCCCACAAGATGCCAACCAGGAGAGTTCGTAACTTCATGAACCGTTTCCGTCCTTTCGATAGCAAGAGTCTCGCTCGAGTGCCCAACGGCATTCTTGAATTAATATCAATTATCCTCTTGCTTCTAATGCCCTCCGCGGCGCAGACACGCCCCTTATCGGATCAAGATCTCGGGATCGACCAGGGCGTTTCAATTCGACGCTGGACTTATCTCAGTGACGGACTCAGGGTCAAAGGCGAACTCTACCTTCCATCGGGCAGCAAAAAGCTACCACTGATCATCTTCAATCATGACGGGACCAGCGGCATCTCCTCAGAGCATCGGAGATCCTCTATTCGTTTGGCCAAAGCCGGATACGTGGTCTTTTCTCCCTCCTATCGCGGAGAGGACGGCTCTCAAGGAATGGTGGAGATCGCCAAGGGTGAAGTCCGCGACGTCCTGGCCTGCCTGCCACTGCTGAAGGCTCATCCCCGAGTGCAAGACGACAAGATCGCCTTGGTCGGCGCCAGTCACGGAGCTCTCATCTCCATTCTAGCGGCCTCTCGCAGCAAAGATGTCAAAGCCGTGGTCTCGGCTTACGGCGTCATGGATATTTATCGTTGGTACGCCTATCTCAAGCAGAACGGTAAACTGGGCAACGACGCCATCACACGAAGAACCTACGGGCAGGGTCCAGAGAAAAGACCCGAGTCCTTCGCCATACGTAACGCCGTGGACGTCATCCCCAGTCTCGAATGTCCCGTGCTTTTATTGCAGGGTGAACTCGACGACATCGTTCCTCCCGAGCAAGCCAGATTGATGGAGAAAGCGATGAAAGATCAAGGAAAGAGAGTACAGCTCGAGGTCTATCCCGACGCACTGCATGGTTTTTTGATCTACGCCCCCTACTTAAGCGACGCCAGCGCTAACGAGAAACGCCAGACCGAGGAGGCCTGGCGCGTCATGTTGGCGTTCCTGAAACGAGAACTCTAGACGAAATTCCAGCTCTATTTGTCCGTCGACTTGTACCAGGCGAAGTGATCTCGCTTGAGCTCGGCCTCTGACGGAAAGGGATAGTAGTTCATCTTGGAGCCATCGGCCAGATAAAAACCGTTCTTGAGGTTTCGGTAGTGCACTTCATCGAAAACCGAGGCTAGGCCCAGCGTCGCTGTCTTGTATTCCTGACTCGTTTGCAAAAACTTCAAAGCCGCCGATAGCTTCTGTGGGTGAATTCCCGGGATAGGCGAAGGCAGGAACGGGTTACTGTCCCATCCCTTCAAAAAGTTATCCACATCGAGGTCGAGTTCCGTGAAGAAGAGCTTGGGTGCTCCCTTGGGGTTATTCTCCGAAGTGAGATAAGCGCCGAACGCTCCGTGGTCCATGGTGGTAGCCACCAGAAGCTGCAGCGGATTGATCTCCTGGATCAATCGAATCGCACCCGCCTCCGAATCCACCGGAACATACTCGGATTTTTCGATGCGCAACGTCGCACCGGAGGGAGTCACCGCGTACAGAGCCCCTAAGGCTTCCAGATCGAGATGCTCCAGAACTCGGTAAGAAGAGATAATCTTCGTACGCTTCGGGCTTCCGTCCGGCTTAGCCACGGTCTGCTCAAGATACTTCTCGATAGGGAAATAGGAGTTGCGAAAGGAGGGATCGACTTCAATGAAAAGGAGCTTTCCCTGATAAAAGCGCTTGGTGCCTACCGAGTATTGTTTCCCAAACTCCAAAGGCTCCAACTGAGAAGCGACCAACGATGGGTTGGGGTGCATGATGGCGTAGAGATACTTCTGATAGTCAGCCACGTTTGTTTCCTTTACCTAAACACAATTTCCGATATATTCGCCCCCGTTCTCGGAGGGGGTCAGTGGAGCCTTCTCTAGGCTTGGGTTTCGCACTTCTCTCGAAAGATTGGTTTTCAAGGTATTATTGTCGATAGGAGACCCGAGTGCGGTGTACGATGCTATATAGATTCGAGAGAAGCGCGAAACCCAGGCCTAGAGCCCGGTCCAGAAACGCCAGGCCGAACGAATCGCGTCGCCGACCTGATAACCCAGCGTCCCCTGGGCCAAACGCCTGGCCGAGCCCGGGAGGTCGAACTCCTTGGGAGGGGTGTCGTGAGACTCCAAGTCCACTACTTGAAGCTCGAGATAGCCCTTGGGAGCGGTGAAGAAAGCGGCCCGTGAACCGGAAGCGGCGACCACGAAGTCCGAAACTTCGATCTGCTTAGACCTGGCGTCAAAGAGGGTCTCCGCTTGTCCCTTCTGCCGGTCCAGCTTGTGAACCGAGCTATTCCCGAGCAACAGGAGCGTTCCGTCCCGAAGAAACATCGGCTCGACCCCACCCAGACTGGCGGTCTCGTATCGCGTCGATTCGATTCCTAGCACGTTTCCCAGTACCACGAGGCCGTTCTTGTCGCTGAGCGCCAACGATTCAGAGCTAGCCGACCATGCCAAGCCGTAGACCTCGGTCTCCGATACGATGCGTGTCCACAAAAGTCGGGCGGCCTCGCTATCGTAGACCCACAGCCCGGGTCTACCAGAAGGTCCGAAACCGATCACCAGAGCGAGGAAACGCTGGTCGGGCGACTCGCGGACCAGCTGAATTCGCGGCTCCTCCGCCGCCCCGTGAAAAGGGATGGAGAAAAGAAGCTCCACTTTGCCGGCTTTGCGATCATAACGACCGATTCCCATACCAGCTTGCTCGGTCGAGACGGGATTGGAGCCCGCCTCCGGAGTCGCCGGGGCCGTCGACGAGGGAGTGGGCGCGACCTCGGGGGCATCCTCCATCGAGGCGAGGCGCTCCTCGCCGCCGACATCGCCGGACTCCACAAAAAACAACCCCTTTCCCTGGCTCGCCAAGGGCTTCCAGGCGGCCTCGACGGCGACAGGCTTGGGCACTCCCCCGTCGAGCAAAAAAAGTTGCTCCACCCCCTCCGGTGATATAGCCGCCAGCACTGGGAGGTCGTCCACGAATCGGCCTGTCAGGCGCCAGGCTCTATCGGCCGAGAGCTGGGCCAGGCTCGCAAATTCCGAAGTGCTTGTGTCAGTCGCCCATAGCTCAGTAGAGGAGCCTTCCACCAGGGCACGGTGAGTGAAGAGCAAACTCTTCTCGTCCACTCCCCAGACCAGATCGCGATACTCATCCACCGGCAGCGTCTGAACCCTTTCGACTTGACGGCCGAGATAGACCGAGGTCACCAGGAACGGAAGCGCGCAAAGGAGTGCCCAAAGTCCAAGCTTAAGAACCCTCTGCCGATTCCCGGGAACTGCCATGAGGCCTGGCCTTTTCCCTCGCACCGCTCCCCCCCTCTAATAACGGGGGATACACTGCGTCTAATACTATTCTAATACTCCACATGCATAGGCTTGCTGGGCAGTTGGTATAGTTCTATTCAAGATAGCCCGGCCCCATGACGGGTGCGAGGAGTAGGAGCTGACGTGACCGATAAAACTTTGACTATCCTCGACGACGAGATCCCCGGAGAAGAACCGTTAAATTCGACTCCGACCGAATCCGAGACTGTCGAGCCGACCCTAGAAAGCGATGATACGGAAGCGCTTCGCCGAGAGAACGATGAACTCGCCGAACAGGTCAAGCGAACCGCGGCCGAGTTCCAAAACTTTCGACGACGCCAAGAGGAAGAGCAAAAGCGCGTCAAGGTTCGGATTCGAGAAGACATCATTCGGAGTCTTCTCCCTATCCTAGACCACCTGGAGCGAACGCTCTCGGCGGCCAAGGGCGGGGGCGACAAAGCCCTGGATTCTCTTCTTCAAGGAGTGGAGTTGATCGACAAAGATGTGCGCAAAATTTTCCAGGGGCACGGACTGAGCGAAATCGCGGCCGCTGGCGAATCGTTCGACGCGGCTCTCCATCAAGCGGTCATGATGGAGGAGACCACGGAAGTGGCCGACCAGACCATCATCGCCGAGCTCCAAAAAGGCTACAAGCTTGACGATCGGGTGCTGCGGCCCTCGATGGTCAAAGTGGCGAGAAATTTTTCAGAATAAGACCCAGGAGGCATACGATCATGGCTAAAGTTATTGGAATTGACTTAGGAACTACAAACTCGTGCGTGGCGGTGATGGAAGGCGGAAAGCCTCAAGTCATCGCTAACGCCGAGGGCGGCCGCACCACCCCTTCGGTGGTCGGATTCTCCAAATCGGGCGAACGCCTCGTCGGCGAGATGGCCAAACGTCAGGCCGTCTCTAACCCCGACCGAACCATCATCTCCATCAAGCGTGAGATGGGAACCGACCACCGGGTTGATGTCGACGACAAGAAGTATAGTCCCGAAGAGATCTCCGCGATGATCTTGACCAAGCTCAAGAAAGACGCCGAGTCCTATCTGGGAGAAGAAGTCAAACAGGCCGTCATCACCGTGCCTGCTTACTTCAACGACTCCGAGCGGCAGGCCACCAAAAATGCCGGAACCATCGCCGGCCTCGAGGTTCTCCGAATCATCAACGAGCCCACCGCGGCGGCTCTGGCCTACGGGCTCGACAAACAAAACGACACCCTTACCGTGATCGTGTTCGACCTCGGTGGTGGCACCTTCGACGTGTCGGTACTCGAGATCGGTGACGGCGTGTTCGAAGTGAAGTCGACCGCCGGGGACACCCGACTCGGCGGTGACGACTGGGACGAGCGCCTGATGAAGTTCATCGCGGCCGAGTTCGAGAAAGAGCACGGGATCGATCTCCTCAAAGACAAGATCGCTCACCAGCGCCTCAAAGACGCGGCCGAGAAAGCCAAGATCGAGCTCTCCCAGAAGGTGACGGCAAACGTGAACCTTCCGTTCATCACCGCCGACGCCAACGGGCCCAAACACCTCGACGTGGACATCTCTCGGGCCAAGTTCGAGTCGCTGACCTCAGATCTCTTGGACCGCTGCGCCTCCCCTTGCGAGCAAGCGATGAAGGACGCCAAACTCTCTAAGAGCGAAATCGACCGCGTTCTGCTGGTGGGCGGTTCCACCCGTATGCCGCAGATCACCGAGTTCGTCAGCAAGATGTTCGGCAAAGAGCCGTCCAAGGACATAAACCCTGACGAGTGCGTGGCGCTCGGCGCGGGCGTTCAGGGCGCGGTTCTCTCCGGTGAAGTCAAGGATGTCGTCTTAGTCGACGTCACCCCCCTCACCCTCGGAATCGAAACCCTCGGTGGAGTAACGACCAAGCTCATCCCTCGCAACACCGCCATCCCGACCAAGAAAACCGAGACCTTCTCCACCGCCGCCGACATGCAGACCAGCGTGGAAGTCCACGTCCTGCAGGGCGAGCGAGAGATGGCCTCGGGCAATAAGTCGCTAGGCCGCTTCCACCTGTCCAACATCCCTCCCGCTCCCCGCGGAGTGCCTCAGATCGAGGTCACTTTCGAGCTCGACTCCAACGGTATCCTCAACGTGAGCGCCAAGGACAAAGGCACCGGAAACGAGCAGAACATCCGCATCACCGCCAGCACCAACCTGTCCGACTCCGATGTCGAGCAGATGGTCAAGGACGCGGAGAAGTACTCAGGCGAGGACAAAAAGCGCCGCGAGGCTGTGGAGCTCAAAAACCAGGCCGACTCGTTGGTCTACACCTCGGAAAAGACCCTCAAGGACCTGGGCGACAAAGTCCCCGCTGACGTCAAGGCTAAGGTGGAAGCCGGAGCCGAACGCCTCAAGAAAATTCTCGAGGCCTCCGAGCCCGATACCGCCGAGCTCAAGTCCGCGATGGAACAGCTCCAACAGGCCATCTACGAGGTCTCGGCCGGAATCTACAACCAGGAGCAGTCCGGTGGTGGCGCCGCGCCTGGCGAGGAAGGCCCGGTCGAAGGCGAAGTGGTCGACGCCGAGTATGAGGTCAAGGACTAACGTGACTGAAAGCCACCAGGCTCAATAAATAAGACCCCCAACGAGGGTCCGTCTCCATGGGGCGGACCCTCGTTGCCTCACGAGGTGCGCAAATGGCTAACAAAGACTATTACAACATTTTGGGCGTCTCCAAGTCGGCCACTGACAAAGAGATCAAAAGTGCCTACCGCAAACTGGCGCGGCAATATCATCCCGACGTCAATCCGGGCGACAGTAAAGCCGAGGCCAAGTTTCAAGACATCAACGAGGCCTACGAGGTGCTCTCCGATGGTGAAAAACGCCAGCAGTACGACCAGTTTGGGACCGGATGGAGAAACTTCCAAGGCGCCCCAGGGGGAGGTCGACCCGGTGGGGGAGGTCAGCCTTTCGACTTTGACTTCTCCAATGTCGACTTCGGCGGCGCGGGTGGTGGCGGCGGCATGGGCGACCTCTTCGAACAAATGTTCGGGCGAGGGCGAGGCGGAGCCAAACGTCGCCCCTCGCAGGGGGGCAACGCACGAGCCGACGTCGATGTCTCGTTAGAAGAGGCCTTTCATGGAGCCACCAAAACCCTGACCATCACCAGTCAGGTCCCATGTCCTATTTGTGGTGGAGCCGGCGTGGGCCGGGGCGGCGTCTGCGGAACTTGTGGAGGCAGCGGTCGGCGCTCGGAAGACTCTAGACTCGAGGTCAAAATTCCGGCCGGTGTCACCGAGGGAGCCAAAATCCGTGTCAAGGGTAAGGGGGAGCCGGGACAGATGGGAGGCACTCCCGGAGACCTCTATCTCACCGTACATCTGCGCAAACATCCAGACTTCGAGGTCAAGGGCAAAGACCTGTACCGCCCGGCCAAGGTCGACATGTTCGCTGCTATCCTGGGAGGTAAAGTGGATGTAACGACGTTGAAAGGGACCGTGGAACTCAAAATTCCAGCAGGAACCCAGGGCGGGGCGAAATTTCGCCTGACCGGCTTAGGTTTGCCCGGTTCCGGAGGCAAAGCGGCGGGAAATCTCTACGTGGAAGCCCAGATCTCTATTCCGGAAAACCTTTCCGACGATCATAAGGAAGCTTTTCGACAGCTCCGCGACCAACTTTCTAGCAACCTGGGACGTCCCTAACGGTTCATCCGTAGTGGATAGTTTCTGTCCCTAGCTCAATAAGATTTCGGTGTCTCACGATAAAGGAGAGTGTCCTTGAAAAAAGCGACTAGCGTCCTCTTTTTGTTCTCCCTCTTTCTGGGGGGAGTCGCCTGGGGTTTACTTCCACCAAACCTTTTCTCCCGAGAGACCATCCCCGTGTCCGTCGCCTCACAGCAACCGGAGGTCACTCGCGAACAGATCCAGAGCGAGCTCGGGACCTTCGCAAAACTGGCCAAAGAGCTCAAACCCTCCGTGGTCAACATCTCCGTCGTGAAGCCGCTTGGCAACGAGTGGAACCCGACCGCCTCCCCTCGTGCCTTGACCCCGGAGGCCTTGGGCCAGGGGAGTGGGGTTCTTATCTCCTCCGACGGGGATGTCGTGACCAACAATCACGTCATCTCAGGAGCCAGCACCATCAGCGTCAAACTCTCTGACGGGCGCGAGCTGGACGCTCGCGTCATTGGGGTCGACGCCGCCACCGATCTCGCTCTACTGCGCCTTGCCCGAGTGAAGGGGGAGCTTCCCGTGGCCGAGCTTGGAGATTCCGACAAGATGGAAGTCGGTGACTGGGTGATGGCGATCGGTAATCCGTTCGGTCTGGAAGCCACCGTAACAGTGGGTGTTCTGTCCGGAAAAGGTCGCTCGATCGGAGCCTCCGACTACGACGACTTCCTTCAAACCGACGCCTCCATCAATCCCGGCAACAGCGGAGGACCTCTCTTTAACACCAAGGGCGAGGTGATCGGAATCAACACCGCCATCGTACCAGGAGGTCAGGGTATCGGGTTTTCTATCCCCATCAACATGGCCAGGGACGTCTGCCGCCAACTCAAGGACAACGGTCGAGTGATTCGGGGCTTTGTCGGCATCGGGATTCAACCCGTCACTCCGGCCCTCAAATCCGCCTTGTCGCTCAAGGGCGGGCTGACCGGAGCCCTGGTCTCAGCCCTTATGCCCGATGGACCCGCCGCGCTCGCCGGCCTTCAAGTCGGAGACGTCATCACTTCGATCGATGGCACCGCGGTGGAAAACAGCCGTCAAATGCTCAATATCGTGGCTCAACTCGAAGTGGGTCGGATCGCGTCCTTTTCCGTCACTCGAGGGGGACGCCAGCTCGAGATCAAAGTTCCCATCATTGAACGACCCGCGCTCTTGAGCTCGTCTCTCAGGGACTCCTCGTCGCCCCACGGCCAATGACACTCTCACTTTTCCCTCCAGACGAAAACGGGGTTGACGCTCCCCCATCCCATAGCGCCCCACTGGCGGCGCGCCTGCGCCCCGAGAACCTTGAGGAGTTTTATGGTCATCGAGAGCTCTTTTCGCAGCATGGCCTCTTCGGCTCTCAGGGCGTGGGGATGGCCGGCCAATCCCTCATCCTTTGGGGGCCTCCGGGCAGCGGAAAAACCACGCTGGCTCATATCTTAGCCCACCGCTCCGGCTCCGTCGTCCATATCCTTTCCGCCGTGACGGCAGGCCTCTCCGACCTGCGCGAAGTGGTGGGACGGTGCCGTCCGGGGACCTCTAACATCCTCTTTCTCGACGAGATCCACCGGTTCAACAAAACTCAACAAGACGCCCTACTTCCCATCGTGGAAAGCGGACACTTACGCCTGCTGGGAGCGACGACCGAAAATCCGTATTTCGAACTGCGCAAAGCCCTGCTTTCCAGATGTCGCGTTGTCCGGCTGGAGAAACTGACCCCCGACGACCTTCAAGCGGTGTTGCGCCGGGCGCTCGAACATCCCCAGGGCTACGCAACCCTGTCCCCCGAAGTCAACCAGGAGGTCTTAGAATCGATTTCGCTATCCGCCGACGGAGACGCTCGCACCGCCTTGAACCTGCTGGAACTCGCGGTATCTCGCGGCATCTACACACCCGACGGTCGAGTCAAAGTCGAACTCAAGCATCTTCAAGCCGCGGTCAACGACCAGAACCTGGCTTACAACAGAAACAGCGATCGCAAGTACGATCTCACCTCGGCTTTTATCAAATCGATCCGGGGTTCCAATCCCGACGCCGCGCTGTATTGGCTGGCCTGTATGCTAGGTGCGGGAGAGGACCCAAAGTACGTCATGAGACGGCTTTTGATCGCGGCCTCGGAAGACATCGGCTTGGCCGACCCCTCCGCGGTGGCCGTGGTCGCTTCTTGCGCTCAAGCCCTGGAGTGGATCGGAATGCCGGAGGGGAAATACCCCCTCTCTCAAGCGACTATCTATCTCGCCACCGCGGCCAAGTCCGACTCCACCAAAGCTCTCTTCGTGGCCGAAGCTCATATCCAACGCCACGGAGCCGCCGAAGTGCCCAGCCACCTACGAGACGGCTCGTTCTCTGGCGCCAAAGCTCACAATATCGGACAGGGATACCAAAACCCTCACCGCCAGGAAGGCCATTTTTCGCTCCAGCAATATCTTCCTGACGATCTCGAGATAGGCTCGTTCTATCAACCGGGGAAGCTAGGCTATGAGAAGGTAATCCGTCAACGCCTAGAACACTGGTACGACAGCGAGGGAGAGCCTGAGGTTGCTAGACCATAATCTTAAGAAATACAGGGATTTCAAGAACTGTTTGGACGAGTACTTCCGAGGCGACCTCGACAAGGAAGACATTCTGCATTTTCTTGAGGAAGTCCGAATCCGGTATGAAAAACACCATGCCGCCATCTTAGCGCCCTTGGACAAAGATAAGACCTTCTATTCCGAAAATCGAGAGTGGATCGAGATCCTTCGCGACGCGGTAGCCCATTTCGAGGAAGCTCGAGATGCCATCGAGGATGCTATCCTAGAAGATAGAGACGACATCGAAGAGGCTTTGGAAATCTTTCGAGAAGGCAACAAAATGCTGCTCGAAGTCAACATGGACCTCGAAGAGATGGTAGAACGCACCACCTACCACGATATTCTCTAAAACTCCATTGCGGGGAACTGTTAACTCCCGCCTTACATCTCAGAAACAATTGTAACAAAAATGTTTCAATTGGGCTTCCGCAACAGCTCCTCGAACAGGTAAGATAGCCTCAAGAAAACAACGAACGGAGATTCTTATGGCAGGGAACTTTCAAATGGATCCGACCACAGCCTACGTCAACCAGCAGCAGCAGCAGATGCAGCAGACCCAACAATTGGCGTCGCTAGGCAATCAGCAGCGAATGCAAGGGGCACAGATGGCCCAGGAGGCCAACTCCACCCAGCAGCAGATTCAGACCATTCAACAGCAAATGCTCTCGGAGAACCAAAAGCAAGAGGCTCAACGCCATCAGATCCGTATGGAGACCGCGAACAAGATTCGTGAGATGAATAACGAGATCTACGTCAACCGCCTCAAGACATCCGACAAGCATCAAAAGTCGCTGGTCGATACCCTCAAAAGCTAGATTTAAGCGTCTTATACCCTCGAAGATTTTGGGCGAGAGTCACCTGTGGCGCTCGCCCAAAATCTTTTCTCGGAAGTCGGGGGGCATGGCTCTTGACGAACCGCGGAAGCGGCGCTAATATGGCCCCACATTCGACTCCGGTCTCGGGACCAAACGGGCGAGTGGCGAAATTGGTAGACGCGCCAGACTTAGGATCTGGTGGAGCAATCCGTGGGGGTTCGAGTCCCTTCTCGCCCAAAAACCCCTCCGGGGGCGTACCAATTCGGCCACCCAGATCGAAGCGAAATGTTTGAGGAGGTGCTGACTCCCTCGAAGAGAAAGCACCAACCTAGCGCGCGGAAGTAGCTCAGTGGTAGAGCATCGCCTTGCCAAGGCGAGGGTCGAGAGTTCGAACCTCTTCTTCCGCTCCAAACCGGGGCTGCCGTAAGGCAGCCTCTATTTATGTTTCAAGAGGAGATGATGACCATGAAAGTCACCGTCATCGAGCAGTCGGAAAGCCAGCGCCAACTAGAGGTCGTCGTCGACGCCAAACAGGTCGAGAGCGCCTTTCAGAAAGCTTTCAAGAAGAATCTCAAGGACTTCGCCCTACCCGGCTTTCGCCGCGGCAAGGTACCCGTCGCCATGGCCCAACGCTACATCACCGACTCCGGCTTGGTCCGCGATGTCGTGGAAGATGTCGTCCCCAAGGCTTTCGCCGAGGCGACCAAAGCGGAAAACCTTCAGCCCATCAGCCAGCCCGAATGGGATCTGGTCCAAAATGAACGCGGAAAAGACCTCATCTTCAAGGCCTCTTTCCAGATCTCGCCTCTTCTCAATATTCGAGACTACGCTGAAGTAGCCGTTACCCAGGAGCGCGAGGAGATCACGGATGAGCACATCCAGGAGACCCTCGACCGTATGCGAGACAATAACGCTTACTTCGAAACTGTCACCGAGGACCGTGGAATTCAAGAGGGTGACCACGCCACCGTCGACTACACCTCGTCCCAAAACGGTGAAGAGATCGAGAGCGGATCCGTCAAGAACTACGTCATGGAGCTTAAGAAAGATCAGTACATCCCCGGCTTCGTGGAAAATCTGGTTGGAGTCAAAGCTGGTGAGGAAAAGTCTTTCGACATCACCTTCCCCGCCGACTACAACAACGACGCCCTGGCCGGTGAATCCGTCACTTTTCACTTCAAGGTCCACGACATCAAAGAGAAAAAGCTTCCCGAACTCAACGACGAGTTTGCCGCTTCCCACTCCCCTCAAGAGACTTTAGAAGAGCTCAAACAGACAATCCGCGAAAGGCTTGAGGAAGGCGCGCAGCGCCAAGCCGACGGGCAGATCGTCACCCAAGTGGTTAAGACTCTCCTGGAGCAGGTCTCGGAAGACGCCATTCCTGGACCTCTCCGCCAGCACCACGCTCAACGTGCCATTCGAGGACGCATGTACGAGATGGCTCAGCACGGTATCGGTATTGAGCAGCTTTTGGCCGCTCGTGGCCTCAGCCAGGAAGACTGGATCAAAGAGATGATGGGTGCCGGCCTCTTTGAAGCTCGACTCGAGGTCCTCTACAAGAGCATCGCCAAGGCCGAGGGGATCACCGTCACGGACAAGGAGATCGATGACGCCATCGCCTCCGAGGCCCCTAGCCAGAAGATGAAGCCCAAGCAGCTGAAAGCTCAGATGCAAAAGAACGGCAGTATCGAAATGCTGGAATACAGCCTACTGATGGATAAAGTCCAAAAATTCTTGCTGGGAAATGCCAAGGTGACCTACGTCAAGCCCGGAGAGGTCGAAGAGGCCAAACCGGCGGAGAAAAAGTCCGCGGCCAAGAGCAAGAAGAGCGAAAAGTCAGACGACGGCGAGTCAGCGGAAAAACCGGCGGCCAAGAAGAAGGCCAAGACCGAGGAACTCGACGACGCCGAAAGCAAAGGTGCCGAGAAAGCCAAAAAGGCAAAAAATGCCAAGAAGGCCAGCAAAGCTACCAAAACCGAGGAATAAGTGTCACCTCACCGACTTTTTCCGGTGAGATTGCAAGAGGAATCCGCGGACTGTGGGCCTAAACCGTCCACCGCCAAAGGCTAGAACGAGGTTATCGGATGAGCATATCAGATCTTTCTCTTGGAACTCTCAATGGAGAGGACCGGGCCAGTGGGCTGGTCCCCATGGTGGTCGAGCAGACCGCACGCGGGGAGCGCTCCTACGATATATTCTCACGACTTCTTCGCAATCGGATCATCTTCGTCGGCTCACCCATCGTGGACCCGATCGCGAACCTGATCATCGCCCAGCTCCTGTTCTTAGAGCAAGAGGATCCGGACAAGGAGATCGACATCTACATCAACAGTCCCGGCGGCTCCACCTCGGCGGGATTGGCAATCTACGACTGTATGCAGCTGGTCAAGTGCGACGTCTCGACCATCTGTATGGGAATGGCCGCCAGCGCCGCCTCCATCCTGTTGGCCGGTGGCGCCGCAGGCAAACGGTACGCTCTTCCCTTCTCTCGAATCCTCATCCACCAACCGTGGATCAAAGGAATCGGAGGACAGGCCACCGACATCGGGATCCATGCCAAGGAGATCCTCCGCACCCGCACGGTCATGAACGACATCATGGCCAAGCACACCGGTCGCACGCTCGATGAGATCCAGCGTGACACCGAACGAGATTACTATCTCAGCGCGGAGGAAGCCGTGGAGTATGGTATAATCGACAAGGTCATCACTAAGGAAAGCCGATAAAAACGCCTTCGGGCGGAGGATCACATGTTTCGTTTTGGAGACGACAGAGGCACTCTCAAATGTTCTTTCTGCGGAAAGAATCAGGACCAGGTCAGGAAACTGATCGCTGGACCTGGAGTCTATATTTGCGATGAGTGTATCGAGCTGTGCAATGAGATCATCGAGGATGAACTCTCTCGCTCCAACGACGACCCGTTGCGCTTCCGCAACCTGCCCAAGCCCCAGGAGATCAATCAGATCCTGGACCAATACGTGGTGGGCCAAAGACGTCCGAAACGAACCTTGGCGGTGGCGGTCTACAACCACTACAAACGGATCCACTCAAAAACGGGCCCGGCCCCCAGCGGAGTGGATGATGTGGAACTCCAGAAGAGTAATGTCCTTCTGATCGGACCGACCGGCTGTGGCAAGACCTATCTCGCTCAGACCTTGGCTAAGATCCTCAACGTGCCCCTGGCCATCGCCGACGCGACTTCTCTCACCGAGGCAGGCTATGTGGGCGAGGATGTCGAGAACATTCTGCTCAAGCTTATCCAGGCCGCCGACTACGACGTCAAACGGGCTCAGCAGGGCATTATCTACATCGACGAGATCGACAAGATCGCTCGCAAGTCGGAGAACCCATCGATCACTCGCGACGTATCGGGTGAGGGCGTGCAACAGGCACTACTGAAAATTCTTGAAGGTACGGAGGCCAACGTCCCCCCCCAGGGCGGCCGTAAGCATCCCCACCAGGAGTTCATCCAGATCGACACCACCAATGTGTTGTTCATCTGCGGTGGCGCTTTCGAGGGGATCGAGCGGATCATCGAACAACGCGTTCGTGACCAGTCGATGGGCTTTCGTGCCACCATCGAAAGCCGGCAAAAGCGCAAACTTGGCGACATTCTGGCCCAGATTCTACCGGAGGACCTCCTCAAGTTTGGGCTCATTCCCGAATTCATCGGGCGCCTCCCGATCGTGGTCACTTTGGAAGCGCTGGAAGAGGAATCCCTCATCAAGATCCTCACCGAGCCTCGCAACGCCCTGGTCAAACAGTATCAGAAGATCTTCTCCATGGACGGTGTAGATCTGGTCTTCACTAAAGAAGCGATCTCTTGCATCGCCGTCGAGGCGATGAAGCGCAAGACTGGCGCCCGCGCCCTTCGCTCCATCATCGAGGAGAACATGCTCGACATCATGTACGAGATCCCGTCCTTGACCAATGTGAACAAGTGCATCATCACCCCCGAAGTGATCGAAAAGGGTGAAAAGCCTACGTTGCTCTACAGCGAGGAACTGGAGAAGGAAGCTTCTTAATTCAGACTTCCCTTGCCGATTAGCTTGAGCTTAGGAACCCAGCCCCTCGCGAGGTTGGGTTCTTCTTTTATGACGAGAAATGCACTCTCTATCCCGAATCTCTGGAGATTCTTCCTGTGAACTGGGAAACTTGGGCCGCTTACCTACTTTTCGCGCAGTTCCGCGATATGCTCGCGGACGATGGCGGCTTGTTCGGGGTCGTCGGTCATCTCCAGGTAGCGCTGATAGGTCTTGATCGCTTCCTCGCGTTGGTCGTCGCGTTCGAGAACCAAAGCGAGTTGGTAGACTAGTCTAGGGTCTGTGGAGAGTTGGGAGATCGCCTTGCGGCTGGCCACGATGGCTTCTTCCAACTTGTCTTGCCGCGAGAGCGCCAGCGACAAGTTATGGGAAAGCAAACCGTTGTCGGGATCGCGTGTGATGGCCTCTTGGAACCAGCGGACCGCTTCCTCGAAGTCACCGGTGAGGTAAGAGTAGGAGCCCATGGTGGAGGCCACTTCCAGGGTCAGCGGTAGACGATCCCGAGCGGCCAGGAGAAACTCACCCGCGTCCTGCAGCTCTCGCTGAGCTAGCAGAGTTCGGCCATACAGCCAGCCCGCCCGGGCATCGTCAGGAAACCGGTCGACTAATTCCCCAGCCAGCACTCCAGCCTCAGCCAGACTTCCGCGCTCGGCCAAGGCCGCGGCGAAATTGTACTGCAGCTCGAAAGGGAGAGTACTCCCTTTGAGTTTTTCAATAAGAGGAGCAGGATCGTAGCCTCGCTCTTTCTCCGCTAGTAGAATCGCGAAGGCGTTGAGGACCTTCGGGTCGTCGGGCGCCTTGCTCAGCAGATCCGTGACGATAGCATTGGCCTCCTCCACTTTCTCCTGCTTGAGATATAGAGCCACCAGGTTCGTCTGGGGCTCCCACGAGTCGGTGGCAAGCTCGGTGGCTTTCTTATAGGAAGCCTCCGCCGACTCTAGCTGATCCTGTTTCTCGGCCAAGTACCCCTTCAGGTTATGCCACTCCCAGGAGCTGTCCCCGTAAGTCACGGCCAAGAGTCCGAGCGCGTCGTTAGCCTGGCCGTAACGCTCCAGCGCCGTCAGGGTTCGCACGCGCAAAAAGGCGACCTTGGCATCTCCCGGCTCCTTATCCAGATAGAGGTCCAACTGGCGCAGAGCTCCCTCATAATCCTCGGTCTCGAACAACGCTTGAGCTAAATAGGGACGAATCTCCAGGCGCTCGGGTTCCAGGCGTAGCGCCTGACGGAACATCTCGGCCGCCCTCAAATGCTGTCCCTGTCCGGCAAGCTCGAGGCCCTGGCGAAAAAGAAATCCCGCTTCCCGCTCTCCGGCGGTAGGAGGGGCCGGCTGAGCCGTCGCCGCGACACCCAAGAGACAAAGTAATACCAGGATCGCTTGAACTCTATGGTGGATGGCGGCGCGCATGCTCGGCCCTTTCTGTTCCTTTAGGGTCATCCCTTTGGAATGCTCGGGGGTTGGCCAGGTTTCGCCCAGTGACTCTCGATCCGGCGTAAGGCGAGATAGGCTATCATCCCCAAGAGCGCGGAAAGCATCGCACCCATCGCCGCCTGCCCCAATTTCTGCTGCTCGGCTAACGTGTAGATCAAAAGCGGAAGGGTCTGAGTCTGCCCCGGAATGTTTCCTCCCACCATGATCGAAGCCCCAAATTCACCCAAAGTTCGCGCCACCACCAGTAAGGCGCTGACCATGACCGCACCACCCATCTGGGGCCAGATCACCGTCACCGTGCGAAAAGCCGGGGTACCTCCCAGGACTTGACTACTCTCTTCCAGTCCTTCGGGAACGCGGGCTCTCCCGACCATGCAAGCCTGAAAGGCCAAAGGAAAGCTGACCACCAGACAGGCCAATACCGTACCCGACAAGGTGAAGACGATCTGCCCGGACCAAGCCTTGATCAGAGTCCCCACGGGGTGATTTGGTGAAAGGCCGTAGAGAATCAAAAATCCGCTGACGGTGGGCGACCAGAACAACGGCACCAGAAAAAGAGCCTCCAAAATTCGCCATCGACTACGATATAGAAAGGTTACTGAAATCAGGGCCAACGGAACACAAAAAAGCGTCACCCAAGCGGCCACGATGACCGACAGGAGTGTCGCGTCAACGAGAACCGTCATTTCTCGACCAGAGAAAGGCTCTTCAACAAGCCCTCCAGGAGAGGATGAAAGTGATCCAAATCGGAGCTGGCGCTAGAGAAGGACCAAAAGAGCCACGAAGCATGGTTGCCAAATATCCAAAGGCGATGAAAAGCTCCATCCTCAAAGTACTGCCAGCAGAACCCGTCCGCCCCAGGAACGTTACTGATGCGAAGAAGCTCGTCCGTGGCTACGGCGTGACCCGTCCGGGTCAAAAAGCCGGCCAACATCCGAGAAAGGTTGGGAAGCTCCGCGCTGTCCCGCACCTTCTCGGCGGTGCAACACAAAACTCCGGCGGGCTGCTCGGAAACCAGGTAGAGGCACTCCTCATCCTGCCGGACTTCCCACCCCTCGGGGAGGACTAGAGAAAACGTCGGCTCGACAAGCTTCACGGTTAGATCACTCGAAAGGCGGCCCGCGCCACTCCCAGAGCCTCGGCCAAGGCGCGCGCTTGCGACTCGTAGCTGACTCGAGATTGACCTTCACACAAGACGATCTCTTGAATCTCTGTCAGTTGCGCGGAATGAGCGTGACAGGCGATCAGGGCCGCCTGCAAAGGCGGCAAGGTGGGATTGTAAGCGGCATTTTCCAGGGAAGAGCCGGCGAAGAGCCGGCCGTCCTTAAGACGCAGAGCCAAACCCGCCTTCATTCCGCTGTAAGGAGCATAAGACAGTTCCGCCGCCCGTCTGGCCGCCTCTTCGAGATCGGCCCCGTCCAAACACAAGGCAACGCTGTAAAAAGACTCCTCCACTCCGAGGTCGAGCGGGGTGAAAGCCCGAGGCAACAAGGTCACCGCCTCCACCGAAGGCTCTTGAGCGATCAGAAGGCGTAACCGACCCGCGGGGTCGGCTTCTCTGAGAAACTGCCGGCAGTGTCCGCAAGGCGGTGCCGAGACAGCGATGGCGGTCAAAGGGCTGCCCGAGCACGAGCGCGCCCAGGAAAGCAGAAACTGCTCGGCATGGACAGTCTGAGCCAGGGAGGCCTCGGCGTACTCGAGATTGACCCCGAGAAAAATCTCGCCGGACTCTGTCAGGCCCGCTGTCCCCACGTAGAATTCCGAGATCGGAACCCGCGCCCGATCCTTACCGAAGTCGACCAGGGTCCGCAACAACGTGTCGGTGTCTATTTCGAGGGCCTCGGTTATCCGACAAACCTCATCTGAATCTAAACGGTAGCAATCCCGGCCCAACGCCTCTCGCAGTTTGCCGAGGACGTCCACGCGCGTTAGGAAACCACGGCCTCAGAGCGAGGCGCGGCGACTTTGAGATGAAGGATGTCCAGCTGCTCTTGAGTCGGCTCTACCGGCGCCTCGGTCATCGGACAGTAGGCGTTCGCGTTCTTGGGGAAAGCCAGGACTTCGCGGATACTGTCCTCCCCGGCACAAATGGCGACCAAGCGGTCGAGACCGAGGGCGATCCCCGCGTGCGGCGGGGCACCATACTCGAAGGCGTCGAGCAAGAATCCGAACTTCTTACGAGCGTCATCAATGGTCAATCCGACACAGCCCAAAAGTTGCTCCTGAAGCTCTCTCTGGAAAATACGTACACTTCCCGAAGCGGCTTCGTTGCCGTTAAGCACCAGGTCGTAAGCGGCGGCGCGAGCCTTGAGAGGTTCCGTGGTCAAAAGGTGAGCGTCCTCGGGATGAGGCGAAGTGAAGGGATGGTGCTCCGGCTCGATCTTCTGCTCTTCCTCATTGAAGGCGAAAAGCGGAAAATCCACCACCCAGTGAAGTTTGAAGACCCCCTCGGGAATGAGGGAGAATCGCCTGGCCAGATCCACCCTGAGTCGTCCCAACCCGGTCTGTAGCTCTTTGGTTGGCCCGGCCGAGAGCAACACCAGGTCATCGGCGCCCGGCTCGAGTCGCTCCATCAAGGCATTGAGCTTCTCCTCGCCCACGTGCTTGGCGATGGAAGACTTGACCGCGCCGTCCTCGCCCCGGCCGACGAAGAACAGCCCACTGAGTCCAAAGCCTTTGGCAAGCTCGGTGAGCTCATCTTGCACCTTACGGGAGGCTTTGGCCTGACCCGGCAAGACGAAGCCGAGAACGCCATGGCCCGCCTCGGTGGCCAGCTGGAACGGCTTGAACTCGGTCGCGGTGAAGAGGTCGGCGACCTTGTGAAACTTCATGTCGTAGCGCATGTCGGGCTTGTCGCTACCGTACAGCTCGGCCGCTTCCCGATACGGCAGGCGGGGAAAGGGAACGGGGATCTCCACGTTCATCACCGTTTTAAAAACGTGGTGGAGCATCCCCTCGACCACGCCCAACACATCGTCTTGGCCCACGAAGGACATCTCCATGTCGATCTGGGTGAACTCCGGCTGGCGGTCGGCCCGAAGGTCCTCGTCGCGATAGCAGCGCGCGATCTGAAAGTATCGGTCCATCCCGCTGACCATCAAAAGCTGCTTGAAGATCTGCGGACTCTGAGGGAGAGCGTAGAAACGTCCGGGATGGACACGGCTGGGCACCAGGTAGTCGCGAGCCCCTTCGGGGGTGGAGCTGACCAGAGTGGGCGTCTCGATCTCCAAAAAGCGTTGGGAGTCGAGGTAGTCCCGCACAGCCTTGGTGATGCGGTGGCGCAAGATGATGTTCTCGGCCATCTGGGGGCGGCGCAGGTCTACGTAGCGATACTGCAGACGGAGCGACTCGTCCACGTTCTGGTTGGCCTCGCTGACCTGAATGGGAGAGACCTTGGAGGTGTTGAGGATCCGAATCTGCTCCACCGCGACTTCCACTTCCCCGGTGGCCACCTTGGTGTTACGGGTCTCCTGGGAGCGCACCTTGACCGTCCCGACCACGGCCAGGACGAACTCCGAGCGAGCCCTTTCGGCCTTGGTGAAGGTCTCGGCGTTCTGAGGATTGATCACGCACTGCGTGATGCCGTAGCGGTCCCGGAGGTCGATAAAAATGACGCCCCCCAGGTCTCTGCGGCGGTGCACCCACCCCATGAGAATGATCTTTTGACCTTCGTGTTCAGGGCGTAACTCGTCACACCGATGGGTGCGACGGAGATCTCCCATCGCTTCTACCTTCACTAATAGCTCCAACTTCGAAGTCTGCAGGCTCGGCCTGGCTCAAGCGTTTTCCAGCCTGGGAAACGAGTTCCTCTAGCGCGACGAGAAGCTGGGCCGTGGTTTGCGCCGGGGCTCCCTTGACCACCGGTCGGCTCTCCACCATCCATGGCGCCCATTGGCGCGAGCAGTGCTCGTAGGTAGAGGCTTCGTAGGCCACCACCACGGGCGTTCCCACCGCCGCGGCCAGGTGCACCGCTCCCGTGTCGGGAGAGATCAAAAAGTCGGCCTTGGCGACGGTTTCGGCCCACTGGGCAAAGCTCTGTCCGGCTCGCAGCTCGACACCATCGAGCTCGAAACCGTGAGAGGCTACGAGCTCAGCTTCCCGCGGCCCGGCGGTCACCGTCAGGGGCCCGAATTCCCGCAAACGGCGCAAAAGCGACCTCACGTCGTCAAAACTCCAACCGCCCGCGAGCCACCGGTCTCCGAGGTGAAAAACCAGCCCCCCCGACTTCTCCCCCGAGGTGAGGCCGATGGAAAGGGGAAACTTCAAAGTCGAGGGCAGTCCAAGACGGCGGGCCAAAAGATCGAGTTGGGCGACTTCGTGCGGGACCTGAAAGGGCGGCTTGATTCGCACCAGCTCGCGCTCGGTGAGACAAAAGCGTGAGGCTAGTCGGGCCAAGGGTCGGTCCGTGTAGGCGTATCCCAGACGAATGGGGGCCCGAGTCCGATAAGCCAGCTTCCAGCTTTCGGTGCGCGGAGCCAGCGCGATGGCTATGTCGCAGGGTTCTTGGGGAAGCTCCGTGGTCACCTCGTCCACCAGACTTGAGGTGGCCAGGACCTCCTGGCAATAAGGCGCCACCAGCGCGGTGATGTGAGCTTCGGGGAAGCCCTGGCGCAAACCGGCCAGAAGAGGCGTGGAGAGAAGGAGATCGCCCACCCGGTCGGTGCGGATGACCACGATCCGTCGAGGCGGAGACTGAGCTAAACGCGCCTTCAGGCTGGCCATACGGATCGGATTCCGCTGACGTAATGATGTTGCAGCAAGATGTCACGTCCCAACTTCGAGCCGCTTTCGGCCCAACGCTCCAACTGGCGGTAAAGCCAGCCCCCCTTGGGCAGCAAGGCATGCACACCCAGAGAAAGCGGGTTCATCCCCATGATCAAGGGGATACGAAGGTCATGATACTTCTGGTAAAACCTCACCGTGGACTTGCCGGCCAAAAACATCTTTTGACACTGCTCCTCGTAAGGTACGGGATGCCAGTGGTAGTTCACCGCGTGGGCGTTGTAGTGCAAGCGGCACCCCGCCTTGAGCAGGCGGTAGCCGAGCTCGAGGTCCTCATGGCCGTACCCGGTGAAGCCCTCGTCGAACAGGCCGACTCGCAAGAGGTCCGCTTTGCTGGCGCTAGCGTTGCCGGTCAGAAAATAGTGCCAGGGGACGAACTTTCGTTCCGTCTTGTGTCGCGCGTACTTCTGAGGGTCTTGCGAATAGAGCTCGTACTGCTGCAAGGTGTCCACTTGAACCTCGCAGCCGACCACCGCGTCACCCGGGGACTGGCGATGGGTGTCGTAATGCTGCACCAAAAGCCCCGGGTCGGCGATGATGTCGGCATCGGTGAAAAGGATAAGGTCGCCCTGGGCCGAGCGCACCCCTCGATTTCTAGCCCCCGAACGACCGGCGTTGGGTCCGGGAAGAAAGCGTAGCCTGCGGTCGTCGAGCTCCTCGACCAGCTCCGCCGTCCCGTCGGTGGAGCCGGCATCACACAAGAGAATCTCGTATTCCTCCGGATCAAACGACTGGCGCAAGAGCGACGGAAGCACCACTTCCAAAGAATCTCGACGCTGAAAGGTCGGTATGACCACGCTGATCTTCATAGCAGGCCCTTAGCGCTGGCTAAAGTGGAGTCCTTGCTTCCATTCCAGGACCTTTTCCAACGCCGCGCGCGCTCTCGCAATTCGGCGGATCAGTTCGGGCAGTTCGTCGGGAGCGCTCGGCTTGAGCACCACCTGGTGAGGGACCATCCAGGGCCGCCATCGTGGAACCGTGTGCTGAGCCTTGGCCTCGGGAAAAATATCCACCACCGGAGTTCCGACCGCGGTGGCCACGTGGGCCGCTCCCGTATCGATGGTCACTAGGTAGCGACATCTGGCGACCTCGGCGGCGTAGTCCAGCAGATTGGGCGAGCAGACCAGGTGAGATCGCCTGCTTTCTGGCAAAAGTCTCTCCGCCCAGTCCTTTTCTCCCGGAGCGACAAAGATGACGGTGTCCTCGGGCAGGGCCTCGAGAATTCCCGCCAAGGTCTCCTCCGACCAACCGCCCTGCAGCCATTTTCTGGTCCATTGAAAGCCCAGTCTGGTCGAATTGTGGTCTCGTTGGAATTGGTCTCCTAGCGCGAACAGGCGAAGACCCGCGCCGTTGAGGAACTTGTGGGACAGCCCTTTACCCACCAACCTGCAGTATCGCTCCACTTCGTGATAGCGAGAGTTGGAATCCAAAGAGTTGATGATAGAGAAACGCAGGGTCAAGAACCGCTTGACCTCCAAGCTGCGCAAGGGCTGGCTCCAGCCGGGATCGAATCCGATCTTTTGTGACGCCTTGCAAAGGTGAGCCGCCCTTAGGGCACGTTTTTTCTCGCTGAAGACAAAGACGATGTCCGGAGCGAACTCATCGAGCAGGTCGGCGATCTCCTGTTCTCCCATCTTGGGAGATATCTCCCGGTGAGGGACCACGGAGCCAAAGATCTCCCCCATCCCCGGTGAGACCAAAATCAAGAGATTCTCCGCCCCCACACGCTCCTTCAAAAAATCGATGGCCGGCGTCGACAAAAGTGTATCTCCCAGGGCGTCTAGTCGAACCACAGCGACCCGGGACGACGTCCGACTGCTCAAGCCACCCGCTCTTTCCGCTCTTGAAAAGTCTCCGTGTGGGTCTTTTCGATCCTCACCCAGGTGATGCGCTTACGAAGCACTCCCTCCACGGTGAAGCGAACTCCATCGACTTCCACCGACTCTCCAATATGGGGCGCATGTCCAAACATTTCGTAGAGATATCCGCCCAACGTTTCCGACCCTTCGGTCGGAATGTCGAGATCCAGATGGTCGTTGACGTCCTCCACGATCATCTTCGCGTCGATCATGGCGCTTCCGTCAGTCAGAAGCTCGATCTCCGCCACATCATCATCATATTCGTCATTGATCTCGCCAACGATCTCCTCAACGATATCTTCCACCGTTAGCAGACCGTCGGTTCCGCCGTATTCGTCAAGGACCACCGCGAGCGAGCGGTTCTGAGCCTGGAAGTCTCGCAAGATCTCTCCGACTTTGCGGGTCCCGGGGACGACCAGGACCTCGCGAAGATCTTCCTCGGCCAAGGGACGCTGGGGCTGGGAAAGGTGAACTATCAGGTCTTTGACGTGAACAAAACCCACGATGTCGTCGATCGAATCACGATAGATAGGCAATCGAGAGTAGCCGTGCTCGTTCATCTGTTGCAGGACTTCCCCGAAAGGCATCCCCAGCGGGCAACAGACCATGTCCACCCGGGGAACCATCACCTCTCGAGCGATGGTCTCTCCAAAATCCAAAAGGGACACAAAGATCTCCGACTCGGTTTCTTTCAAGACTCCCTGGGAGCGCAGGTTGATCACTTCATCTTGAAGGTCGTCGAGGGTCGTGACGGAACTCCAGGTTTCCGCTGGCGACAAGGGTGAGGTGATGGTGAAGACCAGCGAGATGAGCGGAGATAAAAAACCGCTGATCCCACGAAAGAAATTGAGAACGGGAGCCGCCGAGGCCTGCGCTTTCACGCGCGCGTGACGGCGCGCCACGGTGTCGAGAAACATCATGCCCAGTCCGACCGCGACCATCATGGCGGCATGAACACCCAGTGCTCGATGTCCGTCGAGTTGAGCCAAACGGATAACCTGTATCCCCGCCAGCATCACCATACCGCCGAGAAGCAGAATTCCGAAAAGCCGGAGCATCAAAATCGTGCTCAAAAGACGCACTTGCTCTTCCGGAGTGAACTCCTCGGCTCCGTTGTCTCCCCTCATCATCTTACGTAACCGATTGACCCCCATCTGAGCCAACACCGTCTCTGAGAATCCGAGCCCCGGGATAGCCAGGATTAAAGCGACCAGCGATATCGCCAGAAGGATGTTCACTGGTCCCACCCGCGGGTGAAGCGAAGAGTCATCACTCCAAGCTGAAAACCTGTGAAAGCGATGAGAGAATTCAAGGGAAGATGAGGAGCTAGAACACTCAGACTCAAGAGTCCGCTACCGATAGCTATCATCAAAACCGAACCCGCAGCGATATCCTTGGCTGAACGAGCCAACGGATGATGGTCGGTCATGGCCAGATCCACCGTTCGCTCTAGCGCCGTATTCATCAACTCCGCCGACAAAAGCGCGAACAGGCTGATGCCTACCAGAAGCGCTTCGGCGCGCTCCGGGCGAAGCCAGATCAGAAGACCCATGACCACCGCGGTGTAAGCCACCTGAACACGAAAGTTGCGTTCTCGACTCCAGGCTTCCGCCATCCCTCGAAAAGCGACCTCAAAGCTGTGAAGGAGAGAGCCTCGCTCTTGCCTCTCGGTCACCAACGCCCTCCTACCTCCCCCAATCCGTCAAGAACTTCGCGCTCTTTGCCGCGCATGACCATCTCTTCCTCATCGGTCTGGTGGTCATAACCCAACAGATGAAGCACCCCGTGGCACAGTGCCCAGGCGCATTCCTGAGGGACCGGCCGGTCATGCTCACAAGCTTGTCGGGCCACAGTCTCGAGAGAGACCACCACATCGCCTAACATCCTGGGGAACCCGGGGGGCAGGACGACGGTCTCGTCGTCTTCCAAAGCGAAGGAGAGAACATCCGTCGGCTTATCAAAACCGCGATAGTCCCGGTTCAACTCGTGAATCTTCAGATCGTTGGTCAAAAGTACCGAGACCTCGCACGCCTCCCGGCACCCCACGACCTCTAGAGTTTTATAAATGACACGCTCAACCCAGGGGGTCGAAGGAGGCTCTTCTTCGTCAACTCCGTCGCGACTGATACAGATTTCGGTCACGAACCCTTCCTCCGGAGAGGGGTCACCTTGCGACGAGCCGGCGCCGCGTCGGGATACTCGATCCGCGCGTGATAGATCCCCTGTAGCGCTTTGCTAAGAGTATCCTTGATAATCTTGATGTCGCGAAGCGAAAGTCCAGATTCATCGAGTTGTCCATCGTCGAGATTATGCTTGACCATCTTCTCGACAAGCTCTGTCAGCTTCTCCGGTGTGGGAGCCGAAAGGGTCCGAGCCGCCGCCTCTAGCCCGTCGCAAAGCATAAGGACCGCCGTCTCACGGTTCTGCGGCTTGGGCCCCGGGTAACGAAAATCTTCTTCAAAGACCGGCTCCGCCGAGCGGGCGCAGGCTTGATGATAGAAGTATCCGACCAGGGCGGTGCCGTGATGCTGGGCGATAAAATCGATCAAAACGTCCGGCAATTTGGCCGCTTTGGCCATTTCGATGCCGTCTTTGACATGGGAGTGAATGATGCGGGTGGACAACGACGGGGCCAGCTTATCATGAGGATTCTCGAGTCCCATCTGGTTCTCGATGAAAAATCGGGGGCGCTTCATCTTACCGATGTCGTGATAGTAAGCCCCAACACGGCACAAAAGAGCATCAGCGCCGATCGCGCGCGCGGCTTGCTCGGCCAGATTGGCTACCATCATGGAATGCTGGTAGGTCCCTGGAGCCTCTAAAGTCAGCCGTCGTAGCAGCGGCTCGTTCATATGGGAGAGGTCCATCAGCCGAAAATGCGTGGTGATCCCGGAGAACTGCTCAAACATCGGTAAGGCGCCCACCGCCACCCAGCCGGCCAGCAATCCGTTGAGTAAACCGTAACCGGCACCCTCGGCAAGTCCAGTGAACTCTCGAGCCTCCAGAAGCTCGAAGGCTAAAACCGCGGTGAAATTGGTCAACCCAACCATCAATGTGGCATAGATCAGTTGCGAACGCGCGTCCACTCGAGACAATGCCAAAACTCCCACCGCGCCAGTCAAAAAGGAGACTCCCATCACTGGAAGCGAGTTGGCCATGACTCCCACGAACATGGCCAACACGCCCGTGACCAGAAGTCCCATTCGGCGATCGATGAGGGTGGTTACGAGCACCGAAGCGATAGCCACCGGGGCGAGATAAAGAGAGACTTCAAGTAGGAGACGGCAGATGGTCGCGGTCGCTACCATGATAATCCCCAGAACCGCTAGGTAGCGCCGAGAGGCTAGAAGATCATAGCGAGTCTGGATCAGATAGCCGAAGATGATGGCTAACCCGCATCCCACCAACAAACAGATACCAAGAATTCGAGTCGGTTCGAGCTTGGGTTTGTAGAGCCCCAGTTCCTCGAGCACTCGAATGTCATCCTTGGTGACGATCTCTCCTTCTCGCACTACCGCCGCACCTTTGCGAATGACCGTCATGACCGGCTGCACCGTCGCCATCGCAAGCTGTTCGGCCTTACGGGTTTTCTCGGGAGAGTAAAGCTGATTGACTTGAATGGCCTCGTTGATCAACCGGACGGCGGTCTCCTGAGTGGAGGCGTCGTTGATCTTGAGCTGCTCTTTGACCAGTGGCTCGGTCTGCTTTCTCACCTTCTCGAGTTTAGCTTCGTTGATGGCGTCGTCCATTAGCCGATAAAAGATATGGAGAACACCGTTCTGCAGTCGGAAGCGTTCGTCCGTACTCAGGGTCAGAAGCGTTCGAACATCCTGGGTTGACATCGAGATGGGAAGTTCGGTCGTCAGCGAGGATATCTCTTGGGAGGTCAGAGGCTTTTTGCCGGGCTTTTCAGCCTGAGCTTTGTCGAGCATGAGAAAGGTATTCTCGAGCCTAGTCGCTCCCAGAGCCACGGCGTCAGGGTCGAAATTGTAGATCTCCTCGACAGCGGCGGCGGCACGGCGACGCGCCTCGTCAGTCGCCTTTTCGTTAAGAATCTCCACGCGCTGGTCCGCCATGATACTCTTGGGCGAAACGCTGCCTTCTTCTAGCGCGATCTTATCCGGCCAAAAATTGACCAACATCAAAGCCACAAGGGCCGCGAAGATGAGGAGGATATGTAGGGCCAGAGCCCAGGTTGAGACCTGGGTCCGATCCTCATAGGCCCGGGTTGGGCGGATATTCTTCATCGATTCAAGCGGTCCGGCGCACTAGGGCGAGGCGCTTTAGGAAACGTAAACAAACTTCTCAGATTATACCGCCTGGGCCGAACGAAAAGCAAACATGTGACGAGAAGACCGCCGGGAATCTGTCAACGCGAAAGGAAGTCCCCTCTATGAGAACTATCCTTCCTGTTTTTTATGTGATGCTGATGCTTAGCGTGGCGGCCGTGGCTGACGAATGCTACCTGTGCCGCCGAACAAGCCCGCCCTTTCCCCTGGACAACCTTCGATACACGGAATCCCGAACAGTCCAACATCTCGTCTGTCAAACCTGTGTCAAAGAGAAACCGGCTTGCTCGATCTGCGGAAGCCCCACGACGGCGAAAAAAGAGGTCGATGGGCGTTTTATCTGTCCGGACTGTCGCAAGGTAGCCATCGACACCACAGCTGAGATAGAGGCTCTCTACAAAGAGGTTCAACATTTCGTCCAGACCTTGACCGGGGTTAAAGTCGATACCTCGGCCGTCCCCGTCCGTCTGGTTCAGGCCGACGAGCTCGACACCCGCTTCGCTGAGTCATCCGGCCGTAGCTTTCGCGCTCACGCCTTCTATCGAGCTTACAATCCGGAGATGATCTACGTTCTCTCCGGCCATTCCGCCTATGACCTTGGTCCGACGCTCGCTCACGAATACACTCACGCCTGGCAGAGCCGGGTCTGTCCCCCTCAAGATCGTATGGTCACGGAAGGCTTCGCTTCCTGGGTCGGATACAAATACGCGTTGTCCAAAGGCTACAGTGAACAAGCCCAACAGATGCTGAGAGCACGAGACCCAGACTACGGCGAGGGACTAAAACATTGCCTGGCGATCGAAAAGAGCTCAGGAGTGAAAGGCCTGGTGGAATTCGTCAGGAAGGCCACGAAGTTTCCTTAGTGCGCCGAATCCCGCTTAGGGCGTGTGGACATTCAGAAACGGCCTAGACTCCGCCTTCGTCCGCACTAGCTGCGTCTAAAACTGTCACTCCGGTCCTCATTGCCAACCAGGCAGCACCCGCAAGCGGGTACCCGCGGTCCTCGGCCAGCTTTTCTCCTTGTTATCACGGCGAAGACGAAGCCTATGCTCGCTCCGTGAATGTCCACACGCCCTAATTCTTTCGACCGTAGCGGGCTTGCTTGATCGCCTTGGCCATGTCCTCGGCCGCAGTCTGGAGTCCGGGCCCAAAAGTCGCGACGTGATAAGTCATAAAATCTGTCACGACTTTGACACGAAAAAAGTGAAAGGGCAAAAGTTTCACCTTCCACCCAACTTGTTCCACTTCCGTCTCCAAAGTGCCCTCCCATGGGATGTGGCGGGACCGCTCCGTGGTGAACGAAAGAAGGCTTTTATCAAAAGTGATGTTTTCCGTCTGAGGTGACACCAACACTCGCCCACCGCGAGCCGCGAAGGGCAGATACAAAATGTATCCGCCTATGGCGTAGCACAGCAACACCAACGAGAGACCGAAGTAGAACTGAGAAAGTGTCGTTCCGGCTTCGGTCACCATGGGGACCGAAGAGAATGCCGCCGTTAAACCTAACGCACAGTGGAACCGAAGTAAGCCACCCATGGGATACCCGCGGTAACTGACAATGAAGTCACCCTCAGCTTTACTCAGCTTTAATACAGGCTTCGCCACAACCACTCCCCCGAGGATGTCCTATTTGACGACGAACACGTCATTCTCCTCTCTGTCAGTAGACCGCGACCCGGTGTTCGATCGTAAAGGTCTCCTCAGGAGGGACCGTCCGGTCAGGACGGTATCTTTCCAAGCAGATGAAGGATTGGCAAAGCGCGCTCGATCAGCTCTATCTGGAGTTTAAAGATCTCAAAGAAGGAAAGGTCGCCGACTACATCCCTGAGCTAGCGAAAGTCGACCCGAATCTCTTCGGGCTCGCCGCGGTCACCGTTGACGGCCAGGTCTTCACCGCTGGCGACTGGGACCACACTTTCACCATTCAATCCGTATCCAAGCCCTTCATTTATGGAATGGCTCTCGAGGACTATGGGCGAGAATCTGTTCTGAGAAGGGTGGGAGTGGAGCCGACTGGAGAACGCTTCAACGCCATTATCGAGCTAGACCATCGCTCGAAGAGACCGCTAAATCCGATGGTGAACGCAGGCGCTATGGCGACGAGTTCTCTTATCAAGGGCAAAACTCCAAGCCACCGATTCAATCGGCTTCTCAAAGCCTTTTCTCGCTACACGGGTCGAGCGATGAGCGCCGACATGGCGGTGTTCTTATCCGAACGGAGCACCGGACATCGGAACCGCGCGATCGCCCACCTTCTGCTGAATTTTGAAATGGTGGAGCCGAAGGTCGAAGAAATGCTGGACCTGTACTTCCAACAATGCTCGCTGGAGGTGACAGCCAAGGACCTCGCTTGTATGGCGGCAACTCTAGCAAATCAAGGGGTCAACCCGACCACTCAGGAGCGAGCCATCTCGGCCGACTATATCAAGGATCTTCTCTCCGTCATGTTGACCTGCGGACTTTACGATTTCGCTGGAGAATGGGCCTACCGCGTTGGACTACCAGCCAAAAGCGGAGTGGGCGGCGGTATGGTGGCGGTTAGCCCGGGACGCGCCGGTATTGGTATCTTCAGCCCCCTGCTCGACGAACGCGGCACACCGATCCGAGCCGTTCGGGTTTGCGAAGCGCTCTCCGAGCGGTTTGGACTTCACATCTTCGCCCCTCCGGAGTTTGAACGCGCCCGAGAAGCAACGGCTGAACTCCCCGCCATCAAACTCCATCCAAAGTAAAAACCCCTGATTTCTCAAGGGTTTCTTTGGTGGGTCGTGCAGGATTCGAACCTGCGACCAATTGATTAAGAGTCAACTGCTCTACCAGCTGAGCTAACGACCCGGCTCGGTTAAGCTACCACAAGCCCACCCGAGTAATCAAGCCCCAAACAAGTGGTGCCAAAAGACAAACCGCAGGAGGGGGTTTATAGCCCGGCGAAAGCCGGGCCCACGAGTTAGGGTTAGGGTTTTTGACCGAGCAAGAGCTACATACAGTCCGAGATCAGTTGTCTTTGGACCCTTTCAATGCGGAGCTCAACGCCCGCGTCTACGACTACTATCCACTTCCCGACCAGTCGCGCGAGCTGATCGATTTCTATCGCCAGCTCCAGCGCATCCATCCCGACGACTGGAAACATCTGGTGAATCTTTCCCGAGCCTACAGCGCCACGGGGAAAGATTCCCTAGCGGTGGTTCAGCTCCAAAAACTTTTACGCACCGATTCCGGGCTCCTCGAGGTCTGGATGGACCTGGCCCTTTGTTATCAGCGGCTTAAAAAGACCGAACTCGCCTTACGCGCCATCAATAGCGCGATCGACATCGATCCATCGTTTGAAGCAGCCCACTTAGCCAGAGTTCGTCTTCTCATCGAAACGGAAGAATACCATGAAGCCGCGGCTGCCGTGGTGTTCTCATTGACCTCCGATAGACTCAGCCAACCGGTTGTCGAATGGCTGGAGAAGCTCGATGAATTTCTCGAAGCGAATATGGAACCACCGGCCGATCTCGTCAACTCACTACAGGCTTGAAAGACGAAAAAAGAAATAAGGCGCCCGGCTTGATGAAGCGAACGCCCTATTTTCCGACGGCGCACTAAAGGCCCAACGGGTCAAGTCTCTGGTGGTCTTCTACCCTTTGACGATCTCCTGTTTGATAGACTCGATGTCGTTAGAGGTCTTGCCGTCGCCACCCACTTTCCAGATGTCCGAGGACAGATACAGCGATACCAGGTCGCCCTTACCTTTCTTAGACTGAGCTTGCTCGATCTGCGCGACCATCCCCTGATCGTAAGTCGGATGAGCGACCTGTCGAAAAACCCCAATCGGTACGGGGAACTCCGGATAGGTCATCCGTGAAAGCGCATAAGCGGTGGCACCGCTTGTTTCGGTAGGGTCAAAGAGAACCGGCTCGCCGTCACCGGCATCCGTGACGTGTAGCGACAATCCCTCGAAGCGAAGCTGTTTCTGCCCGTCCCTTCCAAAACGGAGAGGCTGCCCGGCTTCAAGACGTATCAGATGGTCCTCACGATCATCATCTTTGGTCACGTGATGCCAGGCGCCATCATTGAAGATGTTGCAGTTTTGCAAGACCTCGACGAAAGCCGCGCCTTTATGGCGGGCGGCTGCGGACAAAGTGTCTTGCAAGTGCTTGGTCTCCACGTCGACCGAGCGAGCCACGAAGGTCGCCTCCGCGGCCAAAGCCACCGACAACGGATTGAGCGGTTGCTCGATAGAGCCCATGGGGGACGACTTGGTCACCGCGCCCGGAAGGCTCGTCGGTGAGTACTGACCTTTGGTCAACCCGTAAATCCGATTATTGAACAATACGACCGTCAAGTCGACGTTGCGGCGCAAGACGTGCAGAAGATGGTTGCCGCCGATAGAGAGAGCATCCCCGTCACCCGTGATGACAAAGACCTTCAGATTAGGATTGGCAAGCTTTAGGCCGGTGGCGATGGTCGGCGCGCGACCGTGGATGCTGTGCATCCCGTAGGTATTCATGTAGTACGGGAAACGGCTCGAGCAGCCAATCCCCGAGACAAACACGATGTTCTCCTTTGGGATCTCGAGCTCGGGCAAAATCTTCTGCATCTGGGCAAGAATCGCGTAGTCGCCGCAACCTGGACACCAACGCACCTCCTGGTCGGAGGCGAAATCCTTACGGGATAACTTGGGGGCTTCGGTGGTACTCATTCTTAGCTCTCCTTACTCAGCGTCTTGCGGATCGCTTTGTGAATCGTGTCGATCTTAAACGGCCGGCCGGTGACCTGGGTCAAGCTCTCAAAGGGACGTCCAAAAGTCCCCTGGAGATAAAAGGCCAACTGTCCACCGTTCATTTCAGGTACCAGAACCCGCTGAAAACGCGAAAAGACCTGTTCGAGGTTCTTCGGCAGCGGGTTAAGGTAACGTAGGTGAGTGGCGGAAACCGACAGCCCTTCGGAACGCGCTCTGGCGACCGCCGCGTGGATAGCCCCGTAGGTGCTACCCCAACCGCAGACCAACAGGTCGCCCGCTTCATCTCCAAACAACTGTTGATCGGGAATGATATCGGCCAAGCGATCGATCTTGGCCTGACGGTCAGCCACCATTTGAGCGTGATGCTCCGGCTTATAAGAGACGTTTCCGGTTCCGGGTGCCTTCGCTAAACCGCCAATGCGGTGCTCTAAGCCGGGCGTGCCGGGAATCGCCCAAGGGCGCCCCATGGTCTCGGGGTCGCGGGCGTAAGGGAAAAACTCTTCTCCCTCGACCTTGACCGGATGCTTGACCAAAATCGGCTCCAACTTTTCGGGGTTGGGGATCTTCCAAGGCTCGGAAGAGTTGCCCAAATAGCCGTCCGAGAGCAAGATGACCGGACAAGAAGCCCTCACCGCGAAGCGGAAGGCTTCCACCGCGAGGTCGAAGCAGTCGGATGGTGAACAGGCGGCCAAGATCGGCAACGGCGATTCTCCGTTACGCCCGAACAAGGCCATCAGAAGGTCCGACTGTTCGGTCTTGGTAGGTAGCCCAGTACTAGGACCACCGCGCTGCACATCGACCAAAACAAGGGGTAATTCTAGAACCAAAGCCAAATTCAAGGCCTCACTCTTGAGCGCGATACCCGGCCCACTGGAAGCGGTCACCGCGAAGGCGCCTCCAAACGCCGCGCCCACAGTCGCCCCCATGGCCGCAATCTCGTCCTCGGCTTGAAAAGTTCGAACATCAAAATGCTTGAGGCCGGCCAGGGCATGCAAGATGTCGCTCGCTGGCGTGATGGGATAGGTGCCGTAGAAGAGAGGCTTGCCCGCCAATTTCCCGGCTGTGACCAGACCCAGGGCGATGGCCTCGTTTCCGGTGATCTTACGATAGATACCGGGCTCGAGTTTGGCCGGAGCGATACGGTAGCGAAGCTGAAAAGTCTCCGTGGTCTCGCCGTAGTGCAAGCCGGCCTTGAAAGCCTTGGTGTTGGCTTCGACCAGGACGGGCTTCTTACCGAACTTGGCGTTGATCCAATCTAAGGTCGACTCTTCCGGGCGGTCGAACATCCAGCAGACCAGACCTAAGGCGAAAAAATTTTTGGTTCGGTCAATGTCCTTTTGAGTTAGACCCTCGATGCCCTCGAGAGCGGCGCGATTCAAATTGGTCAACCCGATGGAGTAGACACGAAAGCGCTCCAAGCTTCCGTTTTCCAGGGGGTTGTCGGAGAATCCAGCCTTTTTGATGTTCGGCTTGGTGAAAGCATCGGAATTGATAATTAAGATGCAGTCGTCTCGAAGATCGTCGATATTGGCCGCGAGCGCCGCCGGGTTCATCGCGATCAGAACATCGGTATCGTCGCCGGGAGTAAAAATCTCGTGGGAAGAGAGATTGACTTGAAATCCGGAAACACCGGCCAGAGTTCCGGCTGGGGCGCGAATTTCGGCGGGGAAGTCAGGAAACGTGGAGATATCGTTCCCAGCGATGGCCGAGGCGTTGGTGAACTGAGTCCCCGTCAACTGCATTCCGTCACCGGAATCGCCGGAGAATCTCACGACAACGGAGCTTAACTCTTCGAAGGGGATGGTGTGGGTTGTAGTGCTCATGGAGAACCGCCTCTTTCCTGGCTGGATTGCGAAAGCAATATCCTCTAATGGCAAGAGAAAATCCTGGCGATCCTGAAAACTCCTCCGAATATGTCCGAACGCCCTCGCATCGCTATCTTCGGGGTCACTCCCCTGACCCTGCTGCTCGGTCGCGCCTGCTGTCTGGCCGACAACCCACCGGTGGGGCTCTACGACACCAACGAATCATCCGCCCTTAACGGCGCTCTGTTCTTGGGTATCTCTGCCCGAAAAGAGCCAAATCAGCTCAATCAGCGCTCTGCCCCGTTGGGAATCGCTATCGTGGGCAATCCAACATCAGCGAAAGCTCTCAGCGAGCTCGACCCGAAAGACAAGTTACTGGCCATCTCCCTCATCCCCCTCGAGGAGCCTACCAAAAACCTTTCGCTCTGTTACGCCGCCCCGCTCAACACCAGCGACGCCGAGCTGAACTCGGAAGCCATCTCAGCCGACATTCCAGAGCTCATCTTTCGCCTCCACGGCCACCACGCAGCCCGACTGAGAGCCTACGAATTCTTGAGCGGCCTCTCGCCGAACATCAGATTTGGTTTCTAAGCGTTGTAAGCCCCAGAGGTGACGCGACCGCCCTCGCCCGTCCAGTCGGTGTGAAAGTACTTGCCCAACTCCTTGTCCAAACGCTCATAAGTGTGAGCGCCGAAATAGTCTCGTTGAGCCTGCAACAAATTGGCCGGCAGCTGCTCTCGGCGGTAGCCGTCGTAGAAAGCCAGAGCCGAGGACAGAGCGGGAACCGCCACACCCGACTTGGCGGCTTCAGACACGACGAGTCGCCAACCCGACTGGGCCTTCTGAATCTGCTCTTTGAAGAAGGGAGCGAAGAGAAGATTTTCAAGCTCCGGCTCTTTCTCAAAAGCCGTCTTGATATCGCCAAGAAATCTCGAGCGAATGATGCAGCCCTCTCTCCACATCAGAGCGATACCGCCATAGTTGAGATTCCAGCCAAAGTTCTTGGCCGCGGCGCGGAAAAGCATGTATCCTTGCGTGTACGAGATAATCTTAGCCGCGTAAAGAGCTTGCTCTAGCGCATCGAGAAATGCCCTACGGTCGGTGGCGATGCGATCCACCCCTCCGCCCAGCCGTCGAGAGGCCTCAACCCGCTCATCCTTAAGCGAGGATAAGAAACGAGAGAAGACCGCCTCGCCGATCAAAGTCAATGGAATACCCTGGTCCATGGCCGAAACCGCCGTCCACTTGCCGGTCCCCTTCTGACCCGCGGTGTCCCGAATCTTCTCAACTAGAGGAGAGCCGTCTTCATCCTTATAGGCCAGAATATTCTTCGTGATCTCGATGAGGTACGAGTCGAGCGGGCCCTCGTTCCATCGAGTGAAAGTCTCCGCGCACTCGTCGGCGGTCATCCCTAGTCCGTGGCGCATCAAATCGTAAGCCTCGCAGATCAGTTGCATATCGCCGTACTCGATGCCGTTGTGGACCATCTTGACAAAGTGGCCGGCTCCTTCTTCACCGACCCAATCACAGCATGCTTCACCACCGCTGGTCTTGGCCGCCACCGACTGGAAGATGTCTTTGAGGTGGGGCCAGGCTTCGGGGTCTCCTCCCGGCATCAATGACGGCCCGCGACGCGCCCCCTCCTCCCCACCGGAAACACCGCAACCCACGAAACGGATCCCCTTGGCTTTAAGCTCCTTGGTGCGACGGTTGCTGTCGACGTAGTTGGAATTGCCCCCGTCGATGATGATGTCACCCTCCTCAAGATGGGGAAGCATCGCCTCGATGGTAGAGTCCACCGGCGCACCGGCCATCACCAAGAGCATCACTTTACGCGGGCGCTTCAAGGCCGCCAGCATATCGGAGATCTTGTGGAATCCCACGATCTGGGTCCCCTTGGCCTCGTTCTCCAAAAACGCGTCGACCTTTTCGGGGCTTCGATTGCTCACCGCGACCTTGAAGCCATGGTCGTTCATGTTCAGAACCAGGTTCTGACCCATCACCGCTAGTCCGTACAGTCCAATATCCGCGTCCGCCGCCATCACGTTCTCCTTAGGTGGTCAAATGAAAGAAGCACTTCGGACAAGATCCTCAGTGCTCCCTTTTTCGACGACAATTCGAAACTCAGATGATACGGCTACGCGGCCACGGCTTCCGAGACTCGGCTCAGGCGACCCTCACGACGCGTCAAGAAGACGAAGGAGTGGCGCACCGCATGGCTCCCAAAGTCGTGGAACACCGAGTTCTCCACGATATCCTTGCTCACCAAGCTGTAGATCATTTTCTGGGTCCGTCCCAGCTTCGGCTGGTAGGTGGTGAGAACCGCTTGCCGGGTGGCTCGGCAGATTTCGAGTTCCTGACGGGCTCCCTGTTCCTCGCCCAGACGGTAGAATACGCTACCGGGCTTGTCGCCCTCCACGTAAGTCCATCCGTCGTGCAAGAGATTGGCCGGCTTCTTAAGGTAACCGGAGAAACGGGGCGAATCGAGAGTCACCAACGAGGTCAATAATCCCAAGTCCTGAAGTCCGGTCTCGAGTTCAGGGACGATTCGGGCGGAAAGTTTCTGGCTCATCTGGGTCACTCCTAAGTTCGAATTTCTTATCCCTAGGTTAGCGTCCCGGCTTCCGAGAAATTCCTAAAAAACCCGAATTCAAGTTACCAAATTGTTAACTTTATCCAAATAGTCGCGCGCATGAAAAAAGCCTCTCGAAAAATGAGAGGCTTTTGCTTGGTGCGGACGAGAGGACTCGAACCTCCACAGGCTTACGCCCACAAGATCCTGAATCTTGCGCGTCTACCAATTCCGCCACGTCCGCAAGATGCGCCTGAAGATACCACAAAGGGTGGTGCTCGTCAATCGCGCTGAAGCGAATTCTCCTCGCCATCCTCAAACAGACCACGCACCGCCTCCGAAAGGTACGGAAGGTTGGCATAGTGGCCACGCCAGGCCATGAAAGCGCCATACAAAACAGCGCCCATCACCAACCACTCTCCACAACGAAGCAGCGGATAAAGCAACACGTCAAAGAGGATAAACCAGCGGAAAAAGAATCCCAGGACGGCTCGAAGAACAGACAGCCCGACCACCCCGAAGAGACCCAGAGCCGCTCCCTGATAAGCATGAAACCTCAAGAAAGGGTTTCGTCGCTTATCAGGAGCCATGTAGACAAGGGGAAATACCGCGAACCAAAATGGATACGCGAGGGCCGCCATCAGGCGGTCCTCGCGCAACGGAACCGGAGCGTTATCGGAACTGCTCAACTAAAAAACCCTTTTCGCTCCTAGATAACGAGGTCCGAAATAGGAGCTGTTCAATGGAGTGATGGTGACCCCACGGGATGAGCTCGCGTGAATGAACTGCCCATTACCAAGGAAGATACCCACGTGAGACGGACCCGGAAGGTACGTTTCAAAGAAGACCAAGTCGCCAGGCTGTTCCTGACCACGAGGGACCTTCTTGCCCACATTGTACTGCACATCGGCCGTTCGGGGAAGCGAGATTCCGTGGGAAGCGAAAACTTTCATGGTAAAGCCGGAGCAGTCGATCGCGCTCCGGCTGGTTCCACCCATGACGTAGGGGGTTCCAATGTAACTTTTGGCGGTGTGCGAGATGTCGCGCACCATAATTCCTCGACGCGACGACAAACTCTGGCGGCGGCGCAACTCCTCGAAGCGCTCGCGTTGGCCGGCGGTCGCTTGGACCTCGGTGGCCACGGGGGGGTTGTGCAGAACTCCTGCGACAACGACGGGGTCGGTGACCCGACTCTGCTGGCGAGCGATCTCGGCAGCGAGATTGTCCGGCAAGAGCAAGACTAGCCCAGGCGCGAACGCCTTTTTAGCCAGATGGGGATTCAACTCGACGATCTTGGCAGCGGTGGTCTGGTGGGCCCTCGCTATCCCATCGAGCGTGTCGCCCTCCCGAACAGAATAAACGGTTTCAGCAAATGCGGCGTTTGAGAATATGGTGACGCACAACAGAAAACCTAAAACATACTTCCAACTCATAAGCCCTCACAAAAATTGAATAATATTCTCAATAACGTCTCAACGCCTTCTCCTGGATTCCACGATATCCTCGTCAGGTGGAAAAAAAACTTATGGAAATTTCCGCTGGCCCGAATCCGCAAGGGAATGTTGTGGCCTTCTCCAACCTATCTTCATGGATTTTGAGAACAGCCTCAAAAAGTTCCAAGAGCTAGGCACCCATCCGGGGTTAACTCCGTGGCACAACGATACGATCCTGCTCTACCGTTGCCGCGATATTAGCGATGTGGAGTTTCGCCAGCGCTTCCTGGGCATGGCTCAAAGGCTCGAAGCGCTTTTGGCCCGAGCGCTCCCCGAAAACTTAGAAAACGAGACCTATCAGATGGCCTCGGATTTCTACGACGCCGCGGCTGATTGCCTGGAAACTTACCTCGAGGCGATCGAGGAGACCCTAGTCTGGGCCGACACCGGCGACGCCGACACCCTGGAATCGGCGCGCCGAACATTTCTGCGAGGCGATCGCGATTGGAACGAAACGGTGAAAGAAGCCATCGCGATGGAACGCCAGTTCGCTGAACTCGACAACGCACTTCTGCGCTCCTTGGGCGTCGAGCCAGCAGGGTAACAGACCCATTTAGGGGTAAATGACCTCTAATGGCAGGTCATCTACCCCCCAACCCCGGCTTTCTCGCCCCTGACGAGGAAACCCCCACCCCCATCGACCAGCACCTCCTCGAGGTCACACAAGCGTGTCAGAAGGTTGCCTCCGGCGACTGGGACCTCGACGAGTTCGCCGACTACATCGAACAGCTCGCCGAGCGCCTCAACGAGCGTGAAGAGTTCATCAAAAAAATGCCGATCCCCGAAGAGATCATCGACGAGATTCGAGAGGAACTCGAACTTGGATTCTCGGGCATCACCTATTGGAACGACGGAGTGGCTCGCTTGGCACAATTTCCAGACGACCCGGTTGTCGAGCACCTCGAGGACGGGCTTGAGCTCTGTCGGCAAGGCAACGACCTGCTCAACGAGGCCGCTCAACTCAATCGCGCGAACTACAAGCGGGTAGAAACTCTTTATCGAGAGTCCTCGACGATGACTTAAAAGAAAGAGCCTCCCCGAATGGGAGGCTCTTTCTTTTAGACTTCGCCGTAACTACTTAAACTACTTATAGTTGCCAGTCAAGGTGTTCAACATATCATTGAACATCTTCTGCGAACTTCGAGCCCGGCTAACGTGGAGCTCCATCATAATCGAGTTCACCGAATTCGCGGTCTCCATGAGAATCTTGTGACGCTCGGCGCGAGCTTTCTGAACTTCAGCCCACATCTGCTGATAGATGTTCTGGATACTCTGCATCGTCTTCACACGCTCAGCCATGATCTGAGCCTGAGTTTCCATGGCTTGATTCTGCAGGCTGCTCCACTGCTGCGCGTTCTGGTTCGCTTGCTGGGCAGCCTGAGTGGCATTGGCCTGAAGACCGCTCGCAAACGGATCATTGCCCCCAGGACCACCACTAGGACCCGGAACTCCGGCCCCCTGCATAGCGGCCTGTGGGTTAACCTGAGCCGCGTTAGCCAGCACGTTAGGATTCTCAGTATTGAACTGCTGGAGATAGTTCTGCGAGCTATCGGCAATAGCCGCCCACTTGGCGATCTCGGGATCGCTTTTGGCGGCCTCCCGAATCTGTTCCGGCGTGGCGTTGGGCATCTTCGCCTGAAGTTTTGCAACCGCGGTCTTCAAGGCGACCGAAGCCATGGCGACCGAACGTCCGTTATCGCCCTCTAGACCAGGAATTCCCCTAGTATCGACACCGGCAGAGGCTTCCAAAATATTGGTGAACTCTTTCTTGTCTTCCTCATTGTGCTGCAGTCCAAAAAGAGCGTCAGTGAAGCCTGTGAGAGCTTCAGCGGACTGACTTACGGGCAGCTCTGTTTTCTCGGCGACCTGCTCTGCTTTCTCCCCAACTTGTTGCTTCGAAGAAGTCTGCGCGCCAATGGAAGGCTGTCCGTCCGGCCCCCGAGTTTCCAAACGCCTAGGATCGGGTGTCTCCGCGGGGGTTGAGCGCACAAACACTTCTTCGGGCTGCTTTTTCAACGGCGCTCTTGGGGTCGACGCGTCCTCCGAGGCCTTCCTGACATCCGCTTGATTGTTGGACTGGCGCGCGATAGTGGTGGCGTTCAGATTGGCCCCCTTGGCGCTATCCTTGGCTACAAGCCGAGCGTCCGCCGCGTTTTTTTGAGCCAGCTGATTGGTCAGATTCAGGTTAGGGCCACCGATTGGGTTCGACATGTTGTGCCTCGCTTAGAAGATAGGTGCGCGTATTGTAGACCATGAACGGCGCGCTGTGCCAGAACATGTGTTAAATTTCCCCCAAAATGAAAGAAAGCCCCTAGTTTCAGGGCTTCCTTTCATACTCTCAAATCGGCTACTGAGAAATATACTGCTTCATGGCGTTGAAAGCTTTGTCCGCCATCTTAGCCTTGCTCACCGTGACTTCCGAGGTGATCTGATGAATCTTGGTCTGCAGTTCCGCCATGATCTGCCAGCGCTGGGCTTGGGCCTTCTTCGCTTCGGCGGCGATCTGCGTGTGGACGGTCTTGGCCTGCTGAATGTCGCTCAGCTGCTGTTGCAGGATAGAAGCTTGGTTTGTCGCGTTAGGCGTAACGAAGGGGTTCATTCCTCCACCGCCCAAACCAAGCAAGCTCATTAATGCCATAAGATATCTCCTCCGAAACAGATCTCTGTGTCTTTCACGATTATGTCATGCCCCCTAGGTATGGGGAAAGCGAAAACTTGTTAACTTTTTGTAAACGTCGTCGACGAAAGCTCATAGCCGTAAGACTTCAAGTCCTCGGCCAATCGTTCATTATTCTCGTAGATGGTCATCACGGTACTGTCCCGAGCCGCGTTGACTACGGCTTCCATCAGTTCCAGGAGAAAAGGCCCAAGATCCGAGTCCTGGGAAACCTTGGCCAAATCCCACCTGAGCTTCTCGGAAACCTCACCCCAACTCCGCAGGTACATCTGATTGAAAGTCTCGACCAACTCCTGGGGCGTCATGCCTAGCCTCGGCTTCACGACGCGGAAGCCTCGACCGGTTGGGCTACCCGATTGACCGCCGCGATCAAAGCCTCGAGTTCGCGCATCAGCCCCTCGGGGCCCGTGTCGCGCAAGCTCTGCAGAACCGAGCGAGAGGCCGAAAGTAGAGTCGCCATGTCCTCGTCGCTGGCGATGAAGGGTGGTGAGACGCGGACATAGTTGGGGATATGGCCCATCGAAGCCACGATAATACGGTGCTCGGTGGACATGCGGCTACTGAAAAGATATCCGGAAACCGGGGTGCGAAACTCCAGACAACGCATTAAGCCCAGTCCGTGGTAGCCCGCCAAAAGGTCGGGGAAGTCTTCCATCAGAGCATCGAATCCTTCGGCCATCTGCTCGCCTAGAAGTCGCGCTCGCTCGAAATATCGGTCCTCGAGCAGATTCAAGGTGGTCACACCGGCGGCGCAGGCGATAGCGTTCCCGCCGTAACTGGAATTATTAAAAAGCGTCCGCTTGCCCTCAAAGTCCTGAATCTCTTGAGTGAAAAGGACAGCCGAGATAGGGATCATTCCTCCGGAGAGCACCTTCCCGACGCACAAAATGTCGGGCTTGACTCCCCAGTGCTCCAAGGCGAACTTATAGCCAGTTCGCCCAAGTCCCGTTTGAACCTCATCGAAAATAAGCATCGCGCCCTTGTCTTTGCACATCTGAGCGACCTTGGAGAAATACTCCCTATCGGGCACACGACACCCCGAAGCCCATTGAATCGGTTCAAGAACCACGGCCGCCGTCTCCTCGTCGAGCTCCTGAGCCAGACTGTCGAGGTCGCCGTGATGAACCAGCGCCGTCCCCTCCAGGTAAGGACCGATGCCGTCGCGCCAGGTGGAGAGCCCCGAGATCGAGATCGTCCCGATAGACAGACCATGGTACCCCATGTAAGTGCCGATCAGCTTACTTCGGCCGGTGGCCAGGCGAGCCAGCTTGATAGCGCACTCCAACGCTTCTGTACCGCTGTTGGCAAAAAACGCGTAACGCAGATTGTCGGGAGCCAAGGCCAAAAGTTTTTCGGCGAGTTCGGCCTGATTGGGGACAAAACCAGCCCGGGTGGAGAGCCCGCCGCGGCGCGCCTGCTCGCAGACCGATTCCACTAAGGCGGGATGGGAGAACCCTAACCCGAACACGCCCCCGGCACCGACGCAGTCAAATCTTTTGTCGCCGTCAGGAGAGTAGACGTAAATGCCCTCTCCCCGCCACTCCACAAAGCTCGTCTTGAGCTCGTTACCGATCCTCACGCTCATCGGCGAGACGTGGTCGAGGAGAGACTGCCCAACCTTCTGGTGGATCTCGGCGGCTTGTTGAGGAGAGACTTGGGAAGCTTCCTGGAGTGCCCAGGGCAGATATGACGTCATGGCGGAAGGTTCACCGCTCGCGGTCTCAATTCCCTTGAGGACCCATCGCTTCTGATGTTGAGGGCCTCTTTGCTACATCGCCACCATGGCCACTGAGTTAACGTTGACCTTCGGTGCGATCTCGTTCCAACTGAGCAACACCAGGCTCGGGAAGGAGCGCTCGGTCAGCTTGCGCAGAGCTGGTCGAATAGGTGGCGAGGTCAGAAGAATCGGCTGCAGACCTTTCTCGGACAGAGCATCCACCTGAACGCTGATGGCTTGGAGGATCTCTTGACCCACGTTGGGGTCGATAGTCAAAAAGGAGCCCTGTTCAGTACGTTGGATGGAGGCCTGAATCGTCTGCTCGATACCAGGATCCAAAGTGATGACGTTGATCGTCCCCTCGTTGTTCTGGTACTCCTTACAGATCGAGCGGGACAGAGCCACCCGAGCGAACTCGGTGAGCATCTCGGGGTCTTTGGTCATGTGGACGTTGTCGGCCAGCGTTTCTAAAATGGACACCAGGTCTCGGATGGAGACACGCTCTTTGACCAGATTTTGCAACACTTTCTGAACTTCACCGAGCTGCAGCGCGTCGGGGATGAGCTCCTTGACCACCGCGGGGTGGGTCTTTTTGATAGTGTCGATCAAGGCCTGAACCTCTTGACGCCCCAACAACTCGGCGGCGTGAGAACGAACCACCTCGGTCAATTGAGTGGCGACCACCGAAACCGGGTCAAAAATCATACATCCATAGCGCTCGGCGTCACCTCGCTGCTCCGGCGAAATCCATACACCCGGCATTCCGTAAGTAGGGTCGACGGTCTTAATACCGCGCAGGTTTTTGAGTTTATCCTCGGGACCGATGGCCAGGAACTGGTTGACCTGAACCTCACCCTGAGCCACTTCGATCTCCTTGATTTTGATCACGTAGGTGTTCGGCTTAAGCTGCAGGTTGTCGCGAAAACGCACACCGGGAACTACGATTCCGAGCTCCATAGCCACGTGGCGACGGATCGAGGTCACGCGCTCGAGAAGCTTGGCCCCTTCTCGAGGGTCCACAAGAGATAGCAGTCCACGACCGACCTCCAGCGAGATGGCGTCGACCTGCATGAGCTGAACAACGCTCTCCGGCTTTTTGTCTCCGCCTCCACCAGCAGCCGCACCACCACCGGCCGCACCACCACCAGCAGCCGCACCACCAGCTTCACCTCCTCCAGCCGGCGCATCCGCACCAGCCAGCTCCTCTCCGACGTCATCCTTTTTACCAAGAACCACACCGAAGAAGTAGAAGAAAGTCGCCAATCCCATAAACGGGAATGGAGGAAACGCCATCAAGCCGACAAGCCCGAGAACACCCACCAGCATCATGAAGCCTGCGGCGAGCTTGAGGACGTCCGGACGAGCGGTGAGCTGCTTGGCTAAGTCGTCACCGAGATTGGAGTCGGAAGCCGCTCGGGATACGATCATACCCATCGCCGTCGAGACAAGAAAGCCTGGAATCGTCGTGGTCAGTCCGTTTCCGATGGTCAAGATGGCGAAGGTGTTCAGGGCATCCATCGCGGACATGTTGTGATACACGATACCGATCAAGATGCCGCCAACAATGTTGATGACCGTGATGATCACCGACGCCATGCTGTCGCCCTTGACGAACTTCCCGGCACCGTCCATCGAACCGTAGAAGTCCGACTCACGCTCGACATTCTTTCGCTTCCGGCGCGCTTCGTCAGCGTCGATGATCCCGGAATGCATATCCGCGTCGATAGCCATCTGTTTACCGGGCATCGCGTCCAAAGTGAAACGCGCAGCCACCTGCGCGATACGCTCAGCACCGCTGGTGATCACCATCAACTGCACGATGATCAAGATGATGAACATGATAAATCCGACGATCAGATTTCCGCCGACGACAACTTTAGCGAAGGCCGGAATCAGATGGCCGGCGCCAATGGGGTCCCCAGACACCGGGTCCTTCTGGTCCCCATAGAGCAGAATCATTCGGGTTGAGGAAACGTCCAGTGACAGCTTAAAAAGGGTAAAACATAAGAGCAGGGTTGGAAAAACGGAGAACTGCAAGGGTTCTTCGATGTAGATCGAGATCAGCAAGATCACGATCGCCATCGCAAAGTTCGTCACCAAAAGAAGGTCCAAGAGCCAGGACGGCAACGGCACGATCAGCATGAAGATCACACCGATCAAGCCGATGGCTGTCGCCACATCGGAGAACTTGAGGATCTTTAATAAGGGATGATCACCCATCAGCTAAACCGAGACCTCCGTTCGATTCACTCCGGACTTCAGTAAAATCTCTTCGATCCGTTGGTACTTATCCTTGGTGAACGGCGGAATAAGGTAACACCCGGCCACCTCGCCCTGAAGCTCCCGAATGAAGCTACTGGCCAACTCCACGCCCAGCTCTATTCCGCGTTCGGGTTCTTCGGCATTCTGATACAGCTTCAAAATATGGTCGGGAATGATCACACCCGGAATTTTACCCGCCGCGAAAAACTCGGCGTTGCGCCGGCTGGCCAAGGGCAGGACGCCAACCAGGACAGGGAGGCCGAAAGGCTTGAGCTCAGCCATCATGGCTTGAACGTCTTCCATGCTGTACATCGGCTGGGTGTAGAGAAACTTCGCCCCTGCCTCGATCTTCTTCTCCAGCCACTTGAGTTGCGGGGCAAGTTTTCGCATGGGGTTAAAGCCCGCCCCCCCATAAAACCCGGTACGCTGGCAGGGAGAGCCGTTGAAAAGGCGCCCTTCATTCAAGCCGCCCATCAACTTCAGCAGATTGACTGAGCTCTTGATATCGTTAACGCGCGTGGCATACTTGTCGTGGTCACCCACATTGGGATGGTCGCCGGTGACCGCGAGGATCGAACGGACGCCGGTCTCCCAGCACCCCAGTAAGTAGGACTGCACGGCGATAAGATTCCGATGGGAAGCGGACAGGTGCATGATGGTGGGGATTCGCGTCTGTTCCTGAAGTCGAAAGGCCGAGACCATCGGGTCCACCGTGACCTTGGCTCCGGCGTTGTCCGGAACATCAAACAGATGAACTCCACAGCGAGCTAGTGACTTACCGGCGTCGAGAAAGTCCTGAAAAGCTCCGGCTCTAGCACTGCGCATCTCCACCGAGACGACAAACGGCACGGTACGAAAAACCCTCTCGACCTCGGTCTCAGGCCGCGCCGCCAGCTCCACCACTTTAGCCCGGCTAAGAACTCGCACATCGGAGACCGAACGCGGTCCGGGCAAGGGCGCTCCCGTGGCCGTTTCAGCCATCTGGCGAATGTGCTCGGGACCTGTCCCACAGCAACCGCCGATGATCTGAACACCAGCGGCTAGAAGTCGTTGCGCGTAGTCTTTAAAGAAATGTGGTTCCGCTCGATAGGCGACACGACCGCGATCGATCTCCGGAGATCCGGCGTTGGGCATCGCGATCAAGGGTAACGAGACGGTCTGAGCCACTCTTTGGATCGACTCGAGAATATCGAAGGTTCCACGGCAGTTGACCCCTACGGCATCGACCCCCATGGAGGCCGCCAGTAGAGCGAGCTCCTCAGCTTCCACTCCCAAGCTGGTTCGCCCATTGGTCACTCCACCGATGGAAAATACCACGGGTAAGCCGCGTTCAGAGGCGGCGGTCAGAGCCGCCCGAGACTCCACCAGATCCTGAAAAGTCTCGAAGACCAGAAGGTCCACTCCGCCGTTGATTAAACCGTCGATCTGCTCGGTGAAAATCTCCACGAAACGCTCTTCACAACGTTCGTCCCCACCGCCGGTCCACTCCAGCGGGCCGATCGAACCGGCCACGAGGGTCTCCTCGCCCGCCGCCTTGCGAGCCAGCCGCCCTCCCTCCTCGTTAATGGCCAGGACCTGGTTCTTGCGGGCGTAGCGGTCCAACTTGACGGCGTTGGCGCCATAGGTATTAGTGAAGATGATGTCCGCCCCCGCCTCCACGTAAGAGCGGTGAACCAGACTGACGATCTCCGAATAGGCCGAATCGAGATTGAAGCCGTCGATACAGCTTTGAGTGTTGCCGGTCAAAGCCTGGAGCCGAGTACCTAACGCGCCGTCGGTGACCAGGATACGCTGACGAAGAGCTTTACGGAAATCGGGCATGATTTTGAGTGTGCTACCTAGCGCCGTCCCCGACCGGCGCGGCGCTTCATCTCTTTCTTCTTCTTCAATTTCATGACGTAAGCCAGAATCTCGGCTACCGCCTTGTAGAGTTCGGTCGGAATGGCCTGTCCTACCTCGCAAGCACCAAACAGGGCACGGGCGAGCTCAACATTTTCCACCACGGGGACGTCATGGTCCTCGGCCTTAAGCTTGATGGCCTGGGCGACCATCCGCTCTCCTTTCGCCACCACGGTGGGGACCGGGCACTCTTCCTTATCGTATTTGATGGCGATAGCCAGATGGGTCGGATTGGTGACGACCGCGTTGGCGTTGGGCACCTCGCCCATCATGGCCCCCTGGGCGCCTTGCTGCATCTTCTGACGAATCTTGGCCTTGATCTGCGGATTACCCTCAGTCTCCTTGTATTCGTCCTTGAGGTCCTTGTGGCTCATCTTCATCTGCTTCATGAACTGCTTTTTCTGGAACACATAGTCCAGTCCAGCGATCACGACCATGCCGAGGAGTACGTTCTTGACGATTCTCATGGTGAGCTCACCCACCAAGCTCACCGTATCCATCACGTCCCAGGTGGGGGCCAGTTTAAACTGTTCTAGCTCCCCACTAATGGCCGAGTAGACGATCCAACCCACGACGCCTAACTTGAGGATCTGCTTGATCACTTCCATGAGCGACTTCATGGAGAAAATCTGTTTAAAACCCGAGATCGGGTTAATCTTCTTAAGGGCCGGCTTGAGAGGCTCCACTGTGAACAGCAGCTTGATCTGAGCCACATTGGAGACAATTCCCATTAGAAAACTGGCGATCAGAAGGGGCGCCAGGGTTAAAGCGACCACTCCGATGATTTCGATCGTGTCGTAAAAAAACGATCGGTGAATCAGATCGTTGTCCGGCATGGGATTGCCGATACGAGTCCAAGTGGTGAGCCAAAAATCCTTGATGTTGTTATACATGAAGGAGGCGGTAGCGTACATTACCCCCACGGCCGCGATCAAACCAGACGTCGAAATGACATCCTGGCTCTTCATCACCGTGCCCTTTTTCCGCTCCTCTTGAAGCTTGTGCTCGGTGGGTTCTTCGGTTTTGTCGCTATCAGCGCTCAACGGCTACCTCTCCACGGCAAAGCCAAGGTCCTGGCCCGCCCAGCCTACTATAACACGCCCATGTTAACATCATTGGGTTGTCGGCGGCTCCATCAAAATATCGATCACATCGTAAGTCTCTTGCAAGTTCAATTCGAACTGTTTGAGCAACAGCTCCTCGATCATGGGCAGGCCCACGGAAAGCATCATCATCCCCACGCCGATATTCACGGGAAAGCTCAGCATAAAGACGTTCATCTGAGGAGCGACGCGGGCCAAGAGCCCCATCGCGATCTGGGTGAGGAAAAGTGTCGCCAGTGGAGGCGCGGCAATCTGAAGCCCGATGAGGAAGATGTCCTCGGTATGGTCGATGAAAAGCTGGATCAGATGGCCGTTCACGTTGTACTTAGTGACCGGAATCACTTGGAAGGAGTGGTAGAGCGCCCGCAAAAAATCATGGTGAGAATTGGTGCCTAAGTATAGCAGCATAGCGATGTAGAAGTTCAAACGCATCAGCAGCTTGGAGGTACCACCCGAGGACGGGTCCATGGTGGCCGCCGCGGACAGGCCCATCTGGATGTCCATCATCTCTCCGCCGAACTGGGCCGCCGCCATCACCAGATAGGAGACGAAACCGATCGCCAGCCCCACCACGACCTGGCTTAGGATGCACATGATAAAACCGCGGATCTCCGTTGGGAAATCGGGGGGAATGGGAAGATTCGGGAAGGCCACGATGGCCATGGTCGCCGCCAGTCCTACTTTGATCTGGTTCTTCATGTGGTTGCTTCCCAGGATGGGCGCTTGGCGGAAGATCAAGACAATTCGAACAAAGGCCAGCAAGCAGACTCCAAAGGCGGTATAGAAATCGCCCACCGGCTGTGGAGGCAGATCGTTCGGGTTCACCTTCTAAGGACCCATCTCCGCGATGGCGGTGAAAAGCTCGGTCGCGTAGCTTCCGATCATATCGAGAAGCCAGGGCCCACACACGATAAGAGAGACGAAAGTAATGGCCATCTTTGGCACAGAGGAGAGCGTCTGCTCCTGGATCTGCGTGGTGGCCTGGATAATGGAGATAAAAAGTCCAACCGCCAGCGCCGACAGCAACATGGGCGCGGAGAGCAACATAATGAGGATCAACCCACGGGTACAGATCTCCATGATGTATTCCTCGGACATGAACTCCGCGGCCAAAAAGAACAAGGACATCATCACTTCACCACCGCGTCCACCTGCATGGCGGCAATATAGTTGAAAGTCTCGAGCAAGAAAGCCTCACACTCCATCTTGACCGTGGGAACATAGAGCACCAGGGCCAGGAACGTCGCCACAATCTTGGGGATAAAAGACAGGGTCTGTTCCTGGATCTTGGTCAAAGCCTGGAACAAGGCGACCGCGATACCGGTGATGATCGCCGCCATCAACATCGGTGCCGACAGGACCAGAATCATCTTCAGCGTTTTCTGCACCATTGACAAGAAGATGGTGTCGAAAATCTCTTGAGCGAAAAGTAGACCCATCATGTCGGTGGTGCTCCCTCGATGGGATTAAAGCTTTTCACCACGCCCTTGATCACCAACTCCCACCCGTCGATCATCACGAACATGAGAAGCTTGAAAGGCAACGAAATGGTCATCGGACTGAGCATGAACATGCCCATCGACATCAGCACCGAGGACACGATCATGTCGATCACCAGAAAGGGCAGATAGAGCAAGAATCCGATCTGGAATGCCGTCTTGATCTCGGAGAGCACAAAGGACGGCAGCACGACGTAGAGCGGAATATCATCGGCCACTTTGGGGCGCGTCTTGAGGTGGGACAGTTCGCAGAATAGGTCGATGTCGGCTCCCCGGGTCTGCCGCAGCATGAAATCCCGAGGGGGCGCCAGGAGCTTCTTCACGAACTCGCCCTGTTTGATCTTACCCGCCAGGTACGGCTGGATAGCCGTCTGATTACACTTGATACCGACCGGCGCCATCACGAACATGGTTAAAAAAAGCGCTAGGCCCATCAACACCTGAGTCGGAGGCACCTGTTGAGTTCCCAGAGCGGTGCGCAAAAACGACAGAGTAATGACGATTCGGATAAAGGCCGTGGTCATCACCATGATGTAGGGTGCCAGGCTGAGAATGGTCATGAAGAACATGACCTGCAAGAAAGTGCTGACTTCGGCCTTCTCGGCTTGAGGAGCCCCGTTGATGGTGATCGAGGGAAGCTCGATCGGTGGAATCTCTTGCTGGGCCAAAGCCGGCCCGGCCCCCAGTGCCAAGAGGAGCAAAAAGAGTCCCGAGTACGAGATGATGGCGGATCGTGTCATTTCTTGGCTCCTAGTCCGGGAATGATGGAAAGATAGTGCTTGGCGATGTCGGCCGGAGTCTGACCACTGGCCGGAGCGGAAGCCTCTTCCGAGGCGGTCGCGGAGGCTTCGTCTTGATACTGCTTGAGCGCCTCGGCGTCCATCTCTGTCAGCGTGGTGTAACCGCTCTCGGTGGCGGCCACCGCGAGCACTTTGGGACCCACGCGCAAGAGCATGATACTGCGTCCCGGCGAGAGCCGTTTTTTCTCCAACACCTCGATCAGACTATCTGAATCGACCGGGAGTCCCCATTTCTGCAAAGTCGCTTTCCCAGCGACTTTTCCAACCGCCCAGATAAAAAAACAGATGAAGGCCAGGGTCCAGGTGACCTTCCGGATCTTATCCACAAAGGTTGACTTCCCAACGGTTCCGTCAGCCCGCCAATCTGAAAGCGTCTTCGAATCGGAGACCGGCGTGGGCAAATCTAGAGGGCGTCGACCGGTAGGCAGCGGTGTGCTGGCGACTACGGGAGAGGAGTCCGCGACCGGCGTCGCCGGTGCTGAAGCGGGGGCCGTGACGGCTGGAGCGGCTTCCGTGGGCCATGGTGAAGCTCCAGGGGAAGGGGTCTGGCTCAACGCCGGGAGCGTCAATCCCATCGCTAAAGAGCTCAACAACACAACCTGGACAAGAGGCCTGCCACCAAAGCATTTAGGGGTCCAACCAGAAACCCTCGGTTGTCGCACATCGCACCGCCTATGAATAGATCAATTCCGTAATTCGGACTCCGTAATTACCCTCGATTTCCACGATCTCCCCACGGGCGATCAGGTGTCCGTTGATGGTGAGATCCACCGGTTCATTCGCTTCTTTGTCGAAATCGATGACCGAGCCCTCGCCGATCCGTAAAACATCTCTCACACTTTTGTTCGACCGGCCCATCTCCGCTTCAATGACCAGCGGAACGTCATAGAGCAAAGTCAAATCTCCATAAAATCCTTCAGGTAAATACTCAGCTCCTCGCCTTGCCATCAGCGCACGATCTCCGTGATACGAACCCCATACTGTCCGTCAATTTCAATAACATCTCCGCGAGCGACAGCTCGTCTGCCAAGAGAGACTTCGACCGACGCTCCAACATCCTTATTCAAAGGCAAGACAGTGCCGACCTTAAGCGCTAACAGGTCCTTCACCACCCGCTCTGTCCGCCCCAGTTCGACCTTGAGCGTCAGAGAAACATCCTCGAGCGACTCCGTGGGCCGTGGAGCGGCACAAAGAGTGGGAGACTCCTCAAACTCGTGGAACTGAACCTGGCGCGTGGGGTTGCTCATCAGCGCACGATCTCCGTGATGCGAACCCCGTACTGGCCATCGATCTCCACCACCTCGCCTCGAGCGATGGCCTTGTTATTAACCAATATGTCGACTGGCTCACCGGCCTCTTTCTCCAACTGCAAGATCGATCCGACCTGCAAACGCAAAATATCCTTCACCAACCGGCTGGTCTTACCGAGCTCGGCTTGTACCGTCAGAGAAACATCCTTGAGAAGCTCAATCCCATGAGGATTGGGCGCGCCACTGGGCCCAGATTCCAGCTGGCCGAACTGAACGGTCCTCGGGCTGTGATCACTCATCGTAGTCTTCGTCCCCTTCTTCCAGCACTCTGATGACTCTTGTCGCCATTCTGCCGTCTTTTATTCCTGGTTGCCCTAGAAACTTTGTCTTACTATTGACCTTGATCTTCAAAGGCTGAGAGATCTCGGCGTCGAGTCGGATCGTATCCCCAACCTCGATGGAGAGCAATTCTTGAAAGAGAAGTTCCGCGCGCCCAAGGCTGGCGGCCAACGGAACCTTGGCCCCATGCACCGTCTCCTGGGTGATGAACTTATCACTACCGCCAAGGTTGATCGACGTCTTGGTATGTTGAAACTCATCAAAGGAACGCCGGGGGATCATCTCCTTGAGATAGCGGAAGGGAAGACAGAGACTCAGAAGACCTTCAGCCTGAGCCACGTCGACCTGGAACGAGGTCACCACCATCGTCTCGGAGGGAGAACAGATATAAACCGCGTTAGGATTGAACTCTAAGCTCTGATACTTGGCCTCGAGAGCCTGAACATCTTTCCAGGCTTCCCCATAAGATTCCAAAATCTTGAGAAACGGAATCTTCAAGATGGTTTTCTCGAGGTCGGTGAAGTAAGGACGCTGGTCATCTCGAGGCGGGCCGCCTCGCCCCCCCATCAGTTTCTCAAAGAGCGCGAAAGACAAGTCGAAATCGATGTCTAGAAACCCCGAGACCTGTTCACTGACCCCAAAAACCAGGATCGGTGTCGGCTCGGGTAACGAGTTGAGGTACGAATGATAGGTCCTCGTCTTGATGGAGATGAGCTCCATATTGTAGCGGCTCTGCAAAAGCGGCGCCAGCTTTTGGACGGTTCCCTCAGCGAAGTCGACGAAGATCTTCTCCAGAAACTTGTTCTGATCACTGGTGAACTTGTCGCCGCCACCAAAATTGTAGGGATTCGCAGGACCGCCTCCGTAAGGCGGTTTCTGGCCGTTTCTCATCTTCCACTCATATCGGCGATGTCACCCAAAAGATTGAGGGAACATTCAAACTTTCACCCCTAAGTCCGAACTATCCGCCCACTCCCAGAAAAAACGGGGTGCTTGCGAAACATTAGAGACAAGCCAGGACTCACCTTCATGAGCGGCGGCTTTCTCACAGTGATTGTCGCGCGAAACCCATTTTTCTTTCCACCCATCAAAAAAGGACCGGCCAGGTAAGGCCGGTCCTTTTTGTGACCACGCGTATCGGAGACGCTTAGCGAACGAGTCCGAGAGCGGACTGGGTCAGCTTGTCCATCGCCTTGAAAGCGGCCATGTTGGCTTCAAAGTTCTGCTTGGTCATACCGATGGCAGCACCTTCTTGCATGAAGTCCACGTTGGAAAGCTCCAAGCTACCAGGGGCGACGCTACCGAGAGCTCCCTGGCCGGCCACACCGAGAGTGGCGTCACCGGAGTCCTTGGATTGCATGAAGGAGGTGGTACCGCTACGCTCGAGTCCGGAGGCATTGGCGAACGAGGCCACAGCGACCTGGAACAAGGGCGTGGTGGTCTTGATCTGCTGGCCGGTGGTGGGATCGGTCAACATCGCTTCGCCGTAGACCTTGCCGGTTTCGTCGAAGTGAAAGCCGGTATACTTACCGCCGTAAAGCTTGGTGTTGGGGTCCATCGAAAGCTCGAGAGGGGTCTCGCTGCCGGAGATGTTCCCCTGAGTGTCCAGGGGGAACCCGACGACGGTTTTACCGAACGAGTCCTTCAACTGGCCGTCCTGCCAGGTGAAACGTCCGTCACGAGTGTAGTGCTTTTGGGCTCCATCGGAGACCACGAAGAATCCTCGGCCATTGATGGCCAAGTTGGTCGCCGTCTGGGTCTTGAAGATTTTACCTTGCTCGAAGGAGATGGAGGCTTTTCGCTCCTTAGCACCGCCACCGGTGGTCGAACTCATGATTTCATTGAACTCCACAACCTCGGCTTTATAACCGGGGGTGAACTGGTTCTTCATGTTGTCGAAGCGGCTTTGAAGCTGGTCCTGGTTTTGCGAAATGCTGTTGGCAGCGCCGTGGAAATCGAACATTCTTCCTCCTGGGGTTGTCCCGTCTATCTTCTCTTTACCGTCTTAGGTTAAGCTGTCTTTGTTACACTCTTGTGAACTTCACGTGAACCGAGAGTTAATAAACCCGGCTTACGCGCCCGCGATGTCGTCCACCAACGAGACGTTCATCGCGTCGATACGCACGCCTTTTCCGCGCGCCTGACTGATGAGCTCCTCGCTGCTTTCTGAAAGCACCTCTCGAGTCGCTTTCGAAGTGGTCTGGAAGTTGGCGCGCACGCCTCCCTCGTCGTCGTGAACCAAAGTGATCTTCACCTCTCCGAGGTATTCGGGGTTGAGACGAAGATTCATTTCGGTTTGATTTGCTACGTTCTTGACGTCGATCTGAGCCAGGATCTGGTCCATGATCTGGCGGCGCTGCTCGGCCCGAGCGGCTTCGCCAGATTCCTTAGAGACTCCGGCGCCGACCAGCGACTCCAGATTGAAGGCGGGGGCCTCGGCTGGCGCGTTCTGAGCGGCCTGAGCCAACTTCTCCTTGAGATCCTTGAGCGTCTTTTCATCGGCCTGAACCGATTTGCCGGGCTCTGACGACAGACCGCTGACCAGCTTTCCAATTTCCTTCGTGTCCATGCGACTCATCAGCGATTTGATCTGCTCGGGCGAGAAGCCCGACACGTCGATCCCCTGCTGAGCCAACATCTGCGCCAGACCCGTCATCGGGCCACCAGATTGAGCTCCAGGAGCGAACTCTCCCACCCGAAAGGCGCCCTTTTCCACCATCGACAAGGTCGCTGGGTCGGCATTGGCGGTGGTCTTGAGGTACTCTGAAACTCGGCCGTCAGCTTTCTTGTGGTCCGGCTTGGACTCTTGAGCCTGATCTTTCTTAGCCGCCGCGTCTTTGTCTTTCGCCGCATCCGGCCGGTCGATGATATCGGCCTTCTTACCCTCGGCCGCTCCGCCGGCCTCACCCATGGCGCTGGCGAAAGCGTCGGCATTTCCGGCGCTTGTCGCGGTCTCTTTCTTAGGCTTGGAGTCGCCGGCGACTCCCGTCAGGGTATTGATACTGCTACTTTCCATGATAAAGACACTCCAAGAGTTATTTTGGGATAGTGTACCCCGGAGGGCACGCGCGGCTCTCTAAGACTTGAACTGCTGGTAATTGTCCAAGACCTTCTTAACGTAGTTCTGTGTTTCAGGGAAGGGAGGCACTCCACCGTAGTGGTCGACATTTCCCGGGCCCGCATTGTAGCCGGCTAGAGCCATAGTCATGTTACCATCGTACATATCGAGCAAGCGCCGAAGATACTTGGCTCCGCCCATGACGTTCTGGCGAGGGTCGAAGGGGTCGTTCACCCCGAGATCCTTGGCCGTCTCCGGCATTAACTGCATCAAACCTTGGGCGCCGACACACGACTTGGCACCGGCGTCGTAAGCCGATTCCTGTTTGATCACAGCCTCGATCAAAGCCGGATCTACCCCGTGAGCGGCCGCGGCTTCCGTGATATAAGGCTGTACCGAGGCCGAGTCGAGCTTCGCTCCCGCCGAGGCTCCGCTGGTCGCACCGACCGGCATCCCGGGCTGAAACCTGTCCTTGTCGGCCAAGGAGTTGATGATGCCAGCGAACTGAGTGGCCTGAGCCGTCGTCGCGCCGCCTTTGACTTTCCCCGCCGCGGGAGCTTGCGCGGAACTACCCGCCAGCTTCGCCTCGATGGTATCGATCTTACTTTCAATCGCCGAGATACGGTTAAAAATCGACAATGTGTTCCTCCCTGTGCCTGTTACTCGAACTTGGCTTTATTTCTGGCAAAATTTAGTGTCGCGAGCTCGTCGAGCATGATCGCCTCCGCCTGGTCGATCTCGGCTTGCCACGCCTCTTGAGACTTCTCTTTGTGCTTCTCATAGAGCTGGCGCTCCTGAGCCGCCTTCAAAAGGGCATTCCGCTGCTCCTTAATTCTAATGGCTAACTCTTGCAGCCGCAACTCCTGATTTCGAATTTGGGCCTCAATATTCTTGATGTGGCCAGGATAAAAGCGTAATTCCTCGACATTGAGCGTTCCCGAGGCCTGTTTTTGCCTCAAGACGGCCTGAGTATCGATCAGCTTCTGCTCGAGCATAGCCTTTTTCTGGCGCTCGAGCACCTCTTGCTCAAGCAAAGCCTTGAGCTTTTTCCCCTCTTCCTTCTCCTTCTCGATCTTGAACTCGAGGATCTTTTGGAGCCGGTATACGAACTTCTTAGGCGGCATTAGTCGGAAAAGATCGCTTTCAGTTTTTCGTACATACTGTCAAAAGTGTCCTTTTCGTAGACGTCCTGGCGCAAAAAGTCCTGGACTTGATCGATCTTTCGAATGGCGTAGTCGACCTTGGGGTTGGCGCCGCGCTGATAGGCTCCGATGTTGATCAAGTCCTCGTTGTCGCGATAGGTAGAGAGAACTTCTCGTAGCTTATTATTGAAACCGCGATGCTCTTTGGTAGCCACCTCGGTAAACACACGGGAGACGGACTGCAGCACATCGACGGCCGGATAGACGTTCTTGTGCGCAATCTTACGCGAGAGGACGATGTGTCCGTCCAAAATACCTCGGACGGTGTCGGCGATCGGCTCGGACATATCGTCGCCATCGACGAGCACCGTATAGATGGCGGTAATGGTCCCCTTGGGAGAGGTCCCGGCCCGCTCCATCAGCTTCGGCAAGAGAGCGAAACAACTGGGAGTATATCCTTTGGTTGCCGGAGGCTCTCCCACGGCCAGGCCCACCTCGCGTTGAGCCATGGCAAAACGTGTGACCGAGTCCATCATAAGCATCACATCGTAGCCTTGCTCACGAAAGAACTCAGCGATAGCCGTTCCGGTGTAGGAAGCCTTCAGACGCACCAACGCGGGGGTGTCGGAAGTGGCCACCGTGACCACCGAGCGCTTCATACCCTCGGGACCAAGGTCGCGCTCCAAGAAGTCTCGCAACTCACGGCCGCGCTCACCGATCAGTGCCAGGACGTTGATGTCGGCTTTGGCAAAACGCGCCACCATAGAAAGCGTGGTGGACTTACCCACGCCGGAACCTGCGAAGATCCCCACACGCTGGCCTTTTCCGAATGTCAACGTCGCGTCCAAAACGCGGATCCCCATGTCCATACGGGTTTCGATACGAGGACGAGTGAAAGGGTTTGGTGGCTGCTGGTAGATGGGGACTTCATTTTCACAGTCGAGCGGCCCAAGACCGTCGCACGGTTCGCCCAAACCGTCGAGCACCCGTCCCAACAGATTCCAGCCGACTTTGACCATCAACGGTTTACCGGTGGCGCGGACCTCGGAACCGGGCCCGATACCTCCCATTTCGCCCAGCGGCATCAGCTGTACTCGACTGCCCTTGAACCCCACCACCTCGGAACGGACCTTCTCGCCGTTGGGAGACATGATGTAGCAGAGCTCGCCCATGGTGACGGCGGGACCCTCGGACTCGATCACAAGACCCACGATCTGCACCACTTTTCCGTGCTGCTTGATGGTGTTGATGCGCGGCAACTGCTGGTGGTAGCGCGCGAGATCCGGAGTAAAACTTGAGACGCTCATGATTAGTGGTGCGCCGCCGCCGCGGCAGCGGCGGCTTTCGCCTCCGCCTCCGCCTCAAGAATTTTCGCATGAAACTCCGGATCGTCCGGAACTTCCACCGGCTCGGTTTCGAGCTTATCCTTCATCTCGAAAGCTCGAATTTTAGCCATCTCGTCAAGGCCGTTTCGCACCGCCTCGAGCTGGGTCGCGATTCGGGCGTCGACGTTGCCTAGATTGGTCTCGATGGAACAGCTTCCCGCCTCGATCGCCCCATCAGGAATAACCTCGAAACGCTTGAGTCCCTCGATCATGGCTTCGTAGGCGGCCTGATTGGCCTTGATGGAGTCAACCTCGCTGGGGTTGACGCGAATGACCACCTCATCTCGCTCCTTGAGGGTTGCCAATGCCTGCTTGACGATCCCTGTAATGATCTCGCGCCCCGTGGAAAGCTCCATTCCGACGATCTTCTCAGCGATCTCGACGGCCAGGTGAACGATCTCGGGCTCCATCGCGGCCAGGACTTTGCGGCGGGCCAAGACGAGTTCGACGAACTCCATTTTCAAATGCCCCACGCGCTGAGTGCTCTCGGCCATTCCCTGCTCTTGCCCGGCCTGGACGCCCTGCTGAATCCCCTCCTGATATCCCTGCTGAGCCGCCTGCTGGCGTACCGCTTCCAACTCTTGCTGCAGATTTGCCTGAGCCTCAGCCATCATCTGCTGGGCCGCCATCTGGGCCTGCTGAACAATCTGCTGGGCCTCCATCTGAGCCTGAGCGATAATCTGCTGGTCTATAGGAGGACCCGTGGGGTGAGGAGGAGGCGGGGGAGGCGCCTCCCCCGCGCCCATCGCGGGAGGACCCCCAGGGGACGGAGGAGGAGGCGGGGGCTCGGCCTTTTTAGGGTCGCCTCCGATGATGATAGTCTCTTTATAAGGTTCGAGATAACCGGGGACCTGAGCGGTGGTTCGAGTTCGGCCCAAAACCCGACCCGAGGCCTCTGGAGCCTGCACCACCGGAGCACGCGGCTCTTCATCGGGCATAGGGATGTGCATGGGGGCCTCTGCCTCGTCGTCGGACGAACCGGAGTCGTCATACTCTAGAGGAGGCGCGGGCGACTCCTCTAGCTCCTGGAACTGCTCCGGGGACGCGGGAGGACGCCGCGACATCCCCCGACGAGAAAGCGAAGAACTGGCCGGAGGCGGCGTAGGCGCGGGCGGTGGGCCGGCCGGCGCGTTGTCCCTATTTCCCTTATAAAGTGCCAGAGTGTTCTCCTACTACTTGAAACGGATTTTTCCTAGACTGACCAGTCCGCGCAAAATATTGCGGATCTGCTGCTGCGCCGCCCGAATGTCGTCCCAGGAGACCTGAGTCACCGCCGAGACGTCAGCTCGAATGCTGTTGGCCTTATCGGGACCGTAGACCCTGTAGACACGCTCGGCAAGCTCCTTATTCGCCCCCTTGAGAGCCAGCACCAGATCGCGGTCGTCGACCAACTTGAGAACCTGGGCCAGCGAGGTCTGGTCGATGGTGGCCAAGTCCTCGAAGTCGCACAATTTGGTCTTGATGTCGCTGGCCAGGTGAGGGCTGGTCTGGGTCAAACCGAAGATGACCGACTCCTCGGTGCCGCGGTCGGCGTTGGACAGAATCTTAAAGAGCGCGTCCTTGCCGTCCATGCTGGTGTCGAAGCCCTCGTCTATCGCCTTCTGCAGCTTGTTCTCCAGAACTTTCTCCAGTTCGCGCAGCACCTCTTTCGGGACCGGACCCAAGGAGGCGAGACGATGGGCAACCTCAGTCTGCACCGAGGGGCTAAGATTGTCCAGGATAGAGGAGCCCTGCTCGGCCTCGAGATGCGACAAGACCACAGCGATGGTCTGCGGATGCTCTCGAGAGATCAGCTGAGAGGCCGTGGTGGCTTCGACCCGTCCCAGGAAGCCAAAAGGTCGATTGACCGAGCCCATCGGACCCATCGGCATAGTAGGAATACCCATCGCCTTGGTCTGAAAAGACGCGGTGACTCCTCCACCTTGCATCCCGCCACCGCCGCCTCCGCCCATGGACGAGGAGTTCAAGAATTCGTTGATGACGCTGGCCCGAGTTTCCGGCGGGATACTCGGCAGACTGGAGATCTCAAGTGTGATGGCTTGGACTTCTTCCGGTCCAAGCTCATTGAAGAGCTGCGCCGACATCTCCGGCGGCAAGGTCATGAAGAGCACAGCGGCCTTCTGTTTGGGGGTTAGCTGGACGGAAATCTGACTGGTCCTCCTGCGAGATACTTAAGACTGTTCACTCTTTAGGTTCTGCGGGCCTGGAAAGTTGCCCTGCGCTCGCCATCTGGCGACCTAGAGCGCCTGAGTACGGTGTCCCGGTCAAGAAAAAAGAGGGAGTCGAACTCCCTCTCCTTTCTTGACCTTTAGTGGAGCCGACTAAGACAGCCAGGTGCTCTTGAGCATCTCGGCGACCTTGGTGGGACGCTCTTTCACGAGCTGCTCCAGTTGGTCGGTGGTGTTGACCTGGGTCGCTCCAGCGGAAGTCGCGGGAGCGGTGGTCTTGCCATCCTTGGCGGTAAAGTGGTCGGTGATGGAAGTCGAAGTCAGTCCGCCCGCGGGCGAGGAGATGATGGTCCCCTGGTCGCCACGAACGCTGTGTTGCTTGAAGAGGAACATTCCAAGAACCGCCAGCATCATCGCGGCGCCGGCCACCGCCACACCGACGAGAGCGCCGGTGGGAACTCCCTGCGCCGACTCTTGGGGCAGAGCCAGGGGAGCGGCGAAGGGGTCCTGGATGCTCTCATTGATGGAGCGGTCGAAGGGGAAGCTGTTGACGCTAATCTTGTCCCCACGAGCCAAGTCGATACCGATGGCATCCTGGACGAATCCAGAGATAGCGGCGACTTCCTTCTCGGAGACGTTGTCGGCGAGAACTGAGGCGGTCAGGCGCTTGACGCGAAATCCCATGTCGACGCGCTTCTTCTTCGACTGACCAATCATATAGTTGGTGGCTTCAGTTTCGTTGAGGTAGTCGCCATCCTTTTTACCGCTCGTGGTGTTCACTTGTTGAGCCGCTTCGCTGTTGCCCTTACTCCGGTCGAGAACTTCCCGCTTGATCTGGCGACTGGATACGACGACTTCGTCGTCCCCAGCTCCACCGGGGGTGAATTTCTCCTCCTCAACCTTGGAGAAGTCCATATCGAGGTTGACGCTAACCTTGGTGCGGCCGGGCATCGCCATGTCGAGAGCTTCCTGAGCCTTCTTCTGGAGACGCATCTCCTCACCAGCCTGGACTTCCAACTGAGTTCCGGAAGCCACCATGCTGCCGGTATCATCTTTAGGAACCATCGCGGTCAGGTCGCGACCGGCGGTGTCCAGAATGGTGACGTCTTCGGGACGGAGCTCGGGTACCGAGGCAGCCACCAAGTTTACCATACCTTTGACGCGGTCACGGTTGACCTGCATTTCAGGCTTGAGGCTCAAGAGCACGCGAGCCGTGGTGTGCTTCTTGTCATCCTGGAAGTAAGTCTTGTCCGGAACAGCCAGCTTAACGCGAGCATCATTGATGCCTTCCATCGAGCGGAAAGCCAGGGTGATCTCGCCCTCGAGCAATTGTTGGCGAATCGCCTTTTGCTCGGCGGCCGTCTTACCCATGCCACCCTCGACCTTATCCGGAGTCAACACTGGGGTGCGAGGAAGGTTACGACCGGCTAGAGCGCCTTGCATAGCGATCTTCTTGCTAGGATGCAAGAGAACTCCATCGCTGGTCTCGTTGATACGGTGGTCCACCCGCATGTCGGTTAGGGCCGCCGAAACTTCACGTACGTCGTTCTCCGTCATCTTGGTCGGATAAAGGTCGACGTACTTGTTACCCTGGGAGTGCAGCCCAAAGCCCACGCCACCAAAGACGAGAACGGCAATCAGAGAGCCAATGGCAATTTTCATGCCCTTGCTCATGCCTTTAAAAATCTCTGAAAACTTTCCGAGAGGTCCCCCACCTCCTCCGGGTGCGCCCTTACCGAGCGCGGAGCCGCGGGAAATTCCGCTGCGACTCCCTCTTTGCATACCTGTCTGAATCCCGGTTGCCATTGGTGCTCCTCTCCTCTACCTAAAGCCTAAACATTTCATCTGGTCGCGGGTCCTGTCTTTTTCTTCCGCCTTAGATCTGCATCTGGAACATCTGGGTGGTCGCCTGAGAGAGCTTACCGGTAATCTGAGTGGTTAGCTTCATCATGATCTCGGACTTGGCACCGGCGATGGTCATCTCGTGGATGTTCTCCAAGCGACCGGACAACAAGCCGTCCGTCATCTGCTTGGAAACATTCATACTCTGGTTCACCTGACCCATCGCGCCCGACAGCATGGAACTGAATGTGTTGCCGTCCTCCTCCGAGACACTAGATGGACTCAGCGGGCTCGAAATCGAGCCGATCGAACCGATGGAACTGGGCGCCGAAGTAGCCGCGGTGGTGGGGGAAGCCATCGACGATCCGATGGCGCTGATTCCTTGAAAGGGACTTTGCATCTCTATTAACCTCTTCCGATCTCGAGGGCCTTCATGGCCATCTGTTTAGCAGACTCAACAGTGGTCGCGTTGGCCTCGTAGGCGCGGGACGCTTGCATCATCGAGGTCATTTCTTCAATGATATTGACATTGGGCTTGGCGACGTAGCCCGTCTTGGGGCCCTCCTTCATCGCATCGGGATGGGAAGGATCGTAAACCCAGTTGAAGTCCCCTCCATCCTCGGCCACGCCTTCAATCTTGACTCCGTGTCCGTCAAAACCGACTCCGGTCTGCTCGAACACATTCTTGAACTCTCCACCGATCTCAGCATCGAAGGAAGCTTTCTCGAAAGCCGAGTCGAACTCGGTGGCGTCGGCCGCGGAGATCTGAGCGAACTGGCGGCGATAAGGGGTTCCGTCGACGGTCTTGGTGGTGTGAGCGTTGGCGATGTTGTTGGAGACAACATCCATACGCTTCTGTTCGGCCTTCATACCGCTCGCGGCGATATCGAATGTCTTGAAAAACTGCATCGTGAGTTTGACCTTTCCTTATCGTCCCGAGTTCTCGACGATCCACTTGAGCGAACCGTAGATACCGGAAATTTTCGAGGTATAAGCGTTGTAGAGAATCTGGTTCTTGGCCAAGCTGGCCATTTCGGTGTTCACGTCGATGGAACCGCCGACGTTCTCGATGGAGGGGCGAAGGTTGGCTTTGCTCCAACCACCCGCGTCGGAGATCTGCATGTCGACGGGGAGCTCGCTCTTGAACTTCCAAGCACCGTCCTTACCAGCGGCCTCTTCATTGTCCATCGCCTCGCGCAGATGGCTATCGAACACGACCGACTTCGCCTGGTAGTCGGGATTGTTGACGTTGGAAAGATTGTTCGAGATGACTTGACCGCGAAGAGAAGCGGCGTCCAGTGCTTTCTCCAAGAATGTCGTGTCGACGATTTGAAACGGCTTACTCAAAGCGTGTCCTCCTGCTCATTCGGCCGAGACTCACGCGTCTCGGTCCTTTCCTGCTAGCCCAGGGTATCGAAATCATGTTTCTGATTCGTTGAACTCGTGTTAACAGACTATGAACTCCTTTTTCCCGCTCGAGGCATGCAACTGCCCCTGGTTCCCATAATTCCGCCGAGAGGCGGAATCACCTCTCCTCTGGAGAGATATCGGCAAATGTAACCAAAACCTGAACAGGCATTTTTTTTCGCCCGCCAAGGCTTGAGGGGGTAGACTTTTCTCCTATGGGTGTGAGGAGCCATTCAAGGGAGGGAAACCTTCCCCGCTGGGAGGAAAGAGCGAGCAGAAATATTCGCCTGACCAGCGACTTCAAGGACGGCAACGTGGCGACTGGACCTGGCGGCATCGGACCGGGAGCGGGCATTCCGCTCACCACCGAATGGCTGCAAGCGCAAAAAAAACTTCTCAAAGAGAACAAGCAACTGGACGCGACCGACACCGCGGCCGCTGACTTGTCGACTTTGTCGAGCGATGCACAGAAGCTATCCTCCACCAAGGACGAACGCATGCTCAAGGCGATGAGAGAAGAGTTCTCCAACCTGGACACCGAATCGGAAACCTTCTTGCAAGAAGCCACCGAGAAACTGATCGACTCCGTCATCGACCAAGAGTATGGCGAACACTTCAAAAAAAAGCCCGGCTACGGCAACCTGCAAGAAAAGCTGACCCAGGCCGTGCTCGACAATCCGGTTTCACGCCAAGCCCTGGGAGAGTTTTTCGAACTGCTTCTTCTCACGGAAGACGGCGAGCCGCCGTTAGACGACCCTGATGGCGAAGGCGAGGCCGGTCGGGAAGACTCCGAAGAAAGCCTCGAGGACGAGGAAGACAAGGATGAGGACGAGGAAGAAGAATTATGAGTGATGCCCTCCAGACATTAAAAGGGTTGACCTACCCAGGGAGTTCCTGGAGCTTCGGCGAGCTGGGCCTCATTCAAGAGGTCGGCGAGGGACACGCGCTCAAGGTCACTCTCAACCTTCCCAGTCCCGCCATCTCGAGACAATCCGAGCTCCGCGAGTTAGTCCGGAAGGCCTTAGGCCAACGGGCGGAAGTCGCCTTCGTGGTCGAGCAAGCGGCCACTCCCAAAGGACTGGGAGCCAACCTTCTCAAGGAAGCCAAGAACATCATCGTCGTCGCTTCCGGCAAGGGCGGAGTGGGCAAGTCCACCATCGCGACCAACTTGGCGGCCGCCCTGGCGAGCTTCGGCCTCAAGGTGGGACTTCTCGACGCTGACGTCTACGGCCCCAGTCAGCCCCTCTTGCTGGGTGTCCAGGGTAGCCAACTCCGAATTCGCGAAAAACGGATCATGCCGGTGGAGGTCCACGGCCTTTCCTTGATGTCCATGGGTTTTTTGATGAAGCCGGGCGACTCGGTTATCTGGCGTGGCCCCATGCTGCACGGAATGATGCAGCAGTTCTGCCGCGACGTGGAATGGGGCGAGATCGACTTTATGGTGATCGACCTGCCGCCGGGAACCGGCGATATCTCACTGTCGCTATCCCAGATGATCGAGATCAGTGGCGCCGTGGTGGTCTCCACCCCTCAGGATCTGGCTCTCGACGTGGCCACCAAGGCGGTCGGGATGTTCGGCAAACTGGGTGTTCCCGTCCTGGGATTAGTGGAAAACATGAGTTACTACTGTTGCCCCAACTGCAATCACCGAGACGACATTTTTAATCACGGCGGAGCCCGCGCCGCCGCGGAGAATCTGAACCTCTCCGTCCTTGGCGAGGTCCCTTTAAACTCCGCGGTCCGCCTGGCCGGCGACGCCGGCATCCCTCTGGTTCTCCACGAGCCCGATTCCGCGCCGGCTCAAGCGTTGCTCGAACTAGCGCGAACAGTGGCTGAAAAGGTGAGCCTCGCGGCCCGCCATGCTCACCTCAATTTAGCCACTCTTTAGCAAGATGGCTAGTATCACTTCTCCGTACTCCTGACAGCGCCAAGGCTCCAGGGTTTCCACCTGGCTCAGCTCGACCATGTCGCGAGGGCGCCTCTTGATGATCTCCTTGAGTTGGCGGTTGGACATGACGCGCTCGGGAGCAACCTCGCGGCGACGACTCTCCTCGTTACGCCAGTCGCGCAGGCGAGAAAACAGCGCCTCTTCCTCGAAATCCAGCCCCCCGTGCCGCTTACGGTCCACCTCCGGAAACGGGATCCCTCCCCTGGCTTGAGCGCGCGAGATAAGAGCCACGAGTTCGGTCGCGTTTTCGGTCAACCACGAGCTTTTGGCCCAGGCCTTGAGGTCGTTGGCGTGCACGAACTTCTTACGAGCTAGGGCCAGCAGCAAGCCGTTTCCAACCACCCGAAAAAGGGCCAGGTCCTCTTTTGAGGCCAAACGCTCGCGCCAGCCGAAAAGCTCGGCTAGAGCCGACCGTTGCGGCCCCGTCAGCTCCCTGGCTCCCTTGATCTTAGCCCAGCCGTCCGGATCCCAGTCCTTTCGCCGAACCTCGAACCGTTCGAGGTTCGCGAAGGCTTGCTCGGCCTCCACCCGTAAACCGGCCTCGGCCAATAACCGCTCGAGAATATCGGCCAACTCGTTAAGATAGGCCGTGTCATCCCGGGCGTAAGCGACCTGCTCAGCAGGGAGCGGTCGCAGACGCCAATCCGCTCTCTGCTGGTCCTTACTCAGACTCACCGAGAAGAACTTCTCCACCAGACCAGCCAGACTTTTACTCTCCAGGTCCAACAGGCGAGCCGCCAGATGAGTGTCAAAAAGGGTGACAAAGGTCACTCCCCGTCCCCGGAAATAGGGAATGTCGTTCTCTCCGGCGTGAACCACCTTTCGAATCTCAGGGTTCTGAAAAACTCGATTGAGGGGAGACAAATCCTCGAGGGCCAGGCTGTCGATCAAAAAGTCGGTGTCCCCCGCCGAGATCTGTACCAGGCAGAGCTTGGTGTGATAGACGAAGTAGGAATCCATCTCCGCGTCCACGGCGACCGAGCGATGGCGCGCCATCTCCATGACCGCGCTCTCGAGATCCGCGGCCGTATCCACCCAGGCCAAATTCCTCATAGCTCCAGGGTTTGCACACTCCGGTTGACAACCCTCCACTGTTTGCTATAATGCGCGAGCACACCAAGCGAGGGTGGCGGAATTGGTAGACGCGCACGGTTGAGGGCCGTGTGGAGCAATCCATGGGGGTTCGAGTCCCCCCCCCCGCACCAGCGATGCAAGAACAAAACGGCACTCGCCACGGTGAGGGCCGTTTTTACTTTAGGCATACCGCCACCAGAGAGGTTTTCTCGCGCGGGCGCGTCGAAGCGCGTCTACCGATGGCGGAAAACCCTGAGCAAGACCAATGGCGACTGTTGCTGGAAGTGGGTCGAGACTTCAATTCGACCCTGGAGTTCCAACAGGTTCTCAGCAACGTCATGGATCGAGTGGTGGAAGTTTTCGGAGCCGAACGCGGCTGTCTTTTTCTCAAGGGCGAAGAGGGAGACATCAGCCTGGTTTGCGCGCGCGGACTCGATCGTAACGAGATCGATCACGAGGACTTCGCCACCAGCCGCAGCGTCCTGACTCAGGTTATGGAAACGGGCGAGGCTCTTTTGACCTCCAACGCCGCCAATGATCCTCGCTTTAACGCCTTCGGCTCAGTCTCGCTGCACGCTCTACGCTCCATCATGGCCGTGCCGATCCACTTCCGCGGAGAGACTCGAGGCCTCATCTACGTCGACAACAGAATTCACGCCGGCGTTTTTAACGAAAAACAAGTCCAGCTCCTGACCATGATCGCGCAGCAAGCCGCCGGCGCTATCGAGAACGCTCGCCTTTATGAAACCCGCAAGCAGATCATCTTAGTTCTGGCCAACGCCATCGAGGCTAAGGACCTCTATACTCGAGGCCACATCGAGCGGGTCTGCAACATCTCCGTCGACATCGGGCGGGAGCTCAAGCTACCACCGGAAGACCTGCACGACCTGGAAATGGCGAGCTTTCTCCACGACGCCGGTAAGATCGGCGTACCCGACGCGGTTCTTCAGAAAGCCGGAAAACTTAACGAGGAGGAGCGCGAGGCCATGGAGCGTCACGCCGCCCTCGGGGAAGCCCTGGTTTTGCCGATCGACATTCCGAACCGAGTAAAAAAAGCCATCCGCCAACATCAGGAGCGTTTCGACGGAGAGGGCTATCCCGATCGCCTGCGTGCTGAGGAGATCCACATCTTCGCCCGCATCATTGCCGTGGCCGACACCTGGGACGCCATGACCAGCGACCGTGTCTACCGGAAAGCCTTGGGTCGTGAGATCGCTTTGTCCGAGCTTCGAAAGGCAGCCGGAAAACAGCTGGACCCCACTATTGTGGAAGCCTTTCTTCACCTCGAGGAACGTCAGCATCGGGAGGCTTTGACGTGAGCGACCTCGTCGCCACCATCAACCCGGCCAACCTGTGGGACGGCTTCTGGGGAGTTCAGCTTCTCCATGTGGGACAGACCCTTGGCCTATTCCAATCGCTCGAGCACGAACGAAGCCCTGAGGACCTGGCCGAAAAACTTCGCCTGGAGCCGCGCTACACCCACCTCTGGTGCCTGGCCGCCCATAGCTGCGGCCTGCTCGAACGCCGAGAGAGTCGTTTCCAGACGCCGCAACATCTGCGCGATTGGTTGGTTCGCTCACGCGGCTTCACGGAAAGCCACCTCAATCTGAGCGGACGGCTTCACGAAACCTTCCAGGCCGTCTTCGCCAGTCGCGCCCTTCCTGAACCTCCTATCGCTCTGCGCTTAATCCTGGGCGAGAGCCTCCTGGAGAACTACCGTTGGGCTCTCGAGGATGTCCCCTCGCAGATGCCGGAGTTCGCCGGGGCCTTGGAATCGGCCAGACGAGCGCTCGAGGTGGGTTGCGGCACGGGACTCGGCCTATCTCTACTCCGCTCGCATTACACTCAGCTCGAACTGTACGGCTTGGAGGCCGATTATGAATGCGCCAGAGAAGCCGAACGCTCGACGCGCGCGGTGATCCACATCGGCGATCTGCCCGGCGACCATTTTGGAAAAAGATTCGACCTGATCGTCTGTTTTCGCGCCCTGGCCGGCGCCAAACATCCGGAGACGCTTCTTTCCCAATGCGCCAATCTTCTCTCGGAAAACGGCTGGCTGCTCCTGGGCAGTGAAGTTCAAGACGATGAAGCCGGGCGCAAAAGCCAGGGGCGTGCTCGCTCTGAGCACTTCATCTACCAACTGCTCAGCGGGGAAGCTTCGATCAATTTCTTCACCCGCGGCCAACTGATGGAAAGGCTTCATCGTGCTGGCCTCCATGTTGTCCGAGAATTTCCCGCCCCCGACTGGGGAACTCCCCTTTTTCTCTGCAATCGGCGAGGAGAATTGGTGCCTCCCTGAAGGGATGCCCAATCCGCGCTACGAAAAACTCCGTCCGAGGCGATCAGTTGTCAACACCAGAGCACGAAGAACACAACGTAATTGAGGATGAAAACCTCGAGTCAGCCGCTGATTCCGAGCAAGAGCCTCATGATGAAGAAGAAGGGCACGACCAAGGTGAGCCTGAGACGGCGTCCTCGGAAGAACCTTCCTCGACTCCAGCCGAATCCGATCTCGAACCGGAGTTCATCGTTGAGGAGGCCAACTCTGGCGGACACTTCGGAGTAACACAGCTTCAGAAGATGAGAAACCGGTTTGTTGACGACGAGGACCTGGTGCTGACTTCGACCTCGAGTGAAATCGTTCCGGAATCCCCCGATCTGATCGTGTGTCCCAACTGCAGTTCGGAAGAGGTTCGTGGACTCAAGTTCTGTACCCAGTGCAACGCTCGACTTCCCAATCTGCCCGTCATCCCCACACAGTACAATCCCGGTTCCATCGACGGCGCGGCTCGTAAGTATGTGGACGCCGTCAACAATCTGCGCTCCGAGAAATGGTCGATCGACGACTATATCGACTTTCTCAACAAAGGGCTGGAAAGAACCAGCAAATTGGCCGAGACGATGGCCGACCTTTCCACCGACAACGTCATCGGGGAGTGGCTACCGGAAGCCACCGAACTGATCTCGGACGCGACTCAACAGTGGTTCCGAGCCATAGAGGCGATGCTCATCAAAGTCGAGGATTGCCACGAGGACTTCGACGAGGAGATGGCTCACTACGAAGAACTCACCGATGAGGAAGCCGAAGAACAAGACCCGCCAGTGTCCTTAGAGGATCGTGTCCGAGCCACCGATTTCCAACCGGAGATCGACTCTATCTTTCAAGCTAACGACAAAATGCTCGAGTATCTTCGCATTCTCGACGACAACACCAAGAGCGCGGCTCAGGTCGGAGGCGTCTCCTATTAGCCGGTTCTCGAGAGTCTAGCCCGCTTTATTGAAGAAGGCGCCACCGGGCGCCTTCTTTCAATTGATGCTCGGGTGAGGGAACAGTGACAGCGCGGAGACCTTCTCACCAGGGTCCGGGCCCTGGTAGATCCGCTCCAATGTCTCCACAATCTTCTCGCAACGGCGCAGAGGCTCGGTTTCTTCCAAGAAAGCCTGCTTTTTCTGAAAGTCACAAGGTACGTGATGAGCTAAAATGTCGAGCAACATTCCCACAGGAAGTCCGCGAAAGCGAGTCAGGAACTCTCCCGGAAACTGAGAATACTTTCGAAGAACCCGGTTGAAGGCCGCGAAGGCCTGTTCGAGCATCTCCTCCCCGTGACCGGCCGAGACTTGATCGGAGCGGTCCCGAATCGTGGCGACCTTAGCCACCCGATAAGGCTTCGAGGTCTCGATCTCCTCCAAAATGCGAACCCGTACCAGTCCAAAGAGATCTATGCTAAAAAAGCCATTGGGCAACGGCTCTACCCGGGTCAGGCGCCCCAGCCCCGCTATCGTGTGGATGGGAGGCCGTCTCACCTCTTCCGGCTCCAGCTTTCGAGAACGATCCAGCAGAACGACGGAAATCAGGCCTTCGCCGCGATGAACATCCCTCAGCATTTGGCGGTAGCGCGGTTCGAAAATATGGAGCGGCAGCTTTGTTCCGGGGAAGAACACGACGTTGGGCAGGGGAAAGATCGGAACCTGTCCAGAGAAATTCCGCTCGAAATCTTCGGAGAGCATTGGACCTACTGTAACCGATCTCTAAAGCGTTTGTCTCCCTAAATTGCCTGGGGGTTTTCTTGGGGAAACCTGCGATGTCAGGGCTCGGCCAACTGAAGTCGGAACTTCCCCGGGGAGGAGCCACTGGGCACCTGGGGAACGCGCACCCGATGAGTAGCTCGACCTTTGATCTGATTGTCCTCGGGAGCGGTCCCGGCGGTTACGTGGCGGCCATTCGCGCTGCCCAACTCGGCCTTCGGGTAGCCCTGGTGGAAAAGGACAAAGCTCTGGGGGGCACCTGCCTTCATCGCGGCTGCATCCCCACCAAAGCCCTGCTGCACTACACCGAGGCGGTGGAGAAACTGGCCCATTTCGCCGACTTCGGGGTCAACGTGACCCTCGGCTCGGTGGACGTTGCCAAGATGCACGCGGCCAAGGCCAAGGTGATCAAGAAAATGGCCACTGGGATCGAGGCCCTGATGAAAGTCAACAATGTGACCGTGAAAACCGGCCACGGGCGCCTGGTCGGGCAAGGCAAGGTCGAGGTTAACGGTCAGGTGGTGCAAGGCGCCAGGGTTCTGCTAGCCACGGGCTCTCGTCCGGCGACTCTCCCTTTTCTGAGGCCGGACGGCAAGCGGGTCTTCACCTCCGATGAGGTCCTTAGTCTCCAGGAGGTCCCTAAATCTCTGATCGTCCTCGGAGCCGGCGCGGTTGGCCTGGAATTCGCATGCGTCTTTAAAGCGTTAGGGAGCCAGGTTGAAGTGGTGGAGATGGCCGAGCGGGCTCTCCCCATCGAGGACGCTGAAATCTCGAAAGCCATCGAATCGGCCTACAAAAAGCGTGGCATCCCCATTCACACCGCGACGCGCCTAACCGAGGCCACCATCAGCAAGAGCTCCGTCACACTGGTTGGAGAAAAGCTCTCCGGCGGTTCCCCCGTCAAGTTCGAAAGTCAAGCCGTGCTATGCGCGGTGGGAAGAATTCCCGTGCTAGAAGGCTTTGGCCTAGAAGAGTTCCCACTCGAGAAACAAGGGCGCTACCTCAAGGTCGATCCCTACTACCGCACCAGCCTTGAGTGGCTCTACGCCATCGGAGACATCGTCCCGGGGCCTCAATTGGCTCATGTGGCCTCGGCCGAAGGGATCGTTTGCGTGGAGGCCCTGGCCGGGCACCCGACTCATCCCGTCGACTACAGCAAAATCCCCTCGGCCACTTACTGCCGACCGGAAGTGGCCAGCGTCGGTTTGACCGAGGCTCAGGCTCGGGAACAGGGTTATGAGGTCGCCATCGGACAGTTTCCCTGGGCCGCTCTGGGTAAAGCCAGCATCCTGGGAGAGACCGACGGCTTCGTCAAAATCGTCTCGGAAACCAAATACGGAGAGCTCCTGGGCGTTCATATCGTGGGCCCTCACGCCACCGACTTGATCGCGGAGGCGTGCGTGGCTCTCCAGTGTGAAGCCACGGTGGAAGAGCTGTTCCGCACGGTCCACGCGCACCCCACCTTGCCCGAGGGCTTGATGGAAGCGGCACATGGGGTGTTCGGCCAACCGATTCACTTGCCCCCGAAGAGACAGCGGGCCACCGCCAAAACTTAAACGAGGAACATCATGACGAATGTGATCATGCCCCAAATGGGGGAAAGCGTAACCGAGGGAGTCATCACCTCCTGGTACAAAAAAATCGGAGACTGGGTCGACAAGGACGAACCGCTTCTGTCGATCACTACCGACAAGGTCGACGCGGATGTCCCCTCGCCCGGAGAAGGCTACCTGACCAAGATCGGGTTTGAGGAGGGCGCCACGGTGGAGATCGACGCCGTCATCGCCGTGCTCTCCTCCTCTCTCAACGGAGGCGCCGCGGACGTGGTCTCGACGAGCCCGGAGCCCTCTCCAGCGGCTGAGCCGACCCCTACTTCAGCCGCACGTCACCAGACCGCTCAAAGCGCGGGACGCGCCGATTCCGATGCCGACGAACTGCGACGTACCCGTTCCTCCCCACTGGTCCGCAAAATGGCCGCCGAGCATGGAGTGGACCTGCGGCAGGTCAGCGGAAGCGGGATCTCCGGACGGGTCACCAAACACGATCTGGCCCGCCATCTCGAGAGTAAACCCATCATCGCTATCGGTAGCGCTCCCGCGACCGTTGCCGCGCCTCGCGACAACAAGTGGGCCTACCAGCCCGGTCCGACCGACCGGCTGGAGCCGTTCAGTCCGATGCGCGCCTCCATCGCCGAGCACATGGTGGTCTCTCGCCAGACCTCGGCCCACGTGACCACCGTCTTTGAAGTGGACATGACGCGGGTGGCCAGACTGAGAGCCAAGCATCGACGGGCTTACGAGGACAAGGGTGTCAAGCTGAGCTTCATGCCGTTTATCCTCAAGGCCGTAACCACGGCCATCGGCGAATACCCCATCGTCAACAGCGCCGTGGTGGACCGCTCGGTGGCCTACCGCCGTGACATCAATCTCGGCATGGCGGTCGCGGTGGACTGGGGGCTGTTGGTCCCGGTGCTCCGCCAGGCGGACGAGAAGTCTCTCCTCGGGCTGGCCCGCTCGGTCAACGATCTGGCCGAGCGCGCGCGCGACCGAAAGCTCGGGCCCGACGATCTGCAAGGCGGGACCTTCACCGTCACCAATCCCGGTGTCTTCGGCTCGCTTTTCGGAACACCCATTATCAATCAGCCCCAGGTGGCGATCCTCTGCGTGGGCACCATCACCAAGCGCCCCGTGGTGACCGAGGACGACGCTATCGCCATCCGCCACATGATGTACCTGGCACTCTCCTTCGACCATCGCGTGATCGATGGGGCCACGGGAGACCGCTTCATGCGCTCGATCAAAGAGCAACTGGAGAACTTTTCCGAGGACTTGCTCTAGGAGGCTCTAGCTCAAGCCTCGCGGCAGTCGCTTCAGTGCGCCGCTTTCCCAGATCGCAGGAAGAATCTCCAGCAAACCCTCGCTCAGCGCACAACACGAACACCAAATAAGAAAGGAGTCCAGCGAGGGACCCCATTTCTTATTTTCTGAGAAATAGCGCTTCTAAACGGAAGCCTGGACCGAAGGTCCAGCGGCCCGAATTTCCGCGCTGGCGCCTTCCTCGAATTTCTTGAAGTTCTCCTGGAATAGAGCCGCCAACTTCTGTGCCATCTTGTCGTACTCCGCCGGATCGGACCAGGTCTTCTTCGGATCGAGAGCTTCCGTGGGCACGCCTTCGCAAGCATGAGGAATGGCGACTCCAAAAATCGGATCGACAGTGGTCGCTTGCTGGGCCAAAGAGCCGTCGTGGATGGCGTCGATAATAGCGCGGGTGTACTTGAGTTTGAAACGCTGGCCCACGCCATACGGTCCACCTGACCAACCGGTGTTGATCAGCCACACCTTGGAGCCGTGCTGGCGAATCTTCTCCGCCAACAATTCGGCGTAACGGGACGGGTGCCAGACCATGAAAGCGGCGCCGAAGCAGGCCGAGAAGGTCGCGGTCGGTTCGTTGACGCCCTGTTCGGTTCCGGCGACTTTGGCAGTGTATCCGCTGATGAAGTGGTACATCGCCTGCTCCGGGGTCAACTGGCTGACGGGAGGCAGCACGCCGAAGGCGTCACAGGTGAGCAAGATGATGTTCTTGGGATGTCCACCGACGCACGGCACCTTGGCGTTCGGAATGTACTCGATGGGATAAGCGCAGCGAGTGTTCTCGGTCAAGCTGATGTCGTCATAGTCCACCTCTCGAGTTTCGGGATTGTAGACGACGTTTTCCAGCACCGAGCCGAAACGAATGGCGTTAAAGATCTCCGGTTCGGTCTCCGCCTTCAGTCCGATGGCCTTGGCGTAGCAGCCTCCCTCGATATTGAAGACACCGTCATCGGTCCAGCAGTGCTCGTCGTCACCGATCAAAAGACGGCGGGGGTCGGCCGAAAGGGTGGTCTTACCGGTGCCGGAGAGCCCGAAAAAGAGCGACACGTCGCCCTCAGGCCCTTCATTGGCCGAACAGTGCATACTCATCACGCCGGCCTTGGGCATGAGGTAGTTCATGACGGTGAAGATGCCTTTTTTCATCTCTCCGGCGTACTCGGTCCCCAAAATAACGATCTGGCGCCGTTTCGGATGAAGGACCACACTGGTGTCCGAGTTCATCCCCTTGGTGTAGCGATTGGCGGGGAACGCCCCGGCGTTGAAAACGACGTAGTCCGGGGTGCCGAAGTCGGCCAACTCCTCAGCCGTCGGGCGGATCAACATGTTGTGCATGAAGAGGGCGTGATAAGGCCTGGTACAGATGATCCGGACCTTGAGACGGTACTTCGGATCCCAGCCGGCGAAGCCGTCCATAACGTAAATTTCGTTACGAGTGTTGAGGTAGTCGATAGCCCGCTCGAAATTGATGTTGAAGGTGTCCTCGTCAAGCTTGATGTTGACGTCACCCCACCAGATGTCGTCGACTGAATCCGGCTCGTCCACGATCCGTTTGTCCTTGGGACTACGGCCGGTTTTTCGACCCGAGTCCACGACCAAGGCACCATTCCCCGCGATGGCGGACCCTTTCTCTCCACGAATCGCCTCCTCGTAGAGTCTCGCTGGTGCGAGATTTCTATGAACGGTCTTCACGTTGATGCCGTGATGGAGAAGATTGAATTCCACGTCTGCCTCCGGGGGTGTAAGTTTGGCTAAGCCTTTTCTCGGACGCGCTTTGGAACCCCTCTGTTGGGTTTTAGGAGGTGATGGCGTTATCCCAGCCAGGGCTGTCAAACCAGGTCTGGCGAGAGCCGGGAAGCGGTTTCCCCTCTCGGTCCAGTGGAATCACACGGAAGTGATAGCGACCTTTTGGGGCCCCGGGAGCATCGTCGGGTACCGACAGATTAGACGCTTGGGTCCGGGCGGAAAAGACGACCTCCTCAAATCCTCCGTCGGCTGCCAGAACTACCTGATACTCCACCGCTCCCGTCGTGGCCGGCCAACTCAGCTGAGGAGGGCCGTCAGGGAGCGAGGTCTGAGAGGGAGACAGAGAAGGATCGTCTTTGATGAGCGAGGAGGCCGAGGCGGCCATGATCTCATCGAAGCTCGAAACGCTCGAGAGGTGGCTTCGCCACACGGCGGGACCCGTGGTGTTAGGGATGGTCGTGATCCCGCGGGCGGCCAGGAAAGACGAAAACTCCGGAAACCTCTCGACCACCAGCGAACGTAGTCCGGGGGAAGAGTAGGAAAGGACACACATCCCGCTAGCCCCGCCAAAAACCGCGTAGTCTCCCGGTAGAAGAGTCTGCTTGCGCCCCTCATTGTCGGTGATGGTAGCCTGCCCCTCGAACAACAGGAGTTCTGAAACGGGACTGTCCGGATCAACCGAGACCAAAAGCTCGGTCCCCTCGATCCCGATCACTCCGCCGCTCGTCTGGATCTGAAGCCTGGACTTCTGCTTGTCGATCTTGGCCCACACCCGTCCGGCTTTGAGCACGAGCTTGTTGCCTATCACTTCAATGTCGCGTTGACTGACGATCTCGACCTCGGTGCCCGGACTGATCCCGGCCTTGCCACCGATGTCGAATTCCAGAGCCGCCGAAGTTTTTTCGTCAGTACGAAGCCGTTCGGAGATATAGCTCTTCATGCCGACATAGGCCTGGAACCAGCGTCCATCGGTCCGACGATTGGTGAAAAGTGAGTGGCCCGCGATGTCGAGAACCCTCGCCACCTTTCCGTCGCTCGGTTGACTCTGGACCGGGACAAAACCTAGCGTGGCGAAAGCCAGGGTCAGCAAGATGACTTTCCTCATCACGCTTCGTTCCTCTCCTCCTCGGGGCTTCCTGGTCTCGGCCTATACAAGCGTAGCGGCGCCTCTAGTCCCTTCACCTCGACCTCTCCTAAATCCTGACAGGGAAGCTCTTCTCCTAACGCCTTATAGGTCTCCTCATCGAGGAGAACTGGCGACTCGAGCTCGGCCGACAGGCTCTGCACCTTGTGCGTCTTTCGAACGGTCTCCCCCACCACCGAATACTGGAGATTGTCCCGGCCTCCCAACCAGCCGACCTCCACCATTCCGGTGCAAAGCCCCGCCCCGACGTCGAAGGTCTCACGAGCGTCCAGACCCCATTCCTTTCGCAGCTCATCGCAGATCTTTTGTAGCTCCAAGGCGGCTAGGACCGCGTCTTTAGCCGGGCTTTTTCGCCGTCCAAAGACTCCGAAGACCACAATCTGAGCGTCTCCCTGGTAAGTGAGGGCCTGCCCGCCGTAACGAGCGTAGCATGCCACCGTTCGCTTATGGTACTCGTTGAGTAAACCGAGCATCGCGACCGCGCTTCGACCCTCGGAAATGCTTGTATATCCACGGATATCCGTCAGGAGGACGGTGGCCACGACCCGGCGATCACGAGCGCGCTGGGTCAAGAGCAGTTCGTCAGCCACTTCTTTGGGGACAAACCAGGATAGGGCCCGAAAAGCCAGCAGGTACCGCCCCAACATCACAGCGATACAGATAAACAAGATGGTCAAAAGCGGAGTCAGTAGCAGGGGGGTCCTTGAAAATCCCAGCAAGGCTATTAGAAAAACCACGACCTGAAGTCCCATCAAAGCGAGAACTCTCGGTATGTAAGCATGCCCAAAACGATATCGAGCCATGACATAGGTCGTCCCTATGGCCAAGAAAAGAATCCAAACTTGCTGCAGCCAGAAAGGGACTGGAAGAAGCCAATTTCGGTTCAATATCGTATCTAGAGTCCGAGCGTGAATCTCTACCCCTTTGATGTAGCCGGAGCGGGTTACGACTCTGTCGACAGCGAAACGTTCACCTTTGGCAAAGGCCTCTCCCACGAAAAGATAGGCACCGTCGAGTTCGGCGAAGATAGGATCCGCCGGATCGAGCAGACGGTGAAATGACACATATCGATAGCCACCGGCCTGGGGCGGAGAAGCCGTGACGGCTGGTCCAAATCTGATTTCAAGCTCGTTCGGGGAAGTTCCGCTTGAACTCGGAATTAAAGTCGAGCCAAACCGAAGCCCATTCGGGGTGGATCTGAGCTCGTCCCGCTCATTTAAAAGTAAGGTCAGAGCTCCGGTTGGATAGAGCACCGTGGACTGCTCCAAGTCCTCGCGCGTAGCCGTGGCGGCTAGAATCGCTCGTCGGATGACGCCGTCGGAATCGTCGCGCGCGTGAATGAGGCCTAGTTGGTTGCGACGCCGCAGTATCTCCCGCCGATTGTCGGGAAGGAAGAAGAACGGTTCATCAAAACGGAGGCCTCGCGGGGCCAGCGTCACGCCCACCGAGGCCCGAGGCTCCGAAAATAGGGCTTTCTCCAGCGCGCGGTCACCCTCGAGGTCGGCGATGTTGGGCTGCTTGAACGTGATGTCAAAAAACGCTCCAGCCATCTTGGTGTGGCTCAGGTTTTCGATAACTCTGGCGTGAGCGGAGCGCGGCCACGGCAACGGGCCTAGTCTCTCATCCTGAGAGCTTTCAGCATCCATCCCGACGATCAGAATCCTGGGGTCACTGGGAGCTGTCCCGAATCTCCGCAAAAGCTCGTCATGAATCGGGACCTCCCAGGGGACAACCGTTCCGGCGTGGCTCACCAACAGACTGAGAAGGTAAGCAACCGTGGAAAATGCCAAAGTCAAGATCAACGATCCTCGGGTCTGGGGGGAATACTCGATCATTCCGCCGCTCGGAATTGTCCCTTTTTTCCGGGCTAGATTGGCCAGACGCCAACGTGGGTCGACTTGCTCGAGAGCGAATACCTCCACGGGCTGACTTTTGTTGCGTAGCTCCAACGGTGGGAGACTCTCACCTTGGAGGTGGTCGCCAGCCGCCGAGAAAGTCGTGGCGGCCACCAGAACCTTGCGATCTAGACTGATAGCCGAAGCCAGGATTCGAGCCGCTGTGTTCGTGGTATCACCGATGGCGGCCACATCCTGTTTCTGCAGCGAGCCCACGTGCCCAAGAGCCACAGGGCCGGTGCAGACCCCGGCATGGACACGCAAACTCTCTTCGGAAACTCCCCACATTTGAGACAGACCGGGAACCGAAGCGACGATCTCCAAGGCTGCCGAAGCCGCCTCGATGGGGTGCTCCTGGTCGTCGTCATGGCGAAGGCCAAACCCTATCATCTGGAAGTCGCCCTGATAGTCGAGAATCTGGCCGTGATATCTGCGGGCGATGGCCTCGAGAATTCCGTTGTATTCACGTCGATGGACTAAGAGTTCATCGCCCTGCGCGCGCTCTAACTCTGTCAGGTAAGCGGGAAGCTCGGTAAACAGGATAGTGGCCTGAGTCTCCTTCCCCTCCAGACGCGCGTTCTCACTACCACCCAGCCGGGACAAAGCGATATTGGCCCTACGAAATCCTAAAAGCACTGAGGCCACGGCGGTCCACCCGACGGCGACGAGAAGTTGGCCCGTGGGAAGCCACAGTCCATGCATGAAGGCCCATAGCGAGACCAGGGCAACCGCACTCAAGCCGGCCATTCCCGAGTGAAACACGGTGACCGGCCTTCGGCCACTCAAACCGAACGCCAACACCAATATCAGAATCTCGCTGAGAAAAAACGCCGACCACCCGTCGACCGTCCTGAGGTTCCAACCCTCCAGAATGGTGTTGAGACAGTAGGCATAGAGGATACCCGCCTCGAGTTTTCCCGCAGGAGTCTCAAGATACCAGGAGTCCCCACTGATCGTGGTTCTCCCTAAAACAATGAGAGCCCCCTTCAAAGAGCTCGCCCCACCGGTATCGACCAACTGGGCGAGGTTCTCGACGGAGAGGTAGTCTAAGTAAGATTCTGCGTCATTCGCGGAGCCATATTTTTTGGAAAATATGAGGGAGAATCGATTTCCCGGAGGTGACCAATCGGGGATTCCAAGTCTACCCACCAACCCACCTAGCAATCCGACAATCGGATGGTTCGAAGGGAAACTTCTGACACGTCCATCGTAGTCGGAGAACTCGGATGGAGGAAGCGAGGTGAACATCTCGGCTTGCTTCCCAGACAGGCTTACAACGACCGAATCCTGTGGCACGGTGGGTGCCGGCTGGGAGAGAAAAACCTCGGTCCCACAGACGAGGACTCCCGCAACTCCTACTTCTTTGAGCTTCTCCAGCAAATTTAGGGTCTTCTGGTCGGTCCAACCTCCGGCTTTGGAAGCATCGTCGATAGCGACTAGCACAACCCTGAGGTCCACGGCCTTTGGCTGCAGTGCCTCACGCCAGATGAGCATCTGGTGATCGTAGAGTTCTAATTCAAGGCTTTGAAAAGCGGGGATTCTAGCAATCAGCTGAGTGAGAAGGCTAGCCAGAAGAAATACCGTCGCGATCATTCGCTGACGTCCACTCAAGCGCTGAAAGAGTGCGGAGAACAAAGCAGCCTAAGGAGACCCCAATAGTGGTGAAGTCTCAATCAGGGAGGTCCAAGCCATTGCCGGAACCACTAACGACAGTAGAAAGTAGAAGTAAGCCCATCCCATGGACAGGCTTACTTCTGGAGCCCTCTGTCAGGCTCCCCCATTTGGTTAATGCTGGTGGATGGTGCAGACCGGCTGGCCCGAGCCAGCGGTGGCTTGAGGCTGTCCAAAGCTCTGGCCGCCCCAGTAAGTGGCCATCGAAGGCGTGCCCTGTCCCTGCAAGGCGGTCTTGCCAACGATGGGTGAGAACCGAGATTGGCTATAGAGCCATCGCGCCATGGCGAGGTCCCGCTGGGTCAGAGCCACGGGACCATTCTGCTCGGCCTCGTACATGACGTCCTCACGATAGCGCGAGTGGTCCAATCCCAGGACATGCCCGAGCTCGTGCGCCACGACTCTGGCGACCTGTTCAGGTGAGCGTCCATTGGTTCGCACTGAAAGGTCGGTCGGAACCATCGCACCGCGCGAGCGGATCATCCTGGTCTCGGCTCGGGCCCCTCTGGAAACCTTGGCTCCGCTCCAATCAATATGAAGATCCGCGGCGCCATTGGACAAGGCGAAGACCTGTCCGAGCCCGGCGTTGTTCCAGAGCGAGATGGCGCGGTCCGCCACCTGGTCCCCCTGACCTCCGCCGGCATTGATGGTCAACGGAAGAATTCTGGAGTCGAGGCGAATCGGGAGACCGTCGTTTTGGATGTAAGAGTAACCGTCCGGACGCCCGTCAACCGCGGGATAACCGCCGGGGTACTGGACGCCAGGGTACTGGGCGCCAGGATAGGTGGAAGGGTATCTCGGATCGCTTCCGGGATAAGTCTGATAAGGCTGGCGCTGCCCACTTCGACTGATATCATAAAGGATACTGCCGATCCCAATGATGGCGGCGGTATTGTTCGAACCCCGGTTCGTCACTACCGGAACCCTTCCACCGCGACTCGAGCCGACGATATTGATCACGTCTCCGATTCCGATTCTCTGGGCTGAGGCCGGCAAGACGGATGCGATTCCCACGACCAGAGCACTAAGCACACGCAGTTTCCAAGAAGTTTTCAATGTCTGCTCCTTTCCGAGCTTCATTGTATTCGCATCCGTGGAGAAAGACTGGAAGGGAAGTTGAAGCAAAGCTAAAGGTTTACTGAGGCACCATCTTTTGAGAATAGTAAAAAATTAACATTTCTCGCCATCGAGGCTTGCCGGTCCCTCAATTGGGGGTACACTATAGGGGTGAGCGGAGCGAGGCGATATCAACGAGGCTATTCGTTGATGCTGGAACTATTACTGGGTCTAAGCCTGGTCTTAATCGTCCTGCTCGCTATCTTCCAGCTCTTTCCCGTAGGAGATCGTTCGGTGGACCTGGCCGACCGAACGACCCAAGCCCACCTCATCGCTCGGCGGGTCATGAACGAGCAACTACTAGCGGTCGACTATGTTGATCTCAAAGACACCACCGGCGAGGAGATCGTTACCGCGCACACTCAGCGCCGGGGGCAAGTCCTATCAACAACCTTCGTTTACGATGTCACCATCGTGCCCGTCAGTGGTGTGGATATCAAAAACATCATTGTGACCGTTCGTTGGAAGTCCGGCTCCGCCGACAACCCGCGAGACCCTTTCGTCCGTCTGGAAAGCGCTCGAGGGATTCTATGGTGAGCCGTTCCACGAAGCGGGGATTCACCTTCGTCGAAGTGAGCCTGGCCATGGGCCTTACCCTGGGACTTTTAACTCTGATCGGGATCTACTTTTCCCGAGGCCAACGTTACGCCGCCGAGACCCGAGCCTACGCGGAGGCCCAGAGCAGCGCCACAAACCTCATGCGCCGTATTTCCGACGAGTTATACAAAGGAGCCTATTCCCATCGTAAGCCCGAAGCCAATGGCATCGTCTTTCTGTCGTATGGAGCTGTTGACAACGAGACGAGCCGGGTCGAACTCGAACGCACTTCGGGACGGATCGCCTGGAAAAAGTGGGTTGGATTCTTCCATAACCCGCAACAAAAAACCGTCTACCAGGGAGTGCTTCCTCTAACGACAACGCTCTTTGATCTTGCTCATTCACCGGACCCGGAGATCACCTTCAACGACTTTGTAGAAACTGCTCGTGTGACTCCGCTACCGGGTAAGGTGCGGAACTTCTCGATCCGTACTTTGAACCATCGAGTTCAGATCGACCTGACCACTGAAGCCCTGGTACCCGTCACCGGTAGCGACAACGAGCGAGAGATCGTCGTGAAGGTTTCGGGAGAAGTCGCGATCTACAATTAGGAGAGGAGAGACAGATCTATGAACGGTCCGATCAGCCAGCAGAAGGGGTTCATCCTGCCGACTCTCACCTCGGTGACCGTCATCCTGCTCATGCTCGCGACAATCTTGCTCACCTCGGGGACGGCGAGCCTGAGAAGCGCGACCCACGACCAGCAGTCGGACCAAGCTCTCTTTGCCGCCGAGGCCGGACTCGTCCGAGCTACAGCCGAGTATGCCAAGAGCGGAAGCCTAACGAACCCCTATGAGGGCACGCTCAGCTCCGGGGCAAAATACGTGGTGACCATCACGGAGAACAAAGCGGGCGTGGAGACCCACGTGCCCAACGGCCCAGAGATTCCGGGGAAGACGGTTTACTTTCTGTCTCGCGGCTACTCCGAGAACGGCACCTATCGCGAGACCGCAGCGCTCTTTCAGTACGGACTGGAGGCGTTCAAGGTGGGGGCTCTGGGTGACCAAGTTGACCTAACGGATTCGACTTTTGACGCTTACGACAGTTCCAAGGGAGACTACGATCCCAACGTTACCGAGAATCAGTTGCCGCTCTTGGCTACCAATACGGGAACTGGAGAGCCCGTGACGTTGACCAACAGTAACGTCAAAGGCGACCTGTTCGTCGGACCGAGTGGAAGTGACGCACAGGTGCAGAAGGATACTGCCTCGACGAGAGGTGATGTCCACACCTTAGATACACCGATTGCCATTGATGCGATCGAAGTTCCTGAAGATCCGGACGACGACGGAACCGGAAGCGGTTACTGGAACGTCCCGGACATGGGGAACCTCAAATTAATCAACGCCGATAGCGGAGGATATCATTTCTCCGACGGAACCATTTCTTTCACAATCCAGCCCGGGCCTCCGACCACGAATATCCAAGAGGCGATGAACCGAATCCAGATCACGTCACCAAACACTTACTTTACGCAAGGGGGCGCAGGTTCGAATTACTTAGTTATCTATAGTAACTACACATCTGGTGGAGTCTTCAGGCCCACCCAAATCGAGGTTCAAACGTCCGGTTATTCGCAATATGTCAGCGGGGGCTCTCCTGTCAGTGACAACACGGCTCAGTCGATCGCCAACCTTCTGTTCAACTATGACGGTGGTGGACCCGCCTCGAACGACGACCTTGTGAACCCTGATACCATCGAACCTGGTCACTATGATTCGATCACCCTAAACGACGGCGGGACCCGGGGGAGGCTCGCAGAATCTGGCGTCTACGTGGTGAAGAGTCTCAATATCTCTCCGGGGAACAGCCTCGCCCTAGAAGACCCCAACCTTGACGTGACCATCTATGTCACCGAATCGATGTCGGTCGACGGGAAAGACACCATTGTCAATGCCTCTCAGCGCGCTCCGAAGATGAAGATTTTCTACACCGGTACCAACGACGTCAATCTCCAAGGCGGATCCCAATCCTACTATAGCTTGGTCGCGCCGGAAGCAAAGGTATCGCTGCGTTCGCTCGATGCTCCAACCCACTTCTACGGAGCCTTAGTGGGAAACACGGTCAACGTAACCAACGCCATGTTCCACTTTGACGTGGATACCAAGGGGATCGGGACGGGAACTCGCGGGACGGGTATTCTTCTTCTCAACCGGCACCGGCTCTAGAGCTTTAGAAGGCGGGAGACGAGCTCCAGATACCCTTCGATTTCCGTTTCCCAGTTCCAGCGCTCCTCGGCGGCGCGGCGGGCTCGTGCCTGCATGGCGGGGAGTTCTCCAGAGATAGCCATGCCATCCAGCACCTCGGCGATGTCGCCGGGTGAGTAGGGGTCGAAGAGACGGCCGAGTTGATACTCCCCCACGAAACGAGAGACCTCAGGAATGTCGGATCCCGCGATGGCCAGTCCCGCGCTCATGTACTCGAAAAGCTTGTTGGGTGTGGAGTAGTAGTGGTTGAGGCAGGTCGGCAAAAACGGCACCAGCCCGATGTCGGCCTGGGAAGCCGCCTGCACAACTTCAGGGCCGGGCACGGGCTCCCAGAACTCCACTCGCTTCTCCCGATCAAGTTCCCGCAGCGCCTGTTCACTAGGTCCGAATCCGCGAAAGGCCAGCTGAACGTGCCGCAGCTTTTCCGCCGCCGCGATCAGCTCCTCACAGCCCCGATGGGGGACGTAGGCGCCTTGATACAAAGCGATCGGCTTACGGTTCGGGGGGCGGTCGAGCAGGTTCTGCCGCTCTTGACAGTTGTGCAGTGCCAGAACTTCGGAGAGACCGCAACGCTCCCGCAGGATCTCTCCCAACGGCTCGTTGATGGTCATCACCGCGTCCACTTGGCCTATCAAGCGCCGCTCCAGCTCGTTCCAGTGGTCCACCGACTCTTGGGAATTGATGAAGGGCTGCTCGCTCCACAGCTCGTGGGTGTCATAGATCACGGGAACCCGTAGCTTTTGGCCCAAAAGGACCGCCGCTTCCAAGGCGTCCAGGTCGTGGGCCTGCACCAGGTCCGGCTTCCACTTCTCCACCCGCTCGGCCCACACGCGGTTGATGCGCGCGATGTATTTCCAGTGATCCCGTTCGCTCGGCTCCGCCTGCTCCTTAAGCTCTCTCACGGGTCGCGGGCAAGGGCGCACGGGGGGGCGGTCAGGAGGCAAGACGAGCGCTCCGGCCACCGGCATTTCCGCCATGGGTTTGCCCGACCCGAGTCGCTTCAACGGCCCCATCACCTTCTCGTCGAACAGGCGGGCGGCGTGGCTGCGCTGGTCTTCTCTGAGCAGAAGGTAGCCGTCACGCTTTTCCTCAAACGGCAGTCCCGGCGTCAAAAAACAGTAGACCCGCACCTCATACCCGGCCCGACCCAAGGCCTGGGCCTGCTTGTGAACACGCTGGTCATGGTTTCCGTTATTGAAAACCACCATCGCCACACGCCCTAACACGCGTCAAACTCCAGCAGAGGCGAGATGGGGATACCCTTGCCCCTGGAGAAAAAGCTGTGACCAACGATGGGTGTGCAAAATACGCCACATCTCCCAGGAACGGTCCTCACCCGAGAGATGGCTTCTCCAGATTTCGCGACAGGCGGGGCCGTCAAGCACACAACTGTCGCGAAAATCCTGACCGGCGAAAAAGTCTTCCACCCAGTCTCTCAGGCCCTCCCGGAGCCAACCTCCGAACGGTGTCGGATAGCCCAACTTATCGCTTCTTTGGGTGACCGAGGACGGCAAGCGCCCGTTCATAGCCTTGCGCAAAACAAGCTTGGTCAGGGGGGGGGCGATCTTGAACTCGATAGGCAAGGAGAAACAGAACTCCACCAAACGGTAGTCTAAGAACGGAACTCGAGCCTCCAAGGAGAAAGCCATTGAGCTGCGGTCCTCGTAGCGCAAGAGCGCGGGGATGGAAAAGCGGGTCAAGTCGTCGTACAGCTTCTGGGACAAGCTGTTGGAGAAAATCCGGTCGATGTCCATGCGGGTGGCGTCCGTCTTGGATACGGCTCGCGCTAAGTCCCGGTGCAAAATCGCCGGGGTCTTGACCTTCCCCGGACGCTCCCGCTGAAAAAGCTTGAGAATCTTGGGTCGCTTGGCCCGTCGAATGGCCCGTTCCGCGAGCGAGGTGTGGTCGTGGCCGGTCACCTCGTCGATGATCTTAGCCTCGGCCATCACCCGGTCGAAGGTCTGACCTTTGGTCTGGCGCTCCTTGGCAAGCTCGGAGAGGTATTCCCGAAAGTAGTGGTGGTAACCGGCCAGAAGCTCATCCCCCCCCTGTCCATCCAAGAGGACGGTCACCTTAGTCTTGGCAGTTTCCATCACTCGCCACTGACTGTAAAGTCCAGGGCCTCCGGTCGGCTCGTCCTGGTGCCAGACCAGACGGTCAAAGAGGTCAGGAAGGTCTTCTCCGCTCGGCTCCACGGGATTCGGCACGGTACCAAAAGCCGCTACCACGTCGTCGATAAACCTCTTCTCGTCATAGCCCCGATGAGGATAGATGGAAGAGAAGGTCTCCACCGGGCGGTCCGACAGCGAACTGGCGCAGGCCACCACGGAGCTTGAGTCGAGCCCACCGGAAAGACAGGTCCCCACCGGCACGTCCGAGCGTAACCGCAAACGCACGGCATCCTGGAGAAGGGCTCGGAAGGCCTGGGCCGCCTCTTCCAAGCCCGGCACGTCGGGAAAGTAGTTCGGATCGGCCTCGCGCTCGAGAACAGAAGGGAAGACGCGAGGCTCTAGAGCCGCCTCGGCGAGAAGCTTCTCGGTGGTGACCTCGGGGCGAATCTTCCAGTAGCGCTCGAGCACAGAGCGTCCCTGGGTCACGGTCAGAGTGTGAGCCGGAGGCAGTAGCTTCACGTCCTGAAAAAAAGTCTCCCACTCGTCGTCGGTCAGCCCTTCGCCCAGAAAACGAACCAGGGTGCGAAGCCGGGGCTTGCGCCGCTCCGGTTTGTGCAGCAAAGTTTTGATCTCGGAGGCGAACTCGAAACCCTCACCGTCTTCGACGTAGAAGAACGGTTTGATACCCAGCCGGTCCCTGGCGCAGAAAAGCTCACTTTTCCCAGCGTCCCAGAGGGCGAAGGCGAACATCCCGTTGAATCGAGTCACGCAGGCCTTGCCCCACTGCAGGTAGGCCCGCAGCAGGACCTCGGTGTCGGAATCGCCGATGAAGCGGTGACTCAACCCCTCAAGCTCCGTGCGAAGCTCACGGAAGTTGTAGATCTCACCGTTGTAGACGAGGGTTCGCCCCTCGATGGTCATCGGCTGTAGCCCCGAGGGGGTCAGGTCGATAATAGCCAGGCGCCGGTGGGCCAGACCGACGGGGCCGTCGGCGAACACGTCATGCCCGTCCGGTCCCCGATGGGCCTGGACCTGATTCATCCACTCCAGACGCTCGCGCGAGGCCGATCCGCCGTCACGCCGTAGGATGCCCGCGATGCCGCACATCGACGCTAGCGACCCGCGACCACCGGGTCGCCCACTCCCGGAACCGAGACCGAGGCCACCGAGTAGTCGACTAACGATTTTTGTCCCCGGCTCTCCTCCACGATCAGGCGGGCGGCATCCCCCAAAGGCACGGGCAGCTGTTGGGCCATGTAGATGTCGTGCCAGATCTGGAAGGCCAAGAGGGAGAGAATCTTGTTGGCGAGATTGGCCTGTCCGCCCTGGAAGCGGTCTAGGAGCGAGCCGACCTCACCGGCGCTGAACAGCCCGTGGCGAGCCAGCTCGCTGGGCGCCAAAGCCGCCTTGGCGTAGTCGAACAGCCAGCCCTGCAGCCACTGGTTGACCGGCAGGACGAAGCCTTCTTTGGGACGGTCGATAGCCGAGGCGGGCAAGAACGGACGAGCGGCCTTCTTTAAGATCAGTTTCACGTCGTTGTTGGCGATCTTGAACCGCTCGGGAATGCGCGCCGCGAACTCCATGACCTGGGTGTCCAAGAAGGCGGTTCGGATCTCGAGAGAGTGCGCCATGGAAAGACGATCGGTGAAAGCCATCACCTGGTCGGGCAGTTGAGTCCCGAACTCGGCTTCTAAGATACGGTTGGTCGGGTCAGTGGCGCTCAGGGTGGAGAAGGTGCGGCGCAGGTGCTGGGCCGTGCTAAAGCCGGAGAAAGCTCCTTTGGCTTCGGACGAATAAAGACTCTCCTTGTCTTGATCGGAGAAAACGCAGAGAGCCAGTCGCCAGTCAGCCTCGTCTCCCGAAGCGATGCGCTCGAGGAACTCACGTGGCTGCCCCTCGGCGAAGTGGCCCAGGTCTCCGGGCTCGCGCCCTTCCCGGCGGGCGGCCACCAGCTCGGAAATGGGGCGGGCGATGCGGTGAGACAGATAAGAGCCGAACAGCTCGTCGGAGCCGTCGCCCGAGATGGCCACTTTGACGTGCTTTGAGATCAGGCGAGAGAGAAAATAGGTGGAGACCACGCCGCCGAACGGCTCGTCGAAATGGGACAAGATGGCCGGGAACTCTCGCTGGAAGTCGGAGAAGTTCATCTGCTCCTCGTGATGATCGGTCCCATAGCGCTGGGCGATCTCGCGGGCGCACTTGAGGTCGAGCTCTTTGCCCGGAGTGGAGCTATCTTGGCTATAGGTCAAGGTGAAGGTCTTGATCCGGTCGGGAGCCAGCTCGGCGGCAAGGGCGGTGGAGAGGCTGCTGTCGATCCCACCGGAGAGAAAAAAGCCGATCGGCACGTCGGAGACCAGGCGGCGCTTCACCGCGACCTTCAAGCGGCGGGTCAGCTCCTCGGCCAGCTCGTCCTCGGTCAGCGGCTCCTCGAAGGGAGTCCAATCGAGCTTCCAGTAAGCCTCGTTGGAGACGATACGGCCGTTCTCCCAAAGCAGACGGTGACCGGGACGCAGGATCGAGATCCCCTCGAAGATCGACATCGGTGCGGGCACATTTTTGTAGGAAAGAAAGTGATGGACGGCTTCGTGATTGAGACGGCGTTGGAAACCTGGCACCGTGAGAAGCGCCTTGATCTCGGAAGCGTACCAGAGACAGCCCTCGTGCTCCATATAGTAGAGCGGTTTTTTCCCCGAGCGATCGCGGGCCAGCAATCCGCGACGCTCTTTCTCGTCCCACAAGCTGACGGCGTACATACCCTCGAGCTTCTTCGGGAAGTCGACCCCGTAGGCGCGGTACATGTGGGGTAGAAGCTCGGTATCGCCATGGGTGGCGAAGCGGTGGCCGCCACGAGCGAAAAGCTCTTCCCGCAGCTCACGGAAGTTGTAAATCTCGCCGTTCTGAGCCGCCCATACCGTCTTCTGGTCCTCGCACAAAGGCTGGCGGCCGTGATCCAGGTCGATGATGGACAAGCGACGCGCCCCCAGGGTGTAGCCGTCCCCATGCACGACGTGCTGGTCGTCGGGCCCACGGTGGGCCAACACCTTCAACATGGTCGCCACTACTTCGGGGGCGCGCGTTCCAAAAACTCCGGCGATACCGCACATAGATCTCAATCTCTCCTAACTTTCCAACGAGTTACCCCCGGAACTCCCAGGCCAATCACTCCGGCGAAAAAGCCGCCATTCGCGACACGTCGAGAAAGTGTCCATCAATAAAAAACTCCTCTCGCAGCAAGCCTTCCTCGACAAAGCCAGCCTTTTCAAAACTGCGACGGGCCCTGGGGTTTCCCGAGGAGACGTAGAGAAAGACTTTGTGGAGACCCAGCTTCTCGAAAGCAAAGCGCAAAAGGAGCTGACAGGCCCGCGTTCCGTGGCCCTTTCCTCGGGCCTCGGGAGCTCCCAACAGAATACGCAGCTCGGCGTTGCGGTTGACCCAATGGATCCCGTGAAGCCAAACGTTTCCCAGATACCGGCCGCTTTCCAGCTCGCGCACGGCGAAGACCACGGTGGACGAGCTGCGAGTCAGGCTCTGATACCAGGCTTGATGCTGCTCGAGGCTGACCGGAGTGGCTCGACCCAAAAGGGCAGCGAAGCCCTCGTCGTTGACCCAGTCGCGATAGACCGCGGCATCCTCAGGTTCGAACGGGAAAAGACCCAAAACTCCGTCATCTAGCAACACGTGAGTGACCTCTAAAAATACTTGAGCAGGTTCTCGGCTTTAGCCAAAATTTTCTTCTCATTGAGATAGGACAACTTTTTTTTAGCTACTCCGATGTCGTACCAACCGACCGAATCGGCTTCCTGATCGCGTGGCTGGGCATCCTCCTCCACCAAGCGCATCAAAAAGAAGGTGACGGTTTTGTGGTAGAACGTGGCGTTCTCTTTGAGGAAAAAGTAGTACTCGATGGTGTCGAGTTTTTCCACCACGTCAGCGCGGTGGCCGGTCTCCTCAAGGATCTCCCGAATGGCGGTGGCTTCTAGCTCTTCTCCCTCGTTGATCCTTCCCTTGGGGAAGGCCCAAACGCGACCCTCTTTCTTGGCGACCAGACAGATCTGAGCTCGACTTCCGCGTTTTTTGATAACCAGACCTCCGGCCGAATGCTGCTCGGCCTTCTTGCCGCCGCCGAAAAAGGCGCGTTGCGCGGGGAACCCCTCATTCTCCGCCAAAGTCCAGGTCCTCCGTTTCTCTAGCCTGGACGTTCACGTCACGGGCTAGAGTTAAGTCGAAAAAGACCCATCCCAAGGTGCCGTCCACGCTACCGTTCCGAGTGTATTCAAAACGCGAGATACCCGGAAAAACGGTGATGGGTTTGCTGGCGTTGGCGGCCACCGCCTGCGACTGGTAGTCCTTTACCAGCGTGCGGATCAGGTAAGGATGATATTCATACATCATCGGAATCACGAAGTCGACCGGCCAGTCGAGCCAGGCCTGCGCGGAATAGTCGTAGCCCGAGGTGCGAAACTTGCCATTATCGCGGTCGCGGTAGTAGAGCGGGAGAACGGCGGCGGAAAGCCTCATGCCGCGCGGAAGGCTTCTTTTCACTTCCGTAACCAGTGTCTCTAGAGCCTCGCGGCGTACGCCCAGAGCCGAAGTAAGGGCGCGATACTGAGTCATCTGTGTGGTATCAGAAGCCGAGTAGACGTGATAGCTTCCGTCCTGAACTCCCGTTTCTCGAGCCAGGCCCTGGCCATCCACGGGATAGCGGACGTGATCGAGATGAATCCCCGCCAGTCCGGGATGATTCATCGCAATGTTCTTGATAACGGCGCGAAGCTTCTCACGGACCAGCGGGTGAGCCGGATCGACGTAGATAGGACGCAAATGCTTGCCGCGCGGCGCGGGGAAGGGGTCCTCGCCAGACCCGAGTAGCAAAAAGTCGGGACGCTCCCCACCCGCTTTGATAATCTCGGACACCAAAACACCCATCGGACGTCCCTCGGGACGAAATCCGTTCTCCCTCAGAAGGGCCGACAGCGCTTTGACATCGCAGCCTTTGGAGAAAATGTCGGCCGCTTTCTCCAACGCTTGCGAAGTGATCTCTCCGCCTCGGCGCTGCTGCTCGGCCTGCTCGTAACCAGGCCGAACCGAACGCCCGGAGAGCAACTCCAACCTCTGTGCTTGTCGACGCAGATAGGTTTCCATCAGGTCCGCCCAGACCGACGGGCCATTGTGCCAACGGAGCATGATGTCGTTGTTATCCATGCGCCAATAGAACATGTGGATCCAGGCGTGAACCTCGATCCCCACCATCTGGCCTTCCTCGATAAATATCTGAAGGGGATCCAGGACAGTGTTGAACTCCGTTCGGTAGTTCCAGTCCAGGTGAGGGTATGCTGGAAAGCTCTCGGCCACCGAGACCGCTTGGATCGGGCGACATATTCCGTTACCGCGGAGAAAAGTCTCCAGGAAGACGGTGTCGACGCCATTCTCGGCAAGCTTTGTCAGGGCGTCACGGGCGATCTGGCGAACCTCTTGCTCGCGGTAAACCCTGGTTCCAGGGAAGTACCAGTCCGGCGAAATCCAGGCGCCGGAAAGCTCACGCCCCCAAGCCGATGACGCGAGGAAACAGCTCAGCACCAGGAGGCCTAGAAATTTGCGGACAAATGGGCGAACGACGACGGACATTCATCGCCGTTCCATACGGACCATGCGATCCCTTCGTCAAATGAGTCAGCCGAACTTCCACGGATTTGGAAGATGAAAGCGTCCGTCTCTAACCAGGTGAGTCTCCAGAATAGGCGAAGTTTCCTTCACTCGGGAATAGGGGGTTTTGAGCCGAACGGCAAGTATGAGCCGACAGCTGAAAACAGGTCATATCCGTGGTCTAACCTTGCTAGAGACGTTGCTAGCTCTAGTCTTGTTAAGCCTATTAATCGTGGGATTGCTAGGTCTTCTAGGCTCTCTTTTAGTCAGTTCCACCAAATCGTCGGACTCGAGCGCCGGTGTCTATCTGGCCCAATATGAGCTCGAGCAAGCGGCCAGCGGGGGGACTCCCCCCGCTCCTGAAGGAGGGCTCCAAACCTTCGATCGGGAGCGCTTCAACCACGAACTAGAGCAAGCCGTCATCTTCCATGTCGCCTTAGATTGGACTCGTTTGGGAGATATTCCACGTTACACGCCGACGCACGCCCCTAGCGAATCGAGAGAGTTTCAATTCGGTGCTCGTCTTTATCATGTGAAGGCCACTGTTTGGTGGATGGTGGAAAACCCCGAGGACGGGCGAGCCGAGGGTGGTGGAAAACGGACAGTAACCCTGGAGAGAATCGTCAAGGTGAGCGCCCGTTGACCCGCCGCCGCTTTCAATATGGCTTCACCTTTGTGGAGGCGATGGCAACCCTTCTCGTTTTCGGTTTCTTTCTAGGCGTTCTCTTCCTCACGGTTCACTGGGGCTTTCGCGCCTTCTCGCTATCGGTGGCGCGCTCCGACGTGACCACCGAAGCCCGGCGCATCTCGCTGTTTATCGAACAAGAGCTGCGAGGAAGTAGCTACTTCTCCGTCGGCTCGAAAAGTCGAACGATTTTCGGCGAGCGGAGAGACGCCATCTGCTTTGTCTCTCGCAACGATTGGTCGGCTCCCGGCTCCTACAACCTGACCAAAGGAAGCCCTAACTGGAACCGCTACTTCCTCTACTACAGCACCACGGATCGACCTACCGGCTCTTTCGTCCGGCTATCGATCGATCCGGCCAAGGCCTCTTCCACAAGCTCCTTTGAAACCGGTCCATTTCCTTTCTCCGGATTCTCCGCGAACCCTGATGCCTATCTCAAGCAAGGACCACCGTTCACGTTTCCTTCCGAAGTGGAGACGGCTCGAGTTTTGGCCAGCTCCATCAAACTGTTCGAGGTCAAGAAGGAACCGGTTTCCCAAAATGTCGATCTCCGTCTGCTGCTACGCCAAAACGGAGTTATGGCTCGACGCGCCAATGGGGTTCGCGAAGGAGGAACTTTTGAGCTAAAATATTTGGTACATCCAGAAAACACTCTATAGGGGACAAAATCGTGGCGCTCGACACCGTAAGTCAACGTAAGACAACTAAGCCTCAAGGCATGGCCTTAGTCAGCGTCCTACTGGTAACCGTCGTGCTACTGGCCATGGCTGGCGCTTTCTTCGTCGCCCATCGAGCCGACCTCGCTCTTTTGGGCTCGACGACCTATCGAGAGCAAACTAAGAACGCATGTCTTTCCGTGGCTGACTTTATTCAGTTCAAACTGCAAAACGATCGACATTTCGGAACCAAGGCCTTCTCCAGTGAAGGATTGAACCCCAAGGATGAAGCCTTCCCCGCTGAGGCCGACGAGCCGCTCATGACTGTCCAGTATCGCGGAAACGGATTCTCCACGAGCAACAACAAGGTGGTCGGTCATATGCCGACAACCAAGGTGGACTTCGAAGTCGTTCTGGTCAACAACCTCAACGCGGGTCAGACCCAAACGCTGACTTACAACACAAAAGCTCCCCCGCGAACCGCGCGCGCCTGGATCACTTCTCGACGCGGAAACATCACCTCCAAGATCGATGTCATCTTCAAGCAAAGCCCCTTCACCAACGCCTCGATCTCCTCGGGTAAAGACATCACCGTGGACCTGGCCAGCAGCGACAACGGCTACTGGTTTCTTGGAGCGATGCAGCCGTCTGGAAACGCGGTCAGAGCCAAGAATACCATCAAGGGGCCAGAAGTCTGGAGCCGTTCAGGAAAAGCCGTGCAGTTTCTACCGCCTCCGGGGATGGAAGGGAAACTCGACGCTCCCTACGGTGTTCTCCAAGCCCAAGTATTGAACATGCAAGTGGATGGAGTCCATCGCCCATTGAGAGCGGGTAGCCAGGTTGTCGAGGAGTCGGAGGCCAATATTCAGGGAGTGCTTAGCCCGGGGGGGGGTGTTGTGAAGACCCCCGAACTGGCCCGCGACGACCTGCAGGGAGCCGCCAGAAAGGCCCGTTTCCCATACTCGGAGTTGGTCTTTAGGACCATCGACTCTCCCTCAGGTTCCGTACACCGCCTCGAGGACGGTACAGGAGGCGTCCTGGCGGAGTTTGGTTCGAGTGACTATAATTCTCGTAACTTTCCCATCTATGGCGAGCACCGTCAAAAACTCGCTTCTTTCGACCTGGAGAATCGCGTGATGACAGTGGCTCCCGATACCGAACTTCAGGTCACGGGCGACTTCAGATTGAGCTCCAAGACGGCTAACGGCGACCCCGACACGGCGCGCCAACCCATCGTTATCCTGGGAAACTCGGAGAAGGGAGCCTCCATTGATGCCCCCAGTATCTCCATTGAAGGCTCCGTGGGCGGCTTCGGGGCCTTGAAGTCCTCGCAGGGCAATATCGAAATCGCCGCCAAAAGCGCGCTTTCGACAACCCCGGATTTCGGAATCGCACTCCACTCCGAAGGGAACGTGGTCCTTACCAAGCCGGGAAAGAGTGCCAACGATGGCTTGGCCGTGGATTGGGATGCCTTCTCGCTGGGCCTGCGAGCGGGCAGGATGAACACCAATCTGAATCAGTGGGGCTATCTGAGGGAGGAAAGTAAGCAGACGGAAGCGAGCAGATTCATGTCCCGATCCTTAGCAAGGCCTGGGCAGCAATCGACCTTCCAGCCCCTCTGGGACGGCCTGACGGCTGACTTCCCCGCTGATCAAAGAGCCCTGGAAGCTCGTGACGCCTGGCTTAGGGAGGCGACTCTAGAAGTCACCGAAGATGACCCAACCTGGGAATTCTCCATCGAAAATCCCACGCCAAATCAGATCGTCGTCACTCCGGGCGAACCGGCCGGACCGGGGATCAGCGTCGAAAAATACGTCCGCCTGCGTGAGTATCTACGAACGGTCAAGTCGGGAAATCCCGACCCCAGTTGGCTGGAGGGGCCCACACCAGAGGTCCAGGAGCAGAGAAGTCTCGATGTCACCAACCTGGTCAAGAATCAGCTCAGCTCATACCAACTGTCGGCTGGACAGGTGACGAAAGAGGTGAACGGTCAGCCGATCTTGTCTTGGAAACCTCTGAGTCAATATTTTTCCGGGCGGAATCCTTACACCGCGACCTACGCTCCTGATATGCTATTTCGCGGCCTGGTCTATACTAAGGGCGATTTCATTTTCGACACGGAACGAAAGGGGGTTTATATCGAAGGTGCCCTGGTGACCAAAGGAAGCGTAAGGATCGAGAACGCCACCGGAGCCCACTTCGTCTACAATTCAGACCTCTTGCAGAACCTTTTCGCCACAGATAGGCTCGACCTCAGTATACCTTTGGAAAAAGCCTACTGGGCCTATTACTAGGGCGTGCGTCGGACAGGGCAGGCCTTTCTTCGCTGGCCTCGGAATTAGCCGGCCATGAGCGCATCCGAAACGCAAGCCTCCTCGGCTATTAGCCGCGCCGAGGTCATCGAACTCATCGCCCGGCAAACCAGATTTCGTACCGGCATCGGCTACGATGTCCACCGTTTTGCCGAAGGTCGCCGCCTGGTGCTCGGCGGGGTGGAGATCCCTCACTCCCGGGGGCTCTTTGGCCACTCCGACGCCGACGTCATCGTTCACGCGGCCATGGACGCCGTCCTGGGTGCCTGCGGATGCGCCGACATTGGAACCTACTTCCCCGACACCGACGCTCAATTCGCCGGTGCGGACTCTTTAGAAATGGCTCGCCAGGTTCGTCGTCTTATCAGCGAGAAGGGTTTTGAGCTCCACGGTCTGGACTTGATGGTGTTGGCTGAGGAACCCAAACTTAAACCGCACGTTCCGCTGATGAAAGAACGCCTAGCCGCGGCCTTCGGTCTAGAATCCGAACAGGTCGGTCTGAAAGCGACCACCAACGAAGGCATGGGGTGGGTCGGACGATCCGAGGGGATCGCGTGTATGGCCTCGGCTCTGGTTCGGGCCGTCTCGACAGTTTGAATACAACCCAGATGATGCGTGGCGGATGGGCCGCATGAGGACGCCAGGCGAGGTTCGTCCACGTATCGTCTGGGTTCAAGAGTAAAAAGGAGGACAGCAATGAAATTCCACTATTACGGTCACTCGGCCGTCGGCCTCTCCGATGGGCGGGCCGAGATCGTCTTCGATCCGTTCTTCACCGGTAACCCCTCGGCCAGCGGGCTGCCCGACGATCTCAAACCTCAAGCGATCTTGTTGACACACGGTCACGAGGACCACGTGGGCGATACCGAGACGCTGGCCAAACGCTCAGACGCGACCGTTGTCGCCGTCTTCGAATTGGCTGGACATTTAGAGAAAAAGGGGATCAAGACCATCGGATGTGGATTGGGCGGTCGGGTCAAGCACGATTGGGGTTGGTCCAAGATGGTTCCGGCCTTCCACTCCTCCTCCTACGAAGGTCAATACATGGGTATGCCGGCCGGAATCGTGGTCGATTTTGGTGGAGTACGAGTTTACAATACGGGAGACACCTGCGTGTTCGGCGACATGAAACTTATCGCTGAACTCTACCAACCGGAGGTCTTGATCTTACCGGTGGGTGGACATTACACCATGGACGTCTACGAGGCCAAAAAAGCGATTGAACTAGTCGGCCCCAAAGCCGTCATTCCCGTTCATTACAACACCTGGCCACCGCTTGCCATCGATGTGGAAGCTTTCAAGGCCGAGGTGGAAAAGGCCCAAACCGGAGTCATCGTTCACGCCTTAAAACCGGGTGAGACTCTAGAACTAACCCCCGCTCGCGCCTAGGAGGGCGTGTCATCAACTTCGTCGAGAAGAGCCCCTGGAGTACTCACCAGGGGTTCTTTTCGTTGCGCCGAAACGTCTCCGAATGGAATTTCAGCGCGTGAGTCTGGCCGCGACCTCCTCGGTCGCCTCGCGAAAGTTGCTCTCCGCTCCCTCGCTTTTGGTCAAGGAGGCAAGTTTTAGCCCTTTAGACAGCGTGGTCAAGGCGGAGGTCTCGGGAGTCCCTTTCGACAAGTTCCTCAAGTACAAGACTTACGAGGTCGGTGTCTCGACCGAAAGCGGAGTCAAGACCTTTCGAGGTGGCTTCGTCCACGGTCCGGGCCATCATATCTCCTCTATCGCGGCCATGGCCTTTGACGAAGCCATGAATCCTCACCCCATCTTTAAGACCGGCGACACGCGACTCTCTCGCTCCGAGCGTCATGAGCCCTATGTCATGATTGGCGGTATCGCCGGACGAATGGACAAAGAGGGAGCCAGCGCCTCCAAGATCGTGCTGGCTGAACTTGCCGAGGAGGTGGGTGGAGAGGTCGTTTCCGGGACCTTTCTCCCTTTGGGAAGTTCAGTAACCCCCACGATGCCGTTTGAATCGACCGAAGCCGACGCTTACTATATGGCAGCTGTTAACATTACCGGAACGCCTTACGGCGATGGCGGCGGGATGGAGGTAGTGGACCTGATCGGTCCGGTGATGTCCTCGGCTCAAGAAGCGATCGTCGCGATGGACAACGGAACCATCGCCGAAGGAGGTCGAGCCCGCGCGATGTTCGGTCGAGGCTTTGATGCCATCGGCTATATCCCCCAACTCGGGCTTTACGTGCATGACCATCCGCAACTGGCCGGCCGCTTCGACACCCTGGGACTGGGTCAGGTGCTCGACCCTCGTTCCCTGGTCAAGGGAAGCAAACTTCCGGAAGCTCCCCCCCAGGGAACCTCGCTGGAGGCCCGCATCAACGACGTGGTCTGCTCGCGCCGAGAAGAGACCACCCTGGACACGGGAACGAAAATGATCGACGCCGTCACCAGTCATGCGGTCAACGAGGGAGGGACCATCACCGCGCTCGAGACAACGTTCGCCAATCAGTATTTTCAGACCGACTACGACCGGGCCAAGGTTGGAGTCTTTTTCATGGATCCTGTGAAAGGTCCGATGATCGAGATGACCACACAGGTCCGGCCAGCTCTTGCCTTCGCTCCCGAATCTCCCCGGGTGGTGCGACAAGACGTCACCGACCTGAAGATCTCAAGAGAGGAAGACGCGGCCTCGCAACTGGGAGAGCAGCTGAAGGGAGAGGTCTTCAATCTGGGCAGCAAAACCCCAGCTTCCTCGGGTCAAACCGATCTCTATTATCACTTCGCCGCTTGTCAGGTCGAGCCACCCATCAGTCCCACCGAACGTAACGCTTTCGTACCGCTCTCTGAGGCCATCCGATTCTGTCGCGAAGACCACGGGGATGCCCAGACCGAGGCTCTGTGCGAGCGCCTAGCCGACCATCTGGGCTGGATTCCGAATTTGGAGATGAGCGTCGAAGAGGCGCGTCGCCTAACTCACGGCTAAAGCGTTGGTGTTCTCTCGCGGAGCGGTCGGCGCTCTGATAATGCTGTTTCTCTCTTCCCCACTGCTAGGGCAGACCTGGTCAGAGATAGTCCCTAAGGATTCCAGGCTTGAAGAGAGCGCGCGTCCCTATCAGAACGCGCCGATTCACCAGGTCGAAGATCGCGTGCTCAAGGCGCGGATCACGGGGACGCCGTTCTCGAAGTATCTTACCTATCAAACCTACCGCGTTGAAATAGGAAGGGCGCCCGCCTATCAAGGAGGATTCGTGTATGGTCCGGGACATCATATCTCGTCTATCGCCGCCCTGGTCTTTGATCCGCGCGGGACGCCCTACGCGACCTTTAAGACCGGCGACACTCGCCTGGCCCGAGCGCTTCGCGGTGAGCCGTACGTGTCCACTAGCGGAATCGCGGGTCGTTGGGACAAGAAGGGCGCCAGCGCGGGAGACATCGTGTTGGCGGAACTGGCCGAGGAGGTCGGAGGTCGACCGGTGGAGGGGACCTTCCGGCGGCTAGGAGACTCTCTCTCCCCCACCATGCCGCTAGAATCGACCGAGTCGGATGAATACTTCATGGCGGCCGTGGAGATCGACGGCACTCCCTACGGAGACGGGGGCAAGATGGAGGTGGTGGGCCTGATTGGCCCGGTCTTCTATTCCCCCTTGCATGCCATCGGAGCGATGGACGACGGGAGCATCTCCGATTCCGCGCGGGCCCGAACCATGTTTGGCCGCGCCTGGGACGCCATCGGCTATCTCCCCGAGCTCGAGGCCTACGTGCACGACTATCCCGAACTTCGAGCTCGCTTCGACACGCTGGGTCTCGGTCAAGTGAGGGACCTGAGGCCCCACATCCGTTTGGGAGACATCCCGGCGGCGCGAGAAGGAGACGGTTCGTTAGCTTCTCAAGTCAACACCGTCTCGGTGGTGGAGGATCGGCGGGTCTCTTTGGGAGAGGGTTTAGGGATGGTGGATGCCCGCATTCAACACGCGGTGCAAAATGCGGCGGTCAAGACCCCGCTGGAACCAGTCTTCGCCAGTCAATTCCTATTGGCCAACTATGATCGAGCCAAGGTCGCGGTCTACTACCTGGACCCGGAGAAGGGTCCGATGGTGGAGATGACTCCGCAAGCCCGGCCAGCACTAGCTTTCGCTCCGGGTAACCTGAAAGTGGTGCGGCGCGACTTGCGCGACCTTCAGGTCAGCAAAGGGGCTCGCTTTAGGGCGAAGCCATGGATCGTCCCCGACAATTTCTCATCCCCCCCTGCCCATCCGATGAGGAATGAACTGAGTCTCCATCTCTCTGGCGTTCTCCATCACCTCGCTCCTCTCAACGCTGCTTCCAGCGGACAATCAGACCTCTTCTACTGGTCTTTCTCCTGCCGAGTCGACCCACCAGAAGGTCCCGCTCGGGAGCACTTCGTCTCCTTAGCCGAAGCCATCCGCCTATGCCGCACGGGACACGGAGACGCGCAGAGCGAGGCCACCCTACTTCGCCTGGCCACCCACCTGGACTGGCTTCCCCAGCTGGGTATGGCGCGCTCGACGGTCTACACTCGTCTGCCCCAGCACGGTCGAGGACGGTAACAACTTTTTCACAATAAGAACATCCCCGTCCAACACGGGAAGGCTAATCTGAAATAGCGGAAAGTCCGCGCACTTATTTCCCCGAGAAAGGTAGCCCTGGTATTGCCATGCATTTTTTCCATTCATCCTCAGCCTATCTCAAAATCTCTCTCTTGATCGTACTCGGCGCTTGCGCCCTCTGGACGTCTCAGCCGAGCACTCCCCCCGCATCTCAAGGCGAACTCAGCACCGAGGAGAGGACCCGCCTAGCCCTCAACGACACGCTAGGCGCCGATAACTTCAGCCTCCACCTCATCGTGGAGAAACGTCTGGTGGTGAAGACTGTGGAAGCCCTGGACTTGGGAAACTCGGTTGTGCAAGGCGAGCAGGTCAAAACCGAGGAAATGGGGCCCAAGCCTTTGGAAAACAGCGGTCAATATAGCCATCACGTGGCCAGTCGGAACTACATCGTGGAACAGTGCAAAACTCGAGAAGTCTCCACCGAAAACCAGATCACGAAGATCCGCTGTGTGATCCTGGTCAAACCCGAAGCCTGGGACCGGCTCGAGCTTGCCCGCCCCGTTGTCGAGTCGTTGCTCGGATTTGAAAAAGAGCGCGGCGACCAGTTGAGCTTCGTGCGGCAGCCTTAGGGCTGTCGAGGTTTCGCGCACGGGTCCTCAAGATGGGAGCCGTGCGCGAAAAATTGAAAAAGGAACCTCTATAGGGGTGGCATAATTGAAGGTCTATCAAGGAGACCGTATGCCCCGATTAGCTCACCTCACCTCAGTCATCTTTAGCCTAGCTCTGCTCTGCCTGGCAGTGCCCAGCCAGGCGGTCGGTTCCGCGGAGATGGATCGAATCAAGAACGTCCGCTTCGCGGTCAACGGAAACAATCTTCGCATCGTGGTCGAGACAGAGCATGCCGTTCCCCAGGGAAGTGCCTACTTCTTGACCGGCCCTGAGAGACTGGTCATCGAGCTCAACGACGCCCTGCCGGCGATGACTCTCGGCGCGGCTCCTCGACTACCCATGATCAGCAGCTGGGGGCTCAAACAGACGAACCTCAACCGCAGTCAGCTGATCCTAAACCTGAACCATCGCCCTCCTCATTCCGAACTGAAGGTTCAGACTCTCTCCAACCCCTATCGACTGGCGGTGGATATTCCCATCGACAGCTATTGGAAAGAAGAATTCTCCTTGACCAAAGGGATCAAATGGATCCGCGAGGATCAGTATCTGGCCGGTCTGTGGGTTCGTCTCAACCGTTTGCAGTTCGACCCCAAAGACCCCGAGATCAAGGTCATTCTGGGCCTGGCCCAGGAGAAAGTTACGGCTCGAGAGACCATCTCCTCGATGCTGGCTCGCACGGGAGCGCTTGCCGGTATCAACGCGGGATTCTTTGCTTCCTCGGGCGGTGCTTTAGGCCTGGTCTATCGGGACGGCAAGCTTTTGGCCCCTCACGTACAACGCCGCCCACCCCGAAGTGGATTCGGTATCACCAAGGATGGAAAGCCGTTGATCGGTCGACTGGCCTCCAACGGCCCAAGCTTTAAGGATCTCGACGGTGGCGATTGGTCTCAAGCGACTATGGCTGTGGGTGGAGGTCCCCGTCTGATGAAAGACGGGGTGCCCAAGATCACCGCTAAAGAAGAAGAACTGGGCCCCGGCGGTAACGACATCACACGGGTGGCCGCCCGTAGCCTGGCCGCCACACTCAACAACGGGCAGCTGATGCTCTCCACCATCACCGGCTTTCGTGACAACCACTCGCAAGGGGCCAAGTTCGAGCCCACGGTGCAGTGGCTCCAGAAGCTGGGTGTCAGGGACGCGGTCAATTTCGACGGCGGCGCCTCGGTGGACATGGTGATCGGAGAGCACATCGTCTCCGACGGACCGGGCAACGTGACCAAGGAGAAGCCCGTCGCCACCGCCGTGCTGGTCAAGGATAGCCGTGAACGGCTTTATCCCTCCTCCGCCTCCTGGACCATGTCGGCCAACAGTCTGCAGGCCGATGGTAAGAGCACGGCCGATGTAATGGTCACGTTCGCGACCGCCTCGGGCGCTCCCGTCCCCGACGGCACCCCGGTGCGATTCTTCTCCCACGGCGTGATGATCTCACCGGCCACGGCCAAAACCTCGGGTGGTCAGGTCAAGGCACGACTCACTTCGGTACGGCGCGCGGGCGCGGCCAAAATCGCGGTCATGTGCGGCCCCGTCACCTCCACTAAGGAGTTCAGCTTGAGGGGTGGGGAGGCCAAAAGAGTTCTGGTCAAGCTGCTTGACCGAAAAAAGACCAAGACTCCGGACAACCGCGAGCTTCTACGAGTCAATGCGAAGGTGGCTCTGACCGACGCCTGGGGTAATCCGGTTCCCAACGAAGACTTCACCGTCTCGGTGGACGGCTCGCAACCGTTTCCTTTCCGCACCGACGAGCGAGGAATGTCCAACCTGGAAGTCGACACAGCGCTTTCCGGCGGTAGCCTGACCGTCAGCCATCCTCAAGCTGGCAACGTGCCGCTCAACATCCCCGCCTTACCTTAAGGAGCTTCCAACATGCGTTCGACTCCGGTCCAGCTCTTCACGCCGCTCAAACTTCGCGGAGTGACTCTGCCCAACCGCATCGGTATCTCTCCGATGTGCCAGTATTCGTGTCAAGACGGCCTGGTTAACGCCTGGCACATGGTTCATTTGGGAAGTCGCGCCGTGGGAGGGGCCGGTCTTATCTTCACTGAAGCGGCGGCGGTTTCGCCGGAAGGTCGAATCTCACCGTCCGACGCGGGGGTCTGGAACGACCAGCAAGCCGAAGCCTGGGCCCCGATTGTCGCCTTCTTGAAAGAGCATGGGAGCGTGCCGGCCATTCAGTTAGCCCACGCTGGGCGCAAAGCCGGCACCGACTTGCCCTGGAAAGGCGGCAAGCCGCTCTCGGACGCCGAGGGAGGATGGCCGGCAATCGCGCCGTCGGAGATCCCCTTTTCCGCTCAACATCGCACGCCTCAGGGGATGAGTCCCGACGAACTCCGGGTTACGAAAGATAACTTCGTGGCCGCGGCCCAGCGGGCTTATCATGCCGGATTTCAAGTGGCTGAGCTTCACATGGCTCACGGCTATCTGCTGCACGAGTTTCTCTCGTCCTTGTCAAACCAACGTAAGGACGAGTACGGAGGCGACCTCGAGGGCAGGATGAGGTTCCCGCTGGAGGTCGCCCAGGCTGTCCGTGCTGTTTGGCCGGACGAACTGCCCTTACTGGTTCGCATCTCGGTCAGCGACTGGGTTGAGGGTGGGTGGGACCCCGAGCAGTCTCTGGCTTTCGCCCTCCGACTCAAGGAAGCGGGAGTGGATCTGATCGACTGCTCTTCCGGTGGGAGCTCTTTGGAGCAGCAGATCATCGCGGGCGCGGGGTATCAGGTGCCGTTTTCAGTGAAAGTCCGCGAGTCAGGACTTCCCACCGCCGCGGTGGGGGAGATCACCGAACCCGCGCAGGCCGAAACGATTCTGGTCAGCGGGCAAGCCGATCTCATCCTGCTGGCCCGCGCCTCACTGCGGGAACCATACTGGCCCATCCGCGCGGCTCAAGCGCTCGGCGCTGCCTGGACACCGCCAAATCAGTACGCCCGTGGGTATTTCAAACCGAGCTAAGTGTCGCCTCGCTTCGCGTACCGCTATCAGGAGGGCTCGCCCTGGTACTACGATCCCGCTCTTGAAAGCGGGATCCCGTTAAACTCAGCGGGAGATCCTCACGAGTTCAGCGGGAGCGCTCAGCCGCGAAATCATATATGCCGCGCTATCAAAAAAAGCTGGCAGCGCTGCCAGTGCTGGTCAAATGTATTCCCACTTAGCTAAGCGATGGCACGTTTGCCGGCTTCTTCCACCAGGCTGGCGAACAGACCCGCGAAGCGGGCGTCGGCGTGGCGGAGGTCCTCGGGGTGGAACTGCACTCCGACCTGCCAGGCGTCGGGGCGCTCGAAGGCTTCGACCAGACCGTCCTCGGCCCAAGCGCTGGCTTGGAACATCGCGGCCAGTTGGTCCACCGCCTGATGGTGAAGCGAGTTGACCTGAGCCTGCTCCTCTCCGACAATCTGGGCCAGCTTGGAATCCTTGGCCAGGGCGACGGGATGAACCGGGTTGCGACGAAGCGCGGCGTCGTTACGCGCGAACTCGGGGAAGTGTTGATCGGCTCCCTCCACATGCTGGATCAAGGTGCCACCGGCGGCCACGTTGAGCACCTGCATTCCACGGCAAATCCCCAGAGTGGGAATCTTGGACTCCAGAGCCTTGCGCGCCCAAGCGATCTGGAAGGTGTCGAACTCGGGGTCTAGGTCGGCGAGTTTGGAGTGGGCGGGCTGCCCATAGAAGGAGGGATCCAAATCCCCGCCGCCCGGCAAAATCAGGGCATGAATCTCAGGGGCGTCGAGTCCAGGGAAGATGAGCTGGGCCGATCCACCGGCCGACTCGACCGCGTCCACAATCTCCACCACCGCGCGATATCCACCGGAATTTCCCCACAAGGGCTCACGCTCGAAGTAGTCTAGGGGGATGGGGATTCCGACGACGGGCTTGCTATTCTGGAGCACTGGGGATACCTCTGTTGGTTAAGATGACGCTGTGAAAAAGTCGAGTTGGGATTAACAACAACAACAGCGACAACAGAGAAGCATTCGGCGAACAGGCAGGTATGCGCTCCGTGCGGAGGCGAAAAAATGAATTTCTTTCTGCCTTGACTTTTGCATGTTCAAACCGATACGCGCAGTGTACTTCAGACACTCCTGCATGGCAAGAACATGAAGGTTACAATTTTTCGCAACTTGTCAGACCGGTTTATCCGTGGCGGGCAAAACCGCCAGATGGTCTCGAGCCAAGTTGTCCCGAATGGTTTCCACCAGACTGTCGATCCTGGCGCTGTTGGAGCTCGCCACCACGCAGCCGGCGTGGTGTTCGTGACTCAGAGTCCAGTCCACCTCGGGAATGCCTGCGCAAAAGTCCCTCGAGGGTTCCTTGTCGCGCGACAAGCAGAGCACAATGCCGGCTTCTTTTCGGTAAGGTTTGTCCAGTTTGTACTCATCACCCAGCCAGTGAAGATCCAGCTTGGCTGACTCCAGGAAGAGGTCGACACCTGTAGCGGCCGTGGTCAGTCGATCCAAATTCGAGCCGGCCACGCGGGCTCCGATCTCCAAAAAATAGACACGCTCGTCGAGTCCCAAAAACTCGACATGATTGACGCCTTGGCGCACGCCCACCGCCTGAATGACCTTTTCGTTGAGGTCCAACAGAACTTTCGCCAGAGGGTCTTTCTTGGCCACCGTCCGAGAAGAGAAGACCCCACCTCCGTGCCAGACATCAAAGGGTGGTGTTCCGTAACGCCCCGGTAGGGCTATCCGCACCTTGCCGTTTTGCACGACAGAGTCGACGTGAAAGACGGAGCCCGGAACAAAGGCTTCGATCAGATGGTAGGAGCGGCGGTCTCCCAACTCCTCAAAAAGCTGCCATACTTCCTCGGCATGATGAAGCTTGCGGATCTGAACCGCTCCACCTTCCATCCGCGGTTTGACCATCCAGGGACCCGCCACGCTGTTGAGAAATCGGCCGACTGTTCCACGATTGACGAAAGCCTCGAAGGCGGGTACGGGGATGCCGGCCCGGCGAGCCAATAACCTCATGGCCAGTTTGTCGCGGGAGCGACGCGTCACGCCCTCGTCGGGGCCGGGCAGACCGAGGTGAGCCCGAACGGTGGCGGCCGTTTCCACCGAGTACTCTTCCAGCGGAACGACCAGATCGATCTCACGGTCTCTGGCCAGATAGCTGATGGCGTTGAGCAGGGCTTGCTCGTCCTCGAAGTCGTGCACGAAGAACTTCTCATCGACATGCTCGGCCTTCCACGGGTCGTGGCGTACCCTGGTGGTCCCCACCAGCAGTGTACGGCAACCGAGTTTTTTGAAAGACTCCAGCAAACGGTGTCCTTTGAAGAAGTTGGTCAGGCAGAGGACGGTTCTCATATCTATAGAGGTTTGCTCCTCGCCCATGCTCTCCTCGGCGAGAAGACACTGAGGCTAGTCCATCGGGATGGTCACTTCCGCGATCTGGCCCACATCCAGCGCCGGCATTTCTTCCAGCGGACGAGGAATGATGCTGGAAGAGACTTCACCAGGGGTGGTCTCGATGGGACCGTTGTCACCCATCGGGATGGTCACTTCCGCGATCTGGCCTACATCCAGCGCCGGCATCTCTTCCAGCGGGCGAGGAATGATGTTGGAAGAGACTTCCCCAGGAGTGGTCTCGATGGGACCGTTGTCACCCATCGGGATTGTCACTTCCGCGATCTGGCCT